>JAFQNC010000009.1 GCA_017396085.1 Tidjanibacter sp. | reverse complement strand
GTTCAACGCAAAATCACTGCGTTTCTTTATTTACACAAATATATATCTTTTGGTGCTATTTTCCAAATCTTATTTACTATTTACTACGATTATAACTAAAAAAACTGCCTAACAAAAAACTTGTTAGACAGGCTCTTTTTTATTTTGTGTGGCTTTCTTTCGCACCTTTTTCTTCTCCGCTTTTTGAAAAAAGCGGAACCAAAAACTTTTAGTGTAGTCCCATCCTCACGGTGCTTTGTGTCGTTAGGATGGGTTCTTTTTTGGGGCTCCGTACAAGTCGGCCTTGGACCGTGCGGAGAGTTATGCATCCTTGCGGATGAGTTGAAAGCTCAGACCACACATCGCCTTCAAACAAGTTTGGGCAAGTGTGCTTTGTTCTTTCGCCCCACTTGCGTGGAGCCATAACTCTCCCACAAACGCCGCCAGCCCTAACGGCCTTAAGGGCTTTTAAGGGCTTTTAAGGGCTTTTGGTCCCACTGGGTCTACTGGGAGCGATGAGAGTGATAGGAGTGATAGCTCCCTTCTATCCTTTCTCTCCCAGTTGCCATAGTTGCCCAGTCGGCCTATCCGCCCTTTCTGCCTTTCCTGCCCATTCTGCCCTTTCACAAACCCCTCAGTCGCTTTGCGCCAGCTCCTGCTCGGCGGGGCCGCCGAGCGCAATTTCGACCACCCCTCCCGACCGTCCCTATCGTAGGGGAGGGGTACTCAAGGGAGCAGTGGTTGGATGGCACGGGTAACGTTTTTGTTACCCGAGAAGAAGTTGGGGCTTCCGAAGGTTGGGGATCGTGCCGACCTTGCCACTACACAAAACAGGCTGTGCCTGCTCCTCCCCTAAGTTAGGGGAGGTGCCGTTAGGCGGAGGGGTTTGTCAATTTTGAATTTTGGCAAATGCGAGTAAGCGAGCGCAAAGGCTGCTTGCAGACTCTGCCGAGCGGGAGCATTTTAGACAAAACAACGTTTTGTCAATTTTGAATTTTCAATTAACCCACCTTTGGTGGCTTTTAGTTGCTCTCGCTTACTCGCAACTTTTTCAATTTTCCACTCCATTTTTGCCTTTTGGAGGGTGTTCGGAGAAAAAAGTGAGATTTTTTTGTGGGGTGATGCAACTTTTTGCGTGGGTTGTGCATCATAGAAAATGAAGACGAGCGAAAAACATCGTCAGACATATACTATGCTATCTGTCGGGGGCATTCCAGTAGAAGCTGATTGTGCGTGTGTTTGCTAAAGATTATAGCGAGAGGCTTCGAAGTGTTTCTCCCTGATTTCCGCCCCCGATAGCCTAACGAGGCATCCGATTGTGATAACGGTGCCTCGTTTCTTTTTGCCCCAATTTGCCCTGCGTTTACCCCTCTGCTTTGGCTGCTCGGATTGTCCGAACCTACGGTTCTCGCCCTCCCCAATGCAAAACTTTCGGAAGCCCCACCAAGAAGTCCCCCTTTATCAAAGGGGGATTTAGGAGGAATGTAAATATAGTCGGGGGATGACCCCCGATACGAAAAAAGGAGAAACCTGAATGTTTCTCCTTTTGAGTAGGCTGCGCAATCAAAATCTCGAACCGCTTTATTGATGATTATATGCGTGTTTTGAAGGGTTGGATTGCAAAGCAAGGCTGTGCCTTGCTATAAGCCCTCCTTATCAAAGGAGGGTTTGGGAGGATTGTATATATGGGTGAGGACATCAGTCCTCCACCCGATACGAAAAAAGGAGAAACCTGAATGTTTCTCCTTTTGAGTAGCGGGGGGAGGACTCGAACCTCCGACCTCCGGGTTATGAGCCCGACGAGCTACCAACTGCTCTACCCCGCGGTACGTTTGCGAGTGCAAAGGTAGTCAAAATTTCCTATTTCGCAAACTTTTTTCGCTTTTTCGGGCGCAGGGCACACGCCCGCACACCCTACCGCCCTAACTATCACGCCCTTTCGGGGGTGGGGAAATTTTCACTTTTCGTAGTCCACAAACGCAAAGGGGTGCTCAAACTCTGCGCCACGCTCAAACTCCGTGCGGCCCACCTCGTGCCACACCGTGGGGTCAATGGTGGGGAAGCGGGTGTCGCCCTCCACGCTCACGCCCACGTGGGTGATGTAGAGTTTGTGTGCCAAAGGAAGCGCTTGGCGGTAAATCTCGCCACCACCAATCACAAAAACCTCCTCCTCGCCTTCGCACATTGCGAGTGCGGCCTCCAACGAGGGGGCCATTTCGCAACCCTCGATGCGCAGGTCGCTGTTGCGTGTGATTACGATGTTGCGGCGGCGTGGCAACGGACGACCGATGCTCTCGTAGGTCTTGCGGCCCATCACCACCGAGTGTCCGAGCGTAACCTCCTTGAAGTGTCGGAAGTCCTCGGATATGTGCCAAGGCATAGTGCCTCCGGTGCCGATAACGCCATTTTGGGCCACAGCCACAATGATTGATATTTTTGTGCTCATCTTCTCAAATTTTCGACAAAGTTACTCAACCCCAGCCACAAATTCAAAATAAATGCCTATTTTTGTGGAAACACAAAACATTTGAGCAAAAAGAGAAACAAAACTAACTACTTACATATTTACTAATTAGCGTTTGCTGTTTGTTCCAACTCTTGAAACGTAGGAAATTTCAAATTGATAACCGGAACAGATGTTGCGAATGCCCTCGTTGTGTGGGCATTCTTGTCTGTTATCACGGTTTCCTACGACCGCAAGGGTGGACGAGATATGTCCACCTTTTTTTGTTTGGTCGTAGGATTGAGCGGATTGCAGGCGCACAACACCCAAACCCTATGGCAAACACAACCCTGACGGCCGCCAAAGCCGCCAAGAAGGATGAGTTCTACACTCAACTCGCCGACATTGAGCGAGAATTGGTCCACTACAAAGAGCACTTTCGTGGCAAAACAGTACTCTGCAACTGCGATGACCCACGAGTGAGCAACTTCTTCAAGTACTTCACGCTGAAGTTCAATGACCTCGGCCTCAAACGAGTAATCGCCACCTGCTACAAGAGCCAAGATGTTGATTTGTTCTCGATGAACGCCAGCGAGCAGGCGGTCTATCAAATCTACGAAGGTGATAAAGATGGCAACAATATGCCCGATGCGAGCGAAATAGAGGTGCGACCTCTCGAAGGGGATGGCGACTTCCGTAGCGCCGAGTGCATCGAGCTGCTCAAACAGGCCGACATTGTTGTTACCAACCCTCCATTTTCTCTTTTTCGTGAGTATGTTGCCCAACTGATTAAGTATGATAAAAAGTTTGTGATAGTGGGACACCAAAACGCCATAACCTACAAAGAGATATTCCCTCTCATCAGAGATAACAAACTCTGGTTGGGCTATGGTTTCAAGGGTGGTGCGGGCCATTTCTATTCCAAGTATGAGGATGTGGCAACTGCTGGCGACCACCGAGAGGGTATGATTAGGGTATCGGGTGTAACGTGGTTTACCAATCTTGATATTGAGAAGAAGCACGAAGAACTCATACTCTACAAACACTACACCCCAGAGGAGTATCCCACCTACGACAACTACGAAGCAATCAATGTGAACAAAACGTCCGACACCCCCTGCGACTATGATGGGGTTATGGGTGTGCCCATAACCTTTCTTGACAAATACAACCCAGACCAATTTGAAATAATAAATATAAATCCACATTTCTATACTATTGTGGAGTGTGGGTTACAAAAGCCAAAACAATTAAGTTTGAAAAACGTGGGAATGAAAGACCCATATGCTCGAATACTAATCCGCAAACGAAAATAAATTATGAAAATTGCACTGAAAGAAATCACGGTAAGGGAACTTGCCGAGGGGTACAAGGATAGCGGAGCCGAGGGTGTGGTTGGCTTTGGCGGAAAACTCAACATCAGGCCTCCCTATCAGCGAGAATTTATCTACAAAGAGAAACAGCGAGATGCGGTAATCACAACCGTGAAGCGACACTTTCCGCTCAATGTGATGTATTGGGCCGATTGTGGCGATGGTACCTACGAAGTGATTGATGGCCAGCAACGTACCATCAGCATTTGTCAGTATGTTGCAGGAGATTTTGCCTACGAGTTTCGTTATTTCAACAATCTCACCACCGACGAAAAGCAGGAGATTCTCAACTACAAATTGATGGTCTACATTTGTACGGGTACCGACAGCGAAAAACTTGAGTGGTTCAGAACCATCAACATCGCCGGCGAAAAACTCACCGAGCAGGAACTGCGCAATGCAGTCTACTCCGGTCCGTGGGTGAGCGATGCAAAGCGTTATTTCAGCAAAAACTCTTGCCCCGCCTATATGGTTGGCAAGGACTTTATGTCCGGCTCTCCCATACGCCAGGACTATCTCGAAACGGTCATTGATTGGATAAGCGGTGGCGAAATCGAGGACTATATGGCCAAACACCAACACGATGGCGATGCAAGCGACCTGTGGATATACTACCAAAGCGTTATTGCTTGGGCGCAAGCCAAGTTCTCCAACAAGCACAAGAAAATCATCAACTCCGTGCCGTGGGGTGCCCTCTACAACAAGTACAAAAACACCCCATTAGACCCCGTTACCATAGAGGCCGAGGTGAAAAAGTTGTTGCTTGATGATGATGTAACCAAGAAGGGCGGCATCTATCCCTACATACTCACACGGGATGAGCGAAACCTCTCAATCAGAGCCTTCTCTGAAGCACAAAAATTAGAGGTTTACACTCGCCAAAAAGGAGTTTGTCCCAAGTGTGGAGAGTGGTTTGAGTTGGAAAATATGGAGGCCGACCACATAACTCCGTGGTGCGAAGGTGGAAAAACAACCACCGAAAATTGCCAAATGCTCTGCCGCTTTTGCAATAGGCGAAAGTCTAACAAATAAACACAAACCCCGCCCACTCAAAGCCGAGTGGGCGGGGTTTATTATGCGGTACTTGTTCGGGCTGTCTGCGCCCCAAAAATACAATGGGTTGCTTATTCGGGCGGGGCGGTTACTCCTCCAAGTTGCAGGTGGGGAGGAATTCGGCCACCGCCTTTTTGTAGTTCTCGATGGTCTCACGCAGCGACACAAACGACTTGCCGCCGGCAGCGTTCTTGTGGCCACCGCCACCAAAGTACTTGCGTGCAAAAACATTCACATCAACACCCTCGCCACGAGAGCGCAACGACACTCGTATAAACTTGCGAGTCTCGATGAACATCGCCGAAATCTTCACCCCCACAATCGTCAGAGGGTAGTTCACAAAGCCCTCGCTATCACCGAGTTGGAAGTTGTGCCTGCGCATCTCCCTCTCCGAGAGGCTCAGGTAGGCCGCACGGCCCCCTTCGAGCAGTTCCATCTTGTGGCACAGCGAGTAGCCCAGCAGGCGCACTCGGTCGGCCGAGTAGGAGTTGTAGACCGCAGTGTTCACCTTCGGAATGTTGAGTCCGTGCTCCAGCAACACCGCCACCGCACGCATAAGGTCGGGGGTGAGGGTGCTGAAAGCAAAGTTGCCCGTGTCGGTCATAATGCCGGCGTAGAGGTTTTCGGCTATGGAGGTGGTTATCGCCTCGGTGCCCTTCATCTGCTCAATCAGCTTGTAGGTCAGGAAAGCCGTGGAGCAGAGTTCGGGGTGGGAGAACATCAGTGCGTAGTCGGTGGGGGGCGAGAGGTGGTGGTCGATGAGGATGCGGGGTGCGGTGGTGTTGGCCTCAATCGCCTCGGTGAGTGTGTCGAGGCGGTCAATCTTGTTGAGGTCCATAATGAAAACCAACTCCGCAGCGGCAACCTCCGCAGCGGCAACCTCGGGTTTCTCCTTCGCAACAATCACATTCTCAATGCCCTGCATCCATCCCAAAAACGAAGGGTAGCGGTTGGGCACAAGGCACGAAACGCTGTGGCCGAGCCCCCTGAGAACTTCGGCCCACGCCAGCGAGGAGCCTATGGCATCGCCATCGGGGTTGGTGTGCGTAACCACCGCAATGCGCTTTGGTGCGCCCGCCAAGAACTCTTGGAGCTTGGCTATCTTGTTCACAAATTCCTGCATATCGCTAACAAAGATATAAAAAACATTTGGAAAACGCCCAAATTGATTGTAGAATTCAAAAAAATATAATTACCTTTATGGGCTCTTTGACGAGTAACAACTGAAAACTAACATAAACAACACTACAACTTATGAAAACTTATCAGGTAAAAGACCTCCGCAATGTCGCTATCGTTGGCGGTGCGGGCGCAGGCAAGAGTACTCTTGCCGAAGCACTTGCTTTTGAGAGCAAACTCATCGACCGTAAGGGCTCTGTGGACGCAGGCAACTCCCTCTCGGACAACACCGAGCTTGAGCAGCAGCAGAAACGCAGTATCTATCCCACCGTGCTCTTCACCGAGTTTCAGAACCACAAATTCAACTTCATTGATGCCCCTGGTGTAGACGACCTCTGCGGTGGCGAGTTCGCTGCCTACAAGGTGTGCAACCTTGCAGCCCTCGTTATCAGCCACAACGGTTTTGATGTGGGTAGCGAGATTCACAGCCGCTATGCCGCACAGGCCAAGATGCCCGTGGTTGGTTTGGTAAGCCAACTCGACCGTGAGAATGCCAACTGGGACCAGATTTACGACTCCTTGAAGAGCAACTCGCCCATTATGCCCGTAATCGTTCAGTATCCCGTGAACGCAGGTGCCGGCTTCGATGCCATCGTGGACGTGCTCACAATGAAGATGTACAAGGCCAAAGACGACAACGGCAATGTTGAGGTGCTCGACATCCCCGCTTCGGAGGCCGACCGCGCAGAGGAGTTCCACTCGGCTCTGTTGGAGGCTGCTGCCATCAACGATGAGGCCCTGATGGAGAAGTTCTTTGAGACCAACGACCTCACTCCCGATGAGATTCGTCAGGGCTTGAGGGATGGTGTTGCAGGCAGGGACTTTATGCCCATCTTCTGCTGCTCGGCAAAGAAGAGCTTTGGTGTTAAACGCTTCTTGGAGTTCATCATCAACGTGCTTCCCAACCCCGCACAGGCCAAGGCTATGACCGATGTTGAGGGTAACGATGTTGTTGCAGACGAGAACAAACCCACCTCCATCTTCGTGTTCCGCAGCGCAGTGGAGCAGCACGTGGGCGAGGTTAGCTACTTCCGCGTAGTTACCGGCAAACTTACCGAGGGTATGGAGCTTACCAACCCCCGCAATGGCAACAAAGAGAAGATTTCCCAAATCTTTGCTTGCGCAGGCAAAAACCGTATCAAAGTTACCGAGATGTGCGCCGGCGACATCGGTTGCACCGTGAAACTCAAAGGTACCAAGGCTAACGACACTCTGGGTGTAGGTGATGTTGCCGAGATTTCGGCCATCAACTTCCCCGCTCCTCGCTACCGTGCAGCCATCAAGGCCACCGACCAAAACAACGAGGAGAAACTCGGCGAGTTGCTCAACCGCATCAAACAGGAGGACCTCACCTACAAAGTTGAGTACTCGAAAGAGCTCAAACAGACCATCGTTCAGGGTCAGGGCGAGACCCACATCAACCTGCTGAAAACTCTCGTTTCGGCACAGAAGATTGATGTTGAGTTCTCGGCTCCCAAGATTCCCTACCGTGAGACCATCACCAAGGTTGCTGCTGCCAACTACCGCCACAAGAAACAATCGGGTGGTTCGGGCCAGTTCGGTGAGGTACATATGATTGTTGAGCCCTACTACGAGGGTATGCCCGAGCCCAGCAAATACAAAGTTGATGGCCGCGACCTCATCGTGAACATCAAGGGCAAAGAGGAGTACACTCTCGATTGGGGTGGCAAACTCATCTACTACAACGCCATCGTTGGTGGTGCCATTGATGCTCGCTTTATGCCCGCCATCCTGAAGGGTATCAGGGAGAAACTCAACGAGGGTCCTCTGACCGGTTCGTATGCTCGCGACATCCGCGTTATCATCTACGATGGTAAGATGCACCCCGTAGATTCGAATGAGATTTCGTTTGTTTTGGCTGCTCGCAACGCCTTCAAGGAGGCCTTCCGCAACGCAGGTCCCAAGATTTTGGAGCCCATCTATGACGTACAGGTATTCGTACCCAGCGAGAATATGGGTGATATTATGAGCGACCTCAATGGCCGTAGGGCAACCATTATGGGTATGAACGCCGAGGGTAAATATAGCCGCTTGGATGCCAAAGTACCTCTGGCAGAGCTGTATCGCTACTCGACCACTCTGAGTGCTCTGACTCTGGGCCGTGCTTCCTACACTATGCAGTTTGCCTCCTACGAGCAGGTACCTGCTGATGTTCAGGACAAACTCTTGAAGGCTTACCAAGAGGAAGAGAAAGACGAGTAAAAAACGCATATTGCGGGCTAATTTTGCACCGCACTGCGATAAGCGGGTCCTCATTTGCGAAAGCAAACTGCGGGCCCGCTTTCTTGTTTGTTACAAAATTAGCCTCGCACTCTGCGTTTTTACCACTGCCAAACGTCAGATAACATCACGGCCAAAATGGGGGAAGCGTCATTCTGACGCCCTTGCACTTGCCTCGCACTATGCGTTTTTACCGCTGCCAAACGTCAGATAGCACCACGGCCAAAAATCACGAAACGGCCTGTGGCCACTGCGGGCCCGCTTTCTTGTTTGTTACAAAATTAGCCTCGCACTCTGCGTTTTTACCGCTGCCAAACGCAGATAGCACCACAGCCAAAATGGGGAAGCGTCATTCTGACGCCCTTGCACTTGCACCGCACTCTGCATTTTTACCGCTCTTAAACGCAGATAGCATCACGGCCAAAAATCACAAAACGGCCTGTGGCCCCGTCTATCTTCTGCCCTTAGGGGCCTTAATGCCCTTAAAGGCTTTAAGGACCTTAGTGGACCCAGTTGGCTCGGTTGGCCTTTCCTGCCCATTCTGCTCTCACAAACCCCTCAGTCGCTTTGCGCCAGCTCCCCTAACTTAGGGGAGCGGTGGTCGGATGGCACCACGAGGTAGGAAAGCGTGCCGACCTGCCAACTACACAAAACAGGCAACGCCTGCCCCTCCCAGCCTCCCCTATCGTAGGGGAGGTGTACTTTGGGGGTACTTCCCAAATGGATTGAGGTTATTCCCTCTTTCTCTTGGGTATCTTTTTTAATACCCGTGCCGAAGGCACACCAAAATTTTGAATTTTGAATTTTGAATTATGAATATTGAATTCCCTTTCTTCCCTTTACTCTCGTTACTTTACATTGGGATTTGGCTTTTTTCACAAAAAACCATACCTTTGTAAGGTCCCCTTTGGGGGAAGACATATTTTGTTGATGAAAGTGTATTAGCTTTTGTCCTTGGATGGAAATCTGGAAAATTTTCAATGCTACAAGGGAAGCATCACACTCGTCGCTCCGTATTGTATGATTGTTGGGGTGTTCTACCTCATACTCAACGATACGAGTGTGGGGTATGTTTATTTGTAGCATAGGTATTCCAGAACCTCCATCCAGATAAACTAATCGGCTCCACACTTTCTTTTTACCCACAACTAACCCGATTGTCGGGAGCCGCACTCGCTGTTTACATATTTAGGTATGAAAAGAAGATGTTTCTTTTGGGTAGTAGCACTCTTTGTTGCCACAATTGCGTTTGTCGGTTGCGAAATGGAAGACCCGCAGGCTCCGCGAATGGAGCAGGTAGAAGTTGAACTGACCGATAGGGCCGGGGAGGCTGTTGATTTGGGGCTGAGTGTGCTGTGGGCAGACGACAATGTGGCCGGTCGCTTTGCGTGGGGAGAGGTGGAAAGCAAATCCTACTTCTCCGAACTCGGCTACCAGTATTGCGAAAACGGAACCTACATTGAAATCGGGAAAAACATCACCGGCTCCAAGTATGATGCCGCCCGTATGCTTTGGGGAGGCAAGTGGCGTATGCCCACCGAGAAAGAGTTTCTTGAATTGTTGGACAAGTGCGACACGGAGGATAACGGCAGGGGTAGCATAAAAGTAACCGGTCCCAACGGCAACTACATCTACTTCAAAGAGGAGAAGATGATAACCGGCAATTCGGGCTACTGGACTGCTACACAGTTTGGTAGCAATGCCGGCTTCTCTTGGGCCGCTACAATGTCGTGGAATTGCTTCACACAAGGTATCGCCAAATATAACGGGCTGCTTATCCGCCCTGTGATGGACCGAGAGTAAAACAAAAAAATCAATAGCGATGAAAAAACTTCTACTAACTCTGTTGTTGTTGACCGGAGTCTGCTTGGCTACAATCAGCGCGGCTTCGTTTGACTATGTGGTAATTTACATAAACGGACAGGTTTGTTTGCCCGTGACGGTAAACACCGACAAAGGCACCTTTACCATTCGAGATACAAGAAGCGTAACCCTTCGGGCGGGCAGGGTAAATAGTGCCTACGACTGCCGTGGCGATAGGATTATCTACAAGGAGGTGAAAAATTGGTCCACCTCGGGAGACGACTACTATTCCTATCAGTTCACCAGCACCTACTCTTCCTCTTCGGATTACTCCTCTGGCTACTCTTCCTCCTATTCAAGTGGCCATTCCTCTGCGGCCTATGGCCTTGGGCAAGCTCTTGGGCAAGCTCTTGGAATGGGACTCGCCTCGCTTGGCGATGGGTGGGATGACGAGTGTTACCGATTAGACCTTGCTGCCGGCTATGGCTACTCCTATGGTGGTTATGGCGTTGCCATCAACTACCAAGGCCCACTTGGCTTTGGTTTTTCGTTTGGCTATGGCAAAAACCCCAACTACGGCGAGTGGGGAGAGCACAAGAAAAACTGTTTCTATGCCGGCATACAAATCTGGCCCTCCTCTCACTGGAATATTGATTGGGGTGTGGGCAACTGTTTCATGGAGGGTGCATCGGGAATGGTTATCGGCACAAATCTTCAATTCCCCATCACAGAAAGGTTGGGCATAAGGGGCGGCATTGCGGGAGCTTTGACTTTTGAGCGCAACGAGGAGGCTTTCTTTCTGTGGAACATTGGTCTCGTGTGGCGACTTTTTGCCATAGAGTGGTAGAAACTAAACGCTAATCAAACATACATTATGAAACGTTTTTTCTTTTTTTTGTTAGGTGCGTTGTTGTTCGGAACAGCAAACCTCACGGCGCAGGATGTGATTGTGCGCAAAGATGGCACCACCATTCTTGCCAAAGTGGAGAAGGTGGGCGAGAGTGAAATTGAGTATCGCAAGTGGGACAACCTTGAGGGCCCCACCTACCACCTGCCAACAACGGCACTACTCTCCATTAACTACCAAAATGGCACGCGCGACACCTTTGACACCTCCTCGCCACAAGTTGCACCCGCAACCTCTCAGGCACCCGCAACCACCCAAACCGGCGCAAAGCCCAAACCGGCCACAACCACCACCAAGAAATCGGGTTGGTATAGGGATGAGAAGGCTTTTGTGATGAATCCGGAGCTTTTTGCCGTTAGGATTGGGCTTGAGGGCGAAGGCTATGTTGGCTGTGCTTCGTCTGCTATATATGCTTGGAATCTTGGCCGATTTTTTCACGCAGGCTTTGGCTTTGAATTTTACAGCAAAAGCAATAGTGGTCAATTTATGATGAACATTTTCGGGGATTTTTGTTGGTATATGCTGGGCAAGAAGAAAGTTACTCCATTCCTTGATTATAGGGTTGGACTTTCGTCAATAGGTGGCCTGTATCTGCGATATGCTGCGGGAATGGCTTTCGGCAACTGTGTCCTCTCTTGTGGACCTACGTTTGTGGGGATGATTGACGAGGATGTGCCGGCACTTGACATTGCCTTTGGCATCCATTTTTAACGCGAGTTTTGCGAAACTTGTCTATTTTTTAGGGAGGGGGCACAACCCCGTTGTGCGAGGCGTTGTACTCCCACACGAAGAGAGGCGGTCAGTAGTCTATGCTACTGACCGCTAATTGTTTGGTGGTGCTCTCCCCACCCAAACACTCCTTATACTTTGCGTTTTTTAACGTCTAACGTCTAAAGTCCAACGTCTTTTTTTTTAAGGTCCTTAAAGCCCCTTTCTTGCCTTTTCTGCTCTTTCTGCTCTCACAAACCCCTCAGTCGCTTTGCGCCAGCTCCCCTAACTTAGGGGAGCGGTGGTCGGATGGCACCACGAGGTAGGAAAGCGTGCCGACCTGCCAACTACACAAAACAGGCAACGCCTGCCCCTCCCGACCTCCCCTTTCGTAGGGGAGGGGGACTTAGAGGGGGAATTTTCTCAATTCTCAATTCTCTTCTGGGTATCTTTTTTAATACCCGTGCCGAAGGCACACCAAAATTAACCCACCTTTGGTGGCTTTTAGTTGCTCTCGCTCGGCAAAGTGTGCAAGCACCCTCTGCCCTCGCTTACTCGCAACTTTTTCAATTTTCAATTTTCAATTTCTTTCTTGCCCTTTTGGGGCGGGGCTGTTAAAATGTAGGTATGGGTGTTTGGAATTTCAAAACCAAATGCGTACTTTTGCGGTAATTGGAAAAGTAGTATTTATTGATGCCTGTTCTGAATGACAAGGTAGGGCGACAAATCAAACCGGAATGGCTGAAAATCAAACTCCACAATGGGGATGGTTTCGCCGAGGTTGCACACATTGTGGAGGCACACGGGCTGCACACCATTTGTAGCAGCGGAAGGTGCCCGAACAAGGCCGAATGTTGGAGCCGAAGGACTGCAACGTTTATGATTTTGGGCAACATTTGTACCCGAGGGTGCAAGTTTTGTGCAACCCCAACCGGTAGGCCGCTGCCTATCGAACCAAACGAGCCCGAGAGGGTTGCGGAGTCCATTCGTCTGATGGGGCTCCGCCACGCAGTCATTACTTCTGTGGACAGGGACGACTTGCCCGATGGTGGCGCCGAGCATTGGCGCAGGGTCATTGAGGCGGTGAAGACTACCAATCCAACCACAATAGTAGAGGTGTTGCTGCCCGACTTTGACGGCAGAGATGAACTCGTGGACCTTGTGATGAGTGCAGGGCCACACATTGCGGGCCACAACCTTGAGACTATCCGCAGGATAACCCCGCTGGTGCGCTCCAAGGCTCAGTACGACACCTCGCTCCACACCCTTGCACGCATTGCGGCGAGTGGCGTTCCTGCCAAGAGCGGCCTGATGGTGGGCCTTGGCGAGAGCCACGAGGAGGTGTTGGAGGCTCTCGGCGACCTGCGCAGTGCGGGGGTTGAGATTGTAACCCTTGGGCAGTATCTGCGCCCCACGGCCAAGCACGTGGCGGTAGAGAGGTATGTGTCGCCGGAGGAGTTTGAGTTGTGGAAGTCCGAGGCGTTGGCTATGGGCTTCAAGTATGTGGCGAGTGCGCCCCTTGTGAGGTCGTCATATTTGGCCGACCAAGCGGTGGAGGCGTGTGGGTTGTAGGACAATAAGGGCGGAAGTGCGATGGCAGTGGAGTTGGATGTGGTGGATGTTGGCACAATGGCCTATGGCGAGTGCTGGCAGTTGCAACAGAGGCTCTTCGATGAGGCCATAGCCGCCAAAGCAAAGGGCGAAAGGCCGGCGCAGAGGATGTTGCTGGTGGAGCACACGCCTGTGTATACGCTCGGGAAAAGCGGGCACGAGAGCAATCTTTTGGTTGCGGAGACGTTCTTAAAGAGTATTGGTGCGGAGTTTTACCACATCGACCGTGGGGGCGACATCACATTTCACGGCCCCGGTCAGATTGTTGGCTACCCCATTTTGGACCTCGAGCAGTTGGGCATAGGGCTGAAGAGCTACATTGGCGCCATCGAGAGTGCAGTCATCGACACGATGGCGGAGTGGGGCATAGCGTGTAGAACGGTGGAGGGAGCCGCAGGAGTGTGGATTGTGGAGCCGGGCAGGCCGATGCGCAAGGTGTGCGCCATTGGTGTGAGGAGTTCCCGCTGGGTTACAATGCACGGTTTTGCGCTCAATGTGAACACCGACCTTAGGTATTTTGGCTACATAAACCCTTGTGGCTTTACCGACCGCACGGCGACCTCTATGGAGGCCGAACTCGGAGCGTGTGTGGACCCCGAAGTCGTCAAGGAGCGACTTGTGGCCCACTTGGCAGAGAAATTAGACGTTGATAAAATAAATATTAAAAGATTATGCCAATTGACAAACGTTGGGTAATCAAGGAACAGGGCGAGCCCGAGAAGGTCAGGGACCTCTCACAGCAGCTCAACATCCCCCCTGTCCTTGCCAACCTGCTTGTACAAAGAGGCATAGCAACTTACGAAGAGGCCACAAGGTTCTTTAACCCGAGGCTGTCGGACCTCCACGACCCATTCCTGATGAAGGATATGGACAAGGCTGTGGAGCGAATTGATAGGGCCGTGCGCAATGGTGAGAAAATTATGGTGTATGGCGACTACGATGTAGACGGCTGTACGGCGGTTGCATTGGTCTACACATTCCTGCGCAGCCGAGGACACAAAAACCTCACCTTCTACATTCCCGACCGTTACACGGAGGGCTATGGCGTGTCAATACCCAGTATTGACTATGCCGAGCGCAAGGGTGTGGGGCTGATTATCGCACTCGATTGCGGAATTAAGGCCGTGGAGAAAGTTGCCTATGCTGCAAGTAAAGGGATTGATTTCATCATTTGCGACCACCACCTGCCGGGCGAAGAAATTCCCGCTGCGGTGGCTGTGTTGGACCCCAAGAGAGAGGACTGCCACTACCCCTTTGACGAACTGTCGGGGTGTGGTGTGGGCTTCAAACTCGTGCAGGGATATGCCCAGAAGAAGGGTATTCCTTTTAGCGAGGTGGAGAAGTTGCTCGACTTGGTTGTGGTTAGCACCGCAGCCGACATTGTGCCTCTGACGGGCGAAAACCGCATCTTGGCCTACTACGGATTGCGCAAACTCAACGAGAATCCTCGCAAGGGACTTGCTTCGGTCATCCGCATCTGTAAACTCGACAAACACCAGATTACCATTGATGACATCGTGTTCAAAATCGGTCCGAGGATTAACGCCGCAGGCCGTATGAGGGTGGACCCCAACGACCCCGATGCAGCACCTTCGGGTGGCCACAAGGCTGTGGAGATGCTCATTGAGATGGACGAGGAGGCTGCCGAGAGGTGTGGCGATGTTATTGACGAGTTCAACCAAAACCGCAAGAGCATCGACCGCAACGTAACACAGGAGGCCCACGACATCATTGAGGGTAGCGAGGAGATGAAGAGCCACAAGAGCATTGTCATCTACAACCCCAAGTGGATGAAGGGCATTGTGGGAATTGTTGCTTCGAGGTTGATTGAGACCTACTACAAGCCCACCGTGGTGCTCACGATGAGCAACAACTTCGCCACGGGCTCGGCAAGGAGTGTGGCCGGTTTTGACCTCTATCAGGCGGTGGAGTCGTGCTCCGACCTGCTGGAGAACTTCGGCGGACATATGTATGCCGCAGGCCTCACGATGAAGCCCGAGAATGTGGAGGAGTTCACCCGTAGGTTCCACGCCTACGTGGAGGAGCACATCGACCCCTCGCTGCTTGTGCCACAGGTGGATGTGGACTCGGAGTTGCTTTTCAGCGACATCACCCCCTCGTTTAGGGCTGTGCTGTCGAGGTTCCAACCCTTTGGTCCGGGCAACAATGCGCCTGTGTTTGCCACAAGGGGTGTGAGCAATAGGGGCGATGCCAAGTTGGTGGGTGCCGATATGGAGCACATCAAGATGGACCTCACCCAGAGGCAGAAGCCGAATACCACCATTGGTGCCATTGCGTTCCAGCAACCCACCCACTTCGATTGGATTCGCAACGGAAGGCCTGTGGATGTGTGCTACTCCATTGTGGAGAACCACTACCGCGGCGTTACCACTCCGCAGTTGCGCATCAAGGACATCAAGCCGCTCCGATAGAGGAGAACGGGAGGATGATTTGCAAGAGAGGGGCCTATTATATAATAGGTATTCCCGCCAACCTGATAAAAAGGTCTGCTTCGGCAGGCCTTTTTTGTTGTATTTGGAATGGTTTGCACCCAAGAAATGTTTGGTTTTTCGCCATTATAGTTCGTTTTCTCAGAAATATGTGTTATTTTCCTAACGAAAGAGTGGCGGAGTTAAAATAAATTTCTTACCTTTGGATAAACAAATGTGGGGTGTGTGCCCCACAAAAGAGAAAATTTGAAACTCAAACAACCAAACTAATCACAAAAAACAACAAAAAAGATGAAAAAACTTATCGTAACAATCGCAGCATTGGCGCTCTCGTTGGGTGCATTTGCTCAAATCAACTTCGGCGTGAAAGTTGGTGGTAACTTGGCTAACATCAGCGGAATGGTTGGCGAAGACAGCGGCCTCGATTGGGGCGACCTCGCAAAGGTTACTCCTTCGCAGTCGATGAAACTTGGTCTTAATGCAGGCGTTTATGCCGAGTATATGGTTATGCCTATGCTGGGTGTTCAGGTTGAGGCCAACTTCTCGATGCAGGGCGTGAACACCAAGGTTGAGTCCACCTCGAGCCTTTTGGGTGGTGCTGCTTCCACCACCAAGCAGGCTTGGGCTGCAAACTATGTAACCGTGCCCATCTTGGCTAAATTCCACTTTGGCCCCATCCGTGCCTATGTTGGTCCCCAGTTGGGCTTTGCATTGGGTATGAACACCACCACCGAGACCATCACCGGCGATAACACCAACACTCAGAAAGATGTGGTTGAGGATTACAACTCCTTCGACTGCTCATTGGCTCTGGGCGCACAGTACAAAATCACCGCAAACATCGGTGTAGACGCTCGCTACAACATCGGCCTCACCAATGTGTTCCCCGCAGTTAAGAACGACAAGGGCGAAGAGCTTTCCGAGGCTTGGGGTAAGCAGGGCGTGCTCCAAGTAGGCGTATTCTACGAGTTCTAAACACTCCGATGGTGGGCGTGGGGAGGAGAAATCCTGTGAAGCCCCACGACTACACAAACAAAACCCGAAGGCCAAAGGTTGGCTTTCGGGTTTTTTGTCTATATTTGTGAACGGTAATGTTGAACACACACAAAGAGTAGAGCACTATGAAACATAGGTTTTGGACAGCGGTAGCGGTGGTTTGTGGGCTTTTGCTGACCACTCCAATGCAGGCACAACGGAGGATGGAGTTTGTTTTTAGCGATGGTCTTAACCTCTCCTCACTTGTTGGCCTTGAAGGAGTTAGCCCTCGGTTAGGCCTTTTCTCGGAGATAGGCGTTGGCTACAATTTCTCTCCGCACATTGGGGTGGAACTTGATGTTGCTTTCTCGGAGCAGGGGGCTTGGTATGTTGAGGGCAAGAGCCGCTACGACTACGCCTACAACTATCTCAACATTCCTCTGCTGGCCAAGTTTACCCTTCCCGACCAGAGCCTTTCGTTTATGGCGGGCGTGCAGGCGGGTGCTTTTTTGAGCGGGACCTACACCTACACGGGCCCCTCGGTGGTCGGAGGTGGTATGACCTCCACCGAGATGGAGTTTGACAAGAGCGAATTTCATCCGTGGGACTTCGGGGCCGTGGTTGGGGTGCGTTGGATGTTCCTCGCCAACTTGGGGGTGGAGGTGCGCTACGCTCTCGGCATCACCCAAACCCACAATGGTGTGTCCGACTCGCTCAATGGCCGCCCTTACATCTCTGTTCCCGACAATCGCAACTCGGTTTTGAGGCTCGGTTTGGTGGTAACACTCTGACGTTGGTCCGATAGACCACGGTTGCCTTCCAATCAGCCCGACACTCTTGTTGGGCGGGGTAAAAATAAGGTATGTTTTAAGGTAATATAAAACACAAGAACACCCTTAACCACAATCGGTTAAGGGTGTTTTGTTTGACGCAGTATTTTTTGCTAATTTTACCCCTCTGCCCTACTTTTGGCGATTAAAAATAAGGTAAGTTGCACCCGAAAGAGCAACAATCAGAGCCATTGCCACAAGCCAACCGTGCTCCCAGTTGAGGAATGGCAACCACTTGAAGTTCATACCATAGATACTCGCAACCAAAGTGGCAGGCAGAAAGACCACCGAAGCAAGGGTAAATACCTTGGCGGTGTTGTTCTGCTCAATGGTGATGAGTCCCAATGCAGTGTCCTGCAAGTAGTCCAGACGCTCAAAACTGAAGTCGGCGTGGCTGATGAGTGAGTTCACATCGCGCATCATCAGTTGCAGGCGAGGATAAATATCGTTGGGGAAGCGCTCGCTACGCTGGATACCCGAGAGGATACGCTGGCGGTCAAAGATGTTCTCCCTAATCGACATCGTCTGCTCCTGCAGGTTGTTGATACGGGTGATGTCGCTCTTGTCTACGTGTCCATCCACCGAAATCTCCTTGCTCAATGCGGCAATCTGCTTTGATACGTTCTCAACCAAGTCGGCGTCTGCATCAATCCTCACCTCCAAAATCGAAATCAGCAGGTGATAACCGGTGGTGTATTGGCGGTTGTTCATCTGCAAACGTTTGGAGGCCTCGTTGAAGGTGCGGAACTCGGCGTTGCGAGTGGTAATCAAAAGGCCCTCACTCACAATGAACGACACGGGCTCCACAGTGAAACCTTCGGGCGAGGGAACAAAGAAGTTGGTGTTGGAAAAAATCGCATTCTCCGTCTCGGAGTATTTGGAGGTGGACTCAATCTCCTCAATCTGCTGACGAGTGAGCAGGTTAATCTCCATAAAGTTCTCAACCGCCTTGCGCTCCTGAATGGTGGGCGAGAGGAGGTCTATCCACAAAATGTCATCGTAGCCGAGTTCATCAAAGAGTTTGATGTCGGCTTCGCGCACAATTTTGTTGTATTGTTTCAGGTAAATAGTAATCATTTCTCGGGCTGTTCGGATTTAGAGGTGAACGTGTTTTCCTTAAATTGTCCGAATGGACAGCCGTCAGCGAGCGACTTCGCTCCTGCGGCTCCTTATTTCAGTCAGCCCGGGTTGGCGTGGGCAGTGGCTTTTTTGAGCCTTTTCCAATATGCCTCCAACGCCTTATGTTTTTTTGCGTCAAACAGATAGTCGATTTGTGTGGAGAGGAAAGTGTAGTCCTCAATGCGGGGGCACTCGGCCAGAGCCATAAGCGACTCGTAGATGCGCTCCACGCCGAGGGTGAGGGCCACCTCAAAGGCGTCCAAAACCTCGGGCGAGAGTCCCTCGCGGGCAACCCACACTGCGGCCACGGGTGCCTCCAAGCCCACTCCCCACTCCTGTGTGAGTGCGCCTTCGAAGCCCTTGACGGGTGCAATGCAGAAGTCGCTGACGATTTTTACGCCGGCGAGTCCGCACACTTGGTCGGCCGACAGCAGTGCGATGTCCACAGTGCCACCGATGAGTGCATCCAAACTATCCTCTCTGGAAAGAAGTGTAATCTCGGCTTCAAGATTAGCGGCCGAGCGCAAGCCATAGACCAATGGCACAGCGCTGAGCGTTGATGCTGCTGCAATTTTTACTGGAATAACCATCATCCATCTCTGTTTTTGCCATTAGTTTAACTTCGTTTTGGTGTCGCATTTGTGCAATACGAGCCCACAAAAATAGAAATCTTTTTTGAAAATCTGCCCACTTACCCCAATTTTTTGCACTTTCAACCCGTTAATTCCCACCACAAACCCCTCATTTCGGCAAAAAAGGGGGCCAAAAACTTGGGCGAATAACGTAGTTATTCCACATTTATTTGCTAACTTTGTTCCCAAATGGACAAAACTCAAATTTATCTACAATGAAAAAAGTTACACTCTTAATCGCTTCCGCAATGATTGCACTCTTGGCAACCTCCTGCTCCGAGCAGAACACCGCCGAATTTCGTTGGCAAATCGACAACTTTGACGACATCAAAATCCTGCGCTATCAGGTGCACGGATTTGAGCGGTTGAGCCTTGAGCAGAAGGAGTTGATTTACTATCTCAACCAAGCGGCCATCAGTGGCAGGGATATTATGTTCGACCAGAACTTCAAATACAACCTCGCCATCCGCCGCACCCTTGAAGCAATCTACCAAAACTACACCGGCGACAAGGAGTGTGCCGAGTGGAAGGCTTTTGAGAAATATTTGAAGAAAGTTTGGTTCGCAAATGGCATACACCACCACTATAGCAACGATAAGTTCAAGCCCGAGTTCTCGCAGGAATACTTTGAGAACGTGTTAGTTGCACAGTGCGCTGCTACGATACCCAACGAGGGCTTTGAGTCGCAGGCTGCAATGATGGAAATCATCGTTCCCGCCATCTTCAACCCCGAACTCTACCCCTCAAAACTCGTTCAGGCCGATGGTGTGGATGTTCTGAAAGCCTCCTCGATGAACTACTACGAGGGCGTGAGCCAAGCCGAGGCCGAGAGGTTCTATGCCAAGATGGCAAAGAAGAATGACCCCCGCCCAATCTCCTATGGTTTGAACAGCAAACTGGTCAAGGAGGGCGGTAAGATTTACGAAAAGACCTACAAACTCGGTGGTATGTACTCCGATGCCATCGAGCAAATCATCTATTGGTTGGAGAAGGCGGCCGGTGTGGCACAGGAGCCCCAAAAGTCCACCCTGCTCACGCTGGTTGAATACTACAAGACGGGCGACCTCCGCCTCTTCGACCAGTTCAACATCGCTTGGACCAAGGACACCGAGAGCTACATTGACTATGTCAATGGCTTCACCGAGGACTATGGCGACCCCCTCGGTCGCAAGGGCGCTTGGGAGAGTATCGTGAACTTCAAAAACGATGAGGCAACCCTCCGCACCAAAATCATCAGCGACAATGCACAGTGGTTTGAGGACAATGCCCCCATCAATCCCGCCTTCCGCAAGGCAGAGGTCAAGGGTGTGTCGGCCAAGGTGATTACCGCAGCCACTCTCGCAGGCGATGCCTACCCCGCAACCCCCATCGGTATCAACCTTCCCAACGCCGATTGGATTCGCAAGGAGCACGGCTCAAAATCGGTAACCATTGACAACATCACCGAGGCCTACGCTGAGAGTGCCCACGGCAACGGTTTTGACGAGGAGTTCATCCTGCGTAAGGAGGACCGCCAGCGCATTGAGGAGTATGGCCGCTTGGGCGACAATCTCCACACCGACATCCACGAATGTCTCGGCCACGGCTCCGGTCAGTTGGCCCCCGGCACCAAGGGCGGTGAACTCAAGCAGTATAGCTCCACCCTTGAGGAGGCTCGCGCCGACCTCTTTGGTCTTTATTATCTGGGCGACCCCAAACTCGTTGAACTCGGCCTTGTACCCTCGTTTGACGTGGCCAAAGCGCAATATGCAGAGTACATTATGAATGGTATGATGACTCAGTTCACCCGCATTGAGTTGGGTAAGAATGTGGAGGAGTCGCATATGCGTAACCGCAAACTCATTGCCGAGTGGTGCTACGAGCACGGCAAGGCAGAGAACGTAATTGAGTGGGTGGTTGAGAACGGAAAGAGGTATGTTGTGGTGAACGACTTTGAGAGGCTGCGCACCCTCTTCGGCGAGATGCTCTACGAGGTGCAGCGCATCAAATCGGAGGGCGATTTTGAGGCTGGTAGGGACCTTGTGGAGAAATATGCAGTGAAGATTGACCCCGACCTGCACAAGGAGGTTTTGGAACGCTACGCAACTCTCAACATCCAGCCCTATGCGGGCTTCATCAACCCCATCTATACCCTTGTGGAGGAGGATGGTAAGGTTGTAGACGTGAAGATTGAGTACCCCGACAACTACATCGAGCAGATGCTCTACTACTCCAACAACTACTCCTTCCTGCCCACGCTTAACTAACACAAATACACACATTTGCAATAGATACGAAGCAGATGAAAACAATCAAAATTTTCGACCGAGAAGTTCGTTGGGAGGTGCCGGTGATTGCACTCTCGGCACTTGTTGTGGTTGTGGTGTGTGCCATTAAACTTGGCGGTGGCCACGGCTCCAAGCAGGATGAAGCACCCGTGCAAAAGACCGAATTGCTCTATGGTTATGATATGAGCAAATATGACATTGTGCAGGGCAAGGTGGAGAGTGGTCAAACCCTCTCCCACGTGCTTGAGGGCCACACTTCGCAGGTGAACATCAACCGCATTGCGGCCGAGGCCAAACCCACCTACGACTTCCGCCATATGAGGGTAAACGACAAGTATGCCATCTTCTCGCAGAGCGACTCGCTGGGCAGCCACTTGCGCCACTTTGTGTTTGAGATGGACAAGACCAATATGGTCCACGTGTCGCTGGGTGCAGACGGTGCTGTGTCTGTGCGCACCGAGGCCAAAGAGGTAACCTACAAACGCCGCAAGGTGTCGGGCACAATCTCCTCTTCGCTGTGGAATTGCTTGGTAGAGAACAATATACCGCCCGCATTGGCTGTGGAGATTGAGGATATTTATGGTTGGAGTGTAGACTTCTTTGCGCTGCACGAGGGCGACACGTTTACGACCATTTTTGACGAGAAATATATTGATGGCGAGCGAGATGGCATTGGCACCGTGTGGGGTAGCAAGTTTACCCACGCAGGCAAGGACTACTACGCCATCCCATTCGTGCAGGAGGGTAAGTTGAGCTATTGGGACGAGAATGGCAAGAGTATGCGCAAGCAGTTCTTGAAGGCTCCGCTGAAATTCACCCGCATCAGCTCCAAGTTCTCCAATTCGCGTATGCACCCCATCCTGAAAATTCGCCGCCCCCACCACGGAGTGGACTATGCCGCACCCAAGGGAACGCCCGTTGTGGCCATTGCCGATGGTACGGTTACGGCCAAGTATTGGGATAGTAAGGGTGGCGGTAATGTGCTGAAACTCAAACATACCAATGGCTATACAAGTTCCTACCTACACCTCAGCGGCTACGCCAAGGGTATCTACGTGGGTAAGCGTGTGTCGCAGGGCGAGAAAATCTGCTATGTGGGTAGCACCGGCCACTCCACGGGTCCTCACCTCGACTTTCGTGTCTACAAAAATGGCAAGCCCATAGACCCCTTGACGATTCCCTCCAACCCCGTGGAGCCAATCAAGAAGGAGAACACGGCTGCCTTTGAAGACATCAAGACGAGGGTGCTGGCCGAACTTGAGGGTGATGTGCGCAAGAAGGAGCAGGTGGGGCGCTATGACCTCTATCCCGACAGCCGCACAGAGATTAAGTTGAGCCACTCCGACTCGGTGAAAATGCGCATTGAGGAGGGTGCTCTTTGGCAGGCTCTCGAAAAGGTGAAATAGAGAGGGCGATATTACCTTAAAACATACCTTAAAATTAACCATATTTCATTGTTCGCAATGGGCGTAAGTAGCACAAAATTAGGGGTTATCATCGTTGCAGGAGGAGTTGGAAACCGAATGGGGGCAAGTGTGCCCAAACAGTTCCTGAAAATCGGCGAAAAAACCATCCTTGAAATCACTCTTCGTGCCTTCCTCGGGAGGTCTTCGGAGGTGGTGGTTGTGCTGCCCGGCGACCAACACGAAAGGTGGGCTGCGATTTGTGCCGAAAGTGGGCTGCTGGGTACACACAAAGTGTGCTCGGGCGGTGCTACGAGGTTTGAGTCGGTAAGGTGTGGACTCGGTGTACTCGGCGAGTGCGACTTGGTGGCGGTACACGATGGCGTGAGGCCCCTTGTGAGTGCCGAGATGATAGACCGAGGTGTGGAGGTTGCTTTGGCTGGGGGCTCGGCCATACCTCTTGTGGAGGCGGTGGACTCCTTCCGCGTGGCCACTGAGGGCGGTTTTAGGGTGGCCGACCGCAGTAAACTACGCGCCGTGCAGACACCACAAATATTCCGCACCGACCTGCTGCGTGAGGCCTATCAGACCGAGCCACAACCCTGCTTTACTGATGATGCAACCGTGGTGGAGCGACTTGGGGTGGAGTTGGGCTACTACGCAGGCGAGCGGAGCAACATCAAAATCACAACCCCCGAAGACCTTGTTATAGCCGAGGCTCTAATTGGGGCAAGCGCAAAATAAAACGAGAAAAATAGCGTTCAGAGAGTGAAGGTTACGTTCAGATATGGCAAGGCCGACAGGGCTTCGTGGGTGATTACCCTTGTGGTGTTGGCCGCAATGGGTGGAGCCATTGCGTTGCTCTTCGCCACAGCGGGTGGGGCCTACTATGTGGCCGCTTGGGTGGCCGCCTTGTGTGTGGCCGTGGTGGTCCTGTTTTTGTTGTCCAAGCCCACACGTATTATTTTGGATGATAGGACTTTGGAGTTGCGCTGCTTGGTGGACACGACCTACATTCCGGTGGAGAGCATTGTGGACATCGTGTCGTTGGGCAAGGAGGGCTTTGGGCGCAAGGTGCCCGTGGCGGGCTCCTATGGCTTTTGGGGCTATTTTGGCCGCTATGCCGACCTCAAAAGCAGGCGCATCTACCGCATCTACGCAACCACACGCAAAAGCTGTGTGGCCATACACACAACCCACCATCGCTACTTGGTCAGTTGCCGAAATGCCGACTTGTTGGTTTCGCTTGTGTTAGACGCTCGTGCACGCAGTGCAAAAGAGTAAGTTTGGCGTGGTGGGTGGAAAGATTTGGAAATAAGAAAATTAAGCAATAACTTTGTGGGTGCAGGGGGCAGTACCTCCAAACAATCAAAGATGGGGTTTTTGAAAGAGATAGCAGCCGTGTTGTACGGCGCAGGCGTGGGCTTGCGCAATAGGCTCTATGACCTCAAAATTTTGCGCTCTACACAGTTTGATATTCCCATCGTGTGTGTGGGCAATGTGGCTGTGGGCGGCACTGGCAAGACCCCAACTGTGGAGTTTTTGGTGAAAAACCTCAGTGGGCAATACAATGTTGCAGTCCTCTCTCGCGGCTACCGCAGGCGTACCAAGGGCTACATTGAGGTGCAGGTAAGCGACTCCTTCCTTACGGTGGGCGATGAGGCCAAGCAAATCAAACGTAAGTTCCCCGAAGCGGTGGTGGTGGTGTGCGAAAAGAGGGTTAAGGCTGTTAGGCGCATTATGGAGGAGCACCCCGAGGTAAATCTCATCGTTATGGATGATGGTTTCCAGCACCGTAGCCTTACCCCCAAAGTGAGCATTGTCCTCTCGGACTACAATGTTCCCCCCTTCCGCAACAAAATGTTACCTGCAGGAACGCTGCGCGACAGCCCCTCGCAACTCTACAGGGCAAACATCCTGCTGATAACCAAAACGCCCAAGACGATGTCGCCCATTGAGCGTAACATCGCCCAGAAGGAACTCAAACCCTATCCCTACCAATCGTTCTTCTTTACGGATATTAAGCAAGGCAACCCGAAGCCGATTTTTTCGGACGTGGCAGCCGGTACTGCCATTCGTGGCAGCAAAGTTGTAGCACTCTCGGCTATTGCCAATCCGGAGAGATTTCACGAAACGTTGGAGGGCAGGTTTGATGTGGTAGAAAAGATTGTCTTTGGCGACCACCACACCTACAAAGTGCGTGATATTAAGCAAATTATGGAGGTCGTTGAGAAGCACGGCGACAGGACCATAGTGCTCACCACCGAGAAGGATGGGGTGAAACTCACCTCGCGCAAACACATCCCCGAGGAGTTGCAACGCAGACTCTTTGTGCTACCCATTGAGGTGAACTTCCGTGATGGCGATGAGGCAAAATTTGTTGAAAAACTAATCAGCGAGATAAAAACACCAAAACTATGATTGAACGCATAAAAACCTCGGCCGACTACATTCGTGGTAAGGTCGATTTTGAGCCCGAAGTGGGCATCATTCTTGGTACCGGTTTGGGTGGCCTTGTGAACCACATCGACATCAAACATTCACTCCCCTATGACGAAATTCCTTCGTTCCCCGTTTCCACGGTGGAGGGCCACGCCGGTAGGCTGATTTTTGGCCTTCTTGGTGGTAAGAAGGTGGTTGCGATGCAGGGTAGGTTCCACTACTATGAGGGTTACGCCCCCGAGCAGGTGGTGTTCCCCGTGAGGGTGATGAAGATGCTGGGCATCCAAACTCTCTTTGTGTCGAATGCCAGTGGCGGTATCAACTCTTCGTTCAGAGTGGGCGACTTGATGATCATCACCGACCACATCAACCTCATTCCCAATGTGTTGATTGGAAAAAACTATGCCGAACTCGGCCCTCGCTTCCCCGATATGGGCGAGCCTTATAGCAGGGCTCTGACCGCTTTGGCTACCGAGGTGGCTGCCGAGAAGGGTATCAAACTGCAATATGGCTGCTATGTGGGCACCACCGGTCCCACCTTTGAGACCCCCAAGGAGTATGGCTACTTCAAGGTTATCGGTGGCGATGCTGCGGGTATGTCTACCACCCCTGAGGTGATTGCCGCAAGGCATATGGGCATCCCCGTGTTTGGCATTTCGATTATCACCAACGCCGCATTCAGTGGTCAGAAGTCCACCCACGAGGAGGTGCAGCAGGAGGGCGCAAAGGCCGAGAAGAGGATGACGGCTCTGATTGTGGGTATGCTCGAGAAGATGTAGGAGCGAGCGGGCCACAAGAGAGGGAAAGAGTTGTAACAAGAGAACGAAAAACGCAAAAACTATGATGAATACAATCAAGGCTTCGGCCGAATATATCAAGGGCAGAGTGAATTTTGAGCCCGAGGTGGGTATCATTCTGGGTACCGGTCTGGGCGGACTTGTTGAGCACATCGAGGTGGTGGAGGCCATCCCCTATGCCGAGATTCCCAACTTCCCTGTCTCTACCGTTGAGGGCCATAGTGGCAAACTCATCTTTGGCACCCTCGGTGGCAAGAAGGTGGTTGCAATGCAGGGTAGGTTCCACTACTACGAGGGCTACACCGCACAGCAGGTGGTGTTCCCCGTGAGGGTGCTGAAATTGCTCGGTATCAAATACCTCTTTGTGTCCAATGCGGCAGGCTCGATGAACTCCACCTTCAGGGTGGGTGATGTTATGGTTATCAACGACCACATCAACCTTATCCCTAACCCGTTGATTGGCAAGAACATTGCCGAACTCGGTCCCCGCTTTCCCGATATGAACGATGCCTACAATCCCGAACTTATCGCAAAGGCAACCGCCATTGCCGAGAAGGAGGGTATCAAACTCCAATATGGTTGCTATGTGGCCCTCACGGGTCCCACCTTTGAGACCCCGAAGGAGTATATGTGGGTGAAGATTATCGGCGGTGATGCCGTTGGTATGTCCACCGCACCCGAGGTGATTGCCGCAAGGCATATGAACATTCCGGTGTTCGGAGTCTCCATCATTACGGACACTATGGAGAACACCAGTGTGTCGCACGAGGAGGTGCAGGCAAATGGTCGCTTGGCCGAGAAGAATATGACAAAACTCTTTACGGAACTACTAAAAACGCTCTAATACGATGATTAACAAGGTTATTTTGGTGGGCAATGTGGGTATGGACCCCGAGGTTAGGACCCTCGAAACGGGAGTTAAGACCGCACGTGTGAGGCTCGCCACCACAGAAAAAATGTTCAATAGGGATACCCGCGAAAGCACCGACCACACCGAGTGGCACACCATTACTATGTGGCGTGGCTTGGCCGATGTTGTGGACCGCTATGTTCGCAAAGGGTCGCAGATTTATATTGAGGGCCGCTTGCGCACTCGTGAGTGGACCGACAAGGATGGCAACAAGCGCTACTCAACCGAGATTTTGGCCGATGAGATGAAACTCCTCGGTGGCCGTAGGGAAGGTGGCGAGCAGCAGGGCGGTGGCTACCAACAACAGGGCGGTTACCAGCAGCAGACCTATGCAGCACCTGCACCTCAGCCCACATACGCAGCACCTGCACCTCAGCCCACCTACGCAGCACCTGCACCTCAGCAGGCCTATGCTACTCCGGCTCCACAGCCAGCCCCTGCCACAGTACCTGCTTCTGACGAGGTAGACGACCTGCCATTCTAATCAATAGGGGCGTTCTGACAATAGGAGGAACGAGATGACAAAAACCCCTCTCCGATTGTTCGGAGAGGGGTTTTTGTGTTTGTTGTTGGCTGAAAACCTAATGTTGTGGGTAATGGATACCCGCCGAGTCCTCCCTAAAAGGACATCGGGGCTTTGATTGTGGGATGAGGATTGTAATCTACAATCTCAATGTCCTCGTAGCGCAAGTCGGCAATGTTTTTAACCATCGGGTTAAGGCGCAAACGAGGCAGCGGGCGAGGCTCACGCGAAAGTTGCTCGGCGGCCTGCTCAAGGTGGTTGAGGTAGAGGTGGGTGTCGCCCAGAGTGTGTACAAACTCTCCAACCTCCAAGTCGCAAATCTGTGCAATGATGTGAGTCAGAATCGCATAGGAGGCAATGTTGAAGGGCACGCCGAGGAATGTGTCGGCACTGCGTTGGTAGAGTTGGCACGAGAGCCTACCCTCCGCAACATAGAATTGGAATAACACGTGGCACGGAGGCAGGGCCATACCCTCCACATCGGCCACATTCCACGCCGAAACAATCATACGCCTTGAGTTGGGATTATTCTTAATGGTGTTGATGACCTCCTCAATCTGGTCAATCACCCTGCCATCGGGAGCACCCCAACTGCGCCACTGGGAGCCATAGACACTGCCGAGGTCGCCATAGTGGTAGCCCTCGATAGGCGAGGCTTCTCCCGCCGCAGCCCTCTCCAAAAACTCCTCACGCTCAATGGGTTGTAGCCCATTTTTTGCGCATAACTCGCCATAGAAACGATAGGCGTCATTGTCCCAAATGTGTACTCCGTTGCGCACAAGGTAACCAATGTTGGTATCCCCCTTGAGGAACCAGAGTAGTTCGTGAATGATACCTTTGGTAAAGACCTTTTTGGTGGTCAGCAACGGAAAACCATCGGCAAGGTTGAACCTCATTTGGTAGCCAAAAATACTCTTGGTGCCCGTTCCTGTGCGGTCGCCTTTGACAACGCCGGTGTCGCAAATGGTTTGCAGAAGGTCAAGATATTGTTTCATAACAAGTTGATTTATACTCTTTTAAGCGTGAAAACACCCTCCTTGTCAAGCACTCCATAGACCGGTTCGCTGAACCAATTACCCAAGAAGAAGGCTTTTTGTCCGCCCGAAAGGGGCTGCTCTGCGGCGCAGTGATTGTGTCCGAACACGAAGTAGTCAATCTCCTCTCCGGAGGCAATTCTTCGCTCGGCTTCTTTGACCATCGGGTCCTCCGCACCCAAAAACGGGAATGCAATGTCCTTACTCTTGCGACTACCGTGGGACCACCCTTGTCCGAAGCGCAGGGCAAAGTCGGGATGGATGAGGTGGGAGAACAACCAACGGCAGATGCGACTGCGGAAAATGGTGTCCATAAGCCGCGTTCCGCCCCCCAGTGCGCGGGCATAAATTTCATCGCCGTGTTCGATGGCAACTTTCTTGCCGTTAAGGGCGATTTGTTTTACCTTAAAACATACCTTAATTCCACACTCCTTTTCGAGGTAGTCCCTCTGCCACATATCGTGGTTGCCGGGGATGAAATAAATCTGAACACCTCGGTCGGTAAGTTCGGCAAGTTTGCCAAGCAGACGTGTAAAACCCTTTGGCACAACACGTTTGTATTCATACCAAAAGTCAAACACATCGCCCACAAGGAAGATTCCCTCTGCATCGGCAGCCACCTTGTCGAGCCACCCAACCACCTGCATCTCGCGCTTGCGACACTCTTCGGGAGTGCCACTGCCGAGGTGCATATCGGAGGCGAAATAGTACATTGTATATTACCTTAAAATTAACCTTATTTTTTTATCAGTTCGGCCACTTTGGCGGCAAGTTTGTCGCCAAAAATGTTGCGGGCCACAATGTTGCCCTCGGCGTCAAAGAGGAAGTTCTGGGGCACCGAGCGCACACCATAGAGTTTCACAGCATTTGAGGCTGCACCCTGAAAATCGCACACGGTAATCCACGGGAGTCTTTGTCGCTGCACCACTTCCACCCACACAGGCTTGGAGGTATCAACCGACACCTGATAAATTTCAAACCCTGCGTGGTTGTGTTTTTCGTAGACTTTCTTGAGTTCCGCATTGTGGAAAGCGGCATTTTGGTCGGCCACGCTCCAGAAATCCAAAAGGAAAACCATACCCTGCAAAGCAGTGAGGCTCTGAGTCTTACCATACATATCGGGCAGAGCAACTTCGGGAAATGCTGCGGGCTCCTGCTCCAGTGCCTTGTCGAGTTTGTCGATGAGGGCCATCTGCTGGTCGTAGCGAGCGATGTCGGCCTTCAACTGTGTCAAGTAGGGCGACTTGGGGTAGGTTTTCTCCACGGAGTCGGCCACCAAGCGGTAGTAGACAATGTCGTTGTGGCCATTGAAAAGCGACTCATCGCCGGGGAGGCGTTGGTTGAGAGCATAGATTGCCGCAAGTGAGCCGGCATTCTTAACGATGAACTCAATCTGCTGTCGCTTAATGGCATAGTACTCTTTGGAAAACTCCTTGTTGATGTGTTGCAACACCGATTTGGAAGAGGTCTGATTGTAGAGGGTGCGCAACGAGTCAAGGCGCAGGGCACCGAAGCCCATAATGTTCTTAATCTCCTTGACAAGCAGCGACTCCTCGGAGCCACTCACCGTGTAGCCATCCACCAGTCCGGGCACCGAGCCCACCTTCACCTTCTCACCGGCCGACACAATCAGTGGCACAACCTGCTCTCCGCAACGGAGCGTGTAGAGGGTTGCCTGTCCATCCAAGAGAGGGAGCCTAAGGCTAAATCGGCCTGCGGAGTTGGTCTGCACCGAGTCCACGTGGTTGATGCCCCCTTCGCCAACACTCTCCACATAGACGGTTGTGTTTGGGTTGGCGGCAAAATCTCCGCTAATGTTGGCTTTGTCGGAGGCGCACGCAACCACTCCAAAGGCTGCAAGTGCGAGTATAAAAATCTTCTTCATTTCTTAATGGTATGTTTTCTCTTCTTTGCTTTGTTCCGAGTGTTGTGTGAACAAAGGTAAAAAATTATACAAAAGGTCGAAAGTGTGCTACGAGAAAAGGGGTAAAAAAGTTATCGTTTTTTGCTGTTTTTCTTTCCTTGTCTGGTTTTTTTATAATCAAAATAGACATTTTTATAATCACTTTTGATTTGTGTGATGGCATTTTCGTCAATGGAAATATCAAAATCGGACATTTTTTTGATGTCCTTGATGATGACAGCATTGTCGGGGTGCTCTTGGTTGAATTCGTAACTCTTGGTGCGCATATAGCGTGCGAGGTTGTAGACCACCGCATCAACCGTTTCACGGTCTTTGAGTTTGTGCAGAGTGCGAATCACGTTGCGCACGTTCTTGCCGTAGTGTTTCATATCAATGGTCGTGCGCGGGTAGTCCATTTTGTGTGGCGGCGGCATAATGGTTGCAGCCGTGGGGGCAGGGTAGGGGGAGTCTATATCAAGCTGATAATCAGCCATAATGAAGAGGTGGTCCCACAACTTGCGCTCAAAATTGGGCGTGTCGGCACTCTGCTGTTGGATGTTGGCCATAATGGCAATGAGGGCCTTTGCGCGCAGGTTGCGCTCCTCTCGGTTTTCGATTTGCGCGAGCTCTTTGACCATATCCTGAATATGTCGTCCGTACTCCGGAAGTTGAAACCGTTGGCGGTCAATATTGTAGTTTTTATTCATCTGAAAAGTTTGAAAAATTATTGTTCTCTACACACTGAAAGGTACACGAAAATGTGGCCGAACTGCCACATTGCACCTTGGGGCAAATAGTATAAAAAGACATTTTCCCCCAAAACACCCCTCAAAACGGGGGTCTTGACACGAAAAACTAAATGCCATATCTTTACCACAAAGATAACAGTTTTTTTTGAAAATTTATTACACAACCGACAACAATTTGGCTGCGAATTTGCATACCCACTGCGGATGATTTTGGCACCATCCTGTTCATTGGGTTAAACACACAGATAAGTATGACTAAAATTTTGGTAATTGACTCCCAGCGCAGTGTTCGCAACTCGCTTGGTGAGTTGTTGAAACACGAGGGTTTTGAGGTGAGGCTTGTGGAGGCGGTGTCCGAGGCGGCGGCCGCTGCCGCGGAGTTCCACCCCAACCTTATTATATGTGGGGAGCCGGAGGGCTTTGTTTCTCCATTGGGCGGGGTGCCTTGGATTGCCCTTTCGGCCACGGCCACAATGGATTGCGCCATTGAGTGTATGCGCCACCGTGCGGTGGACTTTGTTCCCAAGCCGGTCAATGTGGCCCGACTGCTTGCTGCGGTACGCTTGGCACTGACCACTGAGGAGCCCTCGGCCGAGGAGCCTCACACGCATCACTCACCCATAAGGAAAAAACCGTGCCAGAGTTTCGAGATGATTGGCTCCTCGGAGATAATGTGCCGCCTGCGCACGATGATTACCCGTATCGCTCCGAGCAACGCAAGGGTGCTGATTTTGGGCGAGAACGGCACGGGTAAGGAGTTGGTGGCCCGACAAATACACCTGCAAAGCCTCCGTAGCGAGGGCCCCTTTGTGGAGGTGAACTGCGCAGCCATACCCTCCGAACTTATCGAGAGCGAACTCTTTGGCCACGAAAAGGGTGCCTTCACTTCTGCGGTGCGCCAACGCAAGGGTAAGTTTGAGCAGGCCATTGGTGGCACACTCTTTCTTGATGAGGTGGGTGATATGAGCCTTGCGGCCCAAGCCAAAGTGCTGAGGGCCTTGCAGGAGCGCAAGATTTGCCGAGTGGGTAGCGATAAGGATATTGAGGTGGATGTGAGGGTGATTGCCGCCACCAACAAAAACCTTGAGAAGGAGATTTCCAGAGGGAACTTCCGTGAGGACCTCTACCACCGCTTGGGCGTGGTGGTGCTACAGGTGCCACCCGTGTCGCAACGCGTGGAGGATATTCCACAACTTGTGGAGTACTTTTTGGATGAGATTTGCAGCGAGTACTGCCTACCGACCAAGACTATTGATGAGGATGCGATGAGCGAACTTGCCGATATGACGTGGAGTGGCAACGTGCGCCAACTCCACAACGTGGTTGAACGATTGGTGGTCCTGAGTGGTGAGGACCACATCTCCTGTTCGGACGTCATCTCCTACGCCCGATAGAGTGTGGCTTGTTGGTGTGGATAAGTGGTTGGCCTACCGATTTTCCTGCAACCACCCTGCCAGCAGGCGCATTGCACGCCCTCGGTGGCTGATGTCGTTCTTGACCTCGGCGGGCAGTTCGGCAAAGGTTTGTGTGTAGCCATCGGGCAGGAAGAGCGCATCGTAGCCAAAGCCACCCTCGCCCCTCTCTTCGCAGGTGATTGTGCCCTCCACCGTACCCTCAAAGGTGTACTCCTTGCCGTCAATAATCAGCGCCACAACCGTGCGGAAACGTGCTGTGCGCTCCCGAACCCCCTCCAACTCACGGAGCAACTTGGTGCGGTTGGCGGCAAAGTCGTGCCCATCGGTGGCGTAGCGTGCCGAGTGTACGCCCGGGGCACCTCCAAGAGCATCTACCTCCAGTCCCGTGTCGTCAGCAAAGCAATCACACCCCGTCTTGGCCCACACATAACGAGCCTTTGCGAGTGCGTTACCCTCAATGGTGGGCTCGTTTTCGGGAATATCCTCCGTAATGCCTGCTTCGCGCAGGGTGGTCAGCGAGAACTCCTCGCCCAAAATGGCCCTAACCTCTTCGAGTTTGTGGGCGTTGTTGGTTGCAAAAATCACCTTTTATGTCTGTTTTTGAGGTTAATTGTGTCTGGGGTCTACTCCTCGCCTGCCAACTCGGCGATGCGTGCATCGGTGGCAATCTTGTCGAGGATGGTCTTAACTATGGTGTCCATACGTCCGCCCTCGCTGTAATCGGCGGGCGAAATCATCGACACACGGTTTTGCGATAGCAGAAGTTTGGTTTTCTGATGGTCCTTCTCGGAGGCGGGGTTGTAGACACCAATGGAGTGGCCACCCCTGTCGCACACGAGCCTCATACAAGGTATGTCGGTGGTACCATCGCCAACATAAATCATATGCTCAAAGGGCACAGGGCGTTCTGCATCAGGCACATAGGCGTTCACAAGGTGGGAGTCGCTCACGCTGTCCACGCCCTTGTTTATTTTGTAGATGAACTGTGTCTTGTTGGTGTAGTTGATAGCCACAGCGGGCCAGTAGGCATCGCCGTTGTCGTCATAGAGGAACTCGCAGGCGTAGATTTTTTTGAACTCGGTGGCGATGGGGGTGCCCTCGATAATCTCCTTCAGTCCCGAGGAGTTGATGTAGTGCAGGATTTCAATTCCGCGCTCCTCGCCATAGCGGTTGATGCGCCCAAACCACTCCCTGACACCATTGTAGAGGGTGATGTTGCGCCCCGTCTGCCTGAAAACCTCACGCTTGATGGGGAGGCCCGTCTTGCCGGCGTGCTCCAACATCTTGAACATATAACTCAATATGGGGTCGGCATCAAAGATGTCGGCCAACACATTGCTTTCGCTCCAAAACTCTTCGTTACTCTTGCCCACGGCCTCAATGAAACCATACTCCTGCATATTGCCGGGGGAGAGGGTGCCATCGAAATCGTAGATGAGTGCGGCTTTGAGTTGCTTCTTCATAGTGGTAAAGTGTTTTTTCTATCCTCAAAGGTACGATATTTGCTCGAAATTACATAAATTTGTCATCAAACAAACCGAAAAAAGAATGGATTTTTTTGAATTAGTACAATCTCGCCGCTCGTTGCGCAAGTTTTCCGAGCGCAGGGTGGAGAGCCACACGGTGGAAAAGATTTTGGAGGCAGCCCTCACTGCGCCCTCTTCGCGCAGCAGCCGCAGCACACACTTTTTGGTAATTGAGAATAAGGACCTCATTAGGCATATGTCCTATATGCGCGACTACGGCTCGGCATTTATGGCCGAGGCACCTGTGGTGGTGCTGGTGATGGGCGACAAACGGGCCACCGACCTCTGGGTGGACAATGCCGCCATCTCGGCCACCTTTGTGCAACTTGCAGCCGAGGCGGCAGGACTGGGTAGTTGCTGGGTACACGTTGATGGGCGCGAGCATATGAAGGGCCACCCCGAGATGGGCACAGCCGAGAGCTACTTGCGCACCTTCCTGCCCATTCCTGAGGAGTTTGGCGTGGAGTGTGCCATCGCTATGGGCTACTCGCCCTACGAAAGCCCCCGCCCTCGCCCCGAGCAGGACAACAGCGGCAAGGTCGTTTGGCTGAAATAGGGGCGTTGGGGCCGATAAATAGAAGAAGAGTGCGTGGTGCAGCCTTTGCACCACGCACTCTTCTTATCGTGTAACTCTTCGGCGGTTGGGCCGCCTGCGCCTACGCCAACTTGATTTCGTCTAAACTGACAAGGTGGTTGGTGATGGCATAGATGGTCAAGCCTGCCGAGGTATGTATCTGGAGCTTGCTGGTGATGTTGCGGCGGTGGGTGGTTACGGTGTGGACCGAAAGGCACAATTTGTCGGCTATCTCCTTGCTGGTCATACCCTTGGCAATGCAGCCGATAATCTCCGCCTCACGTTGTGAGAGTTGCTCGGTCGAACTCTCGCTCTCGCCCGGAGCACCCTCCTCATACTGCCCCTCGCCACTACGGCGCAGGCTCTCCTCCAGTCGTCTCACGGCCGGAGCAAACACCTCGTCTTCCACCGAGCAGTGGGAATCAAGGTCGCGCTCGCAGTTGATGATGTCGAAGAGCACCGAGTAGAGCAACTCGCCACCATCGCTCTGGGGGTAGTAACGAATAATCACGTTTTTCAGGTCGGAGAGTTTGGCCTCAATGTGGTTGTGCTTGGCGGTGAATTGGTCAATGGAGTAGTTGCGGTTCAGAAAACCCTTTGTAAGGCTGTTCACATAGGGGAACACCGTCTGCTCCTCGTGTTGCATATGGGTCCTAACCTCCGACACATACTCATCGTAGAACTTGAGGATAAGCAGCGCCACCTCGTCTTTGCCCGAGCAGTCGATGGCCTCAATAATCTTGCGGCGGATGGCGGGCAGGTTGAAGTCAAGAAACCACGTGTGGGCCCTGCGCAGGTAGTTGATGAGCGACTCGAGCGATATTTCGGCACCGCCCACGGTGTTGTGGCACACATAGTTGGCCACAGCAAGGAAGGTTGCGGTGTCCACCCCTCGGGCCGAGCAAACCTCCTCCACCGACCTATCGCCAAAGCCGAGCGGAATACCAAATCGGCTCATCACAAAGAGGATGGCTCCGTTGTCGTTGATAACCTCTCGCATCTTGTCGGTGCCTACGTATTGGGTGGGTTTCTTCTGCATCATAAAGTTGTTTTGTGTCTGTTTTTCCTCCGCAAAGGTAGACATTTTTTCGGCCCCTCAAAATACCAACACTTTGGTATTTATGGCCGTACACGTAGTGGGTGGGGGTTGTTTTATCCCCAATGATTAGGACTATTTGATGTATATTTCGAGCAACTTACCCTCTCCTTTGACTACCACATCGGTAGCCTCGGCAGGCAGCAGGATGGTTTGCAGGGCGGAGAGTTTTTCGCTCTCGCCACAGCAACTCACCACCACCTCGCCCTCGGTGCACATATAGGCCACAAAACTGTCCAGCGGAGCATAGTCCAACTCCACAGCACCACCCACCCAAAGCAGGTTTACCGTGAACTGGTCGCACGAAATGAGCTCCACGGCCTCCCCCTTGCGGGCGGGCTTGGTGAGGTTGAGCCCCTCCTGTGGAGTGAGGCGCACCACCTCGGCGGCAAGGTCGGTGTGGAGTTCACGCATCTTGCCGTTGATGTCTTTGCGATTCCAATCGTGTATGCGGTAGGTGAGGTTGGAGGTCTCCTGTACCTCGGCCAGCAACACACCCTTGTCGATGGAGTGGATGGTGCCGGCTGGGATGAGGAATGCATCGCCCTTCTGTACGGGGATACGGTTGAGGTGTTGGGCAATGGTGCCGCTCTCCACCGCACTATCATACTCCTCCTCGGTGAGGGAGTGCTTGAGGTCAAGGTAGATGGCTGCTTCGGGGGTGGCCTCAATGATGTACCACATCTCGGTCTTACCACGTGTGCCGTGCTCCTGAAGGGCGAACTCATCGTTGGGGTGCACCTGCACCGAGAGGGTGTCGTTCACGTCAAGGAATTTCAGCAACAGGGGGAACTCCAACCCAAACTTGTCGTAGGTGCGCTCGCCCACCAACTCACCCATATAGACCTCAATGAGCTCCGAGAGGGTGTTGGATTTGAGGTAGCCATTGGCGGCCACCGACTCGCACTCCACCAAGGGGCAAATCTCCATAGACTCTCCGATTTTGTCGGGATTTTTGCCCTTGGGGGCCTTTTTGCCTGCTGCCACGAGGCGACTTCCTCCCCACACAACCTCTCTGGTTGTGGGGGTAAACTTCAGCGGGTACAACATTTTTCTACTTTTTTGTTCAATCCGTTCTTCTTTGTGTCGCAAACTACCACAAGGGGGTTTGCTGGGGGCCCACCGTGGTGTGGTTGCGTGGGCCCAAGGCTCTCCAAAAGTACTATTTTTTTTGATAGCTCCTACACCAACCTTGAAATAAATCATTACTTTTGTCTTTGTAATAATATATTTAAGGAAGTTATGGAGGTTTTTTTGAAGGTCGAAAACATCACCAAGCAATTTGCAGGCCACACTGCACTGGATGATGTTTCTTTGGAGGTGCCACGTGGCTGTGTCTACGGACTCCTCGGCCCCAATGGTGCGGGCAAGACCACACTCATTCGCATTATCAACCACATCACTGCACCCGACAAAGGGCGCGTGTGGTTCAATGGACACCCCCTCTCGCCCGCAGATGTGGCCAACATCGGCTATCTGCCCGAGGAGCGTGGACTCTACAAAACTATGAAGGTGGGCGAACAGGCCCTCTACTTCGCCCAACTCAAGGGGCTCTCAAAGGCAGAGGCCACCGCAAGGCTGAAAAAGTGGTTTGTCAAATTCGGCATCGAGGGGTGGTGGAATAAGAAGGTGAGCGAACTCTCCAAGGGTATGGCCCAGAAGGTGCAGTTTATCGTAACGGTGTTGCACGAGCCCCAACTGCTCATCTTTGACGAGCCATTCAGTGGCTTCGACCCCATCAATGCCAACCTGCTGAAAAACGAGATTTTGGAGTTGCGCGACAAGGGTGCTACGGTGATTTTCTCCACCCATAATATGGCCTCGGTGGAGGAGGTGTGCGACCACATCACGCTGATTAACAAGTCCAAAAATATATTGAGCGGTTCGCTTGATGAGGTGCGCCGCAGCCACGGAGGAAACATCTTTGAGGTGGACTTCAGGGGCAATAAGGAGAGCCTTGTGGGTGCTTTGGCAGGGCTTCCGTGTGGGCTCCTTGACGAGAGCCTGATTGCCGATGAGGACAAGGAGAATCGCTCCGAGAGGGCTCTGAAAATACACATTGAGCGAGATGAGGATGTTCGCTCGGTGGTGGAGGTCATCAACAACACCGTGCAACTACGTACCTTCCGCGAGGTTATCCCAAGTATGAACGACATCTTCATTCAGGCAGTGGCCAAACACTCCGCAAAATAAACACGCACACGACCTATGGGAAAGATTAAGATTATAGCAGAGCGCGAGTTCAACGAGCGCGTGAGAAAAAAGAGTTTCATCATCACCACCATCCTGATGCCCATCGCTTTTGTGGCCATTATGTTTGTGCCGGCGCTGATGATGAACATCTCCAGTGATGAGAAGAAAGAGATTATTGTGGTGGACCAAAGTGGTATGGTTGGCGAAAGGCTCCAAGACGATGGTCAGATGATGTTTTCGCTCTCCGACAAGGGCTTTGACACACTCAAGGAGGAGAACAACGAGGTCTTTGGCATCCTTGTGATTGGCGAGGATGTGGCCACCAACCCCTCCAATTTGCAACTCTTCACCTACGAGTCCTCCACCATCAACATCGAGAGTGCCATCACCGAGCAGGTGCGCAACATCATTGAGGCCGAGAAACTCAAACAATACAACATTGACGACCTTGACCGCATCCTTGGTGAGATTAAAACCCCTGTCAGCCTGCAAGTTAAACAACTCAACGAGAGTGGCGAGGCCAAAGATAGCAGTGCCATTCTCAACATTGCGCTGGCCTATGTGTTCGGCTTCCTCATCTATATGTTCGTGTTCCTCTATGGCAATATGGTGATGCAGGGCGTGATTGAGGAGAAGAGCAGCAAGGTTATGGAGGTTATGGTGTCGAGCGTCAAACCCTTCCAACTGATGATGGGTAAGATTTTGGGCATTGCGGCTGTGGCCATCACCCAGTTTATGATTTGGGTGGTCTTCATCCTTGTGGTTGGCGCAGGTGCTATGAGCCTGCTGGGTGGCGATGAACTCCTTGCAGCAGCACAGGCAAGTGCGGCAATGGACCCCGCAATGGCCTCTATGAGTGGCACAGAGATGTCTCTTGACAAAGACGCCGCAGCTCTCATCAACACCATCACTGACCCGGGCTACTTGGTGCGTATCTTGGGTGGCTTCTTGCTCTACTTTGTGGGTGGCTACCTGCTCTATGCCGCAATGTTTGCCGCTGTGGGCAGTGCTGTGGACAACGAGAAGGACACCAACAACCTTCAGTTGCCCATCACCATTCCGCTGATTTTGGCCCTCTTTGTGATGATGAGCGCAATGCAGGAGCCCAATGGCCCCTTGGCGGTGTGGTTCAGTATGATACCTTTCACTTCGCCTATCGTTATGATGGTGCGCCTGCCCTATGGTGTACCCGATGGATTTTGGATTTCGGTGTTGCTGCTCTATGGCACCTTCTTGGCTATGGTGTGGCTGGCGGGCAAAATCTACCGCGTGGGCGTCTTTATGTATGGCAAGAAACCAACCCTTGGCGAACTGCTCAAATGGGCCCGCTACAAATCGTGATGACGATTTGGGAGCGCATTGTGAAATCAGAACGGCAACCCTGCACTTGGGTTGCCGTTCCGTTTTGTTGCTGATTGGCTCCTCGGAGGGGGGCTTGAAATTACCTTATTTTTGCCCTTGTCAATGGCCGCTATGCCCCAAAACGACACTCTATGCGAAGGGCATAGTTGCGTGGGGGCATTGGACGGGAGAGCACCGATTGATACTCCTTGTTGAATAGGTTGTGAATGTCGAATATTACCTTAAAACATACCTTATTTTTCACCTCCACCGTGCGCCCTAACGATATGTCGCTCAGTGTGTAACCCTCCACAATATCGCCCGAAAAACTCGTTCCGGAATAGGAGGTCTGTCGGTCGCTGTACAACTGCCACTTGTAGTCAAAACTCCACGCCCTCCAACCCAATGTCAGGGCCGAAGAGGCCGACCAATGAGGAATGTAGGGGAGTTGGTTGCCATAGGAGCTGCTACCCTCGGTGGCGTTGATTGAGGAGGTGTAGCCCACGATGCCTCGCCAGCCGATTTTGGCCTCATCGGGGAGCGCAACATCCAAGTTTGCACGCATCTCCACACCCCTGCTAATCACTCGCTGTAGGTTTTGCGGAGTCCAGAACCCCTTAATCGTTGGGGTCCACATTATCCAGTTGTTGATGTCGGAGTGGTAGCCGGTGAGTTTACCGCCTACCTTCACGCATCCCCACTCAACGCTACTCTCCAAGCCCAAATCGGCGGTTGTGCCCTCCTCGGGTTGCAGGTCGGGATTGCCTCCGGGCACATAGTAGAGGTCATTGAGGGTAGGATAGCGATAGTTGCGAGCCACCGAGCCACTCACAATCAGCCCCGCTTGTGGCCACAGCGTGAGGTCCACAAATAGGGCAGGAATGAGGGGTGAGAGGGTACCATCGCGCCACTCTTGACGCACATTGAGGGCCGCCCCAAACCACTCCGCAGGCTTCCAACGAGCCGAGCCAAAAGCAGATATTTCCTCTCTTGTGGCCTCAAAACCAAGCGGTACGAGCGGAGCAACATCCTTGCTCTCAACATCATAGTAGTTGCCGGTGAGCGAGGCCGCCAACATCAACGTATTGCCAATGCTCCACTCCCCGGCCGCCTCCACAAAGGCAAGATTTGTGGCACTGGAGGAGTCCACACCTTGTTGTGTCTGACCCTCTCCAGTGGAGAATTGATAGATGTAGTGGAGGGTGTTGTAGTTGTAACCTGCTCGGGCATTGAGCCTTAGGCCTCCAAACGACTTGCGCCACTCGGCCACACCACGAAAACTTTGCTCGTCTTGCCAAGCCTTCGTTTGGCCGTCATCACGATAGTCCACCGTCATTCGGGGAATACCGCGCGAGGAGTCGGTGTACCACCCTTTTAGGGCCCAACTGCCACCCTTGGGGGCGTTGTAGAAAAACTCCTGAAGCAGATGAAAATCGTTGTAGCCGCAATTTTTGTTGCGCTCGGTGGGGTGCCCGAACTTGTCCCTATTGATATATTCAAAGTCGTTTTTTGACGAACTATAAAGAGCCCTTGTGGAACTGCTCCAACGCCCCGAGGAGTAGCCCACACGCACAAACTCATCGTAGGTGCTGTAACTCCCCACGCCCTGAACGAGTTGAACATCAAGGCCTTCCCTTTGTGGCTTGGCCGTTGATAGCACCACCGCACCACCAAGTCCTCCGCCAGCAACCCCCACCGAGGTCGCTCCGTGGTAGACCTCGCCGCCATCCACAAAATAGGAGGGTATCATCGAGAAATCAACCATTCCGAGCATCGGACTGCCAAGATTTATACCATTCCAACTCACGGCTGTGTGTGAGGGGGCGGTGCCACGAAGTGAGGCGGTGGCCAAGGTTGCGCGGCCCGAAGATTTGATGAAAATGGGGCTGTTTTGGGCCAACACCTCGGCCATTGAGGCCGCAATGTTGTCGGTGAGCACCTGCTGTGAGAGCGCAGTTTTCTGCACCCCTATTTCGCGCAACGAGCGGGCGGCCTTGACCACCACCCCTTCAACATTTACGGTACGCAAAGTGTCGCTGCTCTGCGCCCACAATCTTGCGCCCAGCAGCAATACAACTAACTCTATGAGAAACAATCTCTTCACTTTGCTGATATTACCTTAAATGTTACCTTATTTTTCCTCCTGTTATGGCAAGAAAATAAACTTCGAGGGGAGCAGACCTGCCCCAAACTCGTCAATCAGTTTGCCCTTGTTGTCATACCTTAAAACTGCTCCGTTGGAGGCGTAGTCTTTGGCATCGGCAATATAGATTTTGCCCGTGTAGGGGTCCACGTCAAGTCCATACAGCCCACCCTCTACCGAGATAAGCGGCTCGGCGGGGAACACCCCCGTTGTTACATCCACCGCCCACACTGCATCGCTGATGAAGTAGAGCGTGTCGCCCTCGCCATTGACGGCAAGGCGTGAGCGGAAGTAACTACCGCTTGCAAAGGTGTGTACCTTCTCGGCCGAGTAGGTTGTGGTGTTGATTTTCCAGAGCGAAGGCTCCTCCACCGAAACGCCATCCGGAAGATTGCTCCAAGCGTTGCCACCATCGCACACCACCCACAAGGTGTTGTTCTTGTCAAGTGCCAACGAATAGGGTTGCACACCAATGGTGAAGGTGGTCAGCTGTTTGTCGGTAGTGGTGTCCAACACAGTGATTTTGTGGTCGTTGCTCCACGAGGCAATGAAGAGTTTGTCGCCCACAAGTGCCATTTGCTCCGAGCCGGCAACCCCCTCCAGCGTTATCTCACCGGTCTTGGCAAGGGTTTGCACGTTGAAAGAGATGAGTTTGTTGGTGTTGATTTGGGAGATGTATCCCTTTGTGCCGGTGCTGTCGATGGCCACAAATCGGGGCGAGGTCAGCCCCTCAATCATTCCCACAACCTTGCCACTGGCGGCTTCAATGGCGTAGACCACGCCGGAGTTATTCACAACCACGAATAAGGTGTTGTTGTGCAGATACATAGATTGTCCCACATCGCCCAACATTGCATTATTTACCCTGCCGAAAACATCGTGCGTAACGGTTGTTGTGGCGGGGTTGTAGTGCCATAGCGAAGAGTTGCCGGCACCAAAGTTGCCCTCGCAGAGGACATAGACGCCACCCTCAAACGAGGAGGGTAGTGTGTCAGGATTGGGCCCCTCGTTGGAGGGGTTGCAACCGCCCAGCAGAATGACGGATGCGAAAACACAAAAGAGTCCAAATAACTTTTTCATCACGTTGAAAGTTAAAAGGTTAAACATAAAACAAGTACTCCCGCTTGCGGTTTTTGCTTCCGGCGGTGGCTTGTTTGTGCTTTTGTGCTTATGCTGACTTGGTGCCTTGTCGCACCCGATGTGAACTACACGAAAACCCTCCCATTCGCCGCAGGAGCAATCCCATTAACGATGTGGCAGGTCTTCTGACTCGCCTCGCTTCCGAACCGCCTTCCCAATGCTCTGCAGCGCATCAGTGGCCAAAAAAGAGATTTGTTCGGAAGCCTTCTAAACCCAGTGTACTTGCTTGTGGCACAAGGAGTTGTTGCCCTTACAAGATGGGTTGAGGCTTACAGCAGCGGGAACTGTTGCCGACTTTCACGGCATTCCCTGTTAGTCCCTCAATAGGGAACCGCATCGGCACAAAGGTATGTAAAAAAACGTGAGATTGTTCGCAGAGTCAAAAAAATATTTTACCTTTGTGGCATCAAAAGCGCGGAGATGGCGTAATTGGTAGCCGCGCCAGACTTAGGATCTGGTGGCGAGAGCCGTGTGGGTTCGAGTCCCACTCCCCGCACGAGAAGGCAGAGCAGGGCTCTGCCTTTTTTCGTGCGGGGAGTGAGTGTTCGACCACCCCTCCAAACCTCCCCTTTCGTAGGGGAGCGTTACTTTTTTACACAGAAAGGCCTTCACGACTGGTGGAGGCCTTTTTTTGTGCGAGGGAGTACTGCTTGCGGCTGCATTGCGTTGTGTGCACGGATGAGGTTTTGCGAATGATATTAAAGAATAATCATAAGGAAAATGATTATATTTGTAAAAATTTGTTCGTAATATGGATAGAAGTATTTATAACGACCCTGAATTTCCTTCCGTGAATAAGGATGTTGAGGTTAATGACTTTGTTGTCAATAAAACCCACCGCGGCCCCATTGTTCCTATGAGTGTGGGAGTTGTTCGTTCTATTGATGGTACCAACGCAGAGGTGTTTTTTGTGGGGAAAGCAATGTTGTTGCAAATTGCCTTGTCTGACTTGATAGTCATTGATATTTATCAAACAGGTAAGAAGCAAGGCACCAATATCCCTCCCTTCAAGTTTAAGATATGCAATATCTGCCACGTGCTTAAAATTCAAGCTTTGGATTTTGAGTACAACCAAAATGATAAGCACGGGCGACCTACAACAAGACCATCGTGCAGAGATTGTAGGGTGGATATAAACGGAAAGAAGATGCCTATGTCCGAAAAACGGAGGATGCTTGCTATTAAACCAAAAGATTACGAGTTGTTCGAATGCCCAATTTGCAACAAAGTGTCGATTCCAGATGTTACGGCTAACATTGTAATTGACCACGACCATCGCACAGGTTTGGCAAGGGAATGGATATGCGATAGTTGCAATACCGGAATTGGGCGTTTTCAGGATAGTCCTGAAATGTTAGAGAAGATAGTCGCCTACATAAGAAAACACAACACAGGGCTAGAATAGTAAATCGTCAAGTTGTGCAAGGCGTTGCCTAGAAATGTCGGTGTACTCCGGAGAAATCTCAAAACCGAGGTAATGTCTATGGCAAATTTTGGCCATTTTGGCCGTGGTACCAGAGCCGGAAAAGGGGTCTAAAACAACATCCCCCTCGTTACTCCAACTTAAAATGTGGTCTTGTGCGAGTTTTTCTGGAAATATGGCTGGATGCTTAAAGGCGACTTTGTCATTTGTAGACCCACCTAACCCTACGGCGTATTCCCAAATGTTAGTCAAAACTTTTTCCTCATTCAGGTGCCCCATTACCTTGTTGTTTATTCCATCTGCCTTCTTGCCGGCTACGAGCATTTCGTAGCCGGAACGAGCTGTTTTTGTCTTTAGGGGGTTGAAGGTTGCAACTTTATCTTTTGCCAAGATAAACATAAACTCGTAACAGTTGGTGTAGGCATTTGAACGCATAAAGGGTGTGTTCTTTTTGCGATATATCATAATGTCGTGCACCTTAAAACCAATTGATTGAAAGAATAAGCACTGTTTAAAACTGGTCAGGCTTTTGTTCCCTTTGTCAATTTTATCTCCTACAATCCAAACAACAATACCAGTAGGCTTCATTATTCGGTAAATCTCTTTTGCAATATCTTCAAATTGGAAACAAAACCCCTTGTAAGTTCGTAGGTTGTCGTATGGTGGAGAGGTTACGATTAGGTCGATGCAGTTATCGGGAAGGTTTTTCATTCCCTCCAAGCAGTCGATGTTATATATCTCGTTTAATTCGTATGCTCCCAATTTCATCTTCTCGTCTATTTTTGGCAAAAATATAAAAAACTTTTCACAATAAAAACTCTAATGTGATGGTACGTGAATCCGATTTGTGCGGTTCGTTGTCTTAAGCAGGTGTGGGCAGGTACTATCGGGGCTTGACAACAAACTTGTCTTCGTGTGGTACATCATATTGGTGGTGGAGTTGGTTCTTTTCACGGTACAAATATAATATAAATATATTGCAAATGCAATAATTTTAGATAAAAGAATAATAAAAAAGTATAAATTACATCTCCTCGATTGGGGCTGTTTATAATCTTTTTGTATTTTTACAACAAAATTGAGCAATATGAATGTATTAGAATCAGGCAAAACTTACTTTGAGGAACACGGAGAGGAACTGCTGGCGGCTGCTGGGCTGAGTAAGGTGCAATTTGCTCAAGCGATGGGAATAAAGGCTCAGAATGTCGGCAAGATGATTGCGACCAAAAATGCATTGTCGTTGGCAAAAGTGGCTGAGGTGCTTGACATTCCACTTCAGGTGTTGGTGTATGGGCCAGAGCAGAATGTTGTGGATGTTCGTGGTTGTGTCTATGTGAATGGTGCCCCTCACCTCGTATCAAAAAGGAGGGATATTGAGGAGTTGTTAGAGATTTTGGCGTAAATTCCGGCGTAAAAAAACGAAAAGTGCCCCACAGCATATTGTAGAGCACTTCTTTGAGGTGCGAAGCGGAATCGAACCGCTGTAGCAGGTTTTGCAGACCTGTGCCTAGCCACTCGGCCATCGCACCAATCATCTATAAATCACACCCTTAGCCATCTAAACCACACAAGGGTGGGATGCTTTCGGAGAGCAAAAGTAGTTATTTTATTCCAAACTCCAAAATTTTTTTGTACTTTTACCCATTCAACCGAGGTTTTTAAGGCAAATGAACATTCACGACATTGCACTCTCCTTCGTTCCGGGCTTGGGGCTCAAGGGCGCACACCACCTCTTGGAGCTTTTTGGCTCCGCCGAGGCCATTTTCCGCGCCTCCCCCGAAGAGTTGTTCGCCAGAGCGCAACTTCACAGTAGGGCCGTTGCAGACGCACTCCACTCTTCAGCCCCTCTGCGTTGCGCCGAGCAGGAGTTGAAATATGCCGAGCAGAGGGGTATTGTCCCCATTGCCATCACCGACCCTGCCTATCCCAAAACACTCCGAGAGTGTCCCGATGCGCCCATTGTCCTCTACACGATGGGCAACATTGAGGCCCTTCATCGCCCTTCGGTTGCCTTTGTGGGCACACGCCATATGTCGGCCTATGGTCAGCGCATTGCCGCAAAAATCATCGGTCAGCTCAAAGAACTCTCCCCGGAGGTCTCCATTGTCAGCGGACTTGCCCTCGGTAATGACGGCAACGCCCACAGGGCTGCCCTCGACTGCGGAGCCGCCACCGTGGGGGTGATTGCAAACGCACTGCCGGAGGTTGCCCCCGCCACCAATCAGCCTTTGGCTGACCGCATACTGCAAAATGGCGGAGCCATCGTTACCGAAATATCCTCACAGCACAAAAACACAGGAAAATTCTTCCCCTCGCGCAACCGCATAATTGCAGGACTTTCGAGTGGCACTGTGGTGGTTGAGTCGCCCTACAAAGGGGGCTCGCTCATCACTGCCGACAACGCCTTCGACTATGGGCGTGTGGTTATGGCCATCCCCGGCCGAGCAGACGACAAGACCTCCTACGGCTCCAATCTGTTGATTAAGCAAAACAAGGCAGCAATGGTTTGCTCCGGTGGCGACATTGTGCACGAACTCGGTTGGGATGTGGAGGTTGTGAATGGCACGGCCTACGTACCGGAGCCCGACTCGGTGGAGGTCGTAAACCTCACTGCGGATGAGCGAAGGGTGTTGGATGCTATGCGCACAGGCGAGGTGGTTGACTACGACCTGCTGGCCGAACGCACCGGTATGCCTATGGGAATGGTGTCGGCCCTGATGGTGTCGTTGGAGCTGTGTGGGGCGGTGCGCCTGCTGCCGGGTAAGAGGTGCGAGAGGGTGTAAGGGGCGTAAGTTGCGAGCGATGAGATTGATAGATACACATACCCACATCTACGGAGAGGAGTTTGATGGCGACCGCTCGGAGGTGTTGCTACGTGCCGAGGAGGTCGGAGTGGAGGCCTTTGTGTTGCCTGCCATTGACGGAGAGAGCAACGAGAGGATGTTTGCCCTCAGCCGAGCCCTGCCCAACGCATACCCTTTCATTGGCCTGCACCCCACATCGGTAAACGACAACCCACGCTGGCGGGAGGAGCTGGCCGAGGTGGAGAGGCTGTTGAGGGCGTGCAATGGTGGGGAGTCTGCCGCATCGGTGGGTACGGCGGAACGCCCTGTGGAGTACTTCTATGGAGTGGGCGAAGTGGGCTTGGACTTCTACTGGAGCAACGATTTTCGCGAGGAGCAGACCGAGTGTTTTCGCCGTCAGGTGGAGTTGTCCATTGAGTTTGACCTGCCGCTGATTATCCACACCCGCAGTGCTTGGGATGAGATGCTTACCCTGCTGGAGGAGTACAAGGGGCGTGCCCGAGGTGTGCTCCACGCCTTTGGCGAGGGGGTGGAAGTCTATGAGCGCATCAAGGCTTTGGGTGGCTTTGGTGTGGGCATTGGCGGTGTGAGCACCTACAAAAAGAGCCCCCTTGCGGAGAGTATTCCCCACATCAACCTCGGGGATATTGTGCTCGAGACCGACTCGCCCTACCTCACACCTGTACCTTTTAGGGGGAGGCGCAACGAGCCCGCCTATGTGGTCTATGTCTGCAACCGCATTGCCGAACTCAAAGGGTTGAGTGCGGAGGAGGTGGCCGAGCAGACCACCCTCAATGCAAGGCGACTGCTGGGATTGCAGTAGGGGTGGAAAACGGGCCAGCAAGGAGAAAAAATCAGATACATACTTATAATATAATAGTTACACACAACACTCACACAATGAGTATGAAAAGTTCCGTACTGCTCATCTACACCGGTGGCACAATCGGTATGCAAACCGACCCCCACAGTGGTACATTGGTGCCCTTTGACTTCAACCACATCTACGAGGAGTTTCCTTCGTTGCGCCGTTTGGCGGTGAATATTGAGGTGTTGCCCTTTGAGCCCATCGACTCGTCTAATGCTTCGCCCGAATTGTGGGTGCGCTTGGCGGAGATTATCAAGGAGAACTACGAGAGGTTTGACGGCTTTGTGGTGCTCCACGGCACCGACACGATGTCCTATACATCGAGTGCGCTCAGCTTTATGCTCAACAATTTGGAGAAGCCGGTGGTCTTTACCGGTAGCCAGATACCCATCGGGGTGTTGCGTACCGATGGCAGGGAGAACCTCATCACGGCCATTGAGATTGCTGCGGCCAAGGATGCAAAGGGGATGGCGATGGTGCCCGAGGTGTCGCTCTACTTCCAAAACCGCCTCTTTCGTGCCAACCGCACCACCAAGCAGAGTGCCGAGGAGTTGAGTGCTTTTGTGTCGAACAACTACCCGCCACTTGCCGAGGTGGGGGTGAGCATACAGTATAACGAAAGCCTCATTTTGCGAGGTGGGGGAGAGGGTGAGTTCTCCATTGACACGAGGTTGTGTGGCGATGTGGCCATCATTAAGATATTCCCCGGATTGAATGAGAGGGTGTTCCGTGCGATGCTCGGTAGTGGCATTAGGGGCGTGGTGCTGGAGACCTATGGTGCGGGCAATGCCCCCACGAAGGAGTGGTTTATTGGGGCCCTGCGTGAGGCCATAGAGAGGGGTATTTCGGTGGTGAACGTAACCCAATGCTCTGATGGCGAGGTCAATATGGACATTTATGAGACGGGTGTTGCGTTGCAACAGATTGGCGTGATTAGTGGCAGGGATATGACCACGGAGGCGGCTGTGGCGAAGATGATGTATGTGTTGGCCCACGAGAGCGGCCCGAAAGAGATAGAGTTGATGATGAAAAAATCAATTTGCGGAGAAATTGGCAGGTAGGAAGTTGTTGAAATAAAAAATATTCTTACCTTTGTGGGCCCAAAGGCACTGTGGCTACCCTCGGGTGGTGCGAGGTGCTGAATTGGGGAAATATAGTTTGGGACAAGGAGAGATGTCCGAGTGGTTTAAGGAGCGCGCCTGGAAAGTGCGTATACCTCAAAAGGGTATCGGGGGTTCGAATCCCCCTCTCTCCGCAAGACCGGAGTCGGTCAGGGCAAGGATTGCAACGATGTTGCAATCCTTTTTTTTGTGCCCTTCCCACTCCGAGCTTGCTCGAGAGGGGGATTAGGGGACAAAAAGGATACACTACGTAGTAGTGCTTGGCCTGCCGACAATGCGCTTGCAAGGGCCCCCGCGGCGAGCGCAGGGGATGGGCGAGCGTAGCGCAGCCAATCCCCCAAGAAATGACAAAAAAGCACCTTGCCTATGGCAGGTGCGGCTTCTTGTCCCTTGCAGGGGCCCCCACGGCGAGTGGCAGGGGATGGGCGAGCGTAGCGCAGCCAATCCCCCAAGAGGAGGGGACAAAAAAAGGATACACTACGCAGTAGTGCTTGACCTGCCGACTTTGTGCTTGCAAGGGCCCCCACGGGTGCCAACTGGCACTCCGAGTGTAGGGCTTGCTTCACAAGAGTTTGCGGTAATGGAACAAAAAATCACGGGTATCAAAAAAGATACCCGTGATTTATATGTGGGGGTGTGGGTTTGGCGGGAGAGGTCTATTGGGTGTGAGGTTGGGTGGAGTGATAGGGGTACCCTCCGCCTAAAACACAAAATTAACCACCTGAACGGTGAGGTAGACGGCGGCAACCAACTTCATACCCGTACCGCAAATGAAGGCCGCAAAGGAGCCAAAGGCAACCTTGAACGCACGTGCGCTGTCGGAGCCGTTGTGGGTGAGTTCGCCAATGAGCGCACCAAAGAAGGGACCAAGGATAAGCCCAAGTGGGCCGGCAAAGAAGCCCACGATGATGCCAATCATCGAGCCTCGGGTGGCAGCCTTGGAGCCTCCAAACCGCTTGGTCATCCACACGGGAAGGAAATTGTCAATCAGAGTAACCACCACAGCAATGACGGCCCACACGATGAGGTCTTGGGTGGCAAAACCAGCCCCTGCCCATTGACACAGGAGGATGGCAACATAGCAAATGGGGGTGCCGGGGAGTATGGGGGCAATGCAACCAACCACGCCCACCACTGCGCACACAAGTGCCAAGATGCCGAGAAGAGAGATGTCCATAATCAAAAAAAGTTTTGGGGTTATTGTTCCCACAAATATACCGTTTTATTTGCGTGTGTGCAATGTTTTGGTGCGATTTTTTGAACACCCAAGGGGCGGGGAGGGGAAAAGAAAATGCAACTTTGTGGTGATTTTTCGAGGAAAATTTGTAGCTTTGGCGTGTGGTTGGGCATCGGAGCGAACACCAATGTCCAAAACCCGCCCCACAGAACCACAGAGGGGTATTTGGCTCCCGACCGCCATTGTTGTGTTCGGTTGGTGGCGTAGCAAAACCTCACAAAGAAGAGAACATTATGGGTAAAACAAATTCGCATAAGAAAGCCGAAAAGCACGAAGCCGTTTTTGACCTTGTCAAACTGATGAGCAAGGCCGAAAAGCGCAACTTCAAACTCTACGCCACAAGGCTTGATGGCAACGAAGACGCCAAATTCCTCAAACTCTTCAACTGCCTCGACTCGCTTGAGCAGTATGACGAGGCGAAGGTGTTGGCGCAGTGCCCCGAAATCAGCAAACAGCAACTCCCCAACCTCAAAGCACACCTCTACAAGCAACTCCTCACCTCGTTGAGGCTGCTCAATGTGCAGCACTCCACCACACTCCAGATACGTGAGCAGATTGACTTTGTGAAGATTCTCTTCGACAAGGGCCTCTACACCGAGGCGCAGAAGGTGTTGGAGAAGGTGGAGGCTAAGGCGAAGGCCACGGAGCAGTGGTCGGCGGTGCTCGACATCGTGGACCTGCAACGACAACTCAAGGTGTTGAGCTATTCAAGCGAGATGAGCCACGTGGCCGACAAGACCGCAAGGGCCTCGGGGGTGGTTTCCACAATGGTGAACAACATCGCCTCGCTGTCGCTCCTGTCGGTGCAGTGCTATGCCCTGCACCAAAACATCGGCTTTGCCCGCTCGCAGAAGGACCTCGACAGGCTCAACAACTACTTCAAGCCCAAGATTGACGCCTACGAGGGCAAGGCGATGACCTTCACCGAAACCTTCTATTTCTACCAAGTCAAGGCGTGGTACTACTACATCAGCCACCACACAACCCTCTCCTACCGATATGCGCTCAAGTGGGTGGACCACTTCAACACCCACCCCGAGATGAAGGAGGTGATGTATGATGGTTATATGCGTGGCTATGCCCACGTGTTGGATGGTATGTATCTGATGCACAAGTACAAAGCCTTTGTGCGCACACTTGAAGAGTTTGAGCGTGAGACCAAGAGCATCAGCACCCTGAACGACAACGCTGCGATGATTTCGCAACAAATCCTCTTTACGGGCCAACTCAACAAGTGCATTATGGCAGGCACCTACAAGGAGGGCCTTTGGCTGGTGAAGAACATCGACTCCTACCTCAAAAAGTATGGTGACCGCCTGACCATCCACGAGAAAATGCCCCTCTACTACAAGGTGGCAACACTCTACTTTGGCGATGGCAACTACCACAAGTGCATCGAATACCTCTCCTACATCATCTCCGTGAAGGACCACAACATCAGGCGCGACCTGCAATGCTACGCCCGAATGTTGAACCTTATGGCCCTCTACGATGCGCAGTTGGATTTCAACATTGACTATCAGATTCGCTCGGTCTACTCGTTCATTGTGAAGATGAGGGATATGACCGAGATGAAGGATGTGTTGCTGTCGTTCTTCAAGAGCTTCGGCAACATCAACGCCATAGACCTCAAAAAGGAACTCAAAATACTCTACGAAAGGCTCAAACCCTACGAAAAGCACCGCTACGAAAGGCGTACCTTCTATTATATAGACATTCTCTCGTGGCTGGAGAGTAAGATTTCGGGCAAGAGTATGGGCCAGATTGTGAGGGAGAAATTTGAAGCATCGGAACAGCAAGAACAAAACAGAAAGGATAAAAAATGGTTCAATCGAGTATTCGGAATATAGAGAGCGATGTGGATTTTGAGAACAAAATCCGCCCGCAGGAGTTGGAGAGTTTCCACGGTCAGGACAAGATTGTGGACAACCTCCGTGTCTTCATTAAGGCCGCTCTGATGAGGGGCGAATCGCTCGACCACGTGCTCTTCCACGGCCCTCCGGGCTTGGGTAAGACCACGCTTGCAAACATTGTGGCCAACGAGATGGGCACCACATTGAAGGTTACCAGTGGCCCCGTGTTGGACAAGCCCGGCGACTTGGCCGGCCTGCTGACCAACCTCTCGGAGGGCGATGTGCTCTTCATTGATGAGATTCACCGCTTGAGCCCCATTGTGGAGGAGTACCTCTACTCGGCAATGGAGGACTACAAGATTGACATCGTGCTCGACAAGGGTCCCTCGGCTCGCAGCATACAGATTGAGTTGGCACCCTTCACGCTGATTGGAGCCACCACCCGTAGCGGCCTGCTTACCTCTCCGCTGAGGGCGAGGTTTGGCATCACGTGCCACTTGGAGTATTACGACACCTCGGTGTTGAGTGGCATTGTGAAACGCTCGGCACACATTTTGGGTATAGATATTGACGACCAAGCGGCTCACGAAGTGGCTCTTCGCAGTAGGGGTACGCCACGTATTGCCAACTCGCTTCTGCGCAGGGTGAGGGACTTCGCTATGGTTATGGGCGATGGCAAGGTCGATTTGGCCATCACCCGCCACGCCTTGGGGGCTCTGAACATCGACTCGCGTGGACTTGACCAGATGGACAACAAGATTTTGCTGGCCATAATCGAGAAGTTCGGCGGTGGCCCTGTGGGTCTTAACACCATCGCCACGGCTGTGAGCGAGGAGGCCGGTACCATCGAGGAGGTCTATGAGCCCTTCCTCATTAAGGAGGGTTTCCTCAAACGCACTCCGCGCGGTAGGGAGGTAACCGAATTGGCATATTCACACCTCGGGTTGCAAAAAAATCCGGAGAGCGGTGTATTATTTTAGTATCCTTGGGAGCGAGGTTTCGAAAAAAGTAGTACCTTCGCAGGACTAACCCAATGTGATGTGCCCTGTCAAGGAGAGTCAAAAAAGAGATAAACCAATATTAACCAAATAATTAAAACACTATGAATCAGAAAAAACAAAATTCGAGCGTACCGGCAATCATTGTCTGCATCCTGCTGTTCGGTATGATTTCGTTTGTCACCAACTTGGCTTCGCCTATGGGTGATGTGCTGAAAAACCAATTCTCCGTGCCCAACTGGATGGGTACTCTTGGTGTGTTCGCCAACTTCATTGCTTATGCTTGTATGGGTATCCCCGCTGGTAATATGCTCCAGAAGAAGGGCTACAAGTTTACCGCTTTGGCAGCCGTTGCAGTGGGCTTTGTGGGTGTTGGTATTCAGACTCTGTCGGGCGTTGCAGAGAGTTTTGCCATCTATCTGCTCGGTGCATTCGTTGCAGGTTTCTCGATGTGTATGCTGAACGTTGTTGTTAATCCTATGCTGAACAAACTCGGTGGTGGTGGCAACAAGGGTAACCAGCTTGTACAGGTTGGTGGCTCGTTCAACTCGTTGATGGGTACCGCTGTGATTTTCCTTTCGGGTATCTTCGTTCCCAACATTGTTGAGGCAAAAATCAGCCAAGTATTCCCCTTGATGGCTATCGCATTGGCAATCTTTGCAGTGGCATTTGTGGTTATCGCATTGACCAAAATCCCCGAGAACAAACCCGAGGCGGCAGCCAAGACAGAGAAATCGAAATATGGTCCTATGTCGTTCCGCCACTTCATCTTGGGCTCGGTTGCCATCTTTGTGTACGTAGGTATCGAGGTTGGTATCCCCAACGTGTTGCAGAAGTGGTTGCAGAATGGTGGTCTGAACGTGGAGAGTGGCGCAGAGGCTATCGCAAGTACCGTGGCTGCCACCTATTGGTTGCTGATGTTGGTGGGCCGTTTAGTTGGTGCTGCCATCGGTAGCAAAGTGTCGGCCAAGGCTATGCTTTCGACCGTATCTACCGTGGGCCTTGTTTTGGTGCTGGGTGCAATCTTCCTCAACCCTGCCAACACTGTGAACCTCCCCGTGTTTATGGGTACCGCAGGCTTTGGTGTTGCAGAGGTGCCTGTGAATGCTGCACTGCTTGTGCTTTGCGGTTTGTGCACTTCGGTTATGTGGGGTGGCATCTTCAACTTGGCCGTTGAGGGCCTTGGTAAGTACACCGAGAAGGCTTCGGGTATCTTTATGGCACTCGTTTGCGGTGGTGGTATTCTGCCCTTGTTGCAGAACGCTGTTGTGGACGCAGCCGGCAGTTACCTCGTAAGCTACTGGGTAATCATCGCTGCTCTGGCCTACCTGCTCTACTACGCATTGGTGGGTTGCAAGAATGTGAACAAAGACATTCCTACCGAGTAAGGGGTCAGATATATATGTGTACACAAAGGGCTGTCCGCTTTCGGACAGCCCTTTGTTGTTTGTTGTGGCGATGATGCCAACAATCTTATGCGAGAGGGGAGGGTGGGGTTATTTCTCCTCCCCTTTACTCTTCTTCTTACCCCAGAGTTTGGTCATATCTTCGAGGGTTTTGCCCTTGGTTTCGGGCACGAGCTTCCACACAAACAGGGCCGCCACGATGCACATCACACCATAGAGTCCGTAGGTGAAGGCGTGGCCGAAGTTGGAGCCCATCTCGCCGAGGCTCATATTGTACATCGGCAGGAAGGTGGACGACACGATGAAGTTGAAAATCCATTGGAACGCCACAGCCACGGCCACGGCGGCACCCCTAATGGTGTTGGGGAAAATCTCGCTGATGAGCACCCAGCAAATGGGGCCCCAACTGAACATAAACGATGCGCTGTAGACCATAATGCTCACCACTGCCACAATCGGGGGCAGGGCCGAGGAGACACTCGTTGCGGCCACACCGGCTGCACCGATGGCCATACCAATCGAGCCCCAAATGAGCAACGGCTTGCGACCGATTTTCTCCACGGAGAAGATGGCCAGCAGGGTGAACGAGATGTTCACAATGCCCATAAGCACCGTCTGTACCATCGGATTGCCCATACCGAGCGACTCAAAGATGCGGGGTGCAAAGTAGAGCACGGCGTTGATGCCCACAATCTGCTGGAACACGCTCAACATCACGCCCACGAAAATCACCAACCAACCATAGGTGAAGAGCCTCTCGGTCTTGGTGGTAACTGTGGCCTTGATTTCGGCCAGGATGGTTTGTGCCTTGGTCGAGCCGTTGATGCGGGTGAGCACTCCGAGGGCTTCGCTCTCCTTGCCGGTCATAGCCAGGTAGCGGGGTGTTTCGGGCACAAGGAACAACAAGAGTGTGAAGAGTGCGGCGGGCACAGCCTCGCTCACAAACATCAACCTCCAACCCTCCTCGATGCTCCAAGCAGCCTCGGCAGGGTTTACCACCGCATAGAGTCCGCTCGCCACCTTCTCCACCACGGGCACAATGTGGTCGCCGAGGATGAGGAAGTTTACGAAATAGACCACCAACTGACCAAAGATGATGGCAAATTGGTTCCACGACACGAGCTTACCCCTCATATTGCTGGGAGCCACCTCCGCAATGTACATCGGGCAGATGGCCGAAGCAAGGCCCACGCCAATGCCACCCAACACTCGGTAGAGGTTGAAGGCAACCAACAGCGAGAAGGAGGGCTCTCCTTTGGAGAAGAAGAGGAATTCGGGACAGTAGGAGCCCAGGGCCGAGAGGAAGAAGAGCACTCCGGCGAGTATGAGCGAGCGTTTGCGCCCATAGCGGGAGGCCAACACGCCCGACACGGCGGCACCCAACACACAGCCGATGAGTGCGCTGGAGGAGGTGATACCGTGGAGGAAGTCGGTGTAGACGAAGTCTTTGGCTCCGAGGAAGAATGCCTGAAGGCCCTTCTCGGCACCCGAAATCACAGCCGTGTCGTAGCCAAACAGCAGGCCACCGATTACGGCCACAAGCACAATGGATAACAGGTAGCCAAGACTACCCTTGTCCTGATTTTTTGTTGCAACCATAGCGTTGTGTTTCTGTGTGGCAGTGCCCCCACGCGAGGAGTGGGGGCACACGCCGGTTTAGCAATACATATTCACAATAGCCTCGTAGAGCTCCTGCTTGCCGCTGGTCTGCTTGGGCTCGCCAACACTCTTACCATAGGCATAGACCTGCTCGAGGGTGAGTTCGCCCTGCTCAAACTTCTTGCCCTCGCCCTCATCGAACGATGCGTAGCGGTCGGCCACCATCTGCTGGATGGGCGACTCCTCAAGGAGGGCTGCTGCACTCTCCAGGGCCCTTGCCATAGCGTCCATAGCGGCAATGTGGGCGATGAAGATGTCCTCCAGGTCGGTGGAGTTGCGGCGAGTCTTGGCATCGAAGTTGGTACCGCCATTGCCGAAACCACCGTTGCGGATGATTTGCATCATAGCCTGGGTGAGGTCGAAGGAGTCGATGGGGAATTGGTCGGTGTCCCAGCCGTTCTGGTAGTCGCCACGGTTGGCGTCAATCGAGCCGAGCATACCTGCATCCACGGCGCACGCCAATTCGTGCTCGAAGGTGTGGCCTGCGAGGGTGGCGTGGTTCACCTCAATGTTCACCTTGAAGTCTTTGTCCAGACCGTGGGCACGGAGGAAGCCGATAACGGTCTCGGTGTCCACGTCGTATTGGTGCTTGGTGGGCTCCATCGGTTTGGGCTCAATGAGGAAGGTGCCCGTGAAGCCCTTGCTGCGAGCGTAGTCGCGTGCCAGGCGGAGCATCATTGCGAGGTGCTCCTTCTCGCGCTTCATATCGGTGTTGAGCAACGACATATAGCCCTCACGACCGCCCCAGAACACGTAGTTGGTACCACCCAACTCGATGGTTGCGTCAATGGCGTTTTTGATTTGCACAGCCGCACGAGCCACCACGTCGTAGTCGGGGTTGGTGGCTGCACCATTCATATAACGCTTGTGGCCAAAGACGTTGGCAGTGCCCCAGAGGAGTTTGATGCCCGTCTGTGCCTGCTTCTCTTTGAGGTAGGCCACAATCTCCTTGAGGTTGGCTTCGTACTCCTCCACGGTGGCAGCCTCGGCTACGAGGTCCACGTCGTGGAAGCAGTAGTACTCAATGCCACACTTGGTCATAAACTCAAAGCCCGCATCCACCTTGTTTTTGGCAGCCTGCAGTGGGTCGGCAGCCTCATTCCAGGGGAAGGTCTTGGTGCCACCGCCAAATTGGTCGGCTCCCTCGGCGCAGAGGGTGTGCCACCAGGCCATCGAGAATTTGAGCCACTCGCTCATCTTCTTGCCCAAAACAACTTTGTTTGCATCGTAGTAGCGGAAAGCCAATGGGTTTCTGCTCTCCTTGCCCTCAAACTTGATTTTTCCCACGCCGGGGAAGAACTCTTTTTGTGCCATAATGTTTCTTGTTTTTTATGTGTTTTGTATGATTTGTTTGCTTTTTTTCCAAGCAGACGACACCCTCTCCCTACTTGCCGATTTTCTTCTCCAGCAGGGTGCGCCACCTCTGGTAACTCTCCTCGAGGAGTGCTCCATTGGTGCTGTCGGGCTCAACCACTCCGAGTCGCTCCAACCCCTTGAATGCCTCACTGCGAGAGGCGTAGAGTCCTGCTCCGAGCGCAGCACCACGGGCAGCCCCAAGGGCTCCGTCAGTGTTGAAGAGTTCTATGCGTGCCCCCGTGAGGTTGGCCAGAGTGGTGCGGAACAGGGGCGAGAGGAACATATTGGCCATACCGGCACGAATAACCTTCGGCTCCAGCCCCACCTCCTTCATTATGTCGATACCGTAGCGGAACGAGTAGGCGATGCCCTCCTGGGCCGCACGCAGGATGTGGGCCGCGGTGTGGCGGTTGAGGTCGAGCCCCTCAATGGATGCACCCACCTCTTTGTTCTGCAACACCCTCTCGGCTCCGTTGCCAAAGGGGAACACCAACAAACCATCGGCCCCCGCGGGTGCGGTGGCTGCAAGGTCGTTCATCTGGCCGTAACTCAATCCGTTGGCGATGTTCTTGCGCAACCACGAGTTGAGAATACCCGTGCCATTGATGCAGAGCAACACCCCATAGCGGGGTTTGGTGGCACTGTGTCCCACGTGCAAAAAGGTGTTCACGCGAGAGAGTGGGTCGGCCTTGGGGGTGTCCGTAACCCCATAGACCACTCCGCTGGTACCTGCCGTGGCGGCAATCTCACCCGCCTCCATCACTCCGAGCGAGAAGGCATTGTTGGGCTGGTCGCCCGCACGGTAGACTATGGGAGTGCCTTGTGGTATGCCGAGCAACTCCTCAGTGTGGGCCGAGGTGTGGGCTTGTATGCCGAGCGAGGTGTGGGTGTCGGGGATGAGGGCGGTGGGGATACCATAGTGGTCGGCCACAAAGTGTGCGGGCTCGTTGTGGGCAAAGTCCCACAAGATACCCTCCGAGAGGCCGCCTTCGGTGGTCTGCACCTCTCCGCTCAAACGGTAGGCGATGTAGTCGCCGGGGAGCATAAAGTGGGCCGTGCGAGCAAACACTTCGGGCTCGTTCTGCTTCACCCACGCCAACTTGGAGGCGGTGAAGTTGCCGGGCGAGTTGAGCAGTGTGGCAAGGCAACGCTCCCTGCCGAGGGCCTCCAGAGCCTCGGCACCAATGCCCACGGAACGTGAGTCGCACCAAATGATGGAATCTCGCAACGACTCGCCCTGCTCGTCAACCACCACCAGGCCGTGCATCTGGTAGCTGATGCCGATGGCGGCAATTTCACTCATCGGGCAACTCTTGGCGAGGCTCCCGATACCCTCCACCACGTAGTCCCACCACATCGTGGGCGACTGTTCGGCCCATCCGCTGTGGGGTGCCGCAATGGGCATCTCCACCGAGGGGGTTGTAACCGAGGCGACACACTTGCCGCTGTCAACATCGAGAATTGAGATTTTCACCGAGGAGGACCCCAGGTCTATTCCGAGAGTTTTTTTGCTCATAAGGGTGGGTTTTAGGTTGTGGTTCATCCACAAAGATAGGAATAAACTCACGCAGGTGATGCAAAAAATCACCAAAATATGACCATAATAATTCAAAACAGCCCCCTCACATAGCCCTCGGGAGCCTTGTGCAACACCCTTGGGCGGTGTGTATTTCGCACACCAGAGTGTGTTTTGTGGCCGATTTCGCCTATTTTTTGTCCCAAAGCCAAGTGTTGTAAAAGTAGGACAAAATGATAAAAAATCGGCATATACAGTTCTTTCTGAGCAAGATTGTTTGTCGGGTCAAAAATTATTTATACATTTGTTCACGTACACAGCGTTTGTTCTGTGTGTGGGCCCGAAAGACCAACGGATTTGAAGCGAACAGTGATTTAATTATAAACCAAAAACACAACGTACAACTATGAAAAACTTATTTAGCGTAGAAGGTAAGGTGGTTGTGATGACAGGTGCCTGCGGCATCCTTGGCTCGACCATCGTGAAACACTTTGCAGAGCAGGGCGCCAAGGTGGTGATGCTCGACTTGGAGCGCACAAGGGAGATTGCCGAGGAACTTATCGCCGAGATTGAGGCTGAGGGTGGCGAGGCCTGCTTCTTTGCAACCAACGTGCTCGACAAGGCCATCCTTGAGGAGAACTACAAGGCCATTATGGAGAAATATGGCACCATTGACGTGCTGCTGAACGCCGCAGGTGGCAATATGCCCAAAGCAACCGTACAGCCCGACCAGACTATCTTCGACCTCGATGTGGATGCCGTGAAGTTCTGCACCGAACTCAACCTCTACGGCACCATCCTTCCCACTATGGTCTTCACCAAGGCTATGGTTGAGAAGAAGGAGGGCTCGATTATCAACTTCGCCAGCGAGAGCGCACTGCGCCCCCTCACCCGTGTTGCGGGCTATGGCGTTGCCAAGGCAGCTGTTGTGAACTGGACCAAGTATCTGTGTGCTGAGTTGGCCACCAAGTTTGGTAGCGGCCTGAGGGTTAATGCTATTGCCCCCGGCTTCCTGCTGACCAACCAGAACCGCACACTGCTGACCAACCCCGATGGCAGCCTCACACCCCGCTCCCACACCATTCTGGGCCACACACCCTTTGGTCGCTTCTTGGAGCCCGAGGAGTTGGTGGGCACCTTGCAATGGCTCGCCTCTGATGCCTCCAAGGCCGTTACCGGCACCGTGGCAGTTGTAGATGGTGGCTTTGATGCCTTCTCGATTTAATTTTGTCAAACCTCAAAAACCGATACGACTATGTATAAAATGAAACAATCGTGGCGTTGGTATGGTCCCAACGACCCCGTGAGCCTCGCCGACATTTGTCAGGCAGGTGCCACCGACATCGTACACGCACTGCACCACGTGCCCAATGGCGAGGTGTGGACCGTGGAGGAGATTAGCAAACGCCAGCAGATTATTTCGGCTGCGGGCCTCACTTGGAGCGTTGTTGAGAGCGTGCCCGTTCACGAGCACATCAAAACCCAGACCGGCGACTTCCAGAAGTATATCGACAACTACAAACAGAGCATCCGTAACTTGGCCGAGTGTGGCATCCACTGCATCACCTACAACTTTATGCCCGTGCTCGACTGGACCCGCACCAACCTCTTCTATGAGCTGCCCGATGGTAGCCGTGCGTTGAGGTTTGAGAAGGCCGCCTTTATGGCTTTTGACCTCTTCATCTTGTGCCGCGAGGGTGCCGAGGCCGACTACACCGAGGAGGAGATTGCACGCGCTAAGGCTCGCTATGAGGAGATGACCGAGGCCGACAAGGAACTCCTTGTGCGCAATATGATTGCAGGCCTCCCCGGCTCGGAAGAGAGCTTTACTTTGGAGCAATTCCGTGCCGAACTTAACCGCTATGCCGACATTGATGCCGAGAAACTGCGCTCCAACCTTGTTTACTTCCTGAGCGAGGTTTGCCCCGTGTGCGATGAGGTTGGCAGCCAGATGGTTATCCACCCCGATGACCCCCCATACTCAATTCTTGGCTTGCCCCGCATCCTCTCGACCGCCGAGGACTTCCGCAAACTGATTGCTGCGGTGCCCAATATGTCAAATGGCTTGTGCTTGTGCACAGGCTCGTTTGGTGTGCGTGGCGACAACGACTGCCCTGCAATGATGAGGGAGTTTGGCGAGAGGGTCGGCTTTGTCCACCTGCGTAGTACCCAGCGCAACGAGTTGGGCGACTTCTACGAGGCTAACCACTTGGAGGGCAACGTGCCGATGTACGAGATGATGAAGGCTCTGCTTGAGATTGAGCAGAAATATGAGCGTAGCATCCCCGTGCGCCCCGACCACGGCCACCAGATGTGCGATGACCTGAATAAGAAATCGAACCCCGGCTACTCGCTCTATGGCCGCCTGCGTGGCTTGGCCGAACTGCGAGGCTTGGAGTGGGGTATCGCCCACACCCTCTACCCGGAGAAATAGGAGAGAGTGAGAACCCTATTGTAATCAACACCCCGCCCGACCATTCAAGGTCGAGCGGGGTGTTTTGTTTGTGGGCCTGCTGGAACGACTGAGTCTTGTGGGGCTTGTGGGGCTTGTGGGCCCTCTGAACCCTCTGAGCCCTCTGGGCCTGCTATGTCTATTGGGCCTTCTAGGCCCTATAAGCCCTCAGGACAATTTTCTTACCCTTGTATTGTTTCTACGTCAAATCACAACTACGTAGGCTTGGTGGGGCGATACCGACTCGTTGTTCCTTATATTGTTTCTACATCCAACCACAACTCTGATGTTTCTTTTAGCAATCGTTATGATGTTGTTCCTTATATTGTTTCTACATCAAACCACAACTCCAGTTTGTTTGATTTTGGTTTGTCGTCCGTTGTTCCTTATATTGTTTCTACATCAAACCACAACCACCATAGGCGAAACCCTGCAAGACTTCGGTTGTTCCTTATATTGTTTCTACATCAAACCACAACACATCTGTGGGCTACTATTCCGACCTCCTCGTTGTTCCTTATATTGTTTCTACATCAAACCACAACAGAGTTGGCAGAGTGCAAATGGTCTATTACGTTGTTCCTTATATTGTTTCTACATCAAACCACAACAGTTGTTTTTGTATTAGCGAAAATGCAACAGTTGTTCCTTATATTGTTTCTACATCAAACCACAACTGATGTATTTAGTCATTTTATTTTGTATAGTTGTTCCTTATATTGTTTCTACATCAAACCACAACAACACCATTATACAAAAATACGGGATAAGGTTGTTCCTTATATTGTTTCTACATCAAACCACAACCATACCCAATGCAGCGAGCACCAACGCAAAGTTGTTCCTTATATTGTTTCTACATCAAACCACAACGCCGGTGGATTTACTCGGTAATTCCCAAGAAGTTACGGCCGTACAGAGGCGTACAAAATGGGCTCCGGGTTGCCTGCGAAGTGGATTTGATGCAATATTTTTTTATCTTACCAATGCAAATATACTAAAAAAATTCCAACTGTTGGGGTGTTGTGAGTTTTGCTCGCTCAACTTTTCCCCAAAAGTTTTGTATCTCGCCATACTGCTTATCGGTTATGTTCAAAATACTAATTTGTCCCGATGGTGGCATAGAGGCTCTTACTCTGGCTATGTGGACATTCATATTTTCCCTCGATGGACAGTGGCGTACATAAACCGAGTATTGCATCATCGAAAAACCATCTTTCTCCAATGCCTTGCGAAATTGGGTGGCATCTTTGCGTTCCTTTTTCGTGTTGGTTGGCAGGTCGAAAAATACAAACAACCACATAATATGATAAGCATTTAGGCGAATGTCAGACATAATCTACTCCAGTAGTGGGTATGACAACTTTTTCACTTCTCCCGCAAAACACTTTGCAAGTGAGGCCGTTGTAAAAGTAAGCCCCACTTCCAGTGGGCGCAAAAGTTTGCCAAAGCGGGTGTCGGTATAGAGCAGGTGTATGAGGTCGGCTTTCACCTGCTTGGTAAGTTCTCGTTCTCCATTTGCGTAGAGGTCGAAGACTATCTCATCCACAAATGGGCGGTAGGGCTCCATAATGTCATCCGCCAAAGGGAAGGCATTGTAGCGATTGCGGTGGAAAATTCCGAAAGCAGGGAACAATCCCGAGCCCATCAGTGCACGGGCCACAGCTGCACGCAACAGAGTGTAGCCATAGTTGAGCAAATTGTTGGGCGAAGAGCCTTCGCGTGAGCGGATGAAATCCTCGCCAAAGAGCTCGTTCCAATAGACTTTGGCGGCAATGCCCTCGCGATTGTCGCTATCGCCACTTTTTACATTTGAATAGTATGGTTTTAGTTTGTCACCATCCTTGTCCAACTTGTTGAGTAGGGCTGCTTGATTGCGTATTTTTGCTTCCACAACCTGCTTCCATAGTCCCTTTTTGAGGGGCTCGCTCGCTTCGATTTGCGACCTATATACCTCGCCCTGTGTGGTGTTGCTATCGAGATTGAGGAGCATTGCACTGGGCATAAAATTGTCGCCACAGATGACTACCGCTGCGTTGTTGTCCGAGAGGGCATTGAGTAATGGCAGTGTGATGTTAATCTGCTGATTCTCAAGCATGACAAAACCGATGTCCTCAATGGGGACACTATTTTTCACCTCGGGCATTTGTCGGGTAGAGACAACGAGTTGGTTGTTCCTCAGGCTCAAATCAAGGGGCGTGGAGAAGAAAAGAGTTATTTTGAGCATAGCGATTAGAATTTATGTTTGAACTTAATCTCGCCCGTTACTGTCAGTTCGAAATCATATCCCTCGACAATCATATTCATATTTCCAATACTTAATCGTAAACGAGCAACAGGAGTCATTAAGTTAATTTGAGAAATTCCCATACCACATTCAGCACTTATAGATTTATCATCTCGAGCTTCTTGGTGGTATGTAAATTTAACTCGACCGTCAGCCGCCATTCCCGTCACCTTATACAACCTCTTCACAAGGTCGGCTTTGGTGCACTCATAGAACTCCTCGGGAGAGGTTTCGTAGAAGAGCACCATAGTACCCGCGCGGAGGATATATTTCAGGGGTAGGCCATCCTTAATTTGAGGCACGAGGCTCTCGTTGGGGCTCTTGTCATTGTAGAAGAGAGCCGCATCGAGGTTGTTGACCAACTCAAAAGTGCGCTTGGTCTTGCCCTTTACCTCGCCTTCGTAGATTGCCATACAATAGTTGCTATCGTTGGCAACGTGGTAGTGTTGTTTGTGTTCGTGGCGCGAGAGGTCGCGATGGGGCTTGAGGTGTATGGGCGAGGTGACACTCGAAGCATAAATCCTTACCTTTTTAATATATACACCCTTCGAGGCATTAAATAGGATAGGCTTACTCATTGCCTCCTTGAATCCTTCGGCAGCAATGGCCACCTTGACACATTCGCGCACAGCATCATCAACAATTCTATCCACCTCCTTTTCATCCTTCAAGGCCGACAATTCTTTGCGAACTACATACTTAATTTCTTCGTTGCGTTTGATTGCGCCATAGAAAGTCTGCTGGTGCAACACTCCGCGAGCGGTGTCGCCTTGTATATATTTAATTTTGCCTGCCTCGTTGCGTTGTATGCGACCTCTTACACGCATAGCCTTTTTGCTGTGTTTGGGAAGATTGTTGGCTGTGTGGTGCGAGATGAGCAACTCATCTGCCACAGCTTTCACATCCTCGGTGAAAGTAGGCCACGGCTTCTCCACAACGGGGCGCAGGTCGCGGTGCCAATAGTAACGCTCAGTATCTCGCTGAAATTGCGCCCACTTGGCGTAGGTGCCAGCATCAATACAAGCAATAGTTATGGCATCAATGCAGTGGTGAACGTGATTTGTGCGCTCTTTCTTGGTGTACTCCTCCTGCAATCCCCACATCTTGCGGAAGTCTGCAGTGGTTGCACCCTTAACAGTAAACACCCTATCAAATACAGTTTCGAGGTACATTTTGGCATACTTACCAATGATGCCAATATCCACCCCCTGACGTTTGCTGAACCCATCGGGTACCTCGGTCATTTTGAAGCGCTGGAGTTTATCGTGCAGATAGTTGAGTCTCATACGATAGTAGTGGCGATTTTGGATGGCTTTGTCTTTTGCCTCCTTTGTGGTAGCACTCTTAACCGAGCGCGTACATCCCTCAATCTGCTTCTCCAATTTCTCTATTTCTTTATCCCAACCGAGAGACTCTATGCGAGCCATCACCTCGGCGTGGGAAGAGAGTTCACTGGGTAATTTTTCGCATTTGATACGGCGATTGAAATCGCTCTGGCATAAGGTTTTATTCGCCTGCGAATTGTCGCCACCACGCGAACGAGGCACCGTGTGCTCAATGTCGTATTTGGGTGCTGCACCAATAAACTCCGAGATGGCAATTGACTCACCCGTATAGAGGCAGATTGTTTTCTGTTCAACCCACAACTGATATTTCAAGATGTCATCCTCACTCGGCTCTATGTCTGCACCCGTTTCGGCTTTATATTGCTTGCGAACCTCCTCTGCATAGCCTTGGTGCAACTTCTCATTCTCGCGTTGATAGCGCTCAATGGCGGCACGCATATTGGCATCATTCAGACCACGAGCAAACTCTATATTTATCTTGGTCTTGGTGTCAATTTTTCCCTCTTTGAGCAACTGATTGACCAATGCGCGCAGGCGGAACAGAGCACGCATAGCCATAGGATTACGCACCGATGAGGTGCGAGGCGAGCCCAGCAAAACGAGCCCATCGGCATTGGGCAGTACATCTTTATACGACTCAACCTTTGAGGGGTGATAGAGCCTATCCATCCTCAGTTCATCACCATAGAGACCACAATCCAGCAGGGTAGAGTAGATGGCATCTTCTTTGGTTTCACCCGCCTTCGTGGAGGCAAAGTTTGCAACCGCCTCTGCCACCCTCTTCACAATCTGACTGCGTTTGATGGGATTACTCCACACTTCGGAAGGAACGACTTTGTCCAGATTGGCAAGAAATACCGCCTCGTCATAGCGGTAACCCTCCCGCAACCAAGGTAATATCCTATTGATAGCACAAAGGCTCAATGAAGCATAGCCTTGCTTGATGGGAATCTTCACAAAGTCTTTGGCCTGCTCCTCGGTTAATTGTAGATTGGTTTTTGCCCACTCGCTCAACTTGTCTTCGTCATCAAACGAAAACAAAACGTGCCATACATCATTTACTATTTGCTCTGGGGTCTTATTATCCCCTTTTATATAGAGGCTACATATTGTCGAGAGCCAATCCTCTCCAAAAATGCTGCGCAAAGAGGCGGTAACCGGACTGCCCGATACTGTGTGCGACATTTTGATGTTGAACTTATAGGCCGCATCCATCTTATCTGATATGTGTGCGTAACTTCCCTTCTTGCCACCAGAAATCTTCTTGGCAATATCCTCAAAATCAAAATGCTCCTTGGTTTTGCGGTAGAAGAGAGGCTCTATCAGTTGCACTTCTTCTGGCAAAAGTTCCCTCAGTTCTTCGCCATAAGGGGTTTTTACCTTGATGTTATTGATGAATGACCACATTCTAAACTCCTCAAATCGAGGATGCGAAATGGGACAACGGGTCTTACCCTTTTCGAAGGTACAACCACCGACCAACCCCTTCTGCGACTTGAGTGGGCGCTGGAAGAATATGGCACGATACAAAGCTTTTTTCAACTCTTCGGAAAGTCGCTGCTTCTGACATATTGCATCAAACTCTACCAAATAGTGTTCTTTGCGCCCAGTATAGCGAGCACGAATATTGTCCCCACTATGGTAAAGATGGTAGAAGTAATCGCCAAGGTATTCACATCCCGCCTTCTCCATATCTTTTGTAAGTTCACTAATGCCTCCCTTAACCTTGCCATCATCGTCTGAAGATTGGTCTTTGCGGTTGGACAAAAAACCGCGGCGCTGTGCCAAATGATAGAGCGCACGACCGAGCAGATGGCGATTCGCCCTAATGGTCAAGTCGAGTTCCTCGGTAAGAGCGATGTGGCGGTCGTGGTAGGGGTTTTTGTTGGCGTTGTCATCCGTGCGCTGCCAGGCCAAAAACTCCTCGCTTGTGGGATAGTGTTTCTCATACCGCCATCCCTTCAACTCTTCTGGAGAAAGATAGGGGCACATATCGTTTTCGACCAACACTTTCAGCAACTCGATTTTGCGTAGTCTGCGGCGAAAATAATGGCGGCGTAGGGCACGAGCATCGGTGCGGTTCTTCACCATCGGTTCTTCGCCCGACTTGGTGCGATTAACTCCTTCTTGGGAAATATCCACACCTTTGTCAAGGAGAGTAAAAGTATCATTGGTTTGTTCCGTGAGTGCCCAACCAATGGAGTTGGTACCCAAGTCGAGTCCTAAAATTTTGGTCATAGTAGCAAGGGGATTAGTTACGCAAACAAAGTTACAAAATAATTTGAAATTTAGTTAGAGAATCTCTATCTTTGTGCTGTAAGAGTTTCTACATCTTACCACAATAAGGCTATATGCCGAAGGTCATTGTACCTACGCCCTCGCTTCGGTGAGGGCTTTTTGTTTTGTAATAACAACATTTGTCTTTTGTGTAAGTTGCCGATATCGGCAAGAAATAACCGTATTTGCAGCAGATTTGAAAGTGAAACTTGCCGATAGAGAGTTTTATGAGGTATATATCTGTTGCAAAATTTGCCAAAAAGTTTGGTATTTCGGAACGCACTGCACGAAACTATTGTGCCGTAGGTAAGATTGAAGGGGCTGCTTGTGGGTAAAAGTTGGAGTATTCCCAAAGATGCGGTCTTGCCCGAAAGGAAGAGAAAGAAGTCGAGGGTTATGCCTTTTCTCTCCACTCCTCACTCACGACCAGACTCGCTATATTTTTGAAACGAACACCATCGGCATAGAGGGTAAGAGTATTTGTGTGGATGACATTGTTGAGACCACCAACCACTTCTGCTGAATAGACCTTATTATTGACAGAGCCGAAGAACGACTAACAGAGGGGCTGATTAAGGAATTATACACCATTCTTAAATCGGGAACTTCGGACAGCCGTAAAAAGTGGTTTGCTGTGGGTAACACACGATTCTCCACAAAACAAAAAAAGCGACCGAGGTATTCGGTCGCCTTGTTTTGTGGAGAATACGGGAGTCGAACCCGTGACCTCTTGCATGCCATGCAAGCGCTCTAGCCAACTGAGCTAATCCCCCATCTGCGATGCAAAGATAAGCGAATTTTTTTGAATAAAAAGAGAGAAATCACTTTTATTTCGTTTTTTCTTCATATATTTGTAGGTACAAAATTGGGTTAAAGGGGCGATTTTGTGCCTTTGGCTCGGCGCAATGGTTTGATAAACAATTAAATACATTAAAATAATGGAAGTAAAAAAGAACCCTAATGTAGACCTTCAGAACAAGAAGGGTATCTTCTTGGAGATTGGTTTAATCTTTGCATTGGCCCTTTGTGTGGTTGCTTTCAGCCTTGGCCAGTCGAAGAAGAGTATCGAGATTATCGAGGTTAGCGGACCCGAGGTAGAGATGGACCTTGTGGACATCACCAAGCCCGAGGAGCCCAAAACTCAGGCTCCCGTTAAGCAGGCCGTGCAGCTCATTAGCGACTTCATCAAGGTTGTGAAGAACGACACCAAGATTGAGACCGAGTTTGACTTCGCCGAGTTCACCGAGGAGGAAATCGTTGTGGAGGAGATTGAGGTTGCTCCCGAGGAGATTGTTGAGGAGGCTGCATTTATTAAGGTAGAGGTGATGCCTTCGTTTATGGGTGGCGACCTGAACACCTTCCGTATGTGGGTTGCACAGGAGTTCAAGATTCCCGCAATTGCTGCCGAGAACGGTATTCAGGGTAAGGTGGTTGTTCAGTTCGTGATTGAGAAAGACGGCCGCTTGTCGAGCATTGAGTTCTTGCAGTCGCCCGACCGTGTGTACGAGGACGAGGTTCGCCGCGTGCTGATGAAATCGCCCAAGTGGACCCCCGGTCGTCAGCGTGATGCTGTGGTGAGGGTGCGCTACATCCTGCCTATCGACTGCCGTTTGCAGTAGTGGTCGGTTTCGGACACGTAGGAAAATAGACAAATTTAGGAGGGGGACTATTTGTAAAAAGTTCCCCTTTTTTTCAGATAATCATTTTGGGGCCGGCGAAGAGTTGTATGGCAGCAGAGAAGGAGAAAGTGGTAAATAAGACGGAGTGCGACTACGAGAGGGCCGTGTTGGTGGCTGTGTGCCGCGATAGGCAACCTATGGCGCAGGTGGAGGAGTATCTTGACGAGTTGGAATTTCTCGCCGAGACTGCCCACATTGTTACCGCCCACCGCTTTGTGCAGAAACTCCCCACGCCCGACAGCCGCTACTTTGTGGGCCCGGGTAAGTTGGAGGAGATTGGTGCTTGGTGTGAGGAGAACGAGATAGATGTGGTTATCTTTGATGACGAACTCTCGCCTTCGCAGACGCGCAACATTGAGAAGGCCATCGGCCGCCGTATTTCCGACCGCACACGCCTCATTCTGGACATCTTTGTGCAGAGGGCCCGCACGGCCTATGCCAAGACGCAGGTGAAATTGGCGCAGTATGAGTATATGTTGCCCCGACTGACGGGTATGTGGACCCACTTGGAACGCCAGAGGGGTGGCACGGGTACCCGTGGTGGTGCCGGTGAGAGGGAGATTGAGACCGACCGAAGGGTGGTGCGCAACAACATCTCCAAACTCAAGGAGGAGCTCAAGAAGATTGACCGCCAGATGGCAGTGCAGCGCAGCAATCGAGGGGCGATGGTGAGGGTTGCGCTGGTGGGATACACCAACGTGGGTAAGTCCACGCTGATGAACCTCATCAGTAAGAGCGATGTGTTTGCCGAGAACAAACTCTTTGCCACGCTCGACACCACGGTGCGTAAGGTGGTTTTTGACAACCTTCCGTTTTTGATGTCGGACACCGTGGGCTTCATCCGCAAACTACCCACCCAACTTGTGGAGGCATTCAAATCGACACTTGACGAGGTTAGGGAGGCCGACCTGCTTATTCACGTTGTGGACATTTCGCACCCCGCCTTTGAGGACCACATCAACGTGGTGAAGCAGACCTTGGCGGACATCGGTGCGAGCGATAAGCCGGTATTTTTGGTCTTCAACAAGATTGACGCCTACACTTGGACTCCGAAGGAGGAAGACGACCTCACTCCGGCCACGAGGGAGAACATCTCGTTGGAGGAGTTGCAGCGCAGTTGGATAGCGAAGGCCAACACTCCCTGCATCTTCATCTCGGCACTGAACAAGGCAAACATAGACAAATTCCGCTCGGACCTCTACGGTATGGTCAGGGAGATACACGCCGGCAGGTATCCGTTCAACAACTTCCTCTATTAGACGTTGGGGGGGCGGAGTTAAAGCACGAAAGCGACACTAAACAACTCAAACACAAAGGTATATGGTACACATTTTGGACAAAGAGAGTTCTGTTCTCAACAAGTTTTTGGCCGAGTTGCGCGATGTGAACGTGCAGAAGGACAGTATGCGTTTTCGCCGCAACCTTGAGAGGATTGCGGAGATTTGCGCCTATGAGATAAGCCGCACTCTGGACTATTCGCCCCGCATTGTGGAGACACCTCTGGGTGAGGCTGAGGTTATGCTGTGCAATGACGAGGTTGTGCTGGCCACGATTTTGCGTGCGGGCTTGCCTTTCCATCAGGGATTTTTGAACTACTTTGATAATGCCAACAACGCTTTTGTGTCGGCCTACCGCAAACACCACAAAGATGGCTCCTTTGAGGTTAAGGTGGAGTACATTTCGTGTGGCGAGTTGGAGGGCAAGGTGCTGCTGCTTGTGGACCCGATGTTGGCCACTGGTACCTCGCTGGTCTACTCCTATGAGGCCCTTGTTGCGAAGGGAGGGACCCCCAAGGAACTGCACGTGGCTGCGGTCATTGCGAGCGAGGAGGGTGTTGAGTATGCGACCAAACATCTTCCCCACGGCACCCACATTTGGTGTGCTTCGGTGGATGCCGAACTGACGGCCCAGAGCTACATCATCCCCGGCTTGGGCGATGCGGGCGACTTGGCCTACGGCTCCAAACTCGGATAGAGGGGGGAGAGAGTAGAGAATTTACCTATTTATATATAGAAGGGTGTGTGCCGATGGGGTGCGCACCCTTTTTTGTGCCCAAAGGAGTGTTTTGTAAATAAAAATCATTAACTTTGCGGACCACCTTATCGTGGTGTACATATTTTTTTGATGAAAGTGTATTAGTTTCACCCTTTCGGAAATCTGGAAAATTTCATTGCACAAGGGAAACAACACGCTCGTCACTTCGTATTGCTTAATTCGGGGTGTTCTGTACCCTGCATTCAATACGAGTGTGGGGTATTGTTTATTTGTGCAAGGTATTCCAGAACCTCCGAAAGATAAACTAATCAGCTCCACACTTTCTTGTTTTAATAGAAAGAGTTTGACCATAGGAGGAGTTGCTACGGTTTTTTGCGTAAAACCCTATTTGTATTATGAAGAAGCTGTTTTCTTTCATTGCTTGCGCTGCACTCCTTGCTTCGTGTGGCACGACCAAACCCACAGCAACCACCACCATCAGCCGCTATGGAGCAACCAACCTTGAGGGCGAGAAAGTCGTTGTCGAGGAGGTGAAAATGCAGGGTATCGAGATGGTTGAATCGTTGAGTGATGATGGCGCTCAAATCATCAAACGCCCCTATAAATGGTATGCAGGCACAGCCACGGCCGACAACAAGCAGATTGCCTTGGAGATGGCGCAGGGCGAGGCCTATGCGACCATTTCTCGTGTGTTGAACAATGCCGTTAGGGCCGAGTCGGAGCGTGGTGCATTGCAGAACAATGGTGCCGTGCAAATTGCTTTGAGGTCGCACTGGGAGCAGGTTAGTTCTTCGCTCACCAAAGGTTGCGAGCCTTTTGGCACCGCCACCGTGGAGTATAACCCCGCAACGCGTATGTACTCCGTAACCGCAAAGGTGGGCATCCGTGGCGACAAGTTCAACTCGCTGCTGGCCAACGCCGGCGAGTTCCGCCCCAACAACCTCACCGAGTCGGAGTTGAAGGAGTTTGTTGAGATAAATCAGGCCATTCTTTCGGCCGCCAAGGGTAATTAGTCCCCTTTTCATATCACCCCAAAGAGCAAGAAGAGTATGAAACGCCAAATCTTATGGCTGTTGTGCTTGTGGTGCGTGGTGCCCTTGTGCGCCCAGTCGCTACCTGCCGAGTGGTTGAAGTACTCCAATCGTGCACAATACCTTCACGAGGTGCGCACCGACCACAACAGCAAGAGTGGCTCGGAGAGTCTTTTCTGCGAGAACCTTCGCCAGTCGGCCATTGTGGGCTTGGCTCGCCAGATTGAGGTGCAGGTGAGTGGCGTGAGCACCACCAACAAGGAGGCACACAACGGACACACCCACACGGCCTACCAAGCGACCTCCACACTCTCCACCAACGTAGACCTGCAACTTGTGCAGAGCGATGTCCGCTACGACCGCACCACGGGCGAGGGCGTGGCCATTGCTTGGATAGACAAACAGGCGGCGTGTGGACACTACCTCAATGAGGTGCGACAACTGTTCAGCAAGGTTGAGGGCCGAGTGAAGATGGCCGAGGAGTATGCCGCCACGGGCTACGACAAACGAGCCGTGGTAGAGTTTGAACAGGCGCAGAGCCTGCTCAAGGAGGCAGACAAGTACCTTTCCCGCTTGTCGCTGTTCGGACTGGATGGGGCACTTGTTGGCCGCTTGTCGGGGCGTGGTGCTGCCCTGCGCCTTACGGTGGAGCAGGGGCTGAAAGAGAGCCGCCACGGCCAAACCATCCACCTTGTGTGCAGTGCCGACCTTTTTGGCTCCCCACAAGTGGGCTTTGGAGCCAAAATTAAGGGCGGCTTGTCGGCCGAGGGTTGCAACTTTGTGGCCTCGGCGGATGGGGCCGACTGGAGCGTGGAGATTGTGGCCGGTGCCCGCCAACAGCAGGTGCGCAATATGGGCGGAATGTCGCTCTACACCTCCTATGCGGATGCGGTCATCACCATCACCAACTGCAAAACGGGCCAAGTGGTTTGTGCCGATGAGGTTACCGCCAAGGGCTCCCACACCGTGGGCTACACCGAAGCGGCCCGCACGGCCTACGATGAATTGAAGAGCAAGATTTTGCAAACAATCAAAACATATATTAACTAAACCAAACAAAGAAAAAGATGAAGAGATTATTGACTATTCTTTTGACCTGTCTGCTTGTGTTGCCTGCCTTGGCGCAGGGCGAGGGCGTGAAGAAGGTGGCGATTTTGGAGGTTGTGGACCGCGAGGGCATTGTCTCCTATGGTGTGAAACTGCAACTTCGCTCCAGCCTTACTGCCGCCATCACCCAAACCCCGGGTTATGAAGCCTACGACCGAGTGGATATGGCGGCCATCTTTGGCGAACACGATTTCCAACGCACCGGTGTTGTCAATGACGAGCAAATCAAGAAACTGGGCGAAATGTCCGGTTGCGACTATGTGCTCATCACCGAGGCTGTTATGGTAGACGACTACACTATGTTGTTGGTAGCCAAGTTGGTGGATGTTACCACCGGCAAGATTGATTCGAGTGTGGACACCCAAATCGCTCCAAATGCCAAGGGTATTCGCAAGGGTGGCGAGGAGTTGGCCAAACAATTGTTTATTGTGGAGGAGCCTGTGGTTGAGAACGACAACACCGCCCAAATTACCGAGGCCATCCAAGCCGAGAAGGAGCGCATCGCAGCCGAGAGGGAGGCATTAGCCAAAGCAAGGGCCGAAGAGAAGGCTCGCCTTGCCGCCGAGAGGGAGGCCGAAAGAGTGCGCCGTGAGGCCGAGAGGGTACGTAGGGAGTCCGAAAAGGCTGCCTTGGCCAAAGCAAAGGCCGATGCGAAAGAGCGTGCCGCCGAGGAAAAAGCACGCATCGCTGCTGAAAAACAAGCCGAGAGGGAGCGCATTGCCGCAGAAAAACAAGCCGAGAGGGAGCGCATTGCCGCAGAGAAGAAAGCCGAGCGCGAGTGGCGTAGGGCCCATCCCTATCGCAGTCCCAAGGTGAAAGTTCTTGTGTCGGGAGGATTGGTTTTTCCAGAGGGATTTTATCCGGTTTACCCAGCGGGAGATGTAATCATTGGTTGGCAAAAGACACCTCACTGGCTTATTGGTGGTGGTATCGGTTTGACAACATTTGCACACGAAGAAGGAGAACTATATTGTGGTCAAGATGGATATTATTATGATGGTTATTGCTATGGATTGATGGACCATGGTGAATGCAATGGACATTACAGTTCTAGGATGAAAGCTGATGTAAATAGAGTTTTACCTATCTACTTCAATGCTCGCCTCTATTGGTTCAGGAGCAAGTTCTCCCCTTACTTCAATGCAAAGATTGGTACCACATACAACCTGACTCAAAAAGGTTTGGATGGAGTTTACCTCGCGCCTGCATTTGGTATTGCCATTGGCCGATTTTCGATGGCTGTGGATGGGCAGTTTTGGCTTAGAAACCTCATTGATGAAAGGGGTGAAATTGAGCCGGAGCCTTTTGGAAATGTAGTTCTTCGTGCAGAGTGGGCATTTTAGTCCCCTCAAGAGTATCAAGACAAAAAAGGGTTTGGAGATGTCTCCAAACCCTTTTGTTATTACTGTGCGGTGTGTGGTAATAGGGTGGGGCTACTCCACCAAGGCGCGGAAAATGCCCTCCGCATCGTAGCCGCAGAGCGACTTGAGTTCGGGCACCGTGCCGTGCTCCACAAACTCATCGCCAATGCCCAAGCGCACCACCATTGGGTTGTAGCCGTGGTCGGCAAACCATTCCAGCACTGCGCTGCCAACGCCTCCGCCCACAACTCCGTCTTCAACGGTAACAACCTTCCCAAACTTGCTGCCCACACGGTGCAGAATCTTCTCGTCCAGAGGTTTGGCCCACCTCATATCCACGTGCAACACGCTCACGCCCTCCTTCGCTGCCCTCTCCACAGCCTTGGAGCCATCCAGCGCAGTGTGGCCCCACGTCAGCAGGGCAACACCCTCGCCCTCGTGGAGCACCTCGCCCACGCCAATGGGCAACTCCTTCATCGGGCCCTCGCCCACGCCCGCAGCACGTCCGCGCGGGTAGCGAATGACAAAGGGGCCCTCGCCACGGTAGGCGGTGTACATCAAGTCCCTCAGCTCCTGTTCGTTGCGAGGAGCAGCAATGCGCAGGTTGGGGATGGGGCGGAAGTAGGCCAAGTCGAACTCGCCGTGGTGGGTGGCTCCGTCCTCGCCCACAATGCCTGCCCTGTCGAGGCACATCACAACGTGGAGGTTTTGCAGTGCAACATCGTGGATGACATTATCGTAGGCTCGTTGCATAAACGAGGAGTAGATGTTGCAGAAGGGTATCATACCCTTTGCGGCCAAGCCCGCCGAGAAGGTTACGGCGTGGCCCTCTGCAATGCCCACATCGAAGCAACGCTCCGGCATCTCCTTTTGCAGTATGTTCATTGAGCATCCCGTGGCCATAGCGGGTGTGATGCCCACAACCCTCTCGTCAGCCTTCGCCAACTCCAACAGCGCACGTCCAAAGACGTATTGGTACTTGGCAGGGCCCTCGCCCGAAGGCTCCCTCTGCCCTGTGGCCACATCAAACCTGCCCGGGGAGTGCCACACGGCCGCATCGCCACGCTCGGCCGGCTCGTAGCCCTTGCCCTTGATGGTCATCACGTGGAGCAACTTAGGCCCACGAATATCCTTCAGGTGGGCAAGCACATCCACGAGGCCCACAACATCGTGTCCGTTGGTGGGGCCAAAGTAGCGCATATTGAGGCTCTCAAAGAGGTTACTCTGGTGCAGCAGCCCGCGCTTGAGCCCGTGGCCCACGAGTTGCACCATTCGGCGCAGGCGGGGAGTGAGGCTCAAACCGTTCCACAAGTGGCGTTTCATACGGTTGTACTTGTGCGAGGAGGTGATGCGCAGCAGGTGCTTACGCAGTGCGCCCACGTTGGTGTCGATGCTCTGGCGGTTGTCGTTGAGGATAACCAGCAGGTCGCTATTGCTCGCTCCTGCGTTGTTCAGCCCCTCAAAGGCAAGCCCACCTGTGAGTGCTCCATCGCCAATCACGGCAATCACATTGCTCTCCTCGCCCTTGATGCGTGCGGCCTCGGCCATACCAAAGGCGGCCGAAATCGACACCGAGGAGTGGCCCGCACCAAACGAGTCGCCCTCGCTCATACGCGGAAAACCGGCAATGCCCCCACGTGTGCGCTGGGTGGCAAAGGCCTCACGGCGACCGGTGATAATCTTGTGGGCATAGGCTTGGTGGCCAACATCCCACACCACGCTATCTTGTGGAAAATCAAACACATAGTGTACCGCCACAGCAATCTCCACGGCACCAAGGCTCGAAGAGAGGTGGCCCGGGTTGTCCGCACAGCAGCGCACAATCCAATCCCTCACCTCGGCGCAATACTCCCCCAGTTCGCCCACTTTGAGCGCTTTGAGGTCGGCCGGAGAATTAACTCGGTCGAGATATTTGTAGGTCGGTTTTTCCACGTTCATAAACAATCTATACCACAAAGATACCGATTAAAATTGAGAATTGAAAATTGAGAATTGAGAATTACAGGCAACGCCTGCGCCTTGCCACGACTGCTGTAGGCTGGCGGCTGGCATCTGCCGCTCTTCTGCGCCAAAGGCGCTGTCTACCGTCTGCCCTAAGGGGCCTTAATGCCCTTAATGCCCTTAAAGGCTTTAAGGACCTTAGTTGGCCCTACCCAAAACAGACGCCCCCGCCCTTCGGGCTGCTCGGCGGGGCCGCCGAGCACAATTTCGACCACCCCACCCACCTCCCCTTTCGTAGGGGAGGGGGACTCAGAGGGGGACAATTTTGAATTTTGAATTTTGCATTTTGAATTCCTTTTTGCCTTTGCGAGGGGGCGAAATGTAACAAAATGTTGTGGGAGGGTAGGAAATCTCTGAAAAATGTTGTATATTCGTGGTCGTAAGATGGCGCAGTGCGCCCGAATGGAACACAAACAACACAAATTGGCTATGAAATACAAACGAATATTGCTTAAACTCTCGGGCGAGTCGCTCGCCGGTGAGAGTGGCCGAGGCCTCTCAACCGAGGTGCTTGACAGCTACACACAGCAGATTAAATACGCCGTGGAGCAGGGTGTGCAGATTGGCATCGTCATTGGCGGTGGCAACATTTTCCGTGGCTTGCAGGGCGTGGGCCGAGGTTTCGACAGGGTTAAGGGCGACCAGATGGGTATGCTTGCAACCATCATCAACTCCCTCGCACTCCACTCCCACCTCGAGAGCGCAGGCGTGAAGGCCAAGGTGCTCACATCCATCCGTATGGAGCCCATTGGAGAGTATTTCTCCAAGGCCAAGGCGCTCGAATACTTGGAGGCCGGCTATGTGGTTATCATCGGTGGCGGCACCTCCAACCCCTATTTCTCCACCGACAGTGCTTCGGCCCTGCGTGGTGTGGAGATTGAGGCCGAGGTGCTCCTGAAGGGCACCCGCGTAGACGGAGTCTACACCGCCGACCCCGAGAAGGACCCCACAGCGACCAAGTTTGACGAGATTACCTTTGACGAGGTCTACTCGCGCGGCTTGAAGATTATGGACCTCACCGCATTCACCCTCTGCAAGGAGAACAAACTGCCCATCATTGTGTTCGATATGGACACCGAGGGCAACCTCCAAAAGGTGCTTGAGGGCGAGAAAAACGGCACCCTTGTGCACAACTAACCCACCGACTCCGACTAAACCGCACACTCCCCGTGAAGCGCATCACCACACTATTGGCCCTTTTGTGCGCCACACTCACCTTGTGGGGGCAGGAGCCCGTGGGGGCAGTGGGCGTGGATGTGAAGCGTGGGGTTGTGGCCGATGAATACGCACTTGTGGGCGTGGGCGACAAGGTGCCCTCGTTTGAGGTGCCGATGACGGATGGGATGACCATCTCCACGGCCGACCTGCGTGGCAAGGTGGTGCTCATCACCCTTTGGGCGAGTTGGTGCCCCTCGTGCCGCAAGGAGTTTTCGGCCATAGACAAGGGGGCCCTGAGTGGCCTACTGTCGGAGGAGGGCTTTGTGTGGCTCCCCATTGCGCGTGAGGAGAACTTGGCCACAGTGAGGGGTTGGTTTGCGAAGAAGGGCTACGATATGGTGTCGGGCTATGACACCGACCGCGCCATCTATGGCCTTTTTGCCACGCAGGAGATACCCCGCAACATTGTGGTGAATGCCGAGGGGACCATCACCCACCACGAGAGCGGCTACAATAGGAGGGCTTTTGTGCGACTTGTGGCGGAGATAGAGCAGATGTTACACTAATTTAATAGACTACAATAGACTATGAGCGAAGATTCGATGTTGATTATGGAGATGGCCGAGGAGAAGATGAAGAAGGCCATTGACCACTTGAATGAAGCACTCCTTGGCGTGAGGGCGGGCAAGGCCAGCACCCACGTACTGAGGGGTATTATGGTTGAATACTACGGCGTGGCCACCCCCATTGAGCAGGTTGCGAGCGTTACGGTGCCGGATGCGAAGACCATCCTTGTGCAGCCTTGGGAGCGCAATATGATTGCCCCCATCGAGAAGGCTATCTTGGTGAGCAACATCGGCCTGACACCCTCGAACAATGGCGAGCATATCCGCCTGAACATCCCTGCACTGACGGAGGATAGGCGTAAGGAACTTGTTAAGCAGGTGCGCACCTATCAGGAGACCGCCAAGGTGAGCCTCCGTAACGCAAGGCGCGATGCTGTGGATGCGTTCAAGAAGGCGCAGAAGGAGGGAATGCCTGAGGATGAGGCCAAGGACGGCGAGAACGAGGCACAGAAACTGATTGACCGCTACACGAAGAAGCTGGATGAACTTGTTGCGGCCAAGGAGAAAGAGATTATGACCGTTTAGGACAGACGTACTCACCACCGCCAACAAAAAAACTCTCGGAATATTCCGAGAGTTTTTTTGTTGGTTAGCGCACTGCCTTGCCCTTAGGGGCCTTAATGCCCTTAAAGGCTTTAAGGACCTTAGTGGCCCTACCCGAAACAGACGCCCCCGCTGCTACGCAGCACCCCCTCTAACTTAGAGGGGGACCTACTCCACTCCGACAACAAAAAAAACTCTTGGGTATTAAAAAAGATACCCAAGAGTTTTTTGTTTGTTGTCCGCTGTTGGCGGCCAGTCGGCCTACTACCACCAAGGGGTGGTCATTGCCTCGGCGGTGGCTTCGAGGTCGTTGGGGAGGTTCACGAAGAAATCCAACCCTGTCCACTCCTCGATTTGGTCCACGCTCTTGACAAACTTTTCGGTGTCGTTGTAGCTTTCGCCTGTGTGGCTTTGGTTGGTGTACCAGAAGCCGATGGCGGTTGCGGATGTGGGGTTGCTTTCGCTACCACCAATCTTCAACACGACCTTGTAGAAATACCTTGGTGCGGGTATGTTCACCCCATTGGTATCGTAGGTTTCTTCGGGCGTGAAGGAGCCGTTGCCATCGTTCACCTGCGAACACATTGTGCCGGTTACGATGTAGAGGTTTTCACTATTGGCTCTTGTTTGCAAGTGACCTTCGAGGGTGCTCCACACTCCACTGTTGAAGTTGCTCTGAATTTGTGGTACGAGGTTTACGGAGTAGAACAACTGCTGATTGGCTGTCGTGGTGTTGGTACGAGAAGCCGAAGGCAGGAGGTGCCCCTTGGAGTAGTTGTTTGTACCCTTGTCGTTGCTACTGATGTAGTACGAGTAGAACGAGCCGATGACGTTCACCTGACAATCCTGTGCGAGGATGTCGCTGGGCACATATTCGTAATCGTCAGTCCTACTAACGCTACCGAAATGCGAACTGTTGAGCGGATAGGCCACCCAGTAGGTTGTGCGTGCCGACTTGTCGTAACAAACGGTGTAGTTACGGTTGGAGTCGGTCTCGGAGCCGTAGTAGAAGGTGTGAGTGAAGAGATTGCTTGTGCTTGTGCTCTCCATCACGGCCTCCGAGCCACCCATCACTGCGGGCATTTCGAGCCACGACTTTCCGAGGGTGGGAGCCACGGACGGCTCATCGCCGCCCGTGCTGCCCTCGTTATCATTTCCGGCGTCCCCGCCGGATGCAGTTCAGTCAGCAAGTTTATAGAGAGTGGGCAGTGTGTAACCACTTGTACTCGAACTCGATGTTTTATATGCTCTGTAGTAAGAAGCGTTTTTAGTTACAACCCTCTCATTCGAAGCAGTATCTTTACCCAAAATCTGAACACCGTTGGTGGTATAATTGAAATAGATGTCGAATGCACTTGCAGCCTCTGCAACTTTATTGCTATTGGCACTCAGTGACAAGTATTTACCATTGGGCAACATTACTGAGTAATTAGTCGCTGTTGCAGCAACGGTTACAGCAGCTGCATCAACAGTTGCTGAAGATGCGATTTGGTTGTTAGCAATGGTAACGTCTGCTGTCTTTTTAAGGTCGCTACCCGAAACTGTTGCGTGTGCCCCTGTATCCCAAACAATCAGATACTTGCCACTCCAGTCTGCAGGCGCCTCGGTTACTTTTACATAGTATTTTGTAGTCTCGCCGTCTTCGCCGCCGCCTGCATTGGCATCCTCGGTAATAACGGTGGTAGTAGCAGCAACGGAGTCGTTGTAGCCATCTGCTTTGGCAACAACGGAAATCTCGTAGGTGCCGTAATCATCCATAGTGAAATCAGCTGTGCAATCGGTAACAGTGTCGTTTTGGGTACCACAAGTTACATAGTAGGAAGTTGCATTTGCAACCTCGTCCCAAGCGATGGTTACATCTTTGCCTACAGCAATAGCCTCAACATTGGTAGGAGTTGCAAGAGTCTCAACTACGGGAGTGTCGCCACCCTCGCCACCTGCGTTACCACCCTCGTAGTTTACTACGATTTCGGTGAATCCACAAGTGGCACCAATTGTTGCACTAAATGCAGTTGCGCCATCGGTGGGAGTTACGGTTACAGTTGTACCCGAAACGCTGGCTGATGCATTGGTCCAAGTCGAGGTGCTCAAAGCACTTGCGTAACTAGCGGTGGTAGCAGTAAATACTACAGAGGTGATAGTTGCACCACTTTTGGGGGTGATGGTCAAAATGCTATTCTTGTAGAAACGAGTGGATGTCCTGTTTTGGCCATCACCACCATAGTAGTTGTTGGTAGCAGTACCTGCAGTGCCTTTAACATCTTTAATCTCAACATAGTCGCTGAGCCACGAAATCTCGGAGTCGGAGACTGTCTCGGTGTTGTTGGTAGACAAGTCAAAGGTTTCGCTTGCGGGAATATTGCTACCAGCCTCGCTTACGGTTACAGTGTAAGTGGTCGATTTGTCCTCGTAGGTTACGGTTACGGTATACTCGCCGGCGGTGTTCAACTTAACTTCGCTGTAGTTTACGGTTGCAGTTGCAGTTACATCCTCGGTGGTGTAGTCGTTGTACTTAGCAGTAACGGTACCGCCAAATGCCCACTCATCGCCAACGGTGAAGGCGGTCTTAGCACCGCTAACCTCAATAGACTCAAGAGCCTTTACAAGCTCCTCATCCGAGCCGGTACCCTCCATACGGTAGAGAGCAACGGGCTTCATTGTGTCGCCCAAATAACGGAAGCGCTTTTGATCATTGGCTGCGTTGTATCGCAATTCTTTACCACCCTTGCCTTTGATAACGAGGTCCACGATGGTGTTGAGGTAGTCTGCATTGTATTCATCTGCGGTATTCAAACCATTGGAATTAGCACTACGGCCGATAAACTTGCCACTTGCGCTCTGGATGGAGTAACCGCCATCAACCTTTGCAATGGTGAAAGCAATGTCAACGGAAGCAGTGATTGCATCATTCTCAATCGTAACGGCCTGGGTGTTGTTTGTTTCATCAAGATCAGTGAGCGAGCCGTCAAATGCAACATTGCCATCCTCGTAAACCAAGAGGTAGGTACCACTGTAGTCAGCCAAGTTGGTTGCAGTAATCTTGGTGAAGGTTTTGCTGGTGCGAGAGCTTACGAAATTAACAGTTGCACCAAAGCCGGTTACATCACCTGCGGTGAAAGCGAGTTTGCCGCTGAGGTTGCCCTCTTTGATGTAGGTGGACTCGGTGGTGGTAACCTCAATGGTGTAAGCACCACTGTACTCGCCGGGGAAGCAGGTGAAGAAGATTTCGTTCTCGGCCTTTGCAACCAAGCTGCCATTCTTAACCTCAACGCTGTTGCTACCCACGGTTGCGTAGGTGGCGGTAACCTCGTCAAAGTTGAGGGTTACATCGCCTGCAAGAACGTGGTCTGCAAAGGTCAGTTTAACGCTCTCGATGGTCTCGCCGGTGTTGATGCCCTTGAGAGTCATCTTACCAATGGCTGCCAAACGAGCAAACTTCAAGAGGCCACCGTGGGCATCTTCGGCAACGTTCCAAATGGGCTCCGACATCAAAAGGTCTGCCTCGTGGTCAAAGGAGCCATCGGTGAGAGTCTGAATTGCGGGCAACTCCACCTTTACCTCTGCAAACGAAGCGTTGCTCTTCCAGTTGTTGCCGGGGTAGAATGCACCATAGTTGTAGGTGCTTGCATCAGCAACAGCATCAAAATTGGTGGTGAAAGTCGCTACACCACTCTCAAGAGCGATACTGTTGCTATTCGTTTTGTTGACTTTCTCAACCTCTACTGCCGACTGAACAAAGCCAACAACGTCATCCTCGCACCACGAGAAGTTTGCTTTGTCGCCCTCGATAGCAACCGAAGTACGGCTCTCGGGAGCACCTGCGGTGAAGGTCATAGTGTAGGTATCGTTGCTCTCGATACCCTCGTTCATACCCTCGTTGTCGCACGAGGTCAATGCCATTGCAGCTGCTGCAAAAAGCATCAAAGATTTCATAAGTTTCTTCATAACTGCAATGTTTTTTAGAGTTCTACACCAGATTCAATGTAGTCGCCTTCTTGGCCAGCAATGCCCTCATAGCCAAAAGACAGCGACTGGGCAATGCCATTCTCGACAATCAGCTCCTCGAGTTCGATTGCCGGCATCAAATAAGTTTTTTTCATCTGTTTGTTTGATAAGTTTTGTGTATGTAAAATTGTTGTCATCTTGTTCTAACTAACCAACTTGGCCCTCTTGGAGCGGCCTTTCGGCCGCAAAGGTAATCGTTTTTCCGTAGTTCACACCATATTTCACTTTTTTTTTACAAAATAGGTGTAATTTAACATTTTCTTAACGTGAAATTTAAGGCCCTTAAGGCCCTTAAAGCCCTTAAGGCCCCTAAAGCCCCACGGTAGCCCAACAAACAAAAAAGCCCCCCGCAAGCGGAGGGCCCTATGGTCGGTACTATCGGTAGGCTATCAGTGCCGAGGTGCCGTGTACCCAAAAATCGCCACCCGCAAAGGGCCTCGGAGCGTCAAGCCTCATCTGCGCATCCTCGCACACGATGTTCCACTCGCCCGCAGGCAGCGCAACATTGACGCCACCCCTATTGCCGTTGAGTACCACGATAATCTCGCTCCACTCATCGCCCACAGCAGCGCCATTCAAAGTGTAGACCACGGTCCCCTCGGGCGACTCCACAAAGTGCAGATTCTCAGCAACCTGCTCCGTGGTCGCCATACGGAATGCAGGGTGGCTGCGGCGCATACGGATAAGTTCCTTATAGTAGGTAAACACATCGTTGTGGGTGCTCTTATGGCTCCAGTCGATGCGGTTTATCTCATCGGGTTGATTGTAGGTGTTGCGGATGCCCTGTTTCGTGCGGTAGAGTTCCTCGCCGCAGAAGATGAACGGCACGCCCTGCGAGGTCAGCACCACCGTCTGGGCCAGCAGGTCCATACGTTTCTGCTGCTCGGCACCGGCGTCCTTCGCCACAGCAGCAATCTTATCCCTCAGGCACTCGTCATCGTGGCACGACACGTAGTTGATAACCTCCACAGGGTCATTCGCATAGGCAGCCGAAGAGTAGTTCACCTTCGAGTAGTCCACCTCGGGGTGGTCCGTGGCACCAACCACGCCAAACTTGATACTCTCCTTCTGCCTCTCGCCAACCTTACCCGTGGCAAAGCCGCCCTCGCCGGCGTTCATCCACTCGCCCCTCAGGCCATCCCTAATGTCATCGCTGAACACAGCAATGCGGGGGAATTTCTTACCGTTATGTTTCGAGGCCTGCAACTCGCCCGCAAGTGGGCTCCCACCCGCCATCCAGCCCTCGCCATAGACAAAGATGTCGGTGCTAATCTTGTCCAACTCGGCACGCACGGCGTTCATCGTCTCGATGTCGTGGATGGCCATAAGGTCAAACCTGAAGCCGTCAATGTGGAACTCGCGAGCCCAATACTTCACCGACTCCACAATGTAGTGGCGCACCATCGGACGCTCCGAGGCAGTCTCGTTGCCACAGCCCGAAGCGTTGGAATAGTCGCCGTCCTCGGTCTGGCGGTAGTAGTAGCCCGGCACCGTAAGCGAGAAGTTCGACCCATCGTTCACAAAGGTGTGGTTGTACACCACGTCCATAATCACGCCAATGCCCGCTTCGTGCAGCGCTTGCACCATCTGCTTCATCTCCCTAATGCGCACCTCGGGCGTGAAGGGGTCGGTCGAGTAGCCTCCCTCGGGCACGTTGTAGTTCTTCGGGTCGTAGCCCCAGTTGTAGTTGCCCTGCTCCAAGTGGGCCTCGTCAATCGAGCCGTAGTCGTAGGAGGGCAGAATGTGTACGTGGGTGATGCCCAACTCCTTGAGGTGGTCAATACCACTCGCAAGCCCCTCGGCTGTGCGGGTGCCCTGCTCGGTCAGAGCAAGGAATTTTCCCTTGTGGGTGATGCCACTATTCTCGCTAATCGAAAAATCCCTGTGGTGCATCTCATAAATCACAATGTCGGTGTAGTTCTCCACCTCCTTGCGCTGGTCGTTCTCCCAACCCTCGGGGTCGGTGTCGGCAAGGTCGATGATGGCGGCACGCAGGCCGTTCACGCCCACAGCCTTGTTCCACACACCCGGAGTCTCACCCAGCATACGGCCCTCGGTGAAGACGTTGAAGGTGTAGAACTGGCCCTTGCGGTCGCCTTTGAGGGTTGCCTTCCAAGTGCCCTTGGCGCCACGCTCCATCTGAACGCTCTCAATGGCGGGGCTGTCGGCTCCTTGGTCGTAGATGTTGAGCCTAACACTGTCGGCCGAGGGTGCCCAGAGTTTGATGGTTGAGGCCTTGGGGGTGTAGGTCAGGCCAAGGTCCCCTTTTGTGTAGGTGGGGTAGGAGGCAAAGTCGCCGACTGTTGGGTTGTTTTGAGTGTTGCAAGACATAATTGTAAGGATGCCTGCCACGAGGGCAAGTGCGAAAGGTTTTTTCATATTGATTTGGTATTTGGTCATTCGCTACTTTTTGCGTGTGCCACGCAAGGTAGGGATTTTTTCTCAAATGGAGGTGCGGGTATGGGATGAGGTGGCGTTTTGATACGACAAACGGCCCTTTGGGGCAGACGAGTTTGCATCCGAAGGACCGTATTGTGTAACCGAAGATACAGTGTTGCTATTCGCCGCCGAGCCACTCAAGGAACTCGTTGGTGCGTGAGCGCGACACAAACAGGTCGTCTCTCTTCTGTCCCTTAAGTTGCACCTTCAAGCGCGAGCCGAAGTGCTTGGTTACGAGTTGTATGGACCCCAGCGACACAATGAACGAGCGACCGATGCGGAAGAACACCTCGGGGTTTACCCTGTTCTCGACCATATCCAGCGAGTCGTCAATGACATATTCGCGCCCCTCGGTGGTAACGATGTGGGAGGTCTTGTTCTCCGAGTAGAAGAAGGCAATATCCTCCACCCTTATGAGGATGATTTTGTCGCCCAGTTTGACCATAAAACGCTCCTTGTACTGCACCTTTGGGGTGGGCGGCACAAAGAGTTCGGCGAGCTTGGCATAGTCTATCGGGGTGGCCGGAGCGTGGAGCGCACGACAGTGCTCAATGGCTTGGCGAAGAGCCTCCACGTCAAGGGGTTTGAGCAGGTAGTCCACCGAGTGTACTCGGAAGGCATCCAAGGCGTAGTTGTCGTAGGCCGTGGTGATTACAACCTTTCCCTGCACCTTTGCCTGCTTGAAGATGTCGAAGCAGAGCCCATCGGAGAGTTGCACATCCATAAAGATGAGGTCTGCACCCTGTGGGTTGGAGTCAAACCACGCCACAGCCTCGGCAACCGACCCAATGCAGCCGATGACCTCCAAGTCGGGGGCTGTCTGTTTCAGGGCTCGTTTTAGGTTGAGTTGGGAGGGAATCTCGTCCTCTATAATCAATACTCTCATAGTAGTGGAATTTTTACGGTGAAATGTTTGTTGTCGTTGGCGACCTCAATACTCTTGTCGGCCAACACGTTGTATTGTTCGCGCAGGTTTTTCAGTCCCACGCCATTGGAGTCGGAGGGTGTGTGCTTGGGGTTGATGTTGTTGCGCACCACCACTCGGCCCTCCTCGCTGTAAATCTCAATGACGAGTTTGCTGGTGGGTCCCACGGCATTGTGCTTGAAGGCGTTTTCCACCAAAATCTGGAGCGCACAGGGGATGACTTTTTTGCCCAAATCGGCCTCTTTAATGTCCAACCGCACCTCAAAACTATCCAAAAATCGTTCCCTCATAACATCGGTGTAGAGGTGTACGAAGTCGAGTTCTTTGTTGAGCTCCACCGTAACATAATCCTCCTGCTTGAGCAGGTAGCGGTAGATGTTGGCGAGTTTTTTGATGTAGTCGCTGGCCCTTTCGGTCTGCTTCTCCTGCACGAGGTAGTCGAGGATGGAGAGGCTGTTGAAGAGGAAGTGGGGGTCGAGTTGTCGTTTGAGTTGGGCGTATTGATACTGCGTGCGCTTGTTTTTGGCAATCACCTTGGACACATAGGTGCGCGAGGAGCGGAACCACAGCCACACATAGAAAACGAGCAGGATGATGATGTTGCCGAGGGCGGCCGTAAAGAGCAACGAGTACCACTCGACACCAAAACCTTCACACCCGATTTTGACCGAAGCAATGGAGGTGGCAACGACCGAACTTAGCAGTACAATGACTACCCGAGAGAGGATTCGTGTGGCGAGATGGATGTTGCACCATTTGATGTTATTGACCGCATAGCCCAAAAGCAGTGTGAGCGAGAGGGTTACGGGCAGGTTTAGAGGGTCGAGAAAGATGCTGCGGAAGGTGAAAAACAGCTCAAACCCACCGCTCTCCTCAAAGTAGCGATAGATGCTCACGAGTCCAATTCGCAGCAGCAGAATGGAGACTATCACGGCAATGAGTCGGCGCAGGTCTTTGGGCATCGTTGGTGTAGTTTTTTGTGGTGTTGTTGTTTGTGTGGTGGGGCGGAGGGTTGCCTATCGCTTTTTGGCGATGACAACCGTTGCCCAGCCCATCACCTCCGTAACGAGAAATGTGGTTATTTCGCTGGAATAGGTGTTGAGGAATGGTAGGCCGGAGGCGTTGAGCCAGCGACCACCGAGGGTGCCGAGGTAGAAGGCTGCAAAGCAGCACAATGCGGCCAGTGCGGCCGACACCTCCAGTGGGAGCCCATAGACATAGCATACCAGAACGATGGTTGATATGGAGAGCAACGAGAGTAAAATCTCATCCGAGAGCCCAAGTCGTCCGAGCAGGAATGAGGAGACTGCGTGGGCGAGTGCCATAGGGTGGATAATCCACGAGCACTTTTTTAGTTTAGCGTCCATAGTGGTTAAGTGAGGTTTTAGGTTCGGCTAAATTTCTGTGTTCTATTTCTCTTTCACAACTTTGCCGCGTCCGGCATCACGATATTTGTTTCCTTTTTCGTCTACATATCCACCCGTCAGGCGTTGCTTCAAAAGACCAATGACGGTTCCTGCTGCATCCACCAACAATCCGGCCGACCTCGGTAACGCATTGTAGATGATGACAAGGAGTGATAGAAGTGCAAAACACGCGATGATGCCGGAAAGTATGCCGATAAGGCCACAGATTATGAATCCCAAGTGCAGCAATACAAAAGATATGATTAACCACGCAACTACTGTTGGAATTGACGTTGCGAATGGTTTACATTTTACTGCAATGTATATGCAGAATAAAAATTGTGCAACAGCGGTGCCAATCAGAATCTCGGTGTCTGCATACCAACACAGCCTCCTATCCAAGTCGAGCAACGCCGCCCCTGCCAGCGAAATGAGCATACCGGTCTTCCATTTGATTTTATCTCCTTTGGATTTGTTTATGTTGCCGAGCGTGTAATAAATCAATGCATAGGCACTGAGTGCCACGATAATGGGGAGAATTGTATCCCACCCTCTCCAGTCAAAAACGTAGCGCCAGACACTCGCAAAATCGGTGTGGAAGAGGTAGACTTGTTGGACGGCAATAATCAACGAGGCAATTGTCAGCAGAGATAGAGCCGAAACCCAACCAACGTTACCCTTCTTGATGAAATAAACAAGGGCAAAAGCTATCAGCATCAGGAGTACGGCAATCGCTTGTAGGGCCGCCGCTGTTTTGCCAATCTCCTCGTGTTGCTCTTCGGTGAAATTGTCGTAGTTGTCGTAATAGCCCAACTTTTTACTCACTGCCTTCCACGTTACAAAGTAGTTGTCGGCATCTTCGCCCGTCTTGATGACGCTGTCAAAATACAAGGCATTTCCATCCACATACCCAAAACCTCCATTAAAAGGAATTTTCATCCACTCGTGTCCGGTAGGAGCATATTCGGGAACGATTTCGTAGTCGGTCTGAATTCTGTTGTTGCCTTTTTTTATCCGACCAATAACCTTTGACTTCTTTGACGGTTGCTCATACACATCGGTAGTATACTCGACATCGTATCTGTAATATACGCTTCCATACGCAGAGAGTGATGTGATGGTGAAAATAGCCACCAACAGCATTTTGATGACAAGGCTCTTTTTCATAAGTAGGCTTTCTTGTGTAATTAGGGTTTTAGGGTTTGTAAAGGTATGGCTTTTTGTTGAAAAATGCAATTTTCAGCCCCAATTTTGTTTTGCTCCGTCAGTCTAAATCGCCCGCTCGTCTGCCAAAATCGTGCAACTACACCTTATATTTATATATAATTAGTATATTGCAGAGCTTTTTAGGGCCGAAACAAAACTAACAAAATATAAAACCTTACAAAACCAATGGGACATACTAAACCAAATCTTTCGTTCAGACAGATGTGGAACCTGAGTTTCGGGTTCTTTGGTGTGCAGATTGCCTATGCTCTGCAAAGCGCCAACATTAGCCGTATTTTTGCAACTTTGGGTGCCGACCCGCACACGTTGAGCTTCTTCTGGGTGCTGCCCCCGCTTATGGGTATGATTGTGCAGCCCATCGTTGGCTCGCTCAGCGATAGGACTTGGTGCCGCCTCGGTCGCCGCAAACCCTACCTCTATGTGGGCTCCATTGTGGCCGTTATCGTTATGGCACTGCTGCCCAACTCGGGTAGTTTCAACCTCACCGTGAAGGCCGCACTCGGCTTTGGTGCCATTATGCTGATGCTGCTCGACACATCCATCAATATGGCTATGCAGCCATTCAAGATGATGGTGGGCGATATGGTCAATGAGGAGCAGAAAACAAAGGCCTATTCCATCCAGAGCCTGCTCTGCAATGCCGGCTCGCTGGTGGGCTATGTCTTCCCCTATCTGTTCACTTGGATTGGTATCAAGAACACCGCACCCGAGGGTATGATTCCCCCTTCGGTAACGTGGTCGTTCTACATCGGCGCCATCATCCTCATCCTCTGTGTGCTCTACACCGGTGCCACCGTGAAGGAGATGAACCCCGAGGAGTATGCCAAATTCCACAACCTCCAGCCCGAGGCCGAGGAGGACAAAAAAGAGAAGAGCAACATTTTCAAACTTTTGGTACACGCTCCCAAAGCTTTCTGGCAGATTGGCCTTGTGCAGTTCTTCTGCTGGTTTGCATTCCTCTATATGTGGAACAACACCACCGGTGCCATTGCCGAGAACGTGTGGGGTACCGTGGATGCCAAGTCGGCCGAGTTCCAGAGCGCAGGCGACTGGACAGGTGTGCTGTTTGCCGTGCAGGCCATCGGCTCCATCCTGTGGGCCCTTGTACTTCCCTTGTTCCGTAGTGAGAAGGTGGGCTACTCGTTGAGCCTTGTGTTGGGTGCCGCAGGTTTCATTTCGACCTTCTTCATCCACAATCAATACCTGCTCTTTGTGTCGTTCCTGCTGATTGGTTGCGCTTGGGCCGCAATGTTGGCTATGCCCTTTGCGATGCTCACCAACTCGCTCTCGGGTAAGGCAATGGGTACCTACTTGGGCCTCTTCAACTGCACCATCTGCCTGCCCCAGATTGTGGCAGCACTTGTGGGTGGCTTCCTCTTCAAGACCTTTGGTGGCGAGATGGTAACCCTTGCAAATGGTAGCGCAGTACAGAGTGGTCAGGGTGTGATGCTCGTGATTGCGGGCATTTCGCTGCTGCTCGGTGCGCTGGCAGTGTTCGGCATCACCACGAAGAAAGCCTCGAAATAGAGAAAAAATCACAAAAAACAATATTCTCACGCTATGAAAAGGACATTTTTTAGCACAATGAAGATTATGAGCCTCCTGTTGGTTGCAGCGGGTGTGCTTATGACCTCTTGTAAGGACCAAGTGGATGAGGACGAGGTTGGCAAAACAGCCATCTCTATCTCCGCCACCATTGAGAACTTTGAGGCAAACAGTGCCGGCACCACCGACACCTCCTTTGAGGAGGGCGATGCCATTGGTTTGCACATCATTACCCCTACCAAGTTGCACCTGAACAATGGTAAGTTTACCTACTCGGCAGGCAAGTTTACCTCCACCCAAACGAGGTATTGGCACGCCGACAGCGATGTTGAGGCTGCACTGGTTGCCTACTCGCCCTACTGGTCGAGGGGCTCCTACTCGGCAGGTATGGGCTATGCCTTTGCGCTCAAAACCGACCAGAGCACCGAGGCTGCCTACAAGGAGAGCGACTTGATGTTTGCCGTGACCAAGAGCAAACCCACCAAGAAGAGTGTAAACCTCCCCTTCAAACACCTTCTCTCGAAGTTTGTGATGATGATTGATAACCCCAATGGGGAGAAGATTGCCCAAATCAGCGTGTCCAACCTCTCGGACATCGTAACCTACAAGTGGGAGGAGGACAAGATTATCTCCAGCAACACCAAGCAGACATTCACACCTGCCGCTGTAACCATTGACGGCAAGGCTGCCTATGTGCTGATGGTTGCTCCCCAGAGCGTTACAGACGCCACAATGGTAACCATCGTGTCCGAGTCGGAAAAACTCTTCCAGTTCAACGCCGCCCCCACTGCCTTTGAGTCGGGCAAGGCCTATGTGGCAACTCTCTCGCTTGAGAACGAGAGCCACCCCACACAATTCACTCCCACCATCAGCGACTGGGTGTTGGAGAACGAGGGTATGGAGTTCGACCGCATCGACAACGATGTGATTATCAGGGATTCCTACACCATTAGCGATGTGGACCCCTCGCTTGAGTGGCCTCTTGTTGCTACCCTGCCGGAGATGATTTCCGACAACACCGATGATGTTGTGGTGGTTGTGAACACCCAAGGCACCGATGTGAAGGCCGGTGAGGCTCTCTATGCCCACACCGGTGTGATTACCAACCTGAGTACGGGCCCCGGCGATTGGAAATATGTGAAACACGACTGGGGTGTGAACGCAGATGACTGCAAACTCACCCACGTGGGTAACGGCATCTATGCAATGGTTATCCCCTACGGCGCAAGGGCATTCTATGGCGTGCCCCAAGGTGAGGAGATTGTGTCGCTCGCCTTTGTGTTCCGTGGAGCATCGGGCTCGCCTGAGGTTAAGAACAATGGCAACGACATCTTCGTGGACCTTGTGGATGCCGATGCGTTGGCTGTGTCGTTTGTTTCTCCCACCCACGGCGAACTCTACAAAGTGGGCGAGAAGGTGAGTGTGAAGGTTGTGGCCCAAAATGCCACCACGCTGGCTCTTGACCTTAATGGCTCGCAGGTTGTTAGTGTTGAGGATGACGAAATCGTCTATGACTACACCGTTGCCGAGCCTTGTGATATGCTCTTTACCGCTACCGCCACCAACGACAAGGGCGAGAGCATTGTGGAGAGTGTTTCGGTGGCTGCACTTGGTGCAACCCAAAGCGCAGCCCGTCCCGCAGGTGCAAAGGATGGCGTTACTGTGAGCGGTAGCGAGGCAACCTTCGTGCTCTACGCCCCCGGCAAACAGCAGGTGGTGCTCCTTGGCGACTTCAATGCCTACGCACCTTCCAACGCCTATATGATGAAGAAAGACGGTGATTACTTCTGGACCACCGTGAGCGACCTGCAGCCCGAAACAGAGTATGGCTACCAGTTCCTTGTGGATGGCACCATCAAAGTTGGCGACCCCTACTGCGAGAAGATTCTCGACCCGTGGAATGACAAGTGGATTAACCAAGTTGGCGGTGTTCCCACCGAGATTTATCCCAACCTGAAAGCATATCCCACACAGACCACCGACATCGTCTCGGTGTTCACCACCTCCACCAAGCAATATGCTTGGCAGGTGAGTGATTTCAAACGCCCCAACCGCCACTCGCTGGTTATCTATGAGTTGCTGTTGCGCGACTTCACCGAGGAGGGTACTCTCCGTGCCGCTATCGACAAACTTGACTATCTGGACAAACTCGGCGTGAACGCCATTGAGCTTATGCCCGTACAGGAGTTTGACGGCAACGACTCGTGGGGCTACAACCCCTGCTTCTACTTCGCTCCCGACAAGGCCTATGGTCCGAAGGATGAGTACAAGAGGTTTGTGGACGAGTGCCACAGGAGGGGCATTGCCGTGATTCTTGACGTGGTGTTCAACCACACTACCGGCCAGTTCCCGTGGGCGAAGATGTGGTGGAATTCTGCAACCAACAAGACCGCTTCGGACAACCCCTTCTTCAACGTGGACGCACCCCACAACTGGAGTGTCTATCACGACCTGCGCCACGACTATCCCAAGACCCGCTCCTACATCAAGGAGGTGTTGGCCTTCTGGCTTGAGGAGTACAACATTGACGGCTACCGCTTCGACCTCACCAAGGGTATCGTGCAGAACCCCGGCAACTACGATGCTGGTGGCTACTCCGCACAGCGTATCGGCTGGTTGAAAGAGTATGCCGATGCTATCCGTGCAGCAGAGGGTGGCGAGGATGCCTACATCATCTTTGAGCACTTCTGCGATAGTAGTGAGGAGAACGAACTTGCTTCCTACAAGGGCATTATGCTCTGGCGCAATGCAAACGAGGCCTCGATGGAGAGCGGTATGGGTTGGGCTGGCAAGGACAACTTCTCCCACGTCAGTGCCTACGGCCGCGTGGGCTTTGCAGAGAGCCACGATGAGGAGCGCGTGGGCTACAAGGTGAAGAACTTTGGCCAAGCACCTCTCAAGACCGGCTTTGTGTCGCAGAATGCCGTGAACCAACTCACAGGTCTTTATGCACTCGTTTACCTCTCGCCCTACACCAAGATGATGTGGCAGTTTGGCGAGTTGGCCTACGACTACTCCATCGAAATGAACGACAAGGGCGAGTTGGGCGACTACCGCACCCACCGCAAACCCATTCCTTGGAAACTCGGCTACGACAAAGACCCCAACCGCAAGGCTCTCTATGAGAACCTCTGCAAGGTTATCTCCTTCCGTACCGACAATCCGCAAATCTTCTCGTCCGACTCCGGCGACAAGGAGCGCAAGACTTGGAATGTGGGTAGTAACTCAATGGGCGGCAAAACACTTGTGTTGAGCAACAACAACGGTGGTGTCATCGTGGTGGCCAACCAATCGACCGCTACCGCCACAACCAACGTGAGTGTACCCCAGACCGGCGAGTGGACCAACCTCATCACCGGCGAGAAGGTTACCCTCGGTAGCAACTACAGCGTAACCCTCAAGGCACACGAGTATGTTGTGCTCGGCAGGGTGAACTAAACGATGCGCTCGCTTGTTGAACTAACGCAAAAAGAAGAAACACAACCACTATGAAACGACTTTTTGTAACCCTTGCGGCTGCCCTCTGTGCGCTCTCGTTGAGCGCACAGAAGGTGGACCGTGTGGAGCCCCTGTCGTGGTTTACCGATATGAAAACCCCTCTGCAACTGATGCTCCACGGAGAGCAGATTGCAGGCTCGGAGGTTAGCGTGGAGGGCGAGGGACTCCGCCTGAAAAGTGTCATCCGCACCGACAATCCCAACTACCTCTTCCTTGACCTCGATGTGAAGAAGGCCGGCGATTGGAACATCACCCTCACCAAAGGTCGCAAGAAACACACCTTTGCCTACCACATTGACAACCGTAGGGAGGGCTCGGCCGAGAGGGAGAGTTTTTCCTCCAAGGATGTTGTATACTTGATTATGCCCGATAGGTTTGCCAATGGCGATGAGAGTAACGACACCGTGGCCGAGTGTGCCGAGCCGTGCAACCGACAGGAGCCCTTTGGCCGCCACGGAGGCGACATTCAGGGTATCATCGACCACCTCGACTACTTGGCCGACCTCGGAGTAACGGCCATTTGGAGCACACCCCTCACGCTCGACAATGAGGGCTTCGCTTCCTACCATGGCTACTCCTGCTCCGACTACTACCACATCGACCCCCGCTATGGCTCCAATGACCTCTACAAGGAGATGGTGGCCGAGGCACACAAGAGGGGCATCAAGTTCATCTTTGATGTGGTAACCAACCACTGCGGCACCGCCCACTGGTGGGCTGGCGACTTCCCCTCAAGCGACTGGGTCCACAATGGCGACAAACCCCTCATCACCAACCACGGTTGGATGATGCAGGCCGACCCCGTAAATCGCTCCAAGAGGGACCAAAAGATGATGGAGGAGGGGTGGTTTGACTACTCTATGCCCGATATGAACTTGGAGAACCCGCTGGTGTTCAACTACTTCTGCCAACTCTACTGCTGGTGGATTGAGTGGGCCGATTTGGATGGTTTGAGGGTGGACACCTTCCCCTACAACGACAAGTGGGCTATGGCTCGCTGGACAAGGGCCATACTCAATGAGTACCCCAACCTCAACATCGTGGGCGAGTGCTGGAATGCCGTTCCTGCCATTTGTGCCTACTGGGAGGGTGCAGCCAACAACCGTGATGGCTACTCAAGTGGTCTGCCCTCGGTTATGGACTTCCCCCTGCAAGAGAAGATTGCCCAAGGACTATCCAAACAGCCCGATGGTTGGATGTGGGGTGGACACGGAGTCTACACCTCGTTGGTGCAAGATTTCCTCTACGGCAACCCCAATATGCTCCTCACCTTCCTCGACAACCACGACATTGAGCGTTTTGCCGACTCGGTGGAGGGTGATTTGAGAAAGTACAAGATTGGTATGGCCATCATCGCCACCACCCGTGGCGTGCCCCAACTGCTCTATGGTACGGAGATTATGATGCGCTCCAGCGACCTCTCGCAGGGCCACGGAGGAGCACGCAATGAGTTTGAGGGCGGCTGGAAGGGCGATGCCAACGACAAGTTTACCGCCGCAGGCCGCACTGCCGATGAGCAGGCTGCCTTTGAGCACACCCGCACCCTGCTGCGCTACCGCACCGCAGAGCCTGTGGTGCAGAGTGGTGCCCTCACCCAGTTCTACCGCACCGACAACCTCTATGTGTTTGCTCGCCACAACGAGCAGAAGGTGGTGCTGACCATCACCAACTTTGCTGCCGATGGTCGCACACTCACTTGGGCCGACTACGAGGAGGTTATCCCCGAGGGGGCAGTGGGTAGGAGCATCCTCACCGGCAAGAGCGTTGTCGCAGGTGGCAGCGAGGTGGTTGAGGCCTATGGCTGCGATGTCATCGAGTTTGTGAAATAGACAAAACAACAAATACATATATACATTCAAAAAAAGCAATGAAAAATATTTATGAAACTTCGCCCTTTGCAACCTTCTTCCCCTCGGAGAAGAGGGCTGCGTGCAGGGCAAAGCAGACTCTCTCGTTCAGGCTTAACGCCCCCGTGCAGAGGCCCTCACAAAGGCTCTACATTGTGGGCAGTGCCGAGGCACTGGGCGGCTGGGATGTGGAGAAGGCTCTTCCGCTGAGTATCGACACCTACCCCTACTGGTCCATCGTGCTCGACCTCAAAACACTGGGCGAGGTGTTTGAGTACAAATTTATCGTCAAGGAGAATGGCAACGTGTGGTGGGAGGATGGCTACAACCGCCGCTACTACCTCTGCGGTGAGCAGGAGAGTGAGCACATCGAGGCCAACTTCCGTGGCGAGTTCGGTTGGAAAGGTGCCGGCGTGGCCATCCCCGTGTTCTCGTTGCGTAGCAGCCAGAGTCAGGGTATTGGCGACTTTGTGGACTTGAAGAAGATGGGCGAGTGGGCTGTGGCTACAGGCCAGAAAGTTATTCAGATTCTCCCCATCAACGACACCACAATGACCCGCACTTGGAAGGACTCCTATCCCTACAGCTCCATCTCCATCTTCGCACTCAACCCAATGTACCTCTCCATCGTGGAGTTGGGCGCAAAGGGCGAGGAGATTGAGAGGCTCAACGCTTTGGAGGCAGTGGACTACGATGCTGTGTGTGCCCTCAAATGGGACTTCATCCGCAAGGAGTATGCCCGCAGTGGCAAGCGCACCCTCAAAACCAAGGCCTTTGCAGCCTTCTTTGAGGCCAACAAAGATTGGCTCAAGGACTATGCCTCGTTCTGCTACCTGAGGGATAAGTATCAGACCGCCTACTTTGAGAAGTGGGGCCGCAGCGAGAAGAAGTACTCCAAGAAGTTGGTGGAGAAACTCACCAGCGAGAACTTTGAGGACTACGGCAAGGTGGCTCTCTACTACTGGTTGCAGTACCACCTTGACCGTCAGCTCAAAGAGAGCGTGGCCTACTGCCGCTCGCTCGGCGTGGTGCTCAAAGGCGATATTCCAATCGGCATTTCGCGCGACTCGGTGGAGGCGTGGAGCGATGCAAGGCTCTTCAATATGAACTGTCAGGCAGGTGCTCCGCCCGATGATTTCTCGGCCGATGGTCAGAACTGGGGCTTCCCCACCTACAACTGGGAGGAGATGGCCAAAGATGGCTATGCGTGGTGGAAACGCCGTTTTGAGAAGATGGCAGACTACTTCGACCTCTACCGCATCGACCACATCCTTGGTTTCTTCCGCATTTGGGAGATTCCTATGGACTCGGTGGTGGGCCTGCTCGGTTACTTCAACCCCGCAATGCCCTTCAGTTATGAGGAGTTGGCCCAAAGGGGTATGCCTATGAACAGGGACCGCTACCTGCTGCCACAAATTCACCACAACTACTTGGGCGAGTTCTTTGGCGATGAGGATTGGACCCCCTATCTTGACTACAAAGACAACGGCTACTATGCACTCAAACCTGCCTACGACACCCAGCGTAAGATTCGCGAGGCTTTGGAGGGCGTGAACGAGAAGGCTATGAGGGCACTCTATGGGCTCACCGGTGAGGTGCTGTTTGTGGAGGACCCCCGCAAGCCCGGCTACTTCCACCCCCGCATTTCGGCTCAGCTGACCAAGAGTTATGAGTGGTTGTCCGATTGGGAGAAGGAGAGGTTCAACGACCTCTACAACGACTTCTTCTACCACCGCCACAACGACTTCTGGGGCGCATTGGCTATGGAGAAATTGCCCGCACTGGTGGAGGCAACAAATATGATGTGCTGCGGCGAGGACCTCGGTATGGTGCCCGACTGCGTTGGCCCCGTGATGCAAAACCTCGGTATCCTCTCGTTGGAGGTGCAGAGGATGCCAAAGGACCCCACCATCGAGTTCGGCTACACCAATCGCTATCCCTACGCTTGCGTGTGCACCACAGGCTCACACGACACCAGCACCATCCGTGGTTGGTGGCGTGAGGATAGGGCAGTGTCGCAGAAGTACTACAACGACATTCTCTGGAAGCAGGGCCCCGCACCCGAAGAGTTGGGCGGAGAGTTGTGCCGCACCATTGTGAACAACCACCTCTGCTCGCCCGCAGTGCTGACCATTCTGCCCTTGCAGGACTGGCTCGCAATGGACGAGAGGTTGCGCAAGGCCGATGTGGACAGCGAGCGTATCAACATTCCTGCCATTCCCAACCACTACTGGCGTTACAGGATGCACTTGCCGCTGGAGACTCTGCTGGCCGAGAGTGAACTGAACGAGGCCATCAAGGCTATGGTGAAGGCTTCGGGCCGATAGTGTAACGAAGGCAAAAGGGGATACACTATGGGGTAAAAAGGGACAAAATGACGTTCCGCCCGTCCGATAAAACGGGCGGTTCGTCAGCCCAAACCCGCAAGTTGTCCGCAAATGTTGTTACCTTATTTATAAATATATATTTTTGTTGTATGCCCATTTGTGGGTACACAACCTGATAAAACATTAACTTAAATTAATTTATACTTTAACGGCTTATGTTGAAACTTGTACGAGTTTTTAGGAGCCTCCTTCTGACTTTTGCGCTGACACTCGTGAGTCTGGCCGCTTCGGCACAGACTATTTCGGTGTCGGGTACAGTCAAGGATGCCAAAGGCGAGGGTATTATTGGCGCAACCGTAATGGACGTCAAGAGTGGCCTCGGAACAGTTACCGGCGTTGATGGTGCCTACACTATCAACGTGGCAGCCGATGCAACCCTGCTCGTGGAGTGTATGGGTTACACGGAGATTTATGAGCCTGTGGCCAATCGCACCAAAATCAACTTTGTGATGAGCGAAAGCGCAGAACAGATTGAGGAGATTGTGATGGTGGGTTACGGCTCGCAGAAGAAAAAAGAGGTTACCGGCGCAGTTGCCTCCATCAAGTCGGAGGACTTCAATCAGGGTGTCAAAACCAACCCTGTGGGTATGTTGCAGGGTAAGGTGGCTGGTCTGAACATCATCAAGACCACCTCGGACCCCACCAGCACCGGTTACAGTATGCAGATTCGTGGCTTCTCCACCCTCGACAAAGGCGCAGGCTCGCAGCCTCTGTTTATCGTGGATGGTGTGCCCGTGAACAACATCCACAACATCTCCAACGATGAGATTGCTTCGATGGACGTGTTGAAGGATGGTTCGGCCGCCGCAATCTATGGTACTCGTGGTACCAATGGTGTGATTATCATCACCACCAAGCGTGGCGAGAACTTCTCCAACGAGGCCAAAACCTCGGTTGAGTATTCGGGCTATGTTTCGGCTTCGGTACGCAATGGCGACTTGGGTATGTCCACTGCCGATGAGTTCCTTGCACTGAACGAGTTGTCGGGCGGTAAGGTTACTCCCGTGCCCTACACCGGTAGCCAGACCTACAAGACCGACTGGGTGAGCGAGTTGTGCCGCCCTGCCGCCTTCACCTACCACAACAACGTGGCTATCGTGGGCTCGGCCAAGAACTTCAACTACCGCGCTTCGGTGACCAACAAGAACGCCGAGGGTATCGCAAAGGTTACCAACCGTAACGAAACAATGGCCAAGATTGCTGCTTCGCAGAAGGCTCTGGACGGTAAGCTGACTTTGCAGTATGACCTGTCGTATATGCAGTATCGCAACGATAAGTTCTGTGGCTCGTTTGAGCAGGCTGCAACCCTCAACCCCACCTATCCCATCTACGACTCCAAGAATCCCAATGGATATTTCTATCCTCAGGGCTCGGGCGAGTCAAACCCCGTGGAGAATATGAACCAGAAGGAGTTCTACGAGGATGGTAACTTCTTCCGCGGCTCGGTTAAGGCTTCCTACAAGTTGAGCGACAACCTCACTCTGAACGCCTTTGGTGCAATGGAGGAGGGTGACAACCGTTCCTACTGGTACAATGGTGTTCTCAACCACGACAAGGGTGGCTCGAATATGGGTGGTCGTAACAACAGTATGAACCTCAACAAACTCTTGGAGGTTACGGCCGACTACGTTTGGTCGCAGGATGTACACAGCGTTACCGCAGTGGCAGGTATCTCCTACCAGCACTTCTTCTCCGATTGGTCGAATATGACCAATAGTGGCTTCCCCACCGGCGACATCAAGTATTTCCAGATTGGTAATGGCGACCCCAACAAGACCAATATGAACATTGGCTCGGGCCGTGCTACCAACAAACTTGCCGCAGCCTTTGGCCGTGTGAACTACTCCTACGATGGTAAGTACCTCGTTTCGGCATCGTTGCGCCGCGAGGGTTCGAGCCGCTTTGGTAAGAACAACAAGTGGGGTTGGTTCCCCGCAATCAGCTTCGGTTGGAGGGTTAATCAGGAGGACTTTATGATGGGCGTTGATTGGGTTGATGACCTGAAAGTTCGTTTGGGCTATGGTGTTACCGGTAACGACCTTGGCAGCAACCTCCAGTCTATTGAGTTGCTCTCCAATAGCGGTACCTTCTGGTACAACGGCACCTATGTCTACACCTACGGTTTCAGCCAGAACGCCAACCCCGACCTGAAGTGGGAGAAGAAGCACGAGTACAACCTCGGTTTGGACTACGCCGTGCAGAACAACCGTTTCTATGGTAGCGTGGATGTTTACTACCGCCACACCGAGGACCTTCTGTGGAACTACTCGGTGCCTTCGCCCCCATACCAGTACAGCTCGCTGCTGGCCAACGCAGGTCAGATGGACAGCTACGGTGTGGAGTTGATTCTCAATGCCGATGTTATCAAGAACGATAGGCTGACTTGGACCACTACCCCCACCATTGCGTTCAACCGCAACTACATCACCAAACTCTCCGATGAGGCAAAAGGCTTCAACTACAAGGAGGTTACCTCCGGTGGCGTTGGTGGCAACGGTATTATGAACACCAACACTCAAATTATCCGCGAGGGTGAGCCTGTTGGTTCGTGGTATGGCTACCAGTTCTTGGGCTTCGATAGTGCCGGAACTTGGAAGTACCTCAACCCCAACAATGGTAAGCCCGTTTCGGACGCTGCTGCAACCGAGTCGCACCGTATGATTCTCGGTAATGCACAACCTCTGTTCACCTTTGGTTGGAACAACACCATTCGCTGGAAAAACTTCGATGCAACGATGTTCTTCCGTGGTGTTGTGGGCAACACTGTGCTGAATATGGTACGTTGGGCCTATGGTCCCATCACTGCTGTGAAGGGTGCTGTGTTTATGGAGGATATTCTTAATCCAAGGGAGAACCAGTTTGGTAAGGAGATGCGCAAGGAGGTTGTGATGACCAACAAGGCCCGCTTCTCGGACTACTACTTGGAGGATGGCTCCTATATGAAACTCGACAACATTACCATCGGCTACAACCACAAGTTGCCCGAGGGTAGTGCAATCGAGAGCCTGCGTGTCTACCTCACCGGTCAAAACCTCTTCACTCTGACCAAATATAGCGGTCAGGACCCCGAGATTGACACCACAAGTGTTGGTAATGCAGGTATTGACTATGTTGATTTCTATCCCACTGTTGCAACCTTCTTGGTGGGTGTAAATCTGACTTTTAACTAATCAAAAGAGCTGAATTAAGAATATGAAAAAGTTGTTTTATATATTGGCTGCTGCCTGTGTGGTGTCGATGTCGATGACTTCGTGCTCCGACCTCTTGGAGGAGGACAACTTCGGCAACCCCTCGGTTGAGGATATGATGGGCGACCCCGATGGCGCAGTAATGGTTATTGGTCAGGCTTATGCCGACCTCAAATGGATTCACGACCACTGGGGCTACTGGGGCGTGAACACGCTGACCTCTGACGAGGCTGCTTGTCCTCCTCGTAACGAGGGTACCGACTGGGACGATGGTGGCTACTGGGCAAGTATCAACGTTCACACTTGGGACTCTTTTGGTAAGGCGTTCCTCAACATTTGGGACACCACCATTGCGGGTGCTGTGCGTTGCAACCAGATTCTCCACACAATGCCCAACTACAAGGAGAGTATTGGTGCCAACTACGATGCTTTTGTGGGCGAGTTGGAGGTGCTTCGTTCCTACTACTTCTATCTGCTTTTCGACTGCTTCGGACGTATTCCCTATGTTGAGAGCTTTGACAAGGAGTACACCGACCCTCTGATGGACGTTGCAGACGTGTGGTCGCACTTGGTGGCTTGCTTGGAGCGTAATGCCCCCAATATGAAGGCTGTGTCGGGTAGCGACCGTGCTTCCTACTATGGCCGTGTAACTCAGGGTTTTGCCTATGGTCTTCTCTCGCGTCTTTACCTGAACGCCGAGTCCTATGCTGAGGATGGACAGGAGGCAAAGTTTGCCGAAAAGGTATTCTCCGATGCTGAGGATGGACAGGAGGCAAAGTTTGCCGAAAAGGTATTCTCCGACAAGTATTTCATCCGCTCGGAGGCCGAGCGTGAGGGCGAGAACGACAAACGTCAGCTTGTTCCTGCTCGTTGGTTGAAGAACGAGGGTAATTTCTACACCTGCTGTGTGGAGTGCTGCGATGCAGTTATTGGTGCTGCTTCCTATCGCATTGAGGACTCCTATTTCGACAACTTCGCCATCAACAATGAGGAGAGCGAGGAGAACATCTTTGTAACCGTTGATGACGGAAACGACACCTTTGACCACCGCGGTTGGGGCGATATGTCGAGCAAATTCCGCTTGTTGGCAATGACTCTCCACTACAACCACCAGCAGACTTGGGGCTTGGTTGAGAAGCCTTGGTGCGGTTTCAGCGCAAGGCCTACGTTTATGGAGCTCTACAAGAGTGACAAGAGTGGCGAGAACGCCGATGTTCGTGGCCCCGGTAATGAGTTGTTTACAAACAAGACCATCATTCGCACCGTAACCGACACCACCCACGTGAAGGCTAACAACAAAGAGTGGATTGTTTATACTTACGAGGAGTCGGCCGAGCCCAAACTTGGTGTTGAGACTCAGCTCTGCATCGACACTATCTACAGAACCGAGAACGGCAAACAGGTCATTGATAAACTCATCTACGAGAGCGTGGAGATTGCCGAGGGCACACCTGCCGGTACCGAGAGTAAGCAGCGCTGGGGTTGGTTTGTTGGTCCCGTGTTGGACAAAGAGGGCCGTCTGACCTCCTATGCCGAGAAGAACCCCGAGTACGACAAAGATGAGGCTGAGAAGTTGGGCGACAAATATATGGTGCCTGAGGCTATTGCTGTGAACACCATCATCACCACCGGTATGAGGGACATCAAGAATGACGCATCCTACAACGATGGTGCACGTATGTGGAAATATGAGATTGAAAAGACCGGCAAGAATCGCTGGGCCGACAACGACTTTGTCATTATGCGCTATGCTGAGATTCTCTGGAACAAGGAGGAGGCTCTCAAACGTGGTGGAGCAGGTGCAAGTAGCGTTGGTACCCCCGATTTCCAGACTCTTATGGCTCGTAGCTTTGAGCACACCAACAATGGCAATGCCGATGTGAACACTCGCGTTGCGAAGTTCAAAGAGGCCTATCGCGACCCCGCAACTTGGAGTGATAAGGACTTCTTGGACGAGCGTGGTAGGGAGTTCTTCTGGGAGCTGCTCCGCCGTAGGGACCTCATCCGTTTCGATGAGTACAAGAATGTGGAGTTTGTTGAGGACAAGGGCTCCTATCGCAACTGGTTCCCCATCCCCTATGCTGTAATTGAGAGGTCGTTGCGCGACCCCAAGACCGGCAAGCCCATCTGGACTCAAAACCCCGGCTACACCGATCCTTGGGCAGACAAATAGGTGGTGCGAGAGGAAATGTAATAGAACACAATAAAACCTTTTTATTAACTTAATCACAAAACACAAAACAAGATGAAAAAACTTTTGTATTTGTTCGGTGCTATGGCACTGATGGCAGGTATGGTTGCTTGCGGTGATAACAACAAACCCGATGTAGACCTTGACATCGACACCGACCCCGGTTTCTATGTAGTAGGTGAGGCTGTTGGCGTAACCTTCGATATGACTTCCGGCGAGGCTCCCGAAGCTGCAACTCGTATGGCAAACGGCTACAACGAGAACAGCCTTAAACTTGACGATAACGGTGCTCCCACCGCCGACCGTGGTGCAAGCCGTCTGCGCAGCGGTATGTACGAGAAGTATGTATGGTTGGAGGGCGGCAAGGACTTCGAGCTCATCTACTACGATGGCGATGTTACCTACACTCGCTACGGCTCCGCTTTGGAGGACAATGTTACCAACTCCGCTAATGATGGCGATTTCCCCAAAGAGCTCAAATGGGGCAAACTTGGCGACCTCGTGATTGGTGAGGATGCTCCTATGTTGCGTGTTGAGGAGAGCGGTTTCTACCACATCGTGCTTGACGATGCAAGCAATGTTGAGGACAAAGCCGACTTCGCTCTCATTATGGTCAACAAGGTTGATATGGGTGTTCGTGGCGACTGCAATGGTTGGGGTAACGCCTACGGTGAGATGGTTCGCGCAAACGATGGTACCATCACTTGGACTTGGACCGAGCAGAAATTTACTATGTCTGGTCAGAAATTTAAATTTGCTTACAACCACGGTTGGAAGATTGCTCTCGACCTCGCCGGTAACATCAAAGCCAACACCAACCTCGGTTGGGTTAGCGCAGACGACCACGGCCTCTTGCAGGGTGGTCCCGACATCGTTATGGATGAGAAGGGTATCTACTCCATCACTTTGACCTACAAGATGGCTGGTGGCGACTTCAAGAACTCTTTCACATATAACGTAGAGAAGACCGGTACTGTTGAAACCAACGTTCCTGAGAACCTCTATATCAATGGTGGTGAATTCGGTGGTGAAGGTTGGGATTGGAATGCTTCCACTATCGTTGAGATGACTCCCGTAAATGGCAAGGGTGCATTCTGGGCAGTTCGTTATATGTCTGCTGGTGCTCAGTTCAAATTCTGCGCTGTAAGGAGCTGGACAGACGAGAAAAATCCTGCGTTCTCGCAACTTGGTGGTAAAGATGAGGGCTTCGGCCAGAAAGATGGTAATGCTACCGTTGAGAACGAGGGTTTGTACCTGATTTTGGTTGACTACGATGCAGAGAAGATTGTTGTTAAACCCGCACAGATTTATGCTATGGGTCCCTGCTTCAATGCTGCTGTTGATGGCGATGCTTGGCTCACCGGTAAGGCTGCCTTCACCGTTGAGGGTCAGACCGCTTCTATCAAGGTTGACAACACTGGCAATGCTCGTATGTATGTTGAGCTCTTGGACGGTGGCGCCGACTGGTGGAGGTCCGAGTGGGGTGTAACCGATGGTAAGATTGTTTACCGTGGCAATGGTGGTAGCGACCCCGTTACTCCCGTAACCGCTGGTCAGACCATCACTCTGAACTTCAACGCAGGTACTGCAACTATCCAGTAATCACACTCCGTGATTTGACACTTTGGGGCGACTCCTTTCGGAGCCGCCCCTTTTTTGTGCAGTGGGCCGACAGAGCAATTAGTAATTAGTAAAGAGTAATTAGTAAATACTTTTCTATGCTTTGGTAGCACCACCCAAGTCCTCCTCCCCCAAGTCCTCCTCCCCTAAGTTAGGGGAGGTGCCGTTAGGCGGAGGGGTTTGTGAAAGGGCGGCTATGGCGGCTAGGACTACTGGGACTACTATGCCGACTGGGCCACTAAGGACCTTAAAGCCCTTAAAGTCCTTAAGGCCCTTAAGGCAGACGGCAGACAGTGCTTTGGCGCAGAAAGAAAAGAGCGGTAGATGCCAACCGCTTGCCTACGGCAATCGTGGCAAGACGGGGCCATTGGCCCTTTGTGTAGTTGGTAGGTCGGCACGCTCCCCAACCTTGTGGTGCCATCCAACCACGTCCCCCTCTAAGTTAGAGGGGGTGCCCGAAGGGCGGGGGCGTCTGTTAATTTTCAATTTTCCATTCCATATTTGTATCTTTGTGCTCAAGAGAACAAAACACGCAAAACACAATACCAATAAATGAAACGCCTTATTCTGCTTTTGGTCGCCGCACTCGTTGCTCTCGCAACCCCCGCAGCCGCACAAACAATTACGTCGCCAAATGGCAAACTCTCCCTCACATTCTCCCTCTCCGAGCAGGGTGAGCCCACCTATGCCGTGGACTACAAGGGGCAGCCCGTAATCCTCCCAAGTCGCCTTGGTTTGGAGCTCAAAGGCACCAAGGACCTCACTGGAGGTTTCGCCGCAGGAGAGGCCGTAAAAAGCACCTTTGACGAGACGTGGGAGCCCGTGTGGGGCGAGGAGACCCACATCCGAAACCACTACAACGAACTCTTCGTCAGGCTCACGCAGCCCTCCACGGGCCGTGCAATGAACATCCGTTTCCGCCTCTACAACGATGGTTACGGACTCCGCTATGAGTTCCCACGCCAAAGGAGGCTCACCTATATGACCATTGCAGACGAGCGCACCGAGTGGGCCCTCACAGGCGACCACAAAGCCTTCTGGATTCCCGGCGACTACGACACGCAGGAGTATGAATACATCGAGAGCCGCCTCTCCGAAATTGGCAGTCGTGCCGGCGAACAAATCAAAAAGGGCTCTTCCTCCACTCGCTTCTCCGACTGGGGCGTGCAGACCGCTCTCACACTCAAAACCGATGAGGAAGTCTACATCACCATACACGAAGCCGCCCTCATCGACTACTCCTGTATGCACCTTGTCTACAACCCCGACACCAAGGTGTTCACTTCGTGGCTCACGCCCGATGCCATAGGCAACAAGGGCTACATTCAAACCCCCTGCCACACCCCTTGGCGCACGGCCGTGATTGCCGATGATGCTCGCGAACTGCTCGCTTCAAGGCTTACGCTCAATCTCAACGAGCCCTGCAAAATTGAGGACACCTCGTGGATTAAGCCTATGAAATATATGGGCGTGTGGTGGGAACTCATCTCCAAGAAGAGCAGTTGGGCCTACGCCAGCGAGGGCAACATCAAACTCGATCTCGTGGACTACAACACCCTCGAACCCAATGGTCGTCACGGTGCCAACAACGAAAACGTGAAGCGCTACATCGACTTCGCCTCCAAGTGGGGTTGTTTCGACCAGCTCCTCGTGGAGGGTTGGAACATCGGTTGGGAAGATTGGTCGGGTAAACACAAAGACTATGTGTTTGACTTCGTAACCCCCTATCCCGACTTCGACCTGCCCGCGTTGCAGAAGTATGCAAACGAGAGGGGGATGAGGCTGATGATGCACCACGAAACCTCCTCCAGCATACGCAACTACGAGCGCCGTATGGACAAGGCCTACCAATTTATGGTGGACAATGGCTACAATGCCGTGAAGAGTGGCTATGTGGGCAACATCGTGCCGCGTGGCGAGTACCACTATGGTCAGGTGATGAACAACCACTATCAATATGCCGTTGAGAAGGCCTCCGCGTACAAAATTATGGTCAATGCTCACGAGGCTGTGCGCCCCACGGGCCTCTGCCGTACGTGGCCCAATCTTGTCGGCAACGAGTCGGCCCGTGGTACGGAGTACCACGCCTTTGGTGGCACACACCCCAGCCACGTAACCATCCTTCCATTCACCCGCTTGCAGGGTGGCCCGATGGACTTCACCCCCGGCATCTTCTGTATGGACCTCAGCACTTTTGTCCCGCGACAAACCTCCAAGTGCAACAGTACCTTGGCCAACCAGCTGGCTCTCTACGTCACCCTCTACTCGCCCATACAAATGGCCGCCGATATGCCCGAGCACTATGAACGCTACATTGACGCTTTCCAGTTCATTGTGGATGTGCCCGTGGAGTGGACCGAGAGTCGCTATTTGGCCGCCGAGCCCGGCGACTATGTGGTTGTGGCACGCAAGGATAAGAACTCGCCCAAGTGGTTTGTGGGTGGCGTAACTGACGAAAATGAGCGCACAATGACCGTTAAGTTTGATTTCTTGACACAGGGTAAGCAGTATGTGGCCACAGTCTATGCCGATGCTGCCGATGCCGACTATGAGAAAAACCCTGAGGCTTACCGCATCGTGGAGGGTAAGATTACTGCCAAGAGCGCAGCCAAAATCTTTATGGCCCGTGGTGGTGGCTTTGCCATCTCCATCCGCGAGGCTACCAAAGCCGACCGCAAGATGAAGCCCCTACGCATCAAGTAGGCCACCCCCATATAGGCTCCTTTTGTTGAACAATAGAGTGGGGAAATAAAAAACGAGTCCAATCGTATAGTTTGCGGTTGGGCTCGCTTTTTTGCATTATTTTGGTAAAAAAGATTTGAAAAAATTTTGCAGACAACAAAAAGTTGCCTATATTTGCACTCGCAAAACGGGTTTAGCCCCGTGGAGCATTTTAGCAAATTGCGGAAATAGCTCAGTTGGTAGAGCACAACCTTGCCAAGGTTGGGGTCGCGAGTTCGAGTCTCGTTTTCCGCTCAGAATGAGAAGGTTGGCTTAACGCCAACCTTTCCTATTTTTGCGCAAAGAGGTTCTAACGAGCGACCCCAATATGCCCCCTGTCAGGGGGTTAGGGGGGTGTAAATAAAAGTCCGCGAGAATAGCCCACGAGCATCGTGGGCTCGAGTCTCGTTTTCCGCTCAAATGTTAAATAGTTACCCATCGCGGTTAACTATTTATTAATTTCATTGCTAGAAAAAATCGAACTACTACGAATGGTGTGAAATATATTTATTACATTTGCCTATAAAATTAGATGCATTATGAATGTTTTTTGGCAGATAAAGGACGAACTTGATTTTCTAGGGTTAGCGACAAAAATTACCACCATGGAGAAATGAACCGTTAATATCGATGGTTCCCACATGGTCTTTGCACCTAAAAGATTCAAAGGTAATGTTTCAACACCTCAAGCCCGGAATGCTTTGATTGGGGCTTTTACGGAGAAATGGTGTACTACTTTTTTCTCTGACATCGCTCACAGCAACAATTTATATGCCATTTCAGGAGTTCAGTGTGAAGAATTAGGACTGCAAAATAGCAGCAGAGCTGACTTGGCTTTTTGTCGCAAGCCTGGTATACAACAAAAGGCAGAGGATATCGCACTCATATTTGAAATAAAAATGGGCATCGTTAATAATTATAAATATAATAATGCTAGCGATTCTTTTGATTTTGTGAGTGGTTATGATGAACACAAAGGGACACCCTCATTATTGCGTTCTGATAGTATGTTAAAAGCCATTGGTAAAGCCGTAAACATTAGAATGTCTGGGGAAGTGGGCAGGGTAATTCCTATCATCATTCTAGGCAACTCACCCATTGGTAGTTCTTATATAAATAAAGTTGATAATCTTTGTATGGGTGGCATAATACAACAGTTTATTTCTCTCTATCCCGATTGTGGTGGGAATGGCATACAAGAGTCACCTAGGGGAGGATTTAAGACATACAATTCTTACGAGAAACTCGCTAATTATATTCATTCCATTCTCTCCGAAAGGAAGTGTTTCTTTAGCGCCATGATGAGTAACGCAGAGTTGGGCAAACTGTTGGAAATCGCCAATATGGAAGACTCGCTCGAAATGAAAGGACAAAAATTTGTAGATTTAATAAGTGGAGAATAACATATGGTAAAAGAGAGAAGGTCATCTAAAACATCTTCATTTGGAGTTTCTCAAAGAGAAAATCACGATTCAACACAATTCTACAGTTCTAATCTATATGCCACCATCGGTTTAACAACTGTGGAGAATGTTGAGGATAATATTATTCCTTCCGAATATATGAATAGTATTTTCACTCATACATCGGAATGTATGCATGAATTGCCCAACAATAGTGTGCACTTGATGATTACATCTCCACCATACAATGTGACAAAAGAGTACGACCAAAACCTAACATTAGAGTCGTATTTGGATCTTTTAACCAATGTTATGAGAGAAACATATAGGGTTTTGGTGAATGGTGGACGTGCTTGTATTAACATTGCCAATATAGGAAGGAAACCCTACATCCCGCTATCTGATTACATCAGCAAACTGATGATCGAAATAGGCTTTAATTATAGGGGTGAAATCATTTGGGATAAGTCTGCTTCTGCTGGGGGGTCTTGTGCTTGGGGAAGTTGGATGTCAGCTTCAAATCCAAGTTTAAGAGATGTACACGAGTATATCTTGATTTTTAGCAAGGGAGACCTTGCAAGAAAACGAGAAGGTAAACTGGATTCTATTGGGCGAGATGATTTTTTAGAGTGGACTAAAAGCATTTGGAGAATGAATACTGAAAGTGCAAAAAGAGTTGCACATCCTGCGCCTTTCCCCCTAGAACTACCCCATCGACTTATAAATCTCTTTTCGTTCCAAGGGGATATTGTTTTGGATCCTTTCATAGGATCGGGAACAACAGCTGTCGCTGCGGTACAAGATAGTCGCAATTATATAGGTTACGATATAAATGAAGAATATGTTAAAGTCGCCAATATGCGCATTGAGAAGGCCAAAGCAGCCTTGGCAGATAAATGTCTTTTCTAATCGGTTCTTCAAAACTTTAACCACAATTAATACGAGTAAAAACCTGCCAACTCACAAGTTTGGCAGGTTTTTCTCTATCCACTTTTTGAGACCGAATTTCTGAACAGCGGGAACGACAACCTCAATGGCGGTACAACCCCACACCACATTTTGTCGGGCGCTTCCGGCTTTACCACAATATGGTCCTAATTTACAACGATGTGGGCATCGGGCTTGGTGGGTCATTGACAATCCCACGAGCATCGTGGGCTCGAGTCTCGTTTTCCGCTCAGAATGAGAAGGTTGGCTTAATGCCAACCTTTCCTATTTTTGCGCAAAGAGGTTCTAACGAGTGACCCCAGTCGCCCCTTTTAGGGGCTGGGGGGATAGAATAGGGGGACCGGATACATAACAACGAAAGCAGGGCGTTCCGTGTGGAACGCCCTGCTCTCTTGTCGCACACCCCTTCGTGTGCGCCTATCGTGTCGCCCTATCTATTAGAGCAAACCTGCCAACTCAATGTCGTTTGCAGCCTGTGCCTTCAACTCGGGCTTAGCAGCAATGGCAGCGTTGAGGTACTTGGTAGCCTCGGTGGTGTTACCCTCGCGGTTAGCGATGATAGCACGCAGGTAGTCTGCATCTGCACCCTTAACCTCTGCAATTGCAGCCTTAGCAGCAGCGATGTTGTTGTCGCACAACTCTGCAACAGCCAAGTTGTAACCGGTCAAGTTGGCCTTAGCCTCCTGATAGTTACCCTCTGCCAATGCGATTGCACCAAGGTGAGCCTTGGCAGCCTCGTTCTGTGCGTTAGCAAGGAGTTTCTTTGCAGCCTCGATGTCGCCGGCAGCAAGTGCAGCAGCAGCTTGGTTGTTTACGATAACCTCGCAACCCTCGGCAGCCTTAGCAGCCTTAGCAAAGTTTGCCTGTGCGCCCTTAATATCACCGGTGTAGGCCTGCATTGCAGCAGCATTGTTGTATGCGCGAGCATCGCCGTAGGTGTTGGCAGCCAACTCGTAGATAGCGAGTTTAGCGGCAGCATCGTTGGTGAGGGTAGCAGCGTAGAGCATATGCTCAACGTCAAGTTTGGTGTCGCCGGCAACGGCAGCAGCCAAAATCTCCTCGTCAGTCAGACCGGCATAGGTGGCATCAACAGTGAAGCGGGTGCGGCGCAACTGGGGAAGAATCTCCTCGGCCAACACTTTGAACACTGCGGTCATATTCTGAATCTCTTGGTCACGCTCAACGGGCGACTGGTACATCTCCAGAACGTTGAGGATAAGGTCTTTGTCCTCGATGTCGGAGTTCTGAACCAAAGTCTTGAAGCCGTCCCAGTCCTCGCCATAGGAAGCGATTTCGTAGGTCAGACCCTCAACGTCTTTGAGCTCTTTGGCCATAGCCTTCTGACCGGTTTTGCTACGCTGTGCGGAGAGTTTGTCGTTGAACTTCTCGGGACCATCGGGCGAAGCGTAACCGCTTGCGTAAACCTTACCAAGGGTGGTGCGGTCTGCGGTCGAGTTGGCAGCAACGAACTCCTTAAACAGAGCGATAGACTCCTGTTTGAGCTGAGCTTTGCGAACAACCGAGCTGTTGATGAGGTAGTGAATCTCAGCCTCAGCAGTGGTGGTCGAACTGCGCTGGAAGTTGGCCTCCAAGAGGGTGTAGTTACCATTGTTGCCTGCGTAAACGGAGTTGCCCTCAATCTTGTTGTCGTTAGCATCCTGTGCGGCTACCTGACCGATACCTTTTGCGAGGTTCTGGATTGCGCTCACACCCTTTGCGGCTGCGATGGTAGCAACGGGAACGAAGTCTGCGGTCTCCTTGCACTCGTCAAAGCATTTAGCCTCGATGCGGAGTTCGAGAGTACCAACAACGGCTTTGTTCAAGGGGAACACTACGTTCTGATTGTAGGAACCACCCTCGAAGCGGCTAATGGCGGTGTAGTTACCTACAACGTCTTCGCCCTGTACGAACTTGGGAGTGCCTGCAACCTCACCGCCCTCGTAAACCAACACGGGAGTAATCTTCAAGATTGTCTCTGCGTTGAAGTAGTTTTCGGGGAAACTAACGGTGATGTCGGCAGTTACGTTAGAACCCTTGAGGGTAAGAACCTCGGGTACGCAAGTTACCTGAATCTGGTCCTGCTTCTTCTGCATCTTCTCGTAGCACTCGCTACAGCCAACCAGCATAGTGGCAGCCAACGAAAGAACAAGACCTACTGTTGCAAATCTTTTCATAGTAATTTGTGTGTTAAAAGTTATTGTTTTTATTCGGTTTTTTACTCAATTTCTTTCCGCTCTTTGCGGCGTTTTTGTGTCCGCAAAATCGCAGTAGTGAACTTTGGTTTTCGCCAAACTTACACTACTACGACTAACAAAAGTAAAAATAAAATTTATTTTACACAACTTTTATATAAAAAATCGGTATAAAACCCTATTTTTTACCCTCTTTGCGAGGCCCGCGGTGGTCGTTCCTGCGGTCGCCCTTTGGGCGTGCGGGCCTCTCTTCGGGCTCCACATAACCCTCGGGTTTGGGCAGCAACACCTTCCTCGAAAGTTTCAACTTGCCGGTCTTGGGGTCGGAGCCAATGAGCTTAACCTCAAGCATATCGCCCTCTTTCAGGCCGGTCTCCTCCATTGTCTCAAACCTCTTGTAGTCAATCTCCGAGATGTGCAACAGAGCGTCTTTGCCGGGAAGAATCTCAATAAATGCACCAAAGGCAACGATGGAACGAATTTTTCCGTTGTAAACCTCGCCAACCTCGGGAACAGCCACAATGCTGTTGATGCGTGCCAAAGCGGCATCCATACCATCTTTGTCCACACCGAAGATATCAACAATACCCTTGCCATCCTTCTCGGTGATGGTGATGGTGGTACCGGTGGTCTTCTGGATGTCCTGAATGGTCTCGCCACCCTTGCCGATAACTGCACCGATGGAGTCCTGAGGAATGATAATCTGAACGATGCGGGGCACGAAGGGACGGAAATCCTCCCTTGGCTCGGCGATGCACTCGGTCAGTTTGCCGAGGATGTGCAACCTGCCCTGACGAGCCTGCTCCAAAGCTTTGGCCAACACCTCATACGACAAACCATCAACCTTGATGTCCATCTGGGTTGCGGTGATACCATCGGCAGTACCGGTAACCTTGAAGTCCATATCGCCCAAGTGGTCCTCATCACCAAGGATGTCCGAAAGAACGGCATACCTGTCGCCCTCCGAAATCAGACCCATAGCGATACCCGACACGGGTTTTTTCAACTTCAAGCCCGAATCCATCAGAGCCAACGTACCTGCGCAAACGGTTGCCATCGAAGAGGAACCATTCGACTCCAAAATGTCGCTCACTACCCTCACTGCGTAGGGGTTCTCCTCGCCCACGGGAACCATAGGTTTGAGAGCCCTCCAAGCCAAGTTACCGTGGCCAATCTCCCTACGCGAAAGGCTCCTTGCGGGCCTTGCCTCGCCGGTCGAGAAGGGAGGGAAGTTGTAGTGCAACACGAACTGCTCGCTACCCTGAGTGAGCACCTCGTCAATCATCTTCTCATCAAGTTTGGTGCCGAGGGTTACGGTGGTCATCGACTGGGTCTCACCACGGGTGAACACAGCCGAGCCGTGGGCGCAAGGCAACACGCCAACCTCACACCAGATGGGGCGAATCTCATCGGTCCTACGGCCGTCAAGACGCTTGCCCTCATCGAGAATCATATTCCTCATAGCCTTCTTCATCACCTCATCGTGGAAGTAGCGGTGAATCATACCCTTCTTCTCTTCCAACTCCTCCTCGGTGAACTGCTCGCAGAACTCAGCCTCCAAAGCATCAAAGGCATCGCTACGCTCGTGCTTTGCGCTACCGGCGGTAGCAATGGCGTAGGCCTTATCGTAGGTCTCGGCAACAACTTTTGCCTTCAACTCCTCATCGTTCACCTCGTGGCAATACTCCCTCTTGACATCCTTACCGAGTTCTTTTGCCAACTCAATCTGTGCCAAGCACTGGGGTTTGATGGCCTCGTGAGCGAACTTGATAGCCTCAAGCATATCTGCCTCGCTAACCTCTTTCATCTCACCCTCCACCATCAGAATGTTGTCGTAGGTGGCACCAACAATCAGGTCGATGTCGGCATCGGCATTCTGCTCAAAGGTGGGGTTAATCATCAACTGACCATTCACGCGGGCAACCCTAACCTCCGAGATGGGGCACTCAAAGGGAATGTCCGAAACGGCCAATGCAGCCGATGCGGCCAAACCTGCCAATGCATCGGGCTGAATATCTTTGGCAGCCGAAATGAGTGTTACGTTCACAAACACCTCGGCGTGGTAGTTCGAGGGGAACAGGGGGCGCAGTGCGCGGTCGATGAGCCTCGAAACCAAAATCTCGCTATCGCTGGGCCTTGCCTCACGTTTGAGGAAGCCACCGGGGTAGCGGCCTGCTGCGGCGTACTTCTCACGGTACTCTACCGACAGGGGCATAAAGTCGCAGTCATCTTTTGCATCCTTTGCTGCTACCACAGTTGCGAGCAGCATTGTGTCACCTTGCTGAACGATTACCGAACCGTCAGCCTGCTTGGCATACTTGCCAGTCGAAATGGTAATCTCGCGCTCCTCATCGAGGCGGATAACCTTCTTTACTTCGTTGTACAACATCTTTGTTTTCTTTATTGTTTCATCCAATTGGTTTGCATCCAAAAACGGTCCTTTTTCAGTGCCCGAAAAGCCCTCAAAAAGGCACCCGCTTAACGTAAAGCAAAGGCAAGCCCCACTTTTGGAACATTGCCTTTGCTATTACTTTTCTTCTCTCCGAGCGACTATTTACGGATACCGAGAGCTTTGATGATAGCCCTGTAACGCTCAATGTCTACTCGTTTGAGATAATCGAGCAACTTGCGGCGTTTACCAACCAAACGCAACAGCGCACGCTGTGTGCCGTAGTCGTGGCGGTTCTGTTTCATGTGCTCGGTAAGGTGGTTGATACGGTAGGTAAAAAGTGCAACCTGACTCTCAGGCGAACCAGTGTCCACTTTCGAAGCACCGTACTGGCCGAAAAGCTCCTGCTTTTTCTCTGAATCCAAATAACTCATTGTGTTAAAATTTTTGTTATTGTTCCACTTTACGACGAATTTGCCTTATCAAATCTCGCCAAAGCGTGCGCAAAAGTACGCATAAAATACAAAATTCAAAATTCAAAATTCAAAATTTTTTGATTTTTAGCCGATTATGTTGTTTTTTTGGGGTGGGGTGCAGGCGTTTTGCTGGGGTGGCTGGGGCCCCAGGGGCCCCTAAGGCCCCTAAGGTCCTTAAAGCCCTTAAAGCCCTTAAGGCCCTTAATGCCCTATGGGCAAATTTTCCATTTTCGCAAATGCGAGTAAGCGAGTGCAAAGGCCACTTGTGGGCTATGCCGAGCGAGAGCATTTTAGACAAAATTTTATTTTGTCAATTTTCCATTTTCAATTCTTATTACCTACCTTTGTGGGATGAAACGAACAAACCTTATCATACCCATTTTGGGGGCTCTATTGTTGGTGGCACTGATGGCCTTTGACTGCTCCCGCAGGCAGGCAGTTGAGCCCGCACCAACCACCACACTGCGTGGTGAAGCCCTCGGCACATTTTACCAAATCACCGTCAAGGGCTCCCTCTCGGAGGCGTTCCCCGAGCGTTTGGACTCGCTCTTGGCGGTCATCAACAAGTCGATGAGCATCTTCGACAAGGAGTCGCTCCTGAGCCGCATCAATCGTGGCGAAACCGACACGGCCGATGAGCACATCATCTACTGCATCGACCTCGCCCACAAGGTCAGCAGCATCTCCGATGGGGCCTACGACATCACCGTAAAACCCCTCGTGGAGGCCTTTGGTTTTGCGGGCAAGGACCCCAACTACCGCATCAACACCGACTCTTTGTTGCAATTTGTGGGCTACGAAAAACTCTCCCACGAAGGCCTGCGCATCGTTAAGGCAGACCCCCGTGTGCAGATAGACCTCAACTCCATTGCCAAGGGAGCCACGGTGGATATGGTGGCCCGATTGGTGGAGAGCGAGGGTGTTGGCGACTACCTCGTGGACATCGGTGGCGAGATTTTCTGCCGTGGCACCAACTCCTACGGTAAGCCTTGGGGCGTGGGCGTGGAAACTCCCTTTGAGGGCAACTTTTCGCTCACGGGTGAGCACGTAACCAAGGTGCTCAGGGTGAGCGATGTGGGTATGGCCACCAGTGGCAACTACCGCAACTATCGCACCGACAGTCTTGGCAACAAATACACACACATCATCGACCCCCGCACCGCATCATCCACCACCAGCAACCTCCTCTCCGCCACCGTGTTGGCCGAGAGTTGCGCCTTGGCAGACGCCTATGCCACAATGTTCATCACGTTGGGCTTGGAGCGTAGCGTGGAGGTGGCCGAGCAGCACGGTATCAGTGCCCTATTCATCTATGACGACAACGGCAAGATGAAGGTGGTGGAAATGCAAAATTCAAAATTCAAAATTCAAAATTAACGAGGGGGAGAGAACAATTTTTTGAGGGAGAAACGGCAAGATGACTGACAACGAAATAAGGATACTTCAGGGGCTTAACCCTGCACAGGAGCAGGCAGTGGTGAACTACGAGGAGCCCTCGCTGATTGTGGCGGGTGCGGGCTCGGGTAAAACACGAGTGCTCACGTGCCGCATTGCTTGGATGATAGCCCAAGGGGTGGCACCGTGGTCGATTATGGCCCTGACCTTCACCAACAAGGCTGCCAAGGAGATGAGGGAGCGTATTGAGGCTATGGTGGGGGAGAAGAGTCGCTACATCTGGATGGGCACCTTCCACTCGGTCTTTATGCGTATCCTCTCCAACGAGGCTGCCCACATCGGCTACCAACCTTCGTTCACAATCTACGACACTGCGCAGAGCGACACCATCGTCAAAAACATCATCAAGGAGATGCAACTCAGCGATGAGGTCTACAAGCCCCGCGATGTTCACTCCCGCATATCGCTCGCAAAGAACAACCTTGTTACGGCCGATGCCTACGAGAGTAACCCAACGCTTATGGAGGAGGACAAACGCCGCCGTCAGCCGCAGTTCTACCAAATCTACAAAAAGTATTGCCAGCGTTGCAAGGAGAACAACGCAATGGACTTTGACGACCTGCTGCTCAACACCAACATCCTCTTCAAAAACCACCCCGAGGTGCTTGAGAAGTACCGCCAGAGGTTTGCCTACATCTTGGTGGATGAGTATCAGGACACCAACTTGGCGCAATACATCATCATCAAAAACCTCTCCGGTGGCTCCTCCAAGATTTGTGTGGTGGGCGATGATGCACAGAGCATCTACTCCTTCCGTGGGGCGAAGATTGAGAACATACTCCGCTTCCAGAGGGACTTTCCTTCGGCCAAAATCTACAAACTCGAGCAGAACTACCGCTCCACGCAAACCATTGTGGAGGCGGCCAACAGCGTCATTGAGCACAACCAGCGCAGGCTCAAAAAGCACGTCTTTTCGGAGAATAGCGTAGGTAGCAAGATTGACATCTACAAGGCCTACACCGATGGTGAGGAGGCCCAAATCATTGCCGATGGGGTGCGTAACGCCTTCCGTATGGACGGGGCGCAGGATTGGAGTCAGATTGCGGTGCTCTACCGCACCAACGCCCAAAGCCGCCCCATTGAGGAGGCCCTGCGCAAGAGGGATATTCCCTACCGCATCTATGGAGGCCACTCCTTCTACGACCGCAAGGAGGTAAAGGACCTGATGGCCTATTTCAAAACCATTGCCAACCCAAGGGACAACGACTCGCTACTGCGCATCATCAACTATCCCGCACGTGGTATCGGCGAGGTTACAATCAACAAACTGCGTGCCTATGCTCAGCAGCAGGGTGTGAGCATCTGGGAGGTGCTCACCGCCACCGAGGAGAGCCAACTCGCAGCCATAAGCAAGCGACTGCTGGACTTCCGCAAACTTATTGCCGAACTCTCCCTCGCCCGCAGCGAAAAGGGGCTTTATGAGTTTGGTATGGAGGTGGCCACACGCTCGGGTATCCTCTCGCTCTACAAACTCAACCCCTCGCCTGAGAGCGAGAGCGCACTGCAAAACATCGAGGAACTCTTGAACTCAATGCAGAACTATCGCCACGAGATGATTGAAGTGGCGGCGCAGGAGGAGGTTACGGAGCCCACCATTGAGCAGTGGTTGCAGAATGTGTCGCTACTGACCGATATGGACGAGGATAAGGAGGGTAACAGCAAAAACTTTGTTACGCTGATGACCGTACACTCATCCAAGGGCCTTGAATTTGACCACATCTTCATTGCGGGTCTGGAAGAAAACCTCTTCCCGAACATCATCTCGATAGCCTCGCCCGACCAACTTGAAGAGGAGCGCAGGCTCTTCTATGTGGCTCTCACGAGGGCCAAGAGGTGCGCTACGGTAACTTTTGCGCAGACGAGGTTTAAGTGGGGCAGCACGGAGTTTTGTCGCCCCAGCCGATTTATCAAGGAGATAAACCCCAAGTATGTGGAGTTGCACTTTGCGCTTGATGACGAGGAGGATGAGAACAACCGCAGCGAGGCTCGCAACCAAATCGAAACACTCAAACGCCGCTTCGACCAACGTCAGGGGCGCACGGTGGTGGAGAAGAGGGAGTTCCAGAGCCGACAGTCGCCCGTGCAGTCCTACCGCAATGCCGCCACCCAACAGCAACCCTACCGAGGTGGAGCCACCGCTCCCGTGCGCCCCAATGTGGCCTCTATGCGCAGCGTGGGCGAAAGGCGTGTGGTGCAGGGCGAGGGTAGTGGCGTGGGAGCCCCATCGCCTATGGGCAGTGCGGCCTACTCGGTGGGCCAAAGGGTGCGCCACGCACGCTTCGGTCTGGGCACCATCACCGAACTGGAGATGCTTGCCACCGATGTGAAAATCACCGTGGAGTTTGAAAACCCGATGGCGGGCAAGAAAACCCTACTCTCCAAATACGCCAAATTGGAGGTCTTGTAAGTATTGTGGGTGGAGAAATGGCTCAATGAAATAAATTTGTTCTTTTGCGAGGGTTTTTGTTTGTTGCTATTTTTTAGTAAATTTGCGTAGAATCTTGGGTTGGATGTTAATATGGAAGATTGGAAACAAATAGATATAAACGTAGATAGTTTGTGGCTTATTCCCGAAAGAGCAAAGGGAGGAAAGCATAAAAATGTTTATCACGGAAATTTTGTTCCACAAATTCCAAATCAACTCATTAGGCGATACACAAGCGTAGGTGATACTGTTTTAGAACTTTTTTCAGGTAGTGGCACAACTTTGTATGAGTGTGAGAACTTGCAAAGAGATTATCTTGGATTTGACATCAATGAACAGATTGTTGAATATGTTAATGAGAAAATGCAAGATTGTACATCCATTAACTATGCAATTAAAAATATTGATGTGACTAATTCGATAGAATTCTCAATTGGTATTGAGGAGTGGTTATCACAATACAACAAGAAGCAAGTAGATTTTATGATTGCCCATCCGCCGTATTTGGATATTATAAAGTTTACTAACGACAGCAGAGATTTGTCAAATATTCCCAATGTTAGCTTATTTATAGATAAATTGACCAACGCTATTGCAACGGGTTTTCAATACCTGAAAAAGAATGGTTATTTTGCAATAGTTGCTGGAGATATATATAAGAACAGCGAGGTTGTCCCTTTGGCATTTATGATCATGGATGCGGTAAGACAAAATCTTAACGTAAAGATGAAAGGGGTAATTGTAAAAAACATTGAAGGTAACCGCGGGAAACTTGGGACTCAAGACATTTGGAAATATCGAGCTCTAAAGAGTGACTACTTTTTGTTTAAGCACGAGTATATATTTGTATTCAAAAAAATGTAGTATATGACGAAAACAGAATTATTTATCAAACTTGCTAATCCAAATAAAAACGGAGAAAGCCGATGGGTGTATGCAACAGAATTTGTTGGGGCATATGCCGATTTGCAGTTGGGCAATGGTGGTAGTTGGTGCCGTGCTAGTTCGTCTTTGGCAAAGAAATATATTGTTGAGTTTGATAAATCTATAACAAAGGGGAACTCGATTGATGCTGTCAGATTAGCCGGTTTGAGGAAAGAAGAAACATTTAATCAAAATATTCGTCAGGATATTAGAGATTACTATAAGAGTGAGCGTTGTGTAATGCTTGGAGTTCGTGGTTTTTCGGAAAATACAAAAATCGAGATTGACCACAAAGATGGTAGAAAAGAGGATTGGCGTGTTTCTAATCCTGCGACACAACTGTTAGAGGATTTTCAGCCACTTTGTAAAGCGGCAAATGATGTGAAGCGTCAGATTTGCAAAGAATGCAAATTGACAAATAAAAGATGGAATGCTCAAAATATCAAAGGCAACCCATACCCCTTTTACGAAGGAGATGATAATTACACAGAGGCATTGGGCTGCGTGGGTTGTTATCAATATGACCCAGTTGCATATAGAAAAAGTTGCGTTTTAAGAGTTTCAAAGGAGGCATCAGAGCATACGGCTGAATATATAATGCAAAAACTATACCCACAGGAGTAAGTTGTAATGAACTACATTGGTTCCAAATACTCATTGCTTGATTTTATAGACCACACAATAAAAAGCGTTGTTGGTGAGGATATGTCGCAACTTGTATTTTGCGACTTATTCGCTGGTACCGGTATAGTTGGTCGTCACTTTAAGACACAAGTAAGTCGGGTTATATCTAATGATTGGGAGTATTACAGCTATATTCTCAATCGTAACTATATAGGCAATCATTTGGAAATAGATGGGAAAGAAGAGTATATCAAAAAACTCAATCAATTAGATGGTATTGATAGTGGGTTTATATATGCTCAATATTGCCTAGGTGGTGGCAATAATCGCCAATATTTCTCGGATGAGAATGGAAAAAAGATAGATGCCGCAAGAGTAGCTATTGAAGGGTGGAAAAACAGTGGAGAGATATCAGATGATTTGTATTATTTTCTCCTTTGCAGTTTAATTGAGAGTGCAGATAAACATGCTAATACAGCATCGGTGTATGGGGCATTCTTGAAAACCTTGAAAAAGTCTGCTCAAAAGTCTCTGATTATTGCGCCTGCGACTTATCAATTAAATAGTCATAATCATCAAGTTTACCGAGAAGATGCTAATACTCTTATAAAGAGTATTAGTGGCGACGTTTTGTATCTCGACCCTCCTTATAATGCTAGACAATACGGAGCCAATTATCATCTCTTGAACACAATTGCTGAATACAAAGCGTTTGAGCCAAAGGGTAAGACTGGATTAAGAGAATATAATAAGTCGGACTATTGTAGTAAATCTGCTGTCAAAGACTCTTTTGAGGAGTTGATTGCCGATGCGAAATTTAAGTATATTGTATTATCGTACAATAATGAGGGCTTGATGTCTATTGATGCTATTAGGCAGATTATGAGCAAATACGGCAAATATCAAGTTTTTCAAAAGGAATACTCACGATTTAGGGCCGACAAGGCCGAGAATCGTAATCACTTGGCAAATACAACAACAGAATATTTACACGTGCTCATTAAAGAATAGCCGGATGGGCCTCGTTTCAACCGACAACGATACTATGAGAAGAGCAGAGAGATACAAGGCCATTGTGGACTACTTTTCGGTGGCTATGCCTGTGGCAGAGAGCGAACTCAACTTCCGCACCCCCTATGAGTTGGTGGTGGCGGTGATGCTTTCGGCACAGTGTACCGACAAGCGTGTGAACCTCACAACGCCCACCCTCTTTGAGCGTTTCCCCACAGCCGAAGCAATGGCCGAGGCCTCGGCCGAGGAGATTTATCCCTACATCCGTAGCATATCCTACCCCAACAACAAGGCTCGCAACTTGGCCCGTATGGCCCGTATGTTGGTGAGCGAGTTCGGTGGGGTGGTGCCCGACACGGTGGAGCAACTCGAAAGGCTCCCCGGAGTGGGGCGCAAGACGGCCAATGTGGTCGCTGCGGTGCTCTTCGGCAGGGAGGTTATGCCGGTGGACACCCACGTGTTCAGGGTGAGTAGGCGCATAGGACTTACTGTTGGGGCCAAAACACCCTTGCAAGCCGAAGCGCAACTTGAGGAGGGTTTCCCCAAGCACCTGCTGCCCATTGCCCACCATTGGCTCATTCTCCACGGCCGCTACGTCTGCACCGCCCGCAAGCCCAAGTGCGGCGAGTGTGGCATTGCTCCGTGGTGCAAGTCGGCTCCCAAAGACAAACCGCAACAATAAAGCCCCAAAGACAAACCGCAACCATAGGCTCCAATTTTTCGCCCTTCCACTCCCCCCTTATGAAACAATACAAAGCACGTGGCATAGTCCTCAACACGCTCAAATATGGCGAGTCATCAATGGTGGCCCACCTGCTGACCGACACCGCCGGTCGCAAGAGCTTTATGGTGCAGGGCATTGGTAAGGGCGGACGAGGCAAGGGTGGTAAGGCGGCCCTCTTTCAGCCTATGTTTTTGGTGGACATCTTGGCCACCGAGAACTCCCACACCGAGATTGACCGAGTGAAGGAGGCGGCCCTCGCTAAGCCCCTGCAAAGCATACCCTTTGACGTGCGCAAGAGCACTGTGGCCCTCTTTATGGCCGAACTGCTTTATAGGCTTGTGCGTGAGGTGGAGCCCAACTCGCCCCTGTTTGACTATGTCTACAACTCGGTGGTTGCGCTTGACGAGATGAAGGAGGGAGTGTTTAATTTCCACCTTTGGTTTATGGTGGGCCTGAGCCGCTACTTGGGCTTCTTCCCTGCGGACGAGTATCGGGAGGGTGCGTTTTTCGATATTGAGAACGGAACGTTTACCACCGAGCCGCCCCGTAGCGGACTCTTTTTCAATGCCGACAACAGCCTCCTACTGGCCCAACTTATGGAGATTAGCCCCTCGGAATTGGGCACTCTGAAGATGTCGCGCATCCAGCGCAAGGAATTTATAGAGAGCCTCTTGGCCCACTTCGGCTACCACCTCGACACCGTGCCCCACATCCAATCGCTCCGCATCCTCTCGGAAGTTTTTTAGCGGGGGAGTTTAGGGCACGCTCCTCCTTTGTGCCACACCATCTATGGGAATGTGTGCATATTTGGTGGATATTATTTTTAAAGAAGCAGCAGAACTTTATATGAGAAAAAAGAAGGATGAAATATTTAATCCAGAAATACCTATTAGTGAAAATATGTCTTTAATACAAATAGTGACAAAGTGCTGGTTATGAAAAAAATATTGTTGGTTGCTGTATTTATGTTGATTGTGTCAAGTTTGTTTGCTCAACGAGATTATACATTGCATAAGCCATTTGAATACAAGAGCGATACCTTGTATATGGAAAATTATGCCTACGTTGCCGATACACTTGCGGGAGTGAGGATTTCATTGTACAACCTCCAAAACCACCCGGGTAGAGGGGAGATTGCTTATGCTGATGGAAGCGAGTTGTATACGACCCGATTGTTGGAGGGATTGCCTGATTTTTACGTTGTGACGGATGCGATGTATGATTATATGACAAAAATAGTGGACGATGCCTTCACGGTTCAACAGGCTGATTCGCTTGAAGGTAGAAAGATGAGCATTGAGTTGAACATATCTTCAATAGATGGGCGTGTTACGGATGTTTACTTTGGCTTTCCGACGTTTTACTACTACGCCAAGATACCAGTATCGGTATTTAGAGAAATCGAGGTGAAGTTGAAACAAATTATTTTTGAACTGACAGATGAAGGCCGAAGGTTGACGTATTGTTTACTTTCTTGGATGCAATGCCCTACGGGCTATGTTGAGCCTACCTTGGACCCCGATGTGCCCTTTGACGGTGGCAGCGGTGGCGAGGGCAACGTGTAGACTGGTCCTCGTGGCTCAATCATTACCGAGCCAATGGTGCCACCCAAATAGGAGTAAAACCACAAAGTCTATTCTGAATGACAAACGAGAAAAAAATATATTTAGTTATAGTATTTTTGTTGGGCACATTGAATGTAGCCGCCC
>JAFQNC010000008.1 GCA_017396085.1 Tidjanibacter sp. | reverse complement strand
TGTTCACGAAATGCAACGTGTCATCACAATTGGTTGGTGAGTTGCGGACGGAACACATTACTTGCCTAACAAAGATGGAATGGTTAACAAGTAAGTAAATTCGAATTTAACTAACGTATTCAAAAATAAGATTAATATATCACAGGTGTACAACAAATTCATAGTAATTTCCAATCAATTTCCAAAGCATCCAGTATTCAGTTGATTTTTTTTAACTTGCTGTAGTTCAGTGCATTGGTACAAGATTACTGAAATTTCCGTAAAGTTCCAAATTCATCTAGTGATTTATCAGCCAATCAGTTAGGGATTTTTATTGTACACTATGAGTATATTAACTGAAAAAATAGTTACCTTTGCGGCCAAATAGATTTAATTTTTATGGCAGACAACAGTATTCTCAATAGGCTCGATGGGCTCAAACTCAAATTTGAGGAGATAGGTCAGCAGATGACCGACCCCGAAGTTATTGCCGATATGAAACGCTTTGTGCAACTCAACAAGGAGTACAAGGAGCTCGGCCCCATCGTGAAAGCCGCCGACCGTTACAAAAAAGCACTCGCCGACTTGGCCGATGCAAAAGATATTCTCGCCAACGAGAAGGATGAGGATATGCGTGAAATGGCACGCGAGGAGGTGGCTGAACTTGAGCCCCTTACGGCAACTCTTGAGGAGGAAATCAAGATTCTCCTCATCCCCAAGGACCCACAGGACGACAAAAATGCCATTGTGGAAATTCGTGGTGGTACCGGTGGCGATGAGGCTGCAATCTTTGCCGGCGACCTGCTTCGTATGTATATGAAGTATGTGGAGACCAAGGGGTGGAGGTATGAGATTAACTCCTTCTCGGAGGGCACTTCGGGTGGTTACAAGGAGGTTGTGATGAAGGTTACGGGCGATGGTGTCTATGGCACGCTCAAGTATGAGAGTGGCGTACACCGTGTGCAGCGTGTGCCCCAGACCGAGACACAGGGCCGTATCCACACTTCGGCTGCCACGGTGGCTGTGTTGCCCGAGGCCGATGAGTTTGATGTGGACATCAATATGAACGACATCCGCAAGGATACCTACTGTGCAAGTGGCCCCGGTGGTCAGTGTGTGAACACCACCTACTCGGCTGTGCGCCTTACCCACATCCCCACAGGTATTGTGGTGCAGTGTCAGGACCAGAAGTCGCAACTCAAGAACTTCGACAAGGCGTTGGAGGAGTTGCGTACCCGTATTTTCAACTTGGAGTATGCCAAGTATATGGACGAGATTGCTGCCAAGCGTAAGACTATGGTTAGTACGGGCGATAGGAGTGCCAAGATTCGCACCTACAACTACCCCCAAGGCCGCATCACCGACCACCGCATCAACTACACCATCTACAACCTGCCTGCCTTTATGAATGGCGACATTCAGGATTGCATCGACCACCTGATTGTGGCAGAGAATGCCGAGAGGCTCAAAGAGAGCGAGTTGGGTTAGTCCAATATTCCGCCAGCCAACTCTCAATAGAAACAGTTGGGACATTAACACAAAAAGACCTCTTCCGACAAGGGAAGAGGTCTTTTTGTGTGGTGTGGTGTGGTGCGGTTGCACCCACTAATTTACCACGGGGTTGGCAATCTTCACACGCTCGTAGTGGTAGCCACGGCGCATCAGCTCGTAGGTTACACCGGCGCGGAACATCACCTTTGCCGAGCGGGCCAAAATGTAGAATGCTCGGGTGGTCTGCTTCTCAATCTGCTCGTGCTGAATGGCGTTCATCACTGCGTGGGCAAGGGTGCGCATTGCGTTCTCAATCTGCTCACGCTCGGGGCTCTCGGGCTCAACGGAGAGGATGTGTTTGAGAATGTACTCATCCACGGTGTCAAATCCACCACCGAGGCGTTTGAGGTCCTCATAAGTCTCCTTCTCGTGTCGCTCCCAAGCGGTATCCCACCAAGCGGCAAGTGCCATACCAACGTAGGCGGCCACGGCAAGCGTGAAGGCGGGGTAGGAGTTGATTTGCCCAACCGCATCGGCCATATATTCGGGCGCAAACTCGTGCCAACGCTCTTCAAGTTCGGCCACATCCATCAGTTGTCCCTCGGAGCCATAGATGCCTGCGAGGAGTTTTTCGAGTCGTTGTTCGTAGTGTTCAAGATATTCGTGTTCTTCCATAGGGAATGTGTGCTTTGTTTTTGACGGTGCAAATATCGGTCAATATGGCGAGAAAACCAAACATTTGGCCCCACTATCGGCTCTGTTTGTTCAGTCGGTGGTGGGTGAGCGCGAGGGCAAGGAGCAGGTAGGCGAGGATTTGGAGTGCAAGGGTGAGGAGTTGGGGAGCGCACTCGCCGAGCGAGGCCCCCATTGAATTCATCTTCACATAGGCGAGTATGCCCACGGGCGCAGGCAACAGGTGGTGAAGCACCACCCAAGGCGTGGGCATAAGTTCCAAGGGGTAGGAGATGCCGCCGAGGAGCAGAAGCCCGAGAGAGAAAAAAGTTACCACCAGCAGGGCCCCATCGCCATCCCTGAATAGCGAGGCGAAGCAGAGGGCAAAGAGTGCGTTAGAGGGGAGCAACAGTGCCCCCAGCACAAACAAATCTTGCCAACGTGCCAAGTGTGGTAGGCCAAAGAGGTATGGTAGCAGACCGAGCAGAAAGAGTGAGAAAAGGGCGTAGAGAAACGTGTAGAGGGCCCCTCGCCCCACTACCACGGCTAACGTGTCGCCCAAGGAGATGCGTGGTGGGCGTTGTCCGCACAAAAGAGAATTTTTGAAATGCTTGCCCTCGCCATCCGTGCGTAGGCACACCACCATCAGCATCGTTTGGCAGATGATGACGATGAGCACCGCAGGGAGCAAATATTTGCCATAGCCTTTGGTGGGGTTGAACAGCGGAGCGCCCACCACCTCCACGGGTTTGGCTTGCGCTATGGCGAGGAGCCGGTCGGCAGGAAGTAGCGTGGCGGCCACTTGGGGTGCAAGGTCGTGGTCTATGGCTTGTAGCGCACCGAGTGTGCCACTCTGTATGGCCTCGTAGTAGAGAAATTCGGCGGTGGATGCGGCCACCACAAAGAGGGCCTCCTCGCCAAGTCCAATGCGCCTTTCGAGGTCGTGGGGTATGATGATGGTGCCCTCGGCCTTGCCTTGCGCCATAACTCCTCTTGCTTGTCCGATGTCGCCCACCTCGGCCACCACAGCCACCTGCGGTGTGGCATCCACACTCTCCACAAGGTGGCGAGAGAGGGGCGTGTGGGAGTGGTCCACAACCACCACGGGGGCTTCACGCACCACGTTGGGACGGTAGAGAAAGTTGTAGAGGAGCCCATAGAGCACCACGCCCCCGACCATAACCAACACAATGGCGGGCGAGGAGGCTACACTGCGGGCCTCGTGTCGGAGAGTGTCGAGCATCAAACGCCAACGATGTGTGGTGCTAACTGATTTTTTCATAACGTCTTGACAATATGGCTCTTCGCAAGCGAGGAATAGTGATGAGAGGTAGGGCGCACACGGCCATCATAGCCGCCACGCTCGCCCACGCCCACTGCCAACCCCAATGGCCATAGAGGAGGTTTTGGGAGAGGATGACGTAGTGGCGTATGGGGAGCAGGGCGGCCATCGTGCGGAAGGGAGCATAGAGTGAGCCGATGGGGAAGGTAACACCCGCAAGGGTGGCCCCCAACGAGCCCACCATCGACACAACGCTTATGATTATCCCCATTGCGGGAAAGAGCCCAAACAAAAAGAGCCCCAAGGCTTGGCTTGCCACCACAAGGAGTGCGCTCCATAGGGCCAACGGCCACAGCGACACCGCCTCGTGGGGTAGCCCCTCGGCTCCTCCATAGAGCCACGCCACCGAGCCAATGGCTACGGCAGAGAAGGTGATGGTGTAGGGCAGGAGTTTGCCCACAATGGCTGTGAGGATGTTGCCCCCTGCACCAATGAGCCACCTGCGGGCGGTGCCGTTCTTGATTTCGGAGCCCACGCAGTAGACTGTGGTCAGCAACACCACAATCTGCAACATCACCATCAGCAGGGGCAGTGAGAGGTAGACCGAGTAGTTGAGCGTGGGGTTGAACATTGCCAGTGAGTCGGCCACGATGGGCATAGTGAGTGCTTCGGTGGCCTCGGCCGTGAGCCCCAATGAGGCGGCTGTGGCCACCACGGGTTGCACCGACACCCCTGCCAGAAGTGTGGCCAATGTGCCCGCCACTTGCCCGCCTACGCTCATCAGGGCGTAGTGGTAGTAGTAGGCAATGGTACCCCCTCGGCCACCTATCATATCGGCCTCAAAGTCCGCCGGGATGACCACGTAGCCATAGATTTCCGTGGCTCTCATTGCGGCAAGTGCCTCGGCGGTGGAGGTGTAGTGGTGGGCTATGGCGAGGGTGGGGGTGGAGTCGATGGTGCGCACAATGGAGCGAGAGGTGGCGGTGAAATCGTGGTCCACAATGCCGATAGGTACGCTCTCAATGCGCCCATTGCCGAATATGGTGGCCATAAAGAGGAGCGCAAAGAGTGGCACTCCGAGTAGCACCACGGGGTAGAGTGGGCGGCCAACAATGCGCCCCCACTCACGCCTGATGGTGTGCCACAGGCCACACCTTGTTTTGAACTCCGCATCCATCCTCTGGCGGTCCTAACTACTTGTCTATCAAAACGCTCATTCCGGGGCGGAGACCTTCCGCTACCGTGCAAAGAGGGCGTGCGTGGACCTCAAAGGTGCGCATATCGTAGCCTCCCACATCGCCCGTGGTCTTCCAAGTGGCATAACTCCCAAGGGGCGAAATGTAGTTGATGCAGAACTCAACTCCCTCGGCTGCAATGGCAGGTACACGCCCACACAGAGTATCGCCCATACGAAACTCCGGCATCCAATCTTCCCGAATGTTCCACACTGCATAGACCTCATCCAGTGGCACGATGGACATTATGGGGGTGCCGGTGCCAACGAGTTCGCCCACGTTGGGGTAAATCACCGCCACCTCGCCCGCTATGGGGGCTGTGAGGAAGGCATCCTCCAACACCGCATCCACCTGCTCAACCACATCGTCTGCCGCCACTGCCACCGAGCGAGCACTCTCCTTGTCCTCCTTTTGGGCACCACGCAGGGCCATAAGGTACTCCTGCTTTGCGGCCCTCTCCATTGCCACAGCCGACTTCCACATAGCCTCTGCCTCCTCCTTGCGTTGGAGAGTTACCACGCTGTCGGCCCACAATCGCTTGATGCGCCCGTAGGTCTGTTGGGCGAGTTCTCGCTGGGCTTTTGCACTTTGCCACAACTGTTTGGCGGCACCGACCACCTCACTGCGTGTGCCGTGGTCTATCTTCCTGCTCTGGGCACGTGTTGCCTTGGCAATGGCCACCGCCTCGCTACGCTTAGCCTCCACCTCAGGCGAGAGTATGCTCACCAGCGTGTCGCCCACCTCCACGTGGTCGCCCTCCGAAACATAGAAGGCTCCGATGCGACCGGGGAGTTTGCCCGATATGCGCACCTGCTCGGCCTCAATGGTGCCTTGTATGATGGTTGGGCGGTGGCGCGAGGTAGAGATGCCCCACACCGAAATGACAACGATTGCAGCCACAATCACAATAAAAACCACCGTCAGTGCGGTGTAGCCATTGTTCTTTCTCTCCATAATCCTACTATTCTATCTGTTCAACGGGAGATTTCCCACACAGAGCAAGAAGTTCTGCCCAAGCGATGTTCCATTGATAGAGGACCGCAATGCGCCCCAAGCGTGCTTCGGCCAGTGCAACTTCGCTCTGCACCACCTCCGAGGAGGTGGACATACCCTCCGTGAAGGCCCTATGTCGCATCCTTGCCAACTCCTGTGCCAAATCTACGGTGGAGTTCATCGTGGATAGTTGTGTGAGCGATTGTTGCAGGGTGCCGTAGAGTTGTCGCACCTGCACCTCCAACTCTTGCCTGCGTTGCTGCTCGGCAAGACCTGCAAGGCGCACAAGGGAGCGTGATTTTGCCACGGAATACTCCCTGTTGGCTCCGTCAAAAAGGGTCCAACTCGCTGCCACACCTACAAAGGTGCGGGGCAGAAGCCCGCGGTCGATACCCTCCGACCACAAGCGGTGCCCACCCACAAGGGCAATGTCGGGCGAGTAACGCCCTTGCTCCAAGCGTAGTTTCTCCTCGGCAAGTTGCTGTTCCACTCTTGCGGAGCGTATGGTGGAGTTGTTGTCTATGAGCGCAATGAAATCCGCCTGAGGGGGGATGTACTCCAAGGCAATGAGTGGGGTGGTGGGGAGGATGTGCAGCGAGTCAAGCCCAAGAAGGGCACTGAGCCCCGCCTCGGCCACCGCTAATCTTGTGTGTGCGCCTGCAAGTTCGGCCGCCATTGTGCTCGCCCCGACCTCTGCCGCAAGCCTTTCGGCCTTGTTTATCATTCCCTCGCGCTCCAAACTGCGGGCTTGGCGCACCAGTGTGAGCGAGGAGGCAAGAGCCTGCTCGCAAACATCCACACTCAGCTGAGCCACCTGCACGCCAAAGTATGCCTCAATGGTAGCACTCCAAACACGTTGCCGTACTCCATCATAGGTGGTACCTGCCAACTCCACACCCAACGCTCCTGCCCGAGTGGCTGCTACACGTTTACCACCGCTAAACACGGGCCACGCAAAGGCCACACCCACCGAGGCGGTATTCCGTGGGGCCAACTCAACCCCAATCTCAGCCTCCTTGACACTTTGGAGGATGCCCTCTAATGGTGGATTGGCGGCCACTATTGCATCAAGTGCATCAAGGGCCCCATCGGTAAGGTTGTCCACTGTGCGGGTGAGTTCTATGGGTGTGGTTGTGTGTATGGCCTCGCCGGTGAGTGTGATTGTCGGCCACCAAGCCGAGCCCAATCTCAATTTTTCTTGTCGGGCCATCCTAACTCCCTCGGCAGCCATCCTCACGCCACTATTCTCCTCCTCGGCCCACACCAGAGCATCACTCAGCGACAACCTCAGAGTGTCGCACGGCTCCTCTGCCAAGCCGCTATATATAAATAGGTAGGGAAGAAACGTTGTCAGAAATACTCTTCTTTTTCTCATTTTTGCGTACCTCACTTTGCTTTGACTCATATTCTTATCACAGCAAAGTGAATACCAAACAAAAAAAAGTGTGTTCCAAAACTTGGAACACACTTTTCAGACAACCGCCTTCTATTCGGCAGGTGTCCATAGTTTTCTTTACTGTGCTGCAGCGGGGGCAGGTGCAGCAGCGGTCTCTGCAATACCCAACTCTTTCTTCACGGCGGGAGCGATGTCAATCATCTGGCTTTCATCCATATAGGCAAGTGCGCCGGCAGCAGTGTCAAACACTGCAACGAGGCCATTGGCAGCAGCAATCTTGTTGATGGTGGCACGAGCCTTCTCAATCAGAGGAGTCATCAACTCGCCCTGCTTCTTCTGCATATCCTGCGAGCCGGCCTTGCCGAGTTCCTCATAACGCTGTTGCAGGTCAATCAGTTCGCGCTCTTTGCTCTGACGAATGGAGTCGGAGTAGGTGCCCACGTTCTTCTGGTAGTCGGCAAGTTTGTTGTTGTACTCCACCTGCAAGAACTCAAGCTGCTCCTCAACCTCTTTCTGCAACTTCTCCAACTGCAACTGAACATCGCCGATTTCAGGCATATTGTAGATAATTTCCTGCGAGTTTACGTAGCCAAATTTGGGCTGTGCGTTGCTCACCGAAGTTGCGCACAAGAGGGCGGCAGCGGCAAGCGAAAGTTTCATAAGTAACTTCATTTTCTTTTTGTTTGTTTTTTGTGTTTGTTATTTTACTACTTTGATGATTTGTTCGGTAATATCCACACTCGGAGCATAGTAGGGGAGCGAAGTGGTGGCGATGTCAATCACCATACCCACACCATTCTTCTCGGCCCACTGGCTGATGGCCTTGCTAACCTTCTCGGTGTAGGGTTTGAGGAGTTCCTCCTGCTTCTTGGCGATGATACCCTCGGTACCAAAGACCTTCTGCTGATACTCGGTGATTTTCTTCTCATTGTCGAGGATGGTCTGCTCTCTGGACTGCTGGTCGGCCAACGACAAACCGCTCTTGGCAACCATATAACTCTGATACATCTCTTCGAGTTTTTCGTAGGCCTCGTCAATATTCTTCTGGTAGCCGTTGGCGAGTTCATCCAATTCCTTCACAGCAGCCGTGTAGGCATCCATAGATTGGTATATCTTCGAGGTGTTCACCACAGCATAGTTTTGGGCCGACACACTCCACGTGAGTGCCAGAGCCGCAATTGCAAGAAAAATAGACTTTTTCATAGTGCTTCGTTTTTTGAATGTTTATGACGTAAAAAAACTGTTGTCTGCATTTTTTAGAACTGCTGTCCGATGACAAAGTGGAATTGGCTGCCACTAATATCGCTCTGGCCGTAGGGCTTGTCAAAACCGTAGCCCCAGTCGATACCCAACAGGCCAATCATTGGCAGGTAGATACGCAAACCGGCACCGAGTGAGCGTTTCAACTCAAACGGATTGAAGTCCTTCCAGCCGAGCCAACCATTACCCGCCTCGGCAAACAAGAGGGCATAGATTTGCGACTGCGGTTCCATAATGATGGGGTAGCGCAACTCGGCCGTATACTTGTTGTAGACATTGGCGTAGGTGTAACTCGAACTGCTCGGCGTGAGGGTTCCGTCTTCATAACCACGCATCGAGATGATGTCCACACCATAGACATTGTAGCCCGACATACCATCACCACCAATATCAAAGCCCTCAAAGGGCGACTGCTTGGCGGGATTGTAGTTACCCAGATAACCCATCTCTGCCCTTGTCATTACAACTAACTTGCCATCATTGGTCAGAGGGTAGTACCATTTGTAACTCAATAACCATTTGTGGTACTCAATCCACCTATATTTCTCCTCCTCAGACATAGATGCGTAGTCTTTGTTGGGCGCAAAGAGCGAGTAGGGAGGTGTCAGTGTCAGCGAGAATGTGAATTCCGAGCCCCTGCGTGGGTAGATGGGCGAGTCGGTGGAGTTACGCGACAGCAAGGTGCGGAATGTGATGATGTTGGAGCGACCATTGCTGAAGATAAAGTAGTTCCAATCCTGCATCTCATAGGCGGTGTAGGCAAGTTCGTTGTAGAGCGTGAAGTATTGGTCGGGCCACGAGAGCCTGCGACCCAAACCCACACTCGCACCCATTGCGCGGAAGAACTGTCCGTTGTCCACCAAGCCCGTGTAGGCCGAATAGTAGTTGGTGGTCTGCTCCGACCAGTAGGCACCAACGGTGAGCGAGTTGGGTTTTTTGCCACCCAACCACGGCTCGGTGAAGCTGGCCGAAATAGAACTATAATAGGTACCGTTGGTCTGTCCACGAATGGAGAGCTGCTGGTTGTCGCCCTGCGGATAGGGCCTCCAAGCGTCTTTGTTGAAGAAATTCTTCATACTCATATTCGTAAAGACCACACCAAGTGAGCCCACAAACATACCGGCACCCCAACCACCGCTAATCTCAAACTTGTCGCTTACCTTCTCGCTCAAACCCCAAGTTACATCCACGGCCTCATTTGACACGGGGCGGATGTCGGGCCTGATTTGCGTTTCGTCAAAGTGGCCCATAGCGGCGAGTTGTCGCATAGTCTGCATAATCAGCGCACGGTTGTAGAGTTCGCCCGGGCGGGTGTAAATCTCCCTGCGGATAACCTCATCATTGACCTTGTTGTTGCCGGTGATGCCAACATTGTTGAAGCGATACTGGTGGCCCTCAAAAATCTTAATCTCAAGGTCGATGGAGTCGCTACCGATGATAATCTCGGTGGGCGAAATTTGCGATGCAAGGTAACCCTCGTTTTGGTAGAGCGAGTTGATGGTCGAAACATCCTCGGGGTCATCCTCTTTGCCCACTCCCAGACGCTCATAGAGAGTCTTTTTGTCGTAGGCATCGCCCTTCTTGATGCCGAGCATATTGTTGAGTTGCTCGGTGGGGTAGGTGCTGTTGCCAATCCACTTGATGTCCCTATAATAATACTTGTTGCCCTCATCCACGGTGATTACAAGACCGATGCGCTCGGGGCTGATTACATACACCGAGTCCTTGACAATCATCGCATTGCGGTAACCCTTTGAGTTGTAGAAGTCAATGATGTTGTCAAAGTCCTCCTCCAACTCGTCTTGGCGGAGTTTGGTGTTGTGGAAGATGTTTATGCTCTTCTTGTGAATCTTCTTCATCACCTTGCGCAACTGCTTGTCGGTGAAAGCCTCGTTGCCCTCAAAGTCCAACTCTCCGATGCGCACCTTCTCCTTGCGGTCCACCACGAAGGTTACGTTCACAGCGTTTCTGATGACGGAGTCGTTCTCAATGCGGGGAGTTACCTCCACGTTGCGCCAACCCTTGTGGATGTAGTGGTCTTTGATTTGGTTGATACGTTTTTCGATGTTATAGTCGCTGAGAGTCTCGGCACCACGTTTGAGTTTGAGGTCCTCGGTGAGGGTGGTTGCGGCACTCTTGCTGATACCCTCAAAGAGCCAGTTGTAGATACGGGGCCTCTCGGAGAGCACAAAACTCAAATCGACACTGTCGCCAACGGGAGTGGCAAAGAGTTGCACATCCGAAAAATACTGCTTGGACCACAAGCGGCTGATTGCTTGCGAAATCTCCCTGCCGGGGATGCTCACAACATCGCCCTTTGCCAAGCCAGAGGAGTTGATTTGCATCTCGGGGTCGAGGAATTTGATACCCTCGGCCGTAATGTTGCGGATGATGTACTTCTTGGGCGAGGAGTAGTCGGCCAAGGGAGAGTTAAGGTCCACGGTAATTTGTGGCTCCTGCTGTTCTTCCTCTTGTTGCTCGGTTTGCTCTGCAACCTCGCTACTCTCCTGTGCGGATTGTGCGGCGTTCTCTTTGGTCTGCTGCTCTGCTGTGTCGGTTTGCTGTTGTGGGGCACCTTCGGGGGTTTGTGCCCAAAGCGCAGTGCCGGCCAGCAGGGCGAGTGTCAGTATGAGTGTTTTTTTGTTCATCGTATGCTCGGGAAAATATTCTCTTCTTCGTTTATCTCTTCGTTGTTAATGCTAATCAAGGGTGTGTTTTGCCTTACTTCACAAGACCAAATCGGCGTTGGCGACCCGCATAGGCTTCAAGTGCCTCGTGGAACGACTCCTTGTCGAAATCGGGCCAAAGGGTGGGGGTGAAGTAGAGTTCGCTGTAAGCGGCCTGCCAGAGCAGGAAGTTGCTCAGCCTATACTCTCCACCACTGCGGATGATGAGGTCGGGGTCGGGGTAGTCCTTGGAGTAGAGGTTTTCGCTAATCACCTCGGCGGTAATATCCTCGGCTTTGAGCGCACCATCGGCAATCTTGCCGGCCAGAGCCTTCATCGTGGCAGTGAGTTCATAGCGAGAACTATAGTTCATAGCCAGCACCACGGTGAGCACCTCGCCTGCGGCAGTGTCGCCCTCAATGCGGTCAATGTAGGCATTAACCTTCTCCGAGAAGGCAACCCTATCGCCCATAATGCGAATTTGCACGCCCTCCTTGATGAGTTCGGGCGTTTCGGCAATCACACTACGGCAGAAGAGTTCCATAATGGCATCCACCTCCTCCTGTGGGCGGCCCCAGTTCTCGGTGGAGAAGGTGTAGAGAGTGAGGTACCTCACACCCTCGGCTACTGCTGCCTTGATTACTTTTCGCACGCTTTCCACGCCGGCAATGTGCCCCTCGGGGCGCTCCTTACCACGCATTTTGGCCCACCTGCCGTTGCCGTCCATAATGATAGCAACGTGAGTGGGAATTTTTGTTATGTTGTTTTGTTCTGCCATAGGTGTCGTATTAAACGTGCAAATATAAGCATTATATTTGGGATTTCATACTCCGCAGGCCCATTTAGGCTGCGTTTCGCTCTTCGTGCATCGCTATTGTTTTGATTCTCTGCTATCCACGCCCCACATCATTTTATCTTTTAACGTGTCGTAGAATGATATATTTTGCAGTCGCACCAGAAAAACTTCCTCCTGAGCCCTTGTGATGGTGAAGGATGCGCCGGTGCTTATGGTGAAATTCTCGTTGTCAATACCCACCAAAGCCTGTGGCTCGCGTGCATCAATGGTCAGTCGGAGGGTGCTATTGTCGGGAATGACTATGGGGCGCATTGTGAGGTTGTGGGGAGCAATGGGTGTGAGTATCATACAGTTGCACTCGGGTGCCACGATAGGGCCTCCTGCGCTCAATGAGTAGGCCGTTGAGCCCGTGGGGGTGGCAACGATGGCTCCATCGCTCCAGTAGTTTGCCACCGTGCGAGAGTCAATTTCCACCTTTATGCCAATCATTCCACGGCCGCCTCTCTGAATGGAAAACTCGTTGAAAGCCAGCGGGAAAACTACATCTTCCTGCACATCGCCCTCAATGCGCAGCAGGGTGCGTTTTTCGATGGTGTAGGCTCCGCTTTGGAGTGCATCAAGGGCGGTGTCGAACTTGTCGCTCGCCACTGTGGCCAAAAAACCGAGCCTGCCGGAGTTGATACCGAGCACGGATATGTTCCTGCCACCGATGGCCCTCACCACGCTCAGCAGGGTGCCATCGCCACCATAGGAAATCACAACGGCCTCCTCGCTCAATGCCGAGCAAAGCGAGTCGTAGCGGTGCTCGGGCCCAACCTGTACACCCTCGCCACACTCCAACCAATCGGCCGTGGCGGAGTCCATACGATAGTCAAACCCACGCTTCTCAATACTCCTTACAAGTGCGCCAAACATCTTCGTTGGTTTGCCATTCGAAGGGCGCGAAAACAAAATTATTTTCATTTCACAAAACTTTGTGATACCTTTACGGTCGCAAATTTACCCAAATCTTCCGAACAAACAGCAAGAAGATATGACTAAATTGAGTGTAAACATAAATAAAATTGCCGTAATTCGCAACTCACGTGGCGGTAATATGCCCGATGTGTTGCTTGCGGCAGAGAATATCGAGCGTTTTGGGGGCGAAGGAATCACTGTTCACCCTCGGCCCGATGGTCGCCACATTAGGTATGATGATGTGCGAAATCTCAAACCTTTGGTTACAACCGAACTCAACATTGAGGGTAACCCCATTGACTCCTTCACAGACCTTGTGCTGGAGGTTGTGCCTGCACAAGTTACCCTTGTGCCCGATGCTCACAATGCCATTACCTCAAATGCAGGGTGGGATACGCTGACCAACAAGGCGTTTCTCACTGCAAAGGTGCAGGAGTTTAAGGCCAAAGGCATCAGGGTGTCCATCTTTGTGGACCCCGTGGTGGAGATGGTGCGAGGTGCGTGGGAGTGTGGTGCCGACCGAGTGGAACTCTACACCGAGGCCTATGCCGCAGGCTATGAGCACGATAGGGAAGCGGCTATTGCTCCCTATGTGGCTGCTGCCGAGGAGGCCCACAGGCTTGGCCTTGGGCTCAATGCGGGCCACGACTTGAACCTCGACAACCTTCGCTACTTTGTGGAACGAATACCCTATGTGGACGAAGTCTCCATTGGTCACGCCCTCATCAGCGATGCGCTCTACTACGGTCTTGAAAATACCGTGCAACTCTACCTTCGTGAACTTAAAAACACCACCGTCAATGAGTAGTGAACACCCCCTCTCGTTGCCCATCTTCGGGCAGATTAGCGAGATTGTGGACCGTATGGGACTGCGTGCCTATGTGGTGGGTGGCTATGTGCGCGACTACTACCTTCGCCGCCCCTCTACCGACATAGATGTTGTGGTGGTCGGAAGCGGTATTGAAGTGGCTAAAGCGTTGGGTAAGGTACTGCACTCTAAGGTGTCGGTTTTCAAGCGATTTGGCACGGCAATGTTGCGTGATAAGGAAGGTCGTGAAATTGAGTTTGTGGGGGCTCGCAAGGAGTCCTATTCGCCCGACTCTCGCAAACCTGCCGTGGAGGAAGGAACGATTGAGGATGACCAGTTGCGCAGGGACTTTACAATCAACGCACTTGCGTGGTCGCTCAACGGCGATATCTATGGTGAGTTGCTTGATAGCTTTGGCGGTATGGCCGATATGGAAAAGTGTATTATCCGCACCCCTACGGACCCCGATGTAACCTTTTCGGATGACCCTTTGAGGATGATTAGGGGTGTGCGCTTTGCCACTCAACTCGGTTTTGACCTTGCGCCCGAGACTTTTGAGGCCATCGAGCGCAATCGTTCACGTATCTCCATTGTGTCAAAGGAGCGCATTGCCACCGAACTCCACAAGATTGTCGCTTCGCCGGTGCCTTCCATAGGTTTTGACTTGCTCTCAAAGACGGGGTTGCTTCCGTTGATATTCCCCGAATTGGAACTTCTACGAGGAATTGAGGTAAGGGCGGGTAAAGCACACAAAGACAATTTTGTACACACACTGAAAGTACTTGACAATGTGGCCCGCAAGAGCGATAATTTATGGCTCCGCTGGGCGGCCCTTTTGCACGACATTGCCAAGCCACGCACCAAGGCTTTTGACCCTCGTGTTGGGTGGTCTTTTCACGGCCACGAGGTGGTGGGTAGTAAGATGATTCCCGAGATTTTCCGCAAACTCAAATTGCCTCTCAATGAGCATATGAAATATGTGCGCAAATTGGTCTTCCTGCACTTGCGCCCCATAATTCTCTCCGAGGATGAGGTTACCGATTCGGCCGTGAGGCGACTTCTCTTTGAGGCGGGCGATGATGTGGAGGACTTGATGACTCTCTGCGAGGCCGACATTACCTCCGGCATTGACGCCAAGGTACAACGCTACCTGCGCAATTTTGCCCTCGTGAGGGTGAAGATGCGCGAGATTGAGGAGAAAGACCGAGTGCGCAATTTCCAACCACCGATTACGGGCGAGATTATTATGCAGACCTACGGCTTGGAACCCTGTGCGCTGGTGGGCGAAATCAAATCGGAAATAAAGGAGGCCATCCTCGATGGCGTGATTCCCAATGAATATGAAGCAGCCTTTGCGCTGATGGAGAAAATAGCTGCCGAAAAGGGCCTTCGGAAAAAGTAGGTTCGGAGTGCTTGGATAAAACAATAAGGACTGCAAAATTGCAGTCCTTATTGTTTTGTATATCAGTCTGTTTGCGCTCTATTAAATCTCATCGCGCAGGTTGTCGATGTCCTCATCCTCCTCGCTGTCGGCTAACTCATCGGCGCCTTTGAGGTCATCGTTGTAGTAGTCCTTATCGTCCTCCTCCTCAATGTGGTCGTCAATCTTTACGTTGATTTTCACAAGGTAACTTACCTCCTCGGTCTCAAAGGGAACTGCGTAGAAAAACTCGCCATTGGGTTTGTCGATGCGCATCATTGCCTCTGTGAAACCGTAGGGGTAGAAGGCTTTTACGGCCTCCTGTAGTTCGGGAGAGAGATTTGCGAAGCTCACCACGGAGCGTCTTTTTGTTGTCTTTGCCTTATTCATCATTTTTGTTTTGTTCTGAAATTTTCTGCAATTATAAGGCAAAAATCATTACTTGGAACACTTGTTAATAACTTTTTTCTCATTTTTGGGAAAAAATGGGGCGAGGGTGGTTATTGGTCGAACAATTTTTTGTATTTTTACGATGTTTTAGAAACAAAAGATATGCACAGTAGAATTGAGCAACTCCGCAAGGAACTTTCCCTATACAATCACAAATACTATGTTGAAGCCACTCCCGTGGTGAGCGACTACGAATATGACTGCCTGCTGCGTGAGTTGCAGGAGTTGGAGGCCGCACACCCCGAGTGTTACGACCCGAACTCCCCAACGATGAGGGTTGGTAGCGACCTTACGAGTGGTTTTGTGTCGGTTGCTCACCGCTTCCCGATGTTGTCGCTCGGCAATACCTACTCGCTTGAAGAACTCCGTGAGTTTGTGGAACGAGTGGAGCGAGAGGAGGGTAAGACCGAGTTTGTGTGCGAGTTGAAATTTGACGGTACGGCCATCTCGCTTACCTATGAGCACGGCCGTCTGTTGCGTGCTGTTACCCGTGGCGATGGCACCCGTGGCGATGATGTTACGGCCAACATCCGCACCATCCGCAGCGTGCCCTTGGTGTTGCAGGGCGAGGGGTGGCCCGACTACTTTGAGATGAGGGGAGAGGTGATTATGCCCCACGCTTCGTTCCAGAGGCTCAACGCCGAGAGGGAGGAGATTGGCGAAAATCTCTTTGCCAATCCTCGTAATGCTGCGGCAGGCACAATCAAGTTGCAGAGCCCTCAGGAGGTGGCCCGCAGGGGGCTGGATTGTTTCCTCTACTACGTTGTGGGCGAGGGACTTCCGTATCAAAACCATTGGGACAATTTGCAGGCTGCAAAGGGGTGGGGGTTTAAGATTTCCGACCGTATGCAGAAGTGCCATTCGTGGGAGGAGATTGAGGCCTACATTACCCGCACCGATGGCGAAAGGGGCGCATTGCCCTACGACACCGATGGTGCCGTAGTAAAAGTAAATGACTATGCCGCCCAGCGCAGATTGGGCTCAACGGCAAAGGCTCCTCGTTGGGCTGTGGCCTACAAGTTCAAAGCCGAGCAGGCTCTCACAAGGCTCCTTTCGGTGGACTTTCAGGTGGGGCGCACGGGGGCGGTTACTCCGGTGGCCAACCTCGCTCCGGTGCAGTTGGCAGGTACGGTGGTAAAACGTGCCTCGCTGCACAATGCCGACCAGATTGCACTGCTTGATGTGAGGGTGGGCGATATGGTCTATGTGGAGAAGGGCGGCGAGATTATTCCCAAGATTACGGCTGTGGAACTATCCGAGCGCACGGAGGAGTGTGTGCCGCTGCAATACATCACCCATTGCCCCGAGTGTGGCACCGAGCTGGTGCGTGTGGAGGGCGATGCAAAACACTTCTGCCCCAACCAAGAGGGGTGCCGCCCGCAAATCGTGGGGCGCATCATTCACTTCATCTCCCGCAAGGCGATGAACATTGAGGGTATTGGTGAAGAAACGGTTGAACTGCTCTATGATAGTGGCTTGATACACAACGTAGCAGACCTCTACGACCTTCAGCCCACGATGGTTGCCACTCTGCCCCGAATGGGCGCAAAGAGTGCGGAAAACATTATGCGGGAGTTGGCAGCCTCGCGCGAGGTGCCCTTTGAAAGGGTGCTCTTTGCGCTGGGTATTCGCTTTGTGGGCGAAACCACCGCCAAGTACCTTGCCCACCACTTTGGCAGTATGGATGCTATTATGGCCGCATCGGAGGCTGAATTGGCTGAGGCTGACGAGGTGGGCGAAAAGATTGCCGCCAGCATCAAGGCATACTTTGAGGACGAGAAGAATCGTTCTATAGTAGAACGCCTGCGTGCCGAGGGCTTGCAGATGGTGGAGGCGGAGAAAGAGGTGCTCTCCGATAGCCTCGCAGGACTGTCGTTTGTGATTTCGGGTAGTTTTGTGCGCCACTCGAGGGATGAACTAAAAGCCCTCATTGAACTCCACGGGGGTAGGAATTTGGCCGCCGTGAGTGGAGCAACCAACTATCTGCTTGCGGGCGATAAGATTGGCCCTGCCAAGTTGCAGAAAGCGACCAAGTTGGGTGTGCAAATCATCTCCGAGAGCGACTTTGAGACTATGATTGGGGGCGAGGGAGTTGCAGTATCAACTATGCCCGCCGAGCCCGCTAAGAAGGAGAGTGTGCCCGAGGTGGTGCAGGGAGCGTTGTTTTAGTGAAGAATTAGTGGTACCTTTGTAGGACCGAAAGAAAATAGATACAAACACGATATGAAAACCAAACTTACAGGCTTGGGCGTTGCACTCGTAACCCCCTTTACACCATCCGGAGAGGTTGATTTTGAGGCCCTAAGGCGACTTGTGGATATGATGATTGAGGGCGGAGCCGACTACCTTGTGGTGATGGGTACCACGGGCGAAACCCCAACTCTCACACTGCCCGAAAGGGTGGCAGTGTTGCGCACCGTCAAGGAACGCAATGCGGGTAGGCTACCGATTGTGGTGGGCGTGGGTGGAAACGACACCGCACGTGTGGTGGAACTCATCAACCAGACCAACCTCGATGGGGTAGATGCCATTTTGAGTGTAACCCCCTTCTACAACAAACCCGCACAGCGAGGACTTTTTGAGCACTACAAATACATCGCAGAACGCTCTCCAAGGCCGATAATTCTCTACAATGTGCCCGGTCGCACGGGTGTGAATATGGAGGCCGAGACCACTCTCCGTATCGCCCGAGAGTGCCCCAATGTGGTGGCTATCAAGGAGGCGAGTGGTAATATTGAGCAGATTAAGCAGGTGATTGAGGGGGCTCCCGAGGGCTTTATGGTAATTTCGGGCGATGACTCGCTGGCTCTGCCCGTAATAAAGGCAGGTGGCGTGGGTGTTATCTCGGTGGCTGCTAATGCTTTCCCAAAGTATTTCTCGGCTATGATTAAGGCCCAATTTGAGCAACAGTGGGGCCACACGGAGGTTATGTTTGAGAAGATTCGCCCGATGGTCAAGATGCTCTTTGCCGAGGGTAACCCTCCCGGAGTGAAGGCTGCACTGGCCGCAAGGGGCGTGATGTCCAATGTGTTGCGCCTGCCGCTGGTGTCGGTGTCGGACGAACTCTATGGCAAGATTGCAGAGAGCCTGCGTGAGAATGGCTTTGAATAGGGGAAAAAGGTGGAACGAAATGAGGAGTAAAATGGTGCATACGATGCTTGCTGTGCTGATGGCCGGAATACTGTCGGTGGGGGAGTGTGTGGCGCAGGGTGCCGACCAACCCCAAGGGGTACAGGTGGCCAATAAGGTGCTACGTGTGCCCGACAATGAGGATGTGCTGAAACGCACCATTGACTCCGAGTCGCCCTATTGGTTGCCCCGCTTGTTGGGGCTCTACCTCAGTGGTGGCGAGGGTCTTACGGATGAGGCCTACCACTACCTCTACTATGGTTATGCCTACAGCGAGACCTACAAACCCCTTGAACCTCTGCCTGCCGAAGAGAAGGTGCTGGGGGCAATGGAGGTGGTGATGCAGGAGCCCACGGCAGAGAATATGCAGAGGGTGATTGACTATGGTTTGCAGGTGATGGAGAGGGACCCATTTAGCCCCAAAAACCTCAATTTCCTTGCCTATGCCTATGGCTCTTTGGGGGATACGCTGAATGAGCGCAGGTGTTTTGATAGGCTCAACAAGGTGTTGGCCACCATTGAGCGGTCGGGCTCGGGAGCAAAGGAGAACTCCCCGATGCACGTGCTCTCGTTCAGCCACGCTGCCGACCTTATCTATGCTCGTGGTCAGCAGATTAAGCGCAGAGAGGTGGTGTCCCGCACGGCCGAATTTATATTCCTTGATACAAAAGATGCTCTCGGAAATCAGGGCTACTATTTCGATTTTTCAAGAATCTATTGGACAAAACCCGATGTTCAGGAGGCTCCGAAGGAGAAGCGTGGGTGGACATTGAACAATATACCTATTAAATAAAGAGAGAAGCGTGGCGATGATGGATAGGAAAATAAAGGGTGTGTCGCTGGTGTGGGCGTTGGTGCTTGCGCTGATGGGGTGCTCCTCCGAGAAGGTGGAGGTGCTCGACATAGGCGTTGCCGAACACACACTGGTTATGTACCTCAATGCCAACAATAACCTCTCCGGCCATATTTTGAATAACGCCTACGATGCGGAAAAGGGGGCGATGGGATTGCTGCCCTCCACAAAACTCGTCATCTACCTTGACAAAAGCGATGGCACCTCATCTCTCTATGAGGTGAAATATTTGCAGTATGGAGCGGCCAACTACATCAAACACACCACTTTGCTCAAAGAATATCCCGAACAGGTCTCTACCTCGGCACTGGTTATGAGGGGAGTGTTTGAGGATGTGAAGCACCTTGTGCCGAGCAAAAGTTATGGTTTGGTGCTGGCGGGCCACGGCTCGGGATGGTTTCCGGAGCCGGATAGTGGTATCAGCTATGATAATCAGAGGTCTGCGGGCTCGGAGGGAGTATGGGCGCAAATGTCGCCCAATGCCTTGTCGGGCACCGTTGCGGACGAGTATGACTTTGGTTTTCTGACAGCCGAAAACCCTCTCACAAGGGCTATGGGCTACGATGGACCCCTTGGTACAAAAGACCCCGAGCACTATATTTCCACCTCTGAACTCATTTTGGGAATGAGCCATATGAAGTTCGACTACATCATCTTTGACGCCTGCTTTATGGCCTCGGTGGAGTTTCTCTATGAGTTGCGCAATGTTACCGACTATGTGATAGCATCGCCGGTGGAGGTTATGGGGCCGGGCTTGCCCTACAAGGATTTGATGCCATTGTTGATGGCCCCCGAGCACAATTTAGAGGCTGTGTGTGAGAAGATTATGGAGGTCTATCGCAACGACCGCCAATTCTCAGCCTATGCATCCTCGGCCATCAGTTTGATTGATTGCTCCAAACTGGAAGCCCTTGCGGAGAGTGTTGCTGCGGTGTGGCAACAGGTTGTGGGGACTGATGGCCCCAAAAATCAAGAGGATGTGGTTAAGTTTGTTGCTGATGGGGTAGACGAAACGAAGATACAGGTGCTTGATAGGATGCAACCTTCGGGCTTCTACGACCTTAGGGACTATGTGGAGCAACTTGCTGTCATTGGGGGTGCGGGTGTCGATTTGAGCGATTTCTATGTTGCCTTGGAGGATGTGTTGGTCTATGCCGACCACACGGAAGAGATACAATCTAATGGCGGAAACTATGGCTGGGGGGCTATTCCGGTGAAGGCAGGGGGTGAAGAATTGGACCTGTGCGGATTGAGTTGCTACCTGCCTCGCACAACGGCTCCAATCACCGCAAGTTGGTATTTCAAAACGCCGTGGGCACGCAGTGTCTATGGCTTGTAGTGAGTGGGGGAGTGTGGCAAAATGTTTCACTTTCTGAACTTTTTTGTTATTTATTGCAAGTTTTTGTTGCTTTTTTTATGCCAATTTAGTACATTTGCAATGATGACTACTGCCTTAAGATTACTTAATTGATTGTACAACACTACAATAAACCTAATTACAAACCAAATCAAACAAATTTATGAAGAGAGTATTTTTACTTGCAGCTGTTGCTTTGGCATCCATTTGTGGTGCACAGGCACAAGAAATCGAGGTGAACCAGTATGGTCAAGAGGTTAAATCTCTGCCCGTTGATGCCACCATTCAGGATGGTATCTTGGTTTTCCAAAACAAAGAGGCAAACTACAAGATGTGGTTTGATGTTCGTGTCCAAGCCGATGCTGCTGCATTCTTTGGCTATGACAAAGACGAGTATTCGATTGGTAACGGTATGAGCCTTCGCCGTACCCGCTTTGCTGTTAAGGCACAGTTGGACAAGAACTGGTATGGTGAGATTGATACCGACTGGACAAGCGGTATGCCTGAGCTTAAAGACGCTTACCTGAAATTCTCCGGTGTAGAGGATTTGGAGGTTAAGGTTGGTAACTTCAAGGAGAACTTCTCTATCCAGCGCAACACCACCAGCCGCTACTTGCAGTTTATGGAGCGTCCTATGATTACCTCGTTGGCTCCTTCGCGCCACTTGGGTATCAACTTCACCTACTCGAAACCCCTCTACTGGGTATCGGCAGGCATCTCGGGTCCCGAGTTGAAGACATTTGAGGAGCAGGGCGCATTTGAGGATGCAAACAAAGACTGGCAGCGTAGCGAGGGTCTGGCCTATACCGCAAAGGCTGTATTGCGTCCCTTGCACAATATGGAGGATGGTTCGCTCCACATTGGTTTTGCCTATTCGTATCGCAACCCCAAACTCACCGCTTATGAGTTTGATACTTACGAGGATGAAGAAGGTGAAGAGGTAGATATTGCATATCCTGTTGCTCGCTTCGACAGCCGCAACTCGACCAACATCAACCGTGTTAAATATCTTGACAGCAAGAAGTTGCAGGGTGTAGACCACGAGGATATGTACACCATTGAGTTGGCCGGCCACTACAAAGCTCTCCGCTATGAGGCTGCTTACATCTCGAAGACTGCTTATCTGAAGAAGGCTATTGCAGAAGAGATTGCTGACCCTGAGTTCTGGGGTGGCAAACTCTTCAAGAAGATGGACGAGGTTCCTGAGTCTGTTGATTTGACCGGTAGCGGTTGGTATGTACAGGCAGGCTATCTGCTCTTCGGTGGTAACCAGAACTACGATGAGGGTGGTGCAAAATACACTCGCGTAAACCGTGGTAAAGAGTGGGGCGACCTTGAGCTCTGCTTGCGCTATGAGGAGTGCGACTTCAACTTTAACGATGTGAAGATTGCCGACAAGTATCGCGGTGGTTTCGCTCGCGCATACGCAGTAGGTTTGAACTACTATCCCAGCCAGAACGTGAAACTCATCCTCAACTACCAGTACAACTACAACGATAAGTTTGCCGATGCAGGTGGCGACATCGATGTACCCGATGCCGGTTTGGACTACAGTATGATTGCAATGCGTTTTGAGGTTGCATTCTAATCTGTGAGGTTGGCAAGTTAATTGTATGATTTCGGTGGCCCCGCTCCTCCTTGGGGTGGGGCCACTCTTTTAATACCAATTTATCATATATAGTAAGAAGACTATGTCGAAAGAGAAAATGGAAATTGGAGCAATCTCGAAACCCCGTTTTGAGTTCCGCTCCTTCGGTCAGAACTTCGAGGCTGCACACGCACGTATGGCTCGCCTGTCGGTGCCTGTGCCCGAGAAGGTGTGGAGGCGCACCAGCGATGAGATTTACATCATCAGCCGTGCCAACGACATCAACAACACCAAAATCCGCGATGGTAAGATGGACATCAAGACTTATGTTCAGACCGTTGACGGCTTGGAGCAGTGGAATCCTCTGATGAAGGGTGAGTTCCCCATCTCGCGCGAGGTGTTGGAGCAGGAGGTGTTCCCCGCATTTATGGTGGATATGCCCGCTCTGGACAAAGATACCTACACCTTTGAGGAGTTCCTCGCAATGGTGGAGGCCAATAAGGACTTGGCAGCCGTGAGGGTACACAAGGAGAGGTTTGGCTATATGGTAAACGACACCATTTGTGAGGTTGGTAACGTGCTTATCAACGGCGCAAAGGTTGTTACCATCAACTCCGAATCGACCGAGATTGAGGACATCAAAAAGACCATCGCAGACTGCGGTTTGGAGGGCGTTGAGAACATCAACTACCTGCAAGCCATCAAACGTGTGATTGGTATGACCAAGAAACCCCTTGCTAACGAGTAAAACCGAAAGACGACTATGGCACAGGAAATTGAAAGGAAATTTTTGGTTGCAGGTGATTTCAAACCCTTTGTTTCAAAGGCCACCCGCATCACTCAGGGCTACCTCTCGTCAGTACCCGAGCGCACCGTGCGTGTGAGGGTTAAGGGCGACAAGGGCTTCATTACCATCAAGGGTATCGGCTCCGCAAGTGGCGCAAGCCGCTTTGAGTGGGAGAAGGAGATTCCCGTGGAGGAGGTACAGGAACTGCTCCAGATTTGCGAGCCCGGAGTGATTGACAAAACCCGCTACCTCGTGAAGGCCGGCGAACACACCTATGAGGTGGATGAGTTCTATGGCGACAACGAGGGACTCACTGTTGCAGAGGTTGAACTCGCATCGGAGGAGGAGAACTTCGTCAAACCCGAGTGGTTGGGCGAGGAGGTTACCGGCGATGTGAAGTACTACAATTCGATGCTGATGAAAAACCCCTATAAAAACTGGAAATAATAGACCGGTCGCCCACACATCAGGGGAGGGCGTAAATATCTATTAGTGATTTTTTTGCACAACCTTGCCGACACCAAGTGTGCGGTGTCGGCAAGCGTGGTGCCACCGAAGGAGAAAGCAAGATTTTAATAAAATATATATTTTAGGTATGGCTAAAACTACTAATGAGGCAGAAGTTCAGGAGGCACAGGAGTTTGATGTGCTCGATATGAACAACTACAAGGTGGAAAAACTGCCCAAGATGGAAAAATCGGGCTTTGAGAAATGGATGGCACGACTCGGTGGCCCACTGGCTGCACTCGTGTTTGTGCTGCTCTACTGGGTGGTGGACATCCCATTTATTGACAATCTCAACCCCGATGCACTCGGCAAAAAGGCCAAAGCACGCTATGAGGTGCTTTGCCCCGAGGTGCCCGCAGTGGTGCAGGCTGGCAAGGAGGTTAAGGCAGCCGAGGGTGCCGTTATCGGCAACGTGCAGCAGGTGGTGAAGGAGAACTCCGTGGAGGTGTTCAGTATGACCGATGCTGCCGCAATGGTGGAGGCACAGGAGGAGGCTGCGGTCGTTAGGGCCGACAACCCGCGCGACAATTCGCCCTTTACACGCATCTGCTATGCAATGTTGGCCATCTTCTGCGCCTCGATGATATTGTGGGTAACGGAGGCTGTGCCAAGTTATATGACCTCGCTGATGGTTATCCTTGCCATTGTGCTCACGGGTGTAACCACCCAAAAGGAGGCCTTTGCTCAACTCGGCCATCCGGTTATGTGGCTGAACATTTTGTCGTTTGTGCTGGCGAGTATGCTTGTGAAAACCCGCGTGGCCAAGAGGTTGGCACTGTGGTTTGTGCTCAAATTCGGCAAGAACGCAATGGGCATATTCATCAGCTTCATTGTGATTAACGTAATCTTGTCGCTCTTCATCTCGGCAACCACCGTGAAGGCAACCATTCTGCTGCCCATCTTTATGGTGGTGGCTGCAATCTATGGCGCAAGCAACGGCACACGCAATAACTTCGGTAGGAACATCGTGCTGCAAAACCTCTTCCAAGTGAACATTGGCGCAAGTGCCTTTATGACCGGTTCGGGTGCCAACCTGCTGGCCGTGTCGCTCATTCTGGGTGCAGGTGGCACTATGGTGTGGAAAGATTGGTTTGCTGTGGGTTTCCCCTTGGCTATGATACTCCTCATTGTGGGTTGGCTGGTGGGTACCAAACTGGTATTCCCGATGAAGAAGGAGGAGCAGAAGCCTCAGATTGAGGGCGGTATGGCCACCCTGCGCAGGGAGTATGACGCAATGGGTAAGATGACGGTGGAGGAGTTCAAGGCCATCGGTATCTTCCTGCTGGTGCTCTTTATGTGGGTAACAGGTGGCGAGGATGGCAAGGGACTCCACTCGGTGGATGCCACAACGGTTGCTTTCCTTGGTGCTGTGTTGGCTCTGATGCCCGGTATTGGCGTTGTGAAGTGGAACGATGTGGACATTCCTTGGCACCTGATGCTCTTCTCGGCCGGTGCTTATACGTTGGGCTCGGGACTCAATGCTACCGACCTGCCCTCGTTGGCTGTGAATGCGGGATTTGATGCACTGGGTATCTCGCAGAACACCCCCTTTGTGGTGCTCTACATCGTCCTCACGGGTCTGATGCTTTTCAGCGGTCTTGTCTTCCAGTCGAAGACTATGCGTGCGCTGATATTTATACCCATCGCCATCGGCGTGGCCCAAAGGTTTGGTTATCCGGTGATGAGCCTTGCATTCCCAATGGCACTGCTCATCGAGCACGTCTATGTGCTGCCCTTCAATAGCAAACCTGCGGCCCTGCTCTACACCACCAACCACTACAGTTGGAGCGACACCTTCAAGTTCGGTATCATTATGATGGTCATCGCTTGGGTGATGATTTTGATTTGGGGCGAAACGGTGCTCAACTGGGCAGGCTACACTCCCGGGTTGTTTTAACCCGCACGCAGCGTTTGAATAGGTACAAAACATTGAGAGAATAACATATTGGGGTGCCCGGCGTTTGTTGTTTTTCATTAGACGCCGAAAAAATGGATACGATGGCGCCGGGTTGCTTCCCAATTGTTTTTTGTGGGTAAATAAAAGAGGGTAGAGAAGTAGGATGATTACCATACAGGCAAAGAAGCACGACAATTTTTCCGTAGAGTTCAAGTTCGGATTTGTGGGTGGGGACGATGCTCCACGCCACGAGTTTGTTGTGAACTCTTGGATTTTTGTGCCCAATAGTTTGGATATTAACCCTCAGACCTACGGCAAAAAACAATTTTATAGGGACATCAAGTCCAATGTGCGCATCATTACTCCGGTCTACTTGCTCAGAGAGTTGGCCGACACGGAGTCGCTGCCGTTCCGCACCCTGCGCGGGGCTTGTCGGGAGGTGGTGGCCAACACCACTGCGGCCACGATGGACAACTATGAGTCGCAAATTAAGATGTTTGCGGCCATCTTCAAGAGTGCCCTGCGCAACCACTCCATACACATCGACAATATGTCCACCGTGAGCGAAATAGCCTACCTGAGTGAGGATTTCGCCACCGGAGCAAGGCGCATTGTGCAGGAGTACCGCAACATCTATCAGATTGTGAACGTGCCCACTTTGGAGGCCAAATTGCGTGGCTACTACCTCTTTGGAGATGAGATTTTGAGCCACATTATTGATGTGCAAACCTTGCGCATACTCAAGAAGATAGACCGAATGGAGGCTCCCCAGTTGGCAGACGTTAGGGCACAACTCGTGGAACTGATGAGGGAGGAGAAGGAGTACAAACTCTCAATGGGCTATGGGGCTGTGAGTGAGGATGATGCCGAGGGTAACCGCCAACTTGTCTTCCGCTATGGTATGCTCAAGAAGTTTGTGGAGAGCGACCTCTATATTCGCCTCAATAAGAAACGCGATGGATTTGCCGTGGAGCAGGTCTACTATAGTATTGCTGCGGGCTTGGCGATGATTTTTGCCACAGCGGTGGCTTGGTTTGCCCAACTCAAATATGGCAACATTACGGGGCCGCTATTTGTTGTGCTGGTGGTGAGTTATATGCTTAAGGACCGCATTAAGGACCTGATGCGCTACTATTTTGCTCACAAACTCGGTAATAAGTTTTTTGACAACAAGGCGCAGATTAAGATTCACGACCGTGCGGTGGGCGAACTCAAAGAGGGCGTGGACTTCATTAGCGACCCACAAACACCAAAAGAGGTGCTGGATGTGCGTAGTCGTTCATCGCTGGTGGAGGCCGAAAATAGGATTTTTGAGGAGAAAATTTTGCTCTATCGCAAACGTGTGGTGCTGGACAGCAAGTCGCTCAATAGCGATTCGATGTACTACGTGAATGGTATCAACGAGATTTTGCGCTTCCACACCAACCGCTTCACGCAGAAGATGGACAACCCCGAGGTGCCTGTGAACACGCTGGATGCGGAGGGCAACGTGCAGACCGTCAGGGTGCAGAAGATTTACTACCTTAATCTTGTGATGCAACTCTGTGAGGGCAAAAGTGTTACCTATAAGAGGTTCCGCATTGTGATGACTCGCAATGGCATTTTGGATGTGGAAGAGATGTAGGTGGATAAGAGTGAGAGGGGAGAAATAGACCAAGGGCTTCGCAACCGATTGCGAAGCCCTTGGTCTGTGTGAGAGGGGTGGTTAGAAATCAAAAATCACTTTGGCCATAGCGATGGTGTGGTTGGTGGTGTGGGTGTAGACACGGTGCAGGGCGGGCTGAATGATGCCGAATGAGGTGGGGTAGGCGTAGGTGAGTTCAATCTCCGTTTCGTAGCCCGTGCGATAGAGGCTGCGGTCGTAGAGCAGGCCGATGTAGTCCCTCTCCGAGAGAAGCCCACGCCACAAGACGCCCACGGCACCATAGAGTTCACACTCGCTGTTGGGAGCCCAACCACCGTGGAGTAGCAGGGTGAGTTGGTCGCCATCGGGAGCAATGTAGAGGGGTTGCTCCACGAGTGCCCACATCGACTCACGCTTGTGCTTCTTCTCGGGATTTTTGCTACTGCGCTGCTCCTCGGGCAGGGGTGTGTCGCCAAAGGCTGCTCCGAGGTGGTAGTTACCCACGTAGGTGCCCTCTCGGCCCGTGTAGGAAAACTCCGTGATGGAGAAGATGCCATCTCGGTTGGGGCGAATGTTGAACACCTCATCCCAACGATTGGAGGCCACTCCGTTGTAGAGCGATGACTTCCACACAAAACCCTTGAAAAGAGTGAGTTCCGAGTGCAAACACATCGCCGACATTGGGGAGTCGGAGATGGGGAAATTGTCGGACAACGAGGGATAGAGCCCGCCCACGGAGGAGGTGAATATGGAGTTCCACGGCGAGGTGAAATAGTCTTTGTTCACGTTGCGCACACCAATGGAGAGTATGGATGCAGGGAAGTGGTGGGTGATGCCAAACTCAAAGAGCGAGAGAGCAACACTTTCGTCTTCAATGGCGGAGAAGATGTGCAGATTGTCGGCCGTGCCACCCTTGCCTTGCGAATCTCGGAGGTTATTGACGGCCAGCAGGTCAATGTCGAGGGTGCCGTGTTCCCAGAGGCCGATTTCGTGGTAGGCATTGAGGATGTTAATCCAGTTGGCGTGGCCTGTGGTGGTGTTCCAAAGGGCTTCGGTGGTGTAGGTGATGGCGGGCGAACTCTGGCCCATCAGTAGTGTGAGCGATGCAATGCTCGCAATGAGGGTGAAAATTGTTCGTTTCATAATCGGCAAAAGTTGTGGTTTTGTTTGATATTCTTTTCGCTCCTACCCAGTTCAACTATTGTTCCAAAATCGTGCAATGAGAGAGGATGGTAATGGCGGAGGTGTTGTTTTGTTTGTGCAGATTTTGTACATTTGTTGTGCGGTTATTGCAGCAAAAAAGGAAAACTATGATTAAAAGCAAGATTTGTGATATGCTCGGCATTGCCTACCCCGTCTTTCAGGGCGGTATGGCTTGGGTGGCCGATGCTTCGCTCGCAGCGGCGGTGTCCAATGCAGGCGGCTTGGGACTCATTTCGGCCATCAATGCAGGCACCGAGGCTGTGCGTAGCGAGATTAGAAAGTGCAGGGAGATGACCGACAAACCCTTCGGAGTGAACATTATGTTGCAGGCCCCCAATGTGGCTGAGATTGCCGAGATGGTGGTGGAAGAGGGTGTGAAGATTCTGACCACCGGTGCAGGCTCGCCCGCAAAGTATATGCCCTTGTGGAAAGAGGCAGGCATCAAGGTTATCCCCGTGGTGGCCTCGGTGGCCCTTGCACTGAAAATGCAACAGATTGGTGCCGATGCAGTTGTGGCCGAAGGTGGCGAATCGGGTGGCCACGTGGGCGAGTTGCACACAATGCCACTCGTTCCTCAGGTGGTGGATGCACTCGACATTCCGGTTGTGGCAGCAGGAGGTATTTGCGATGGCCGTGGTGTGGCGGCAGCCTTTATGCTCGGAGCTGATGCAGTGCAGGTGGGGACACGCTTCCTTGTGGCCGAGGAGTGCAATGTGCATCAGGCCTACAAGGATAAGATTTTGCGTGCCACGGACATATCCACAACCGTAACCGGCAAGAGCCTCGGGCACCCTGTGCGCTCGCTGAAAACCCCATTCTCCAAGTCGTTGGCAAAGATGGAGAGCGACCCCACAACCTCTCCCGAAGATATTATGGCATTTGGCACCGGAGCACTGCGCAAGGCGGTGCAGGAGGGCGACGACAATGGTAGCTATATGGCCGGTGAGTGTGCCGGAATGGTCAAAAAGGCCGAGTCGGCCAAGGAGATTGTGGAGGACCTCATTCTGGGCGCAGAGCGTGTGATTGAGAATATGTTGAAAGAACGAATGAATTATGAATAGGGAGGAGTTGAAAACCTACATTCCGCATCGTGAGCCGATGCTGTTGGTGGATGAGGCAGAGGTTGGGGCCGATGGCGTGTGCCGTGCCACCTACCGTATCCGTGAGGATGAGTTCTTTTGCCAAGGACACTTCCCGGGCGACCCCATCGTGCCGGGGGTGATATTGTGTGAGATTATGGCGCAATGCTGTGCTCTGCTCGTCAAAGACGACCTCATTGGCAAACAAACCCTCTACTCCGGAATGAACAACGTGAAGTTCAAACACATTGTGCGTCCGGGTGATTTGTGTGAGGTTAAGGCCCGACTGATTAACAGGCGTGGCCCGCTGGTGTGTTGCCAAGCCGAACTGACTGTTGACGGTAAACTTTGCAGCAAGGGCGACCTGTCGTTTGCGCTGATTGCAAAGTAGGGGAGCCTAAATTTTGATATTTGATTATTTCGGTCTATATTTGTAGACCGAAATTTTTTTGTACGAAAATATATAAAATCAACACAATCTATATGAATACACTTCTTTTCTTGGGCGGTATTGGTTGGCAGGAGATTGTCATCATCGCACTTGTTGTTTTGTTGCTTTTTGGCGGTAAGAAAATTCCCGAACTTATGCGTGGCATCGGTAGCGGTGTGCGCTCGTTCAAAGAGGGCCTCAACGATGTGAAAACGGAGGTTGAGAAGCCTGTGAATAATAAAAAAGAGGAGGAATAGTAAGACGGCACAAGACGGAAATATGACCTTTTGGGACCACCTTGACGAGCTGAAAAAGTATCTCGTCCGTATTGTTGTGGTCGCACTTCTCTTTACGTTGGTGGCCTTCTGCCTGAAAGAACCAATCTTTGGGGTCATACTCGCACCGCAGAACAGCGACTTTGTAACCTATCGGGCTATGCAGACACTGGGACTGCTTTCGGCCGACAGCGAGTTTTCGGTCAGTCTGATAAACACCGGCCTTGCATCGCAATTTCTCACGCATATGAAGGTGTCGCTGTGGGTGGGTGTGCTCGGTGCGTTGCCCTACATTATCTACACCCTTTTTAGTTTTGTTGCTCCGGCACTCTATGAGCACGAAAAACGCCACGCCTCACGCTTTGTGGTGAGTGGCTATTTTATGTTCCTGCTGGGGTGCTTGTTGAGCTATTTTGTGATTTTCCCCTTCACGTTCCGTTTCTTGGGTACCTACCAAGTGAGCACCTCGGTGGACAATATGATTAACCTCTCGTCATACATCTCCACGATGTTGTCGATGACGATGATGATGGGTGTGGTCTTTGAGATTCCGATGCTCTGCCTGCTCTTTGCCCGCATCGGCGTGCTCTCTTCGGCCACGATGACCGACTATCGCAAACACGCCATTGTGGTTATTCTGATTGCTGCAGCGGTGATTACCCCAACGGGCGACCCATTCACCCTCTCGCTCGTTTCGTTGCCAATGTGGGGCCTCTATGAACTTGGCCTTTGCCTTGTGAAGGGCGTTGAAAGGCACAAGAAAGCCCCCACAAACTAATCCAATCATAGTGTGATGTCATAGCTTGTAGGGGCGTGTGAGGACCGCTTCTGCACGATGGAGTGTGCCTTTGGGCCCTATTGAGCTCTACTCAAAAAGGCGTAAATTCTCCACGCTGGGGGTCAGTTCGCCACGCTCAATGCGGTGGATAATCTCCACAACGCGGTCGTTCATCGGGGTGGGGCAGCCCACCTTGCGACCATAGTCCGACACGGCTCCGTTGATTGCATCCACCTCGGTAAGTTTACCCTTCTCAATGTCCTGAAGCATACTTGCTTTCAGTTTGGCGTGCTTGCGGATGGCAATGGGGATGATGAGGAACGAAATGGCTTTCTTGAGTCCACTCTTGTAGTCGAGCAACTTCACGATGTCCTTACCCTGCACAGGCTCAATGCGGATGCCGCCCACGCTACACACGTCAATACACTCCTTGATGAGTGCCTGCACAATGCGGCGTGATGCACGGGGCTTGGCTGCCTCGCCAAAGGTGCAACCGAGCACGGCACTCATACCCGAGAAGGAGGCGTTGATGAGCAACTTGCTCCAACGTGTGCCGAGGAAGTTATCCTCCACATCCACGGTGCCCATCAGCTCCAGCAACTCCTTGACCTTCGCAAAGTGCTTGTTGGGCTTGGCGGAGATTGCTCCGAGCGAAAACGAGAGCGCATCGGGGCTGCTGGTGAGTTCACACACACCGGGCCCTTGTAGGGTTGCTCCCCACGCCACGGTGCAACCGAGCACGTGTTCCTCGCCCAAAATTTCGGCAATCTGCACCTCGGGCAATCCGTTTTGCAGAGTTACGAGCACTCCATCGGGTGCGAGAAAGTCTTTGAGCATTGTTACCACCTCGGCATTGTGCTGCTGCTTGGTCATAAGGAAGATAATGTCATACTGCCCACTCATCTCCGCAGGGGTGTAGACCACCACGGGCTGTGTGAACTGCACTGTGCCAACCACCTGTGCTCCTTTGGTTTGCAGAGCCTCAACGTGTGCCTTGTTGCGGTTGATGAGGTCGATTTTCTCGCCTGCCTTTGTGATGTATGCTCCGAGAATTGTGCCGAGCGAGCCGGCACCATAAATTGCTACTCTCATAGTTGTTATTGTTGTTTATGTTAGTAATTAGAATTTTATCTTAAAATGTTAGATGTTTCGTTATTGTATTAAGAATCTCTTTGCCCCAAACCTCCCATTTGCGAATTCCAAAACCGCTGATACTCATTAGTTCCTCGCGTGTGGTCGGCTTGTCCGTTGCGATAAGTACAAGGATATTGTTATGCAGAAGGTAGTACGACGGCAACTCCTTCTCCATTGCCACACGGGTTCGCATTGCACGCAACAAACCGAGCAATCCCATATCGGTCAGCGTGTTGCCCTCGGAATCTACCACAATTCTAAATACCTCATTCTCAATAATCACCTCTTTGTAGGCGGTCGTATTGATAGTTGCACCACCATTGCGCCCATTTGCCGTCTTGCTTTTCTGCATTTTTGGTGCTGCACTCTTGTTTTTAGGAGCAAAATACGATGGTTTATGTTCTGATGAGTCCTCAATACCAAACGAGTTGTTCAGCCAAAACTCATACTGCCCTGCGCTCAACATACGACCGCACCCTGTTCTATCGGGTTTATAGTTCGTACAACCCAAGAAATAACCATCAGAACCCTTCTTGACTACCAAATAACCATCTTGACACCAATCGCATTTATGGATAGACAACTCACCGCCTCGCTTGTCATTGGTCATAAATCCGCATATTTCTTGGTCGTTGGTGCAAATCCACAACTTCAAACCATAGTTCTTATTCCACTTGAATTGCAGAGGATAGCCACATATCGGGCAACAATCTTTCACCTTTTTAGGGGCTTTGAGATCTACTTTCAACTCTCCGTGCAGGGTTACATTCGGATAGTTATGAGGCTCACTCAACAACTCTTTGATAAACTCCGATGGGCGCATATCGGGCGTAACAATAAATACTCGATTCTTTGTGCGAGTTAATGCCACATAGAATAAGCGACGCTCCTCGGCATAGTTGTACGATGTGTCAAACGATACGACCAAATTCAAAACTGGGTCGTCATCGACCTTTGACGGGAATCCATAGGTTTCATCCTTTGCGTTGATGATAATCACATTCTCGGCGGTCAAACCCTTTGAACTATGAGCGGTCATAAAATTTAGTTTGACCTTGTTGCCGTACTTAACCGAGTAAACCCTGCCGTTCTCCTCTTTGTAGTTGAATTGTTCCGCCTTACACATATTGCGAGCATCAAAACCATAGCGACCAATCAGTAGAATTGATGGCACCTTTGTTTTGCTCTCTACTGCACTATACTCTAAAATCTCGCCTATGGCATTCTCAATAGCCACGCCGAGATTATAGAACAGACCGCCCTTGTGCGGATTCTCCTTTTGCCCCTTTTCGTCGCCATAAGTCGAGATAATTACGGGGTTGTCTATGCGCTTGGGCGAAATCAACTCCTTCTTAATCTGTTGGAAGTTCTTTTGCACGAATGTTCCTGCAATGTCGATTATCTCTTGGGCATTGCGATATGTGCGGGTAATCTTCAACTCTTGACCATAGCCCACCTCCTCACAGAATTTTGTAAATAGAGGGAGAATAGACCCACTGAATGCATAGATAGACTGCCAGTCGTCACCAACAGCCATAATTTTCGCATCGCACAACTGCGACAACTCTTTGATAAGGTTGTATCTCTGTCGAGAGATGTCCTGATACTCATCAACGATGATGTATTTGTAATCGAGTTGATCTTTCTCAATCTGCTTTTTGCGGATTAACTCTGCCGACTCGTTAATCATATCCTCAAAGTCGATGCAATGTTGCTCTTTGAGTGCTTGCTGATACTCCAAGTAACAAACCTCGCAGATGTCGAGGAATAGTTTGGTGCGGACATTCTTTGTATTGCTTCTGAAATCGGCAAACTTTCCACCCTTAAAGCCTTGTGTTTTGAAGTTGCCGATAAAGGTGCATATCAACTGTGTGAGGCGAGTGATGTATTTGTTTTCTTCGGTATCAACAAGGCGTTTATACACCTCCGCCGTAGGCCTTTCTTTGAGTTCGTAACCGTGAGCCGAAAGCATCTCTCGAAGGTGCTCCAACATCTCCCTGCCATCTCTGTATTGCGAGAATGTGTAGATAAGGTCGGTCTTATGCTTGCGGTGCAAAGATACCTTATCATTGATGATG
>JAFQNC010000007.1 GCA_017396085.1 Tidjanibacter sp. | reverse complement strand
ATTCAAAATTCAAAATTCAAAATTAAGGGCAGAACGGGGCTTTAAGGGCTTTAAGGCCCTTAAAAAAGGCGTTGGACAAAAAAAATGCACAGAGCGGAGGAAATTTTGTGCCAAGCAAGAAGGCGAGTCCGCAGCAGCCACAGGCTGTTTTGTGTAGATGATAGGTAGCAGTTCTTTCAAACGTCAGCAAGCCCCACAACAAAAAAACGCAAAGTGTGCGGTAAATGCAAGGCACACAAGAAAACGCCCTCCGCAGTTTACAAACGTAAATGAGGAGCGGCCATAGGCCGTTTTGTTTTTTGGTGGTGGCGCTATCTGACGTTTGAAAGCGGTAAAAATGCAGAGAGCGGAGGAAATTTTGTGCCAAGCAAGAAGGCGAGCAGGCATAGCCTGTTTTGTGTTTTTTGGCGGTGGGGCTATTTGACGTTTGAAAGCGGTAAAAATGCAGAGAGCGAGGCAAATGCAAGGCGCACGAGAAAGCGGGCCCGCAGTTTACTTAACGTAAATGAGGAGCCCGCTTATCGAAGGGCAACGCAGCAGTTGCCCGCTATTGTGCATTTTTTTATCGGATGCGGTCCAACGAACGCACCAACACCTCATCCTTCCAAATGGCTCGAATGGCCATCACCACCCACAAAATACAAATGAGAGGGAATATCACAGGAGTGCAAAGATAACCCACGCCAACCTCACCGGCTGCCTGGGCCACATTCTTGAAACCAATGGCATACCACAACGCAAAACCTTGTGCTCCAAGCAGTAGCACCACATCGGCCACAAGCAGACGTATCTGTGCCAAGCGGTTTTTGAAAAGGAAAATGCTCACCAGAGGCACCAAGGCCGCAAGGGCCACAAGGCCCCCAAACCACCAATAGTCGAAAGCCACAAAAGCACCCTCGTTGCCGTCCACCATATAGCGAGCCAGAGGGGTGAAACACATCGCTGTCATAAAGGCCACAACGGCCAGCATATAGATTGTTTGTTTACGTTGCCACATAAGAGGGAATAGGTAATTATATTTTTACAAAGGTATTGTCTATTTGAGTTCTTCATCAATAAAATAGTGGTTTCGCTCGGGGGCGTTGCGGTTGATGAGTTCGCCCAAGAAACCCGCCAAGAAGAGCATAACACCCAGCACTATGGCCACAAGGCTCATATAGAAGAGCGGTTGGTTGGTGAGTGGCAGTCCGAGAGCGAACTTCTCCACCACAATCCACACGATGGCCACAAAGCCCAGCAAGAACATCAGCGTGCCCGCACCACCAAAGAAGTACATCGGCGAGCGGCCATAACGCGACACGAACATCACCGTGATGAGGTCCAAGTAGCCCTTGAGCATACGCTCCCAGCCATACTTGCTGTGGCCGAACTTGCGGGCATAGTGGGTTACCTCCTTCTCGCCAATGCGGCCAAAGCCCGCCTTCTTGGCCAAGATGGGGATGTAGCGGTGCATCTCGCCATAGACCTCAATGCTCTTGACCACCTTGTTGCGGTAGGCCTTGAGTCCGCAGTTGAAGTCGTGGAGTTTGATGCCCGACACTCGGCGGCAGGTGGCGTTGAAGAACTTGCTCGGCAGGGTTTTAGCCTTGGGGTCGTGGCGTGTGCGTTTCCAGCCCGACACCATATCGTAGCCCTCCTCGGTAATCATACGGTAGAGGGCGGGAATTTCATCGGGCGAGTCTTGCAGGTCGGCATCCATAGTGATGACCACATCGCCCACCGCACGCTCAAAACCACAGTAGAGGGCTGCACTCTTGCCGTAGTTACTACGGAAGCGCACCGCCTTGACGTGGCTATCCTTGGCCGCCAGAGCCTCTATAATGCTCCACGAGTTGTCCTTGCTACCATCGTCAATGAAGATGGCCTCCCACGAGAAGCCCTCCTCGTTCATCACTCGCTCAATCCAAGCGTGGAGTTCGCCGAGCGACTCGCTCTCGTTGAGCAGGGGTATTACAATAGAAATATCCATAGGGGTATCGGTACGGAGTGTGGTTACTGCTGAATGTTGGTACTATCGCCCTCGTTGTTCCTCACATCGGCAAAGATGTCGGGGCGGCGGCGAGTGAGCAAGCCCACCAGCAGGCCCACAATCACACCCGTGAAGCAGTTGCTGATGACCGAGGAGATGGTCAGGTAGATGGGATTAACCACTGCCTTCTGCATTGTGGAGTAGAGCGAGTCGAACTGGTCGGCCGAGTAGAGGTCCTGCATCTGGGCCATCACGGCATCCACCGACTGCAAAATCTCCTCTTTGATGAAGAAGTTGGCCATCACGGCACTGTAAACACCGCTAATGACGCCCGCAAACAACATCATCGACACCACAAAACCCACAGCCCTGCCAACCGAAAAACCCTCCTCAAGGGAGTGCTGGGCCGCAAACCTGCGGGTGTAGCCAAAGAGCAACACAATGGTTACAAAGACCGACACAAAGTTGATTGCCTTAACCAAAAACGAAGGCTCGGCTGCATCCTGCGCATTGCCACCCAAGAGTTGCAACACGATGGAAAATGCCACCGAAACCACGCCCACGATGGTACCACCCATCAGAGCCTCATACCAATATTGTTTTTTTGTCATCACGATTTTTTAGTTATCAGTTGTCAGTTTTCAGCATTAAATTTACTTGAGTTCTCCACCGCCTTCGCGCAACACCTCGGGCTCATCGCCCGTGAGGTCCACAAGGGTGGTGGGGACAAGGGTGCCATAGCCACCGTCAATAACGAGGTCTACATCCTCATCGTAACGCTCGGCAATGAGTTCGGGGTCGGTGGTGTACTCCACCACCTCATCGTGGTCCTTCACCGAAGCGGTGGCCATCGGGAAGCCCAAACGCTCAACAATGGCCAGCGGAATGGAGTTGTCGGGGATGCGCACACCCACCATCTTCCTACCGCCGAGTGCCTTGTCGGGCACTTTGGTGGAGGCCTCTAATATGAACGTAAAAGGGCCCGGAAGATTGCGCCTCAAGGTCTTAAATTGCGAATTATCTATGCGTGCGAACTTGTCGGCCATAGAGATGTCGGAGCAGACTATGGAGAGGTCCTTGTCGCTCTTGCCACGCAGTGTGGCGAGCCTTTCGAGTGCCTTGGGGCTGCGCAGCGAGCAGCCGAAGGCGTAGACACCATCGGTGGGATAGATGATAAGGCCACCCTCTTCGAGCACCTTCACCACGCGTTCAATCTCTCTTTCCGAAGGGTTTTGTGGATAGATTTTCACGAATTTTGCCATAGGTCCAAGCGGCTTTTAGAATTGGTGTCATTGAGTTATTTTGATTGGTTTGGCGAAGATTTTTGAGGATTTTTTGCGAGGCTTCCGAGGGAGCATAGCGGGACTATGTGACCGAGGAAACTCACAAAAAAGACCAAAAAGAACGCCAAAACAACAAAATAAAAAAAGGGTAAGCGACTTATATCGCACCGCTACAACCACCTACCCTTGCTCTCTTCCAAGCCTGGGGGATTCAGCAGGAGCTGGTCGTATAAGACTTACCCGATGCAAATGTACAATTTTTTCTTATTTTTGCAAAAAAATTCTTCTTATTCTATGGCAAAGAGAAAATCATACGGCCTCGGAGCACTCGTTTTGGTGGTGCTGGTGGGCATTGTGGGAGTGGTGGCACTGGGTAGTGCCACAAAGTCGTGCATCAACAGCGACACCGAGTTCAACCTCCCCAGCGGCTCCTCCTACGAGGCTCTGACCGACACCCTCCGGGCCCACGGTGTGGAGCGTATGGGGGTGGTTAATTTGGTGGCAAGGCTCAAAAAGTTGGACCAGAGTGTCAAGGGCGGCCACTATGAATTCCGCCACAGCACCTCGCCAATGTCGCTCGTGAATGCCCTCAGGGCCGGAGCACAAAAGCCCGTGAGGCTCACATTCAACAACATACGCACCCTTGACCAACTTGCCGGTAGGCTCGCCGAGCAGATTGAGGCCGACTCACTCACGCTCCTTGCCCACCTCACAGCACCCGCCACAGCGCAGAAATATGGCTTCACACGTGAGGAGTTCATCGGTATGTTCATCCCCAACACCTACCAAGTGTGGTGGAACCTCTCGCCCGAAGCACTCACCGACCGTATGGCCAAGGAGTACGACAAGTTTTGGACCTCGGAGCGCACCGCCGCACTCGCCCGCACAAGGCTCTCCAAGAAGGAGGTAATCAACCTTGCATCAATAGTTTACGAGGAGACCAAGGTGGTGAGCGAGATGCCCAAAATTGCAGGTGTCTACATCAACCGCCTGCGCCGAGGTATGCCCCTGCAGGCCTGCCCCACCGCCAAGTATGCCGTGGGGGACTTCACTCTCAAGCGCATCCTCTACAAGCACACGCAGGTGGAGTCGCCCTACAACACCTACAAGCACCGTGGTCTGCCACCGGGCCCCATCTGTATGCCCTCCATTGCGGCCATTGATGCAGTGCTGGGCTATGCCGACCACAAGTGGCTCTACTTCTGCGCCAAGGAGGACCTTTCGGGTAGGCACAACTTTGCCTCCACCCTTGCCGAGCACAACCGCAACTCAAGGCGATACAATGAGGCCTTGAAGAGAAATAGCAAATAGTAAATAGTAAATATATTTTTGCATTTGATTTTTTGCATTAGCATATCGAATAGAAGCACCGAAGGGTGTCTGCGCCAGATGGAGGGTGCCGAGATGGTCGAACTGCGTGCCGACCTTGCGGGCTTTGGGCCCGAGCAGGTGGCAGCGGTGGTGGCCAAGCACCCCAACGTGATGCTCACGTGGCACACCACACCCGAGAGTGAGCCCACAGCCGAGGCGGCCATTGAGGCAGCCTTAGTGGCCGGTGCAAGGTGGGTTGATGTGGAAATCCACGCCACCGAGGGCTACCGTAAGCGCATCATTGAGAAGGCCCACAGGGCGGGCGCAAAGGTCATCATCTCCTTCCACGACTACTCCGCCACCCCCACCGCCAATCAACTCGTTGCCACCACCGAGGAGTGTTTCGCCCTCGGTGCCGATGTGGCCAAAGTGATAACCACCGCCCACAGCACCGCCGAGGGCGCCAACACTCTGGCACTCTACGACCACTTCGAGCCCCAACGACTTATTGCCTTTGCGATGGGTGCAGAGGGGGCCTTCACACGCCGATTGTCGCTACTGCTGGGTGCTCCGTGGACCTATGTGGCCCCAAGCGAGGAACAAGCCACCGCACCCGGGCAACTGACCGCCCAAAGGTTGGGGGCTATGCTCCGTGGGGGCGAGGAGTTTACGCCCGCAGGGTTGCCCCACAGGGTGTCGGTGCCCGCCACCAAGAGTGCCGCACAGAGAGCCGTGGTGTGTGCAATGCTGGCCGAGGGAGAGAGTGTGGTGGAGAACTTCGCTGTGTGTGGCGACTCGTTGGCAGCCCTGCGTGTGGCCGAGCAGATGGGGTGCGAGGTGGAGCAGAGTGGCGACACCCTGCATATCAAAGGCGTTGGCGCAGAGGCTATTAGGCGTAAACTCAACAACCATAGCGACACCCCCACCGTAGACACCGGCGAAAGCGGCCTGCTCACAAGGCTCCTGCTACCCCTCGTGGCGGCCCTATCCACCGTTCCCGTGCGCATCGGTGGCCACGGCACGCTCACAAGGCGCAACCTCGGCGAGAGCATTGAGGCTCTGCGTAGGGCCAAAGTAGCCGAGATAGAGGGTAGTGGCGAAGGCGGGCTCTTTGTGCCCATCGTGGTGCGTGGGCCCATTGGTGCCGAGCACATCGTGATTGACGGCAGTCGCTCCTCGCAGGTGGCCTCGGGGCTGATGATAACACTCCCACTCCTGCCCAACGGAGCCACACTCACCATCGAAAACCCCACAAGCCTACCCTATCTACATCTCACCGAGCAAGTTATGGCCGCCTTTGGGTGCCCTCTGGTGCGCACCGAGGGCTGTGGCCAAATCACATACCAAGCCACCGCAAAGGGTTCTGATAGTTCCACGAAGGGCTCTGATGGCCCAACAAACGGCATAGATAACCCCATCAGCGAAGACTACTCCCCCACCGTCATTCGCCTTGAGGCCGATTGGAGTTCGGCAGCCTACTTCGCCGCAGCCTTTGCTGTGGCGCAGAGTGGCGTAGCAGGCGGTAGGTGGCAACGAAAGGAGGGCTATCTATTGGAAGGTATGGCCACCCACACAGCACAAGCCGATGAGGTCATCGTGGAGGTACTGCGCCATTGCGGGGCCCACATAGTGGAGGAGCCGAGCGGGGCTCTGCGCTTTATGCCCTCCGCCCCCCTGCGCCCCTTGGAGGTGGATGCGAGCAACTCGCCCGACCTCATCCCCACCCTCGCTGTGGTGGCACTCTTTGCCGAGGGCACAAGCCGCATCGGTGGGCTCCACCGATTGGCCACCAAGGAGAGTAACCGCACCGAGGCAGTGCTTGGCGAACTCAAAGCATTGGGGGCAAAGATAGACATTGAGGGCGACCAATTTGTGATTACAGGCAGTTGTGGCACAGGCGGTTACACCCTGCACGCACCCATTGGCGGTGCGCCCCTGCACTCCCACGCAGACCACCGTATGGTAATGTCGCTCGCCATCGTGAGCCTCTTTACCGAGGCGCACCTCACCATCGACTCCACGGCAGCCGTGGGCAAGTCGTTCCCATCATTTTTCAGCAAATTCCAAACACCAGACACGATATGAACTCCTTTGGACGTAACTTCCGACTGACCATTTTTGGCGAATCGCACGGCCCCGTGATTGGGGTGGTGATTGACGGAGTGCCCGCAGGTATTCCGCTCTGCATCAGCGACTTCGAGGGCGACCTCGCACGCAGGCGTAGCGGCACCGCAGGTACCACTCCCCGCACCGAAAGCGACACCCCCGAGATTGTCAGCGGTCTGCTCGATGGGCACACCACAGGTGCCCCGCTGGCCATACTGTTCCGCAACGAAAACACCCGCAGCAGCGACTACTCGCAGTTCCGCACCCAACCACGCCCCGGACACGCCGACCGTGTGGCCGAGGTTAAGTTTGGCGGACACAACGACCTGCGTGGCGGTGGGCACTTCTCCGGTAGGCTCACCCTCGCACTCGTGGCAGCAGGCGTGGTGGCCAAGAAGGTCATCGCCCCCAACGAGGGGTGTGGCCCCCACCCCAAGGCCACAATCGTGGAGTTGGGAGGTAGCACCGTGAGCGCAGAGTGGCCCGCAATCATCGCCACCGCCACTGCCGAGGACGACTCGGTGGGTGGCATAGTTGAGTGCCGCACCGAGGGTATGCCCACAGGCATCGGAGAGCCCTTCTTCGACTCGTTGGAGAGTGTCATTGCCCACCTCGCCTTTGCCATCCCCGGAGTGAGGGGTGTGGAGTTTGGCGATGGCTTTGGCTCGGCACGTATGCGTGGTTCGGAGCACAACGACCTCATAATCAACGCCGAAGGCACCACAGCAACCAATGGGGCCGGTGGTATCAATGGGGGCATATCCAATGGCAACCCGCTGGTGTTCCGACTGGCCGTTAAGCCCACATCAAGCATTGCACGTGAGCAACAAACCTACAACTTCGCCACCGGGCAGGTGGAGCCCCTACGTATCGGTGGACGACACGATGTCTGCATAGCCCTGCGTGCAGCGGTGGTGGTGGAGGCCATCGCCGCCATCGCATTGGCAGAACTGATGGGAGAAAGGAATTGAAAATTGAAAATGGAAAATTGAAAATTTTGGTGTGCCTGCGGCACGGGTATTAAAAAAGATACCCGGGAATAAGAAGGGATAACCACAAGCGTTGGGTAGCCCCCAAGTACTCCTCCCCTACGACAGGGGAGGTCGGGAGGGGTGGCCGAAATTGTGTGCACGGCCCCGTGCACGTCCCCCTCTGAGTTAGAGGGGGTGCCCGAAGGGCGGGGCGTCTGTTGCAGAAAGGGCAGAAAGGGACTTTAAGGACCTTAATGTCTTTAAGGGCTTTAAGGCCCTTAAAAAGACATTAGACGTTAGACGCTAAAAAAACGCAAAGTGCGCAGGCGTTGCCTGTTTTGTGTTTTTTTGGTCGGGGTGCTATCTGACGTTTGGTAGCAGTAAAAAAACGCAAAGTGCGGTGCAAATGCAAGGGCATCAGAATGATGCTTTCCCCATTTTGTCGGGGTGCTATATGACGTTTGAAAGCGGTAAAAAACGCAAAGTGCGGTGCAAATGCAAGAAATACAAGAAAACCCCCACCGCAGTTTGCTTATCGCAAATGAGCGGCCACAGGCCGTTTTGTGTTTTTTTGGTCGGGGTGCTATCTGACGTTAGATAGCGGTAAAAAACGCAAAGTGCGGAGCAAATGCAAGGGCATCAGAATGATGCTTTCCCCATTTTGGTCGGGGTGCTATCTGACGTTTGGTAGCAGTAAAAAAACGCAAAGTGCGGAGGGAATTTTGCACCAAGCAAAAAGGCGAGTCCGCAGTTTGCTCACGCAAATGAGGAACTCGCCTATTGAAGTGCGGTGTAAAATTCACCCGCAATCTGCGTTTTTTTTAGAAGCCTTTGCCGATTGCAATAAAGTCCTCTGCCTTCAGAGCAGCGCCACCAATCAGGCCACCATCAACATTCTCCTTGGCGAAAATCTCCTGAGCATTGCTGGGCTTGCACGAACCACCATACAAAATGGGAGTCGCAGCAGCAGCCTCGCCAAACTTCTCGGCCAACACGGTGCGGATGTAGGCGTGAATCTCCTCGGCCTGCTCGGCAGTGGCGGTCTTGCCGGTACCAATGGCCCACACGGGCTCGTAGGCAATCACGAGGTCGGCAAACTGCTCCTCGGTGAGGTTGAATACAACCTCCTCAATCTGTGCCTTCACAACCTCAAAGTGGCGCTCGGCCTCACGCTCCTCCAAGCGCTCGCCAACGCAGTAGATGGGTTTCAGACCATTGGCATAGGCCTGTGCCATCTTCTTGTTGAGAGTCTCGCTTGTCTCGCCGTAGTACTCCCTGCGCTCGCTGTGGCCCAAGATAACGTACTCCACGCCGAGTGAAGCAATCATCGCTGCGCTAACCTCACCGGTGTAGGCACCCTTGGCCTCGGCGGCACAGTTTTGTGCGCCCACAGCCACACGGCTACCCTTGGCGGCCTCGGCCACCTGCGAGAGGTGGGTGAAAGGAGGGCAAACGATGAAGTTCACGCACTCACATACCTCGGCACTCTGTGCCATAACATTCTTAACCAACTCTAAACCTTCTGCGGGGGTGGTGTTCATCTTCCAGTTGCCCGCTACAATTTTCTTACGCATTTATCTTGAAATTTTGAATTTTGAATTTTGAATTCTTAATTTACTCTACCCACGTTTTCACCTCGTCCATTGTGGGGTTTTTGAGGCCAAGTTTGTTCTTCTTGTTGAAGCCACAGAGGTCGTTGAAGAGTTTGCCGGCCGAGAGTTTCTGCAACATCTCAACCTTCACAAAGCTCATCTTCTGCAACACAGGTATCCACTCGGCAGGGATACCCTTCTCGATGTATTTCTCATCGGAGTCCTTCTGGCTACCCTTCTCGGGCTTCATCTGCGGGAAGAGGAGCACATCTTGGATGGTCTGCTGACCGGTCATAAACATTGTGAGGCGGTCGATGCCGATACCCATACCCGAGCAGGTGGGCATACCATACTCCAATGCCCTCACGAAGTCCATATCGATGAACATAGCCTCGTCATCGCCCTTTTCGCTCAGGCGCAACTGCTCTTGGAAACGCTCATACTGGTCGATGGGGTCGTTAAGCTCCGAGTAGGCGTTGCAGAGTTCCTTACCGTTCACGAAGAGTTCAAAACGCTCGGTGAGGTCGGGGTTGCTACGGTGGCGTTTGCACAGGGGCGACATCTCGATGGGATAGTCGGTGATGAAGGTGGGCTGAATGAGGTGCTCCTCGCAGTAGGTGCCGAAGATGGCGTCAATCAGTTTGCCCTTACCCATTGTGCTGTCAATCTCCACATTGAGCCTCTGGCAAGCCTCCCTGAGTTGCTCCTCGCTCTGACCGGTGATGTCGTAGCCGGTTTTCTCCCTGATGGCATCGGTCATCGAGAGGCGGCGGAAGGGGGCCTTGAAGCTGATGGTATTACCTGCGATGTTCACCTCGTTGGTGCCATTCACGGCCACACACACCTTCTCCAACATCTGCTCGGTGAACTCCATCATCCAGAAGTAGTCCTTGTAGGGAACGTAGATTTCCATACAGGTAAACTCGGGGTTGTGGGTGCGGTCCATACCCTCGTTACGGAAGTTGCGCGAGAACTCATAGACACCATTGAAGCCACCCACGATGAGCCTTTTGAGGTAGAGTTCGTTGGCGATGCGGAGGTAGAGGTCGGTGTCGAGCGAGTTGTGGTGTGTAATGAAGGGCCTTGCGGCTGCGCCACCGGGGATGGGCTGCAACACGGGAGTGTCCACCTCAAGGCAACCTGCCTCGTTGAAGTAGGTCCTCATAGTGTTCATAATCTTGGCCCTCTTGACGAAAACCTCCTTCACGTGGGGGTTCACGATGAGGTCCACATACCTCTGCCTGTACCTCTGCTCGGGGTCGGTGAAGGCGTCAAAGACCTGACCGTCTTTTTCCTTGACGATGGGCAGTGGACGAATGCTCTTGGAGAGGATTGTGAACTCCTTGCAGTGGATGGAGAGTTCGCCCGTTTGTGTAATGAAAGCGAAGCCACGCACACCGATGATGTCGCCAATGTCGAGAAGTTTTTTGAACACGGTGTTGTAGAGGGTGGTGTCGCCCTCGGGGCAGACCTCATCACGGCGGATGTAGACCTGAATACGACCTGTGTGGTCTTGGAGTTCAAAGAAGGATGCGCTACCCATAATTCGGCGGCTCATCATACGCCCTGCGATGGTAACCTCGGCGAAGTTGCCCACCTCGGGGTTAAATTCGGCAGCGATTTGTGCTGCTGTTGCGTTCACGTGGTACTGTGCTGCGGGATAGGGGTCGATACCGAGGTCCCTCAATGCCTGCAACGAGGCCCTGCGCTGAATCTCCTGCTCGGAGAGATTAAGGTTTGTACTCATAGTTGTATACCTATATTTATATATTATATTCCACTT
>JAFQNC010000006.1 GCA_017396085.1 Tidjanibacter sp. | reverse complement strand
TTATTTGAAAAGCATGAGGAATATAGTGTAACAAAACAAGTTAGCAATTTCTTATCCATTGCCCATTCTCATGCAAGTTCTTCTTAATGGTTTGATACTCAAAGAATCTTAATCAAACTACATCAAATATACAAAAAAACTCCCGATAAGCGAGTGCCCATCGGGAGTTTTTTGTTCCTATTCCAATCGGTCCGGACCACTATTTGGTTTTCTCGGGGGTGTAGGCCTTGTTGAGGCCCTCGATAATCTGCTGGGTGAGGTCGAGTTCGGGCTTCACGCTAACCACGGGAGCACCGGTTTGGCTTGCAAGGATGATGTCATACTCGCCCTCGGCGTTGAGAGTGTTCACATACTCAAAGATGGCGTTGAAAATCTGGTTGGTCATCACCTGCTCCTTCTCGGCGAGTTCGGCCGAAGCCTTCTCGCTGCGAGCCTGAAGTGCAGCCTGACGCTCCTGAATCTTGGCAGCCTCTTTCTCGGCATCGGCACGAGTGATGAGCACCTTGTTCACTTTGTCTTGCAGAGCGTTGAAATCTTTCTCCAACTTGCGTGCACTGGCGTTGAGGTCTTTGGTTTTTGCCTCATACTCCTTCTGGAAGGCAGCCTGTTTGTCGATGGCCATCTGGTACTGTGCAACCACTTGGTCTACGAAGTAAACGGCGATTTTGCCTGTGGTGGTAGTGGTGGTTGTAGCCTCGGCAGCCTCTGCGTTCTCGGCCTTGGGTGCGTTGTTGCAAGCGGTCAGGCCCATAACGAGTGCCAGAGTCGCAATCAAAAGTTTTTTCATATTCCTAAAAATGTTCTTATTGTTTTGTTTGTTAAATTTCGCTTTCGAATGGCAAATATACAAATTTTCGGAAAATGAGCCCACAACTTCCTTGGTTTTTATTAACTTTGCCTACGGATAAACAATTTTTTGAACTATGTACGACTATTTGAGAGGACTTATTGCCGAACTGACACCCACCTATGCCGTGGTTGAGTGTGGCGGGGTGGGCTACCTTGTGAGCATATCCCTGCAAACCTACACCGCACTTGAAGGGCGTGGTGAGGCTCTTGTGTATGTACACCACATCGTCAGGGAGGATGCCCAACAACTCTACGGCTTTGCCGACCGCACCGAGAGGGAGCTGTTCCGACTGCTCATTGGCGTGTCGGGCGTGGGCGGTGGCACCGCACGTGTGATACTCTCCACCTACACACCCTCGGAACTCGCCACCATCATCTCCACCGAGAATGCGGTGTTGCTGAAGAATGTGAAGGGCCTCGGACTCAAGACCGCCCAGAAGATAATTGTGGACCTCAAGGACAAGGTTGTGGGCATAGTGGAGGGCACGGAGGTTGGCCCCGTGGGTGGTGGCACGTTGGCGGCTGCCTCCTCGGAGGTCTATTCGGAAGCTCTGGCTGCGCTCGGTATGCTCGGCTTTGGCAAGGCTGCCTCGGAGAAGGTTGTCAAGAGGGTGCTCAAGGAGAACCCCACCGCCGAAGTGGAAGCAGTTATTCGTATGGCCCTCAAACAACTCTAAATGACTATGAGATTCTCCTTACTTCACTTGTTCTTGTTGGCAGCTGCCGCCTTTCTTTCCTCCTGCCTTAATACGCCGGAGGTGGAGGAGCCTGTGGAACCAACGGAGATTTTGAGTCTTTCGGAGGATGAGGTGGTCGCAGCGGCGAGAGCCCACTACGAGCGATACAAACAAACCACCCGCATTGTGTGTGGTGATGGAGAAAAGCCGATGTGGAGTTGGCAGGCAAAACCACACGCTCCATACGACTTGGGAGAGTATGAAATAGATTGGTCGAGTGCTTACACAAAGTATCAGTATAACCCACCCAAGGTCCACACCGATTTCGACATCATCAAGGAAAACGATTTTATCTATTTCCCCGACAGTTCCAACTACTATTCGGGAATGAAACTGCGCAGTAGGTTTGTTTCGGTTCAAACCCCCGACACCATAATACAATACATTGCCACCTATATTCCGCATCCAGCTTACTACGACCGCTACTACACGGTGCGCCACGGAGGGGGACGCATTGGCTTAAGGGAGGTAAACTTCTCTGGTAAGGTGTTGTGTACCACATTGGATGGCTACCACTATGCTGTCTATCGCGTGTGGCAGGGAGAGATAGTTTCGGAATCAAATCTTTATGCCAACTTTCCACCAAGGGATTGGTTGTATGAACGGTTTTTCACCATTATGCAAGATACGCATATCGGAGTGTGTAGGTTGGGAGAGGTGGTTGAAAATGCTGGCGACCTCACCGAAGATGAGATTGCAAGTATTGTTTTGATTGAGGAGATAGTGATAAATGGGTCAGTTACAAGACCACGCATAGTGAACAGCGGTACAGTTTATAAATACACTCCCGATCTTTCCACAATGAATGAATATGTTAAGTTCTACAGGCACATCGGTGGCGGTGGTGGCGGTTCTTCCAACAACGACAACGAGGCTGGTGGAGACACTTCGGCCGGTGGAATAGATGGCAAAACGCCGGAGGAGGTTAGCGAAGATATTTTCAACAACTACGGCAACTTGGCCGACAGTGTCAAAACAAAACTCAATACAATGATTGCCGAAATCGCCGAAAATTGTATGGGCAAACAGGTGCTTTCAAGGTTAATATCAGACAACATAGGTGTAGGATTCTCCCTTTCTTCTACTGGTAATTCCAAATATAAACCTGAAAGCAATATTATTCAGATGGTAAATTTTCATAGTGAGGAATTGTTGCATGAGCTATTTCACGCATTGCAACTTGAAATAAAAGCTCATAACTCTGTATCTGCAATGGCTGAGAAAGAGGTTAATTATGAGATAGAAGCATATGTTGCCACTTATGCATATATGAGAAGGAGTCGTGTCGAGGATGTATTAGATAGAAAAGACATTCTTGACGATTCTACCTTTTGGAACTATATTAAAGATATAGAATACGCACTCGATAATACCACATCGCTTTTGGATAATTCTGTAATATCTTTATTTGTCAATATTTTGATTGAAGATGCGGCGTGGTATTACATTGATCACAAGCCTTTAGATGCAAAATATTATGACAGAACCATATCAAGTGGCAATAACTTATCGTTGATTTTACAAATAACAGATTGTTAATATGAAACGAGTGATTTTTATTGTTGTGATAACCATCCATGCGCTATCCGTGTTCGCCCAACGAGAGTATCATAATGGAAGACGAACAGTTTCAGACTACAAGAGCGACACCTTGTATATGGAGAATTATGCCTACATCGCCGATACTCTTGCGGGGGTGAGGATTTCTTTGTACAACCTCCAAAACCACCCGGGTAGAGGAGAGATCGCTTATGCTGATGGAAGCTGGTTGGATACCACCCAATACCCATGGAACTTGCCTGATTTTTATGTGGTGTCGGATGCAACATTAGACTATATGCACAGTGTGGTTGATAATGCCTTCTCGGTCCAACAGGCCGATTCGCTTGATGGTAGAGAAATGAGAATTGTGCTAAATCTTTCCTCGGTTGACGGTTCTGTTACGGATGTATACTTTAACTTTCCATCGTTTTATTACTATACAAAGATACCCGTATCGGTATTTAGGGAAATTGAGGTGAAGTTGAAACAGTTGATTTTCGAACTGACAGACGAAGGCCGAAGGTTGACGTATTGTTTACTTTCTTGGATGCAATGCCCTACGGGCTATGTTGAGCCTACCTTGGACCCCGATGTGCCCTTTGACGGTGGCAGCGGTGGCGAGGGCAACGTGCAGACCGGCCCCCGCGGCTCAATCATCACCGAGCCAATGGTGCCTGCAAAGTAGAAGAAAGAGCATAAATAGATACAACTATGGGAAAGATAAAGACAATTTGGCTGCACGTTAAGGATTTTTGTGTGGCCCACATCGGGCGCAAGGTTACACCACTCTTTTTGGTGATGTTGGGATTGTCGCTCATCTTGTGGTATGTGTCGAAGTTGCAGTACTCCTACACGGCCGAGGTGCCGGTGGTGGTGAGTGTTGAGGGCGACCGCCACAGGGTAACGTGTGTGGTGCAGGGTAGCGGACACAACATCCTCTCCACGAGGTATTTCAAGCGCAAACACGTCAAACTCAAACGCTCCGATGTGGAGTTGCGCCCCGTTGACGGAATGGAGAACACTTGGGAGGTTACCCCCGAGTCGCTACTCAATGCACTCTCCATCCGCAATGCCGACATCAAGATTGTGTCGGTGAGCCGAATGCCCTATGTGCAGATTGAAAACTAACGGTCAGTAGCCAACATCCTATATATCCGACAATGAAACGAGTGGCCATAACGGGTGGAATCGGTAGCGGCAAGAGCACGGTGTGCAGGATGCTTGCCGAGGTGGGTGGCGTGGAGGTCTACGACAGCGACACGAGGGCCAAGGAGATTATGAACTCCCACCCCGAAGTGGTTGCCGCTGTGAAGGCTCTCTTCGGCCCCGAAGCCTATGCGGATGGTGCGCTCAATCGTGCCCACGTGGCCGCTGTGGCCTTCGGAAACGAGGACCTGCTGGGCAGGCTCAACGCCATTGTTCATCCTGCCGTGGTGGCCGACTTTGAGGAGTGGGCCGAGAGCCGAGTGGGGGAGTATGTGGTGCTGGAGAGCGCACTGCTCTTTACCTCGCCGCTGGTGGGACACTACGACCTTGCGGTGGTGGTGGATGCCCCCGATGAGGTCAGGGTGGCAAGGTGTGTGGCCCGAGATGGCTCCACAGCCGAGCAGGTCAGGGAGCGTATGGCTCGCCAAATGAGCCGCAGTGAGATGCGCCAAAGGGCCGATGTGGTGATTTGCAACGATGGCACCGAGCCCCTGCTGCCCCAAGTGAAAAAGGTGGATGCAATCATCAGAAAACAAACCAAATAGTAGCGCAATGAATACCCCTGCACCATACCGCCGAGTGATGGCCATAGTGAACGCCACACCCGACTCGTTCTATGCCCCAAGCAGGAGCGAGGGGGAGGGTGCTGTGGCTCGGCGTGTGGCGGAGTGTGTGGCCGAGGGTGCCGACATTGTGGACATTGGAGGCTACTCCACACGTCCCGGTGCCGAGGTGGTGCCCGTGGAGGAGGAGTTGCGCAGGGTTGTGGCGGCTGTGGAGGAGGCCCGCAGGGTTGCTCCGCAGACCACTATTTCCATTGACACCTTCCGTAGCGAGGTGGCCGAGGCGGTGCTGAGCAGGTGGACCAACGTGGTCATCAACGACATCACCGCAGGCGAGGCCGATGGGCGTATGGTGGAGGTGGTGGCCCACTGGGGGGCACCTATGGTGGCTATGCACACTCGTGGTACGCCACAGACGATGCAGAGCCTTGCTCACTATGAGGATGTGGTGGCCGAGGTGAGGGAGTACCTTGCCCGCAGGGCCGAGTGGCTCACCTCAAAGGGAGTGAAGGAGGTCATCTTGGACCCCGGCTTTGGCTTCGCCAAGAGTGTCGAACACAACTTTGCCCTTGTGGAGGGGTTGAACACCATTGGCGCATTGGGCTACCCTCTGTTGGCGGGTATTTCGCGCAAGAGTTTTATCTGCCGCACCTTGGGTGTGGAACCTACCGATGGACTTGCGCTGGCTGGCACCACGGCTCTCCATTGGGAGTGTTTGCGTGGGGGTGCGGCCATATTGAGGGTGCACGATGTTGCAGCCGCACGTGCCACCATTGAACTTTTTGAAAAAACCTACAAATTATGACAACATACAGCAACAACAGCATTATCAGAGTGGAAAATCTCCACAAACGCTATGGCTCATTGGAAGTGCTCAAGGGTGTTAGTTTGGAGATTGGTCGTGGCGAGGTGGTGGCCATTGTGGGCCCCAGTGGTGCCGGCAAAACCACGCTCCTACACGCCATTGGAGCCCTCTCCGACTTTGACGAGGGGCGCATTGTGGTGGATGGTGTGGATGTGGGGCCGCTCGGCTCGGATGCCGCAGCCGACTTCCGCAACAAGTGCATTGGCCTTGTGTTCCAATTCCACTATCTGCTGCCGGAGTTTTCGGCTTTGGAGAACGTCTGCATCCCCGGACTTATTGCCGGCAGGCCCCAAGCCGAGGTGGAGGCCGAGGCGAAGGAGTTGTTGGCGGTGGTGGGACTCACCGATAGGCTCTCCCACAAGCCCGCACAACTCTCCGGTGGCGAGCAGCAGAGGGTGGCCATTGCCCGTGCCCTCATCAACAAACCCCACTTGCTGTTGGCTGACGAGCCCTCGGGCAACCTTGATATGCGCACCCGCAACGAAATTCACAACCTCTTTTTTGAGTTGAGGGACAGGCTTGGCCTCACGGTTGTGGTGGTCACCCACGACAGCGACCTTGCGGCTATGAGCGACCGCAGGCTGACCATTGTGGATGGCGAACTGCAAAGCGAGCAGGAGTAGGGGCGCCCGATAATCCTTTTTAATCTGAACACTCCGATGACCAAACCCGAACTCAAAGAACTACTCGAAGAACTCTACCTGCGCTACGACTGCGTGGATTTCATTGAGCCCGACCCCATATCCATACCGCACTCCTTCTCCGCCCCAAAGGATAGGGAGATTGCGGGCCTGCTGGCGGCCACCATCGCTTGGGGCAACCGCAAAGCCATTGTGAAGAGTGCCAACCGAATGATGGACTACCTTGACCGTAGGCCCTACGACTTTGTTATGGGAGCTTCGGAGAGAGAGTTGGCCACCCTGCAAACCTACGTACACCGCACCTTTAATGGCGAAGATTTGAGGTGTTTTGTCTTGGCTCTCAGGAGGTTGTGTGTGCAGAGCGGCTCACTTGGCGAGTGGTTTCAGAGCCACTATGTGGCCACGGGCGATATGCGCACCGTGTTGGCCGACTTTCGCCGTGAGTTTTTCGATTTTGACCACCCCCAGCGCTCGGAGAAACACCTCTCGTCAATAGCCAAGGGTGCGGCTTGCAAGAGGCTCAATATGTACCTGCGCTGGATGGTGCGCAAGGACCCCCACGGCGTGGACTTCGGCCTGTGGGAGCAGATACCCGCCTCGGCCCTCTACCTGCCACTTGATGTACACAGTGGTAATGTGGGGCGTGAGTTGGGCTTGCTGAAACGTAGGCAGAACGACTGGAAGGCGGTGGAGGAGATTACCGCCACCCTGCGGGAGTTTGATGCAGCCGACCCCGTGAAGTATGACTACGCCCTCTTTGGCGCAGGCATCAATAAGGGCATTTGAGCGCAGAAAGAGAATTGAAAATTGACAATGGAAAATTGAAAATTGTGGTGCCTTCGGCACATTTTTATCTTGGGTATTAAAAAAGATACCCAAGAATAAGAGGCGGGAGAGATAGAGAGATAGAGCAAAGATTATGAGTGCCGATTTCAGGTTCAAGCAGTTCAACATCACACAGCGGCTCTCGGCTATGAAGGTCGGGACCGATGGCGTGTTGCTCGGTGCGTGGGCACGTGTGGAGCCCACACAAAGGCGCATACTTGACGTTGGGTGCGGTACCGGACTCGTGGCCCTGATGATGGCACAGCGCACCGCCGAGTGGAGCGCACAAGTGGTGGGCGTGGATGTGGACTCCCCAAGTGTGGCCGAGGCGACCGTCAATGTGGCACACTCTCCGTGGGCCAATCGTGTGGAGGTGGTGGAGTGCCCCGTGCAGGAGTATGCCCCCACAGCACTCTTCGACCACATCGTGAGCAACCCTCCCTACTTTGTGGACTCGCTCCTTTCGCCCGACACCGCCCGCACTAATGCCCGACACACCACAACCCTGACTTTTGAGGCTCTGGCCCACTCGGCTGCCCGATTGCTGACCGAAGAGGGCGTTTTGTCGTTGGTGCTCCCTGCGGATGCGGTGAGTGCTATGGTGCTTGCTGCGGCCCGCTGCGGCCTCTTCCTTACAAGGCGTATGGATGTGCGCTCCAAGGCGACCTCTGCCCCCATACGCTCACTGCTTGAGTTTGGGCGCAAGGCTCTGCCCACCGAGCACTCTGCCCTTGTCATACACTCCCCCGAAGGCCACTTGGGCTACTCGCCCGAATATGTGGCCCTCACAAGGGATTTTTACCTTAAATTTTAGTGATACGGTGCGTGCCGTGTGCCCCTCTGTTACCTCACTTTTTAGAGCACAATGAAGAGTGTGGCACCGAGCGCAAAGCCCGCAACGGCCCCGATGATTATGCGCCACGGCGAGGTCGTGGGGTTGAGGTGGATGCGTGCGGTGCAGAGCGCACCCGTGGCCACAATGCTCCCCACAAAGGCGGGCAGTAGGGCCACATTGCCCACATAGAGAAGTATCCACCAAATGCCCACCACAGCACCGAGGGTGGTGGTGTGTGGCGAGAGCGGCCACACCGCTTGCAGGGCGCACTCCACAATCCACACAATGGCCAACGTATTGACCACCTTGCGGATGATGAAGAGCAGCCCGAAGTCGGCAAACACCCCTCCGCAACCGAGCAGACTCATCGCCACCAAAAAGCAGACAAGGCCACTCTTGGGCCCCTTGAGCATCTCATCCGTGGGGCCTGCAACCCCAAAGAGCACCATCACAGCCCACACCAGCAGGGGTACCACGCAACCCATTCCAAAGACAGCCCCGATGACAAACATCTTCACCTGTGGGGTGTAGACCAGTGAGGTGGCATCGGTGGCCATTATGAAAGCCACGCACCACACCGCCATAAGCAATGGGTGCAATGCCAACGACACTGCACGTGCCACGGTGTGGGATATGGGGCGTTTTGAAACGGACATAGCAGAAGGGATTGATTAAGGGGCGCAGTGGTGGTGGGTGCGCATCTACAGTTGTCGGCGCAGGCGGGCCACCGGTATTTTGAGCATTTCGCGATACTTGGCCACCGTACGGCGGGCGATGTGGTAACCTCGCTCGTTGAGGATGTTCATCAGCGTTTCGTCAGTCAGCGGGTGCTGCTTGTCCTCGCCCTCAATGCACTCCGAGAGAATTTGCTTGATTTCGTGGGAGGAGACCTCCTTGCCACTATCAGTCTGCATCGCCTCCGAGAAGAGGCTCTTGAGTGGAATTACCCCAAAGTGGGTCTGCACATACTTGCTGTTCACAACCCTCGAAATGGTCGAAACATCCAGTCCTGTGAGGTCGGCAATGTCTTTGAGAATCATAGGTTTGAGCCTCTTGGGGTCGCCGTCTGTGAAATACTCCCTCTGGTAATCAAAAATCTCCGTCATCGTGGCCAGCAGGGTGTCGTGGCGTTGCTTGATGGCCGAGATGAACCACTTGGCCGACTCAATCTTGCTGCGCACAAACTTCAGAGCCTCTTGGTCCTGTTCGCCGGTCATACCACCCGCCACCGATGAGCGCAAGATGTCCATATAGCGGCGATTGACTTTCAGTTCGGGAATATTGTAGGAGTTCAGGCGCAGGTCAAACTCCCCATCTCGGTAGTCAAGCAGGAAGTCGGGCACCACATAGGGGGCTGCGTCATCGGGAGCATCGCCATACATATTACCCGGCTTGGGCGAGAGGTGGCGTATCTCCTCAATGGCTTCGGCAAACTCCTCTCGGCTCACTCCGAGTCGGGCGAGCAGTTTGTCGTAGTGCTTCTTGGCGAAGTCGTCAAAGTGGTTGCAAAGGATGCGGCGAGCCAGCAGTTGGGACTCCCCAAGGGGTGCCATTGCATCGAGTTGCAACAGTAGGCACTCCTGCAAGTTGCGGGCCCCCACACCCGAGGGCTCCAACTCCTGCACCACGCGGAGTATGCGCTCCAACTCATCCACACTGATGTCCAACCCCACGGTGAAGGCAATGTCGTCAGACACCGACACGAGGTCCCTGCGCAGGTAGCCATCACCATCAAGGCTGCCCACGAGGTATTTGGCCACAGCCAAATCTCTCTGCGAGAGTTCCTTGTAGCCGAGTTGCTCCTCAAGCGACTCCTGCAACGATTGCCCACCGCTGATATAGACGGTGCGTTGCTTGTCGTCTTTGGAGAAGTTGTTTGCGTGGAGTTTGTAGGCGGGGGTGTCGTCCTCTTTTAGATAGTCATCAACCGAAATCTCCTTGGGCTCCTGCTCTTCGCCACTCTCCTGTGGGTGTTCCTCCTCAAGCACGGGGTTTTCCTCAATCTCCTGCTTGATGCGTTGCTCAAGTTGCAGGGATGGGAGTTCCAGCAACTTAATCATTTGGATTTGTTGCGGGGAGAGTTTTTGTTGGAGTTGGAGAATTTGTTGCTGACGAAACGATGAACTCATAACTACAGTCTGTTTTTTTAAGATGTTTAACGTGTAAATTCGCTTTTGTAGTGTAGGGTTCTTCGTTTATTTGTTTTGTTTGGAACAACCAACCTCCTACCGCCAACCGCCCAAAAAAGACGGTTGACGGTTGACGGTTGACGGTATTCGTTAGTACTCTGCGTTCTTGGGAGTGCGGGGGAAGGGGATGACATCGCGGATGTTGGTCATACCCGTAACGAACAACAGCAGTCGCTCAAAGCCGAGGCCAAAGCCACTGTGGGGAGCCGAGCCCCAACGGCGAGTGTCAAGATACCACCAAAGAGTATCTTTGCTCATACCCCTCTCCTCCACGATGGCGTTGAGTTTGTCGTAGTCGGCCTCACGCTCGCTACCACCGATGATTTCGCCAATCTTGGGGAACAGCACGTCCATAGCCCTCACGGTCTTGCCATCCTCGTTCTGCTTCATATAGAACGACTTAATCTCCTTCGGATAGTTAATCAGGATGACGGGCTTCTTGAAATACTCCTCCACGAGGTAACGCTCGTGCTCGCTCTGAAGGTCGCAACCCCAAGTGCAGGGGAACTCGAACTTCTTGCCACTCTCGCCAAGGATGCGGATACCCTCGGTGTAGTCGAGCCTCACAAAGTCGCAAGCCACCACGCTGCGCAACCTCTCGATGAGTTCGGGGTCGAACATCTTGTTGAGGAATTCAAGGTCGCTCATACAGTTGTCCAGTGCATACTGAACGCAATATTTGATGAACTCCTCGGCCAAAGCCATATTGTCGTCAAGGTCGTAGAAGGCCATCTCGGGCTCAATCATCCAGAACTCGGCCAAGTGGCGGGGAGTGTTGGAGTTCTCGGCACGGAAGGTGGGGCCGAAGGTGTAGATTTGTCCCAGCGCAAGGGCACCGAGTTCGCCCTCCAACTGTCCACTTACGGTGAGTGCGGTCTGACGGGCGAAGAAGTCCTGCGAGTAGTCCACAGCACCCTCCTCGGTCTTGGGTACGTTGTTGAGGTCCAGCGTGGTTACGTTGAACATAGCACCTGCACCCTCACAATCCGAAGCGGTAATCAGCGGTGTGTGCCAATAATAAAAACCCCTGTCGTTGAAGAATTTGTGGATGGCATAGGCCATAGCGTGGCGGATGCGGAAGACGGCACCAAAGGTGTTGGTGCGGGGGCGCAGATAGGCAATCTCGCGGAGGAACTCCATCGAGTGTCCCTTCTTTTGCAGGGGGTAGGTGCTGTCGGCCTTACCGTAAATCTCAATGCTGTCGGCCTGTACCTCCACGGGCTGGCCCGAGCCAACCGACTCCACGAGCCTGCCTTTCACACACAAGCAGGCACCCGTGGTAACATCCTTGAGTACCTCCTCATCGGCCGAAGCCATATCGACAACAATCTGAATGTTGTTGATGGTGGAGCCGTCATTGAGGGCGATGAAAGCCACGTTTTTGTTGCCTCGTTTGGTGCGTACCCAGCCCTTCACGGTAACCTCCTGTCCGCAGGGGGCAAGGGCGAGCAAATCTGCAATTCTAACTTTTTTCATACTTCGGAAATGTATTCTTGTATTGTTTGTTTTTCGTGTGTTTGTCAATGCAATCGCAAATGTACATATTCTTTTCGAGAAATTGGACAATGTGGCTAAAAATAGCCACGATTTTTGCACATCTCAATTAAAAATTGTTATTTTTGTAAGTTGCAAATAGTGTTATGAAATGACAAACAAAGGTATTCGTAATCTTCGCCCTCTCACAACTGAGGAGGTGGCAAGGCTCCAGAGTCAGGGCTGCTCGGCCGAGCAGTGGGAGCAGGTGCTGGTGTCGGAGGAGTTCACCACCGACCACATTTTCCGTTGCCGTTTCAAGGGACGAGTGGAGATTGGAGCGAGGGTAACCATCAAAGACATAGGCTCCTACATCGCAAACTACACCATCGCCAACGATGCCCGCATTGTGAATGTGGGTGTGTTGGAGGTAGACGGAAGGTGTACCTTCGGTAATGGCGTGGAGGTTGCCACTATCAACGAAAATGGCGGTCGCAGTGTGAAAATCTACGACACACTGACTGCCCAGACAGCCTATGTGTGGGCCCTCTACCGCCACCGACCTGCCGCCATAGCCGCCATAGATGCTCTTGCCGAGGCACACACCCGCAGCGTTGCATCCACCATAGGCTACGTGGGGGAGGGGGCTGTGGTAAGCGACTGCAAGATTATCCGTGGCGTGAACATCGGCCCTGCCGCAAAGGTGGTGGGCGTGTCCATACTCTCCAACGGTACCATTCTCTCCTCCGAGGTGTCGCCCTCGGTGGTGGGTGTGGATGTGAAGATGTATGACTTCATCTGCTGCGAGGGGTGCCACGTGGACAACTCCACGCTGTTGCACCGCTGCTTTGTGGGCCAGAGTGTGGTGGTGGAAAACCTCACCGCCTCCGACTCGCTGATGTTTGCGGGCTCCCATCTGGAAAACTGCGAGGCGTGCAGCATCTTTGCGGGTCCCTTCACGGTGTCGCACCACTCTTCATCGTTGCTCATTGCGGGCCTCTTCTCGTTCTTCAATGCGGGTAGTGGTACCAACCAGAGCAACCACCTATTCCGCACGGGTGCAGTGCATCAGGGCATCCACCTGCGAGGCACCAAGTTCGGTAGCGATGCCTACACGATGTTGCCCTGCCGCAACGGAGCCTTCACGGTCATCGTGGGGCGCCACCGCAACCACGCCGACACAGACGACTTCCCTTACTCCTACCTTGTGGAGAAGGAGGGCGCATCGCACCTTATGCCGGGGCGTAACCTGATGAGTTACGGCACGGTGCGCGACTTGGCCAAGTGGGCGACAAGGGACAAACGCAAGGGGCACAAGAGGGACAATATCAACTTTGAGGAGTGCAACCCCTATGTGGGTGTGCGCTTTGGGAGGGCCATCAGCATACTCCAGCAACTACTTGCAGCCGACAGCCCCGATGAGATGAACTGGGGACGTATGAAAATCACACGCCGAGCCGTGGCGCAGGGACTGGAACTCTATCGTGCGGCTCTGAACAAATATGTGGGCACAATCCTGACCGAGGGCGCAGGCGAGCAAACGGCCGGTGAGGCGGTTTGTGGGCGTGGCCACTGGATAGATTGTGCGGGCCAATTTATGCCTATGGCGGAGATGGAGCGCATCTTGGCGGCCCTTGAAGAGGGCACCATCACCTCGGCCGAGGCTCTCTCGGAGGAGTTTGCCCGACTGAAACTCCACTACCAAGCCTACGCCTATGATTGGGCTCTCGGGATGGTGGCCGATGTTGTGGGACACGAGCCCACGCAGGAGGACCTTGCAAGGGCCATTGCCCTCGGAGAGAGTGGGGCGGCAAGGCTTAAGGGCATTACCGATGCCGACCGACTGCGCGACTTTGACGAGGTGTCGCAGGTGGGCTATGGTGTGGACTCGTTGGAGGAGGCCGACAGGTTGGCCGACTTTAATGCCGTGCGTGGCGTGGAATAAGTGTGAAAAGTGAAAACCAAAAACCAAAATAACACATTAACAACCTAAACCAAACTAACAAATAACCTATGAAACTACCCTATGCAGAGCCCTACCGCATCAAAGCGGTTGAGGCAATCAAACCCTCCACTCGCCGACAGAGGGAAAAGTGGATTAAGGAGGCTCACTACAACCTCTTCAACCTCGCCTCGGAGCACGTCTTCATTGACCTGCTGACCGACTCGGGCACAGGCTCGATGACCGACAACCAGTGGGCAGCCATTATGACCGGCGATGAGAGTTATGCAGGCGCAAAGTCCTACTATGCTCTGAAAGAAACCATCCAAAAAATCTTCGGTTTTGAGTACTTCATCCCCACCCACCAAGGCCGTGCAGCAGAGAATGTGCTCTTCTCGGCACTTGTGAAGGAGGGCGACATTGTGCCCGGCAACTCCCACTTCGACACCACCAAAGGACACATTGAGTCGCGCAAGGCTACCGCCATTGACTGCACCATTGACGCAGCCAAAGATACCCAGTTGGAAATTCCCTTCAAGGGTGAGGTGGATGTGGAAAAACTCAGGGCCGTCTTTGAGCGTTACCCCAAGGAGCGCATCCCGTTCTGCGTGCTGACCATCACCAACAACTCCGCAGGCGGTCAGCCCGTGTCAATGAAGAACATCCGCGAGACCTCCGAGTTGTGCCACTCCTATGGTATTCCGCTGTTGCTGGACTCGGCAAGGTTTGCGGAGAATGCCTATTTTATCAAAAAGCGTGAGGCCGGCTATGGTAGTAAGACCATCAAACAAATTACCCGCGAGATGTACTCCTATGCCGATATGATGACTATGAGTGCCAAGAAAGACGGCATTGTGAATATGGGTGGCTTCATCGCACTGAACTCCAAAGAGGTATTTGAGGTGGCAAAACGCTTCTGCATCTCCTATGAGGGCTTCATTACCTATGGCGGTATGGCAGGTCGTGATATGAACGCTTTGGCTGTGGGTCTTGACGAGAACACCGAGTTTGAGCCGTTGGATGCACGTATGCGTCAGGTGGCCTACCTCGGCAAGTTGCTCGACCGCTATGGAGTGCCCTACCAGCGCCCCGCAGGTGGACACGCCATCTTTATTGATGCCAAGAAGTGTCTGCCCAACGTGCCAAAGGAGCACTTCGCAGCCCAAACTCTGGCCATTGAACTCTACCTTGAGGCAGGTATCCGTGGCTGCGAGATTGGCTCCATTTTGGCCGATAGGGACCCCGTAACCCGCGAGAATCGCTACAGCGACTTGGAGTTGCTCCGTCTGGCCATTCCCCGCAGGGTCTACACCGACAACCATATGGCTGTGATTGCAGCCGCAATGAAGAACGTGATGGCAAGGGCCAAGAACATCACCACAGGCTACCGCATTGTGGAGGAGGCTCCCATCCTGCGCCACTTCACGGTGAAACTTGAGAAGATTGAGGAGTAGAATGTGCTCCCACTCTTGTGGGTGGGGGAGTGAACACTCCGAACCATAGAGAGAGCAGAGGGGGCTGTGTGGCCCGTGCTGTGTGGCCCCCGATGCAACACACTGCTATAATTAACTCGAAACGAAAGAGCGAAAAATTTAATTTGAGGTTATGAGAAAAACTATTGTCTGCACCCTTGTGCTGGTGATGTCGGCACTCAACCTGTGGGGTCAAATGCCCAAGCGAAAGGCCTCCGAGTTTGACTACCAAAATGTGGCTCCTCGCCGCACAGAGTTCATCACCTACTCCACACGCAACTTGGCCGAAAAGGGCGACCGCACGGCCGAGCGTTACTATGTGCCGTTGGAGTATAGGCTTGTGGATGCTGTGGCTGTGGAGAGCGAGCAGGGAGTCCCCTGCGTGCAGCGCAACTACGAGGTGGAACTGCCCATTGCGTGGCGCGATAGGGATGTGTTCCTCCACACCGAGGGCGGCCCCTCCGAGAGGATTGTCTATGTCAATGGCAAGAGGGTGGGCGCAGCACGTGATGACCGCGCTCCGGCCGAATTTCTCATCTCCTCCTACCTTGGCGATGGAGTAACCAAAATCTCCCTCGTCAGCCCCGTGGAGCCCGACAACCGCCCCGCCGAGATGTCGGAGCCTAACCCCACGGAAAACCTCTTCCTCTACTCGCAACCTCCGGTGAGGATACACGATGTGTTGGTGCGTGCCGTGCCCGATGCAACCGGCAAGCACGGTGTGCTCAACTTGGACGTGGTGGTCAGTTCCTCCCGCCGCACCGAAACACTCTCGGTGGGCTACGACATCTACTCGCCCGAAAAAGAACTCAAATACTACGACCTGCGCGAGATTGAAATCCCCTATGGCAAGACCGACACCATCCACTTCCAAACCAACATCTACGGTGCTATGGAGCGACTGTGGAGTGCCGAGAGCCCCAAACTCTACGATGTAACAATCTACACCAAGAGGGGCCGAATTATGACCGAGTACCTCAATCTGAAGGTGGGCTTTGGCGAAACCACCTTCGATGGGCAGAACATCTACCGCAACGGTAAGGCCATCGACCTGCGCACCGTGGCCTACAACTCCGCCACCACACGCAAGCAGACCGAGGCCGACATCAAGGCCCTCAAACGAGAGAAATACAACACCATATTGGTGTCGTACCCCCAGCCGTGGTGGTTCTACGACCTGTGCGACAAGGAGGGTATGTATGTGGTGGAGCAGGCCAACATACACACCAATCCCAAGGGTGGCGACATCAGCCGTAAGGGCTCCCTCACCAACCTTCCCCCTTGGTTGGGCGAGTTCTTGGAGCGACAGAAGGCCACCTACTACCGTACCCGCATCCATCCCTGCATCATTGCGTGGAGTCTGGGCGCACCTTCGGGTGGTGGCTACAATATGTACAAGTGCTATGAGTGGTTCAAGAGCGTGGAGCACGATAGGCCCATCATCTACAGCGATGGCGACTGGAACACAGATATTAGAATTGAGAAGTGAGAATTGAGAATTGAGAAAGTTGCGAGTAAGCGAGAGCAGAGGGTGCTTGCACACTATGCCGAGCGAGAGCAACTAAAAGCCACCAAAGGTGGGTTAATTGAGAATTCAGGATTTTTCCGGTGAACTTTGAACTGATTGTCATAGGTAAGACCGATTCGGTTGAGGTGGCACGCCTTGTGGAGGAGTACAAAGGGCGTGTGGGCCACTATGTGCGCTTTGCTATCACCACCATACCCGATGTGCGCAACACCCGCTCACTCAGCGAAGCACAGCAGAAGAGGGCCGAGGGTGAGGCCATATTGCGCCTGCTGCAACCCTCCGACCACGTGGTGCTGATGGACGAGAGGGGGCGTGAGTACACCTCCGAGGAGTGGGCTGCGTGGATGCAGAAGAGGATGGCTGCGGGTAGCAAGCGACTGGTCTTTGTGATTGGCGGCCCCTATGGGTTCTCGCAGGAGGTCTACGACAGGGCCGATGGGCTTGTGGCCCTCTCAAAGATGACCTTCTCGCACCAGATTGTGCGTGCAATCTTTGCCGAGCAACTCTACCGAGCCCTCACAATCATCAACAACGAGCCCTATCACCACAAATAGAATTGAAACCCATTTTGCACTTGGAGCAAACATTCCCCAAGAGCCACAATGGTCCATCATAATGAACGAAACTATGAAACAACTGCTAACACTCTGCACGGCACTCTTTGTTGCCATCGGAGGGCTCCGGGCCCAAACTTTTGAGGAGCACTTTGCCGAGCGCACCCTGCGGGTGGACTACATCTTTGCCGGCGATGCCACCGAGCAGAGTGTCTATCTCCACTCCCTCTCGGCAACCGAGGGGTGGTATGGTCGCCGCCACAATCTCGACACCCTTCCCATTGAGGGCGATGGACAACTTACAATGACCGATGTGGCCACCGGCAAAATTATCTACCGCACCAGTTTTTCGAGCCTCTTTCAGGAGTGGATAACCCAGCCCGAGGCTGCCACAGCCCACAGGGCCTTTGAGTTTACACTCCAAGTGCCCCTGCCGCTGGCCGAGGCCGACATCACGCTCCGCTTGGCCAACTCCAAGATGGAGCAACTCGCCCTGCACACCCACCGACTCAACCCTGCCGACATACTCATTCGCAGCAAGGTTGGCACCACACCCACACCCCACACCTACATCCACCGTGGCGGCTCGCCCGAGGAGGCCATAGATGTGGTCATCGTGGCCGAGGGTTACACGGTGGAGGAGATGCCCACCTTCCGTGCCGATGCGCAGGCTGCGGTGGATGCACTTTTCTCCTACAAACCCTTTGATTCTCACAAAGAAAATTTTAACTTTGTAGCAGTGGAGAGCCCCTCGGCAGATAGCGGTGTGAGCATACCCCGCAGTGGCGAGTGGCGCACCACGGCTGTGGGGTCCCATTTCGACACCTTCTACACCGACCGCTACCTGACCACCTCGGAGGTCTTTGCGCTGGCCGACCTGCTGGAGGGTATCGCTTGGGAGCACATCATCATATTGGCCAACACCGACACCTATGGCGGTGGGGGTATCTACAACTCCTACACCCTCACCACCGCCCACCATCCGCTCTTCGCACCCGTTGTGGTACACGAGTTCGGACACAGTTTCGGAGGGCTGGCCGATGAGTATTTCTACGAGCAGGACGACCTGACGATGAACCCCCTGCGTGCCGACCGTGAGCCGTGGCAGCAGAACATCACCAATCTGGCCGACTTTGGGAGTAAGTGGGCCGATATGTTGCCCGAGGGTACAGAGGTACCCACCGAGCCCACCAAAAGGGCCGAGAAGAACTACACGGTGGGGCTCTACGAGGGTGGCAACTACGTCAGTAAGGGCGTCTACCGACCTGCGGTGGTGTGCCGTATGAGGGACAACAAGGCCACAAGGTTTTGCCCCGTGTGCGAAAGAGCCCTTGAAAGGATGATTGAGTTTTACACAATTAACAACAAATAACACAAAAAGGAAGTATTGACTATGGAAGTATGGCACTATTGGGCGATTGTGGCCCTCTTGTTGGTGGTGGGCGAAATTCTCACCTCCGGATTTGCAATGATTTGTTTGGCTCTCGGAGCCGTGGCGGGTGCCATTGCTGCTGCCACAGGAGCCGTTCTTGAAGCACAACTCATTTGGTTTGCCGTGGCCACCCTCGTGGCATTCCTTGCCGTTAGGCCCATCCTGAAGAGGTTCTCCAAGGTAGACGAGGTGCCCACCAATGCCGATGCCCTCATCGGCCGTAGGGCTGTTGTGTCGGAGGATATTAACCCCGCCACAGGCACCGGTCGTGTGGCCATTGATGGCGATGATTGGAAGGCCGAGAGCGAAGACGACCAGCCCATCGAAAAGGGCACAAGGGTTGTGGTCGTGAGCAGAGAAAGCATTATTTTAACCGTCAAAAAACAATAGAACACTATGGAAGGAACATTACTTGTGATTGTAGTCATCGCCGCAGTGGTGGTGCTCTACGTGCTGTCGGGCTTGACCATCGTGCAGCAGTCGGAAACCTACATCATTGAGCGCTTGGGTAAGTATTGCAAGACACTCTCTTCGGGTATCAACATCGTGTGGCCTATCCTTGAGAAACCACGCAAAATATGCATCCGTGCTGTTAGGCAGGATATGGCCGGCAACGTATATGTGCGCATCAACGAAACCCCTCGCATCGACCTTCGTGAGCAGGTCTACGACTTCCCCGAGCAGAATGTGATTACCAAAGACAACGTAACCACACGCATCAACGCACTGCTCTACTTCCAGATTGTGGACCCCGTGAAGGCTGTCTATGAGATTAACAACCTGCCCAACGCCATTGAGAAACTCACACAGACCACCCTCCGTAACGTCATCGGCGAACTTGAACTTGACGAAACCCTCACCTCGCGCGACACCATCAACGCCAAACTGCGCAGCGTGCTGGACGAGGCAACCAACAAGTGGGGTGTGAAGGTAAACCGTGTGGAGTTGCAGGACATCACTCCTCCCGCAAGTGTGCGCAACGCTATGGAGCAGCAGATGCAGGCCGAGCGTGAGCGTAGGGCCAAGATTTTGCGTGCCGAGGGTGAGAAGCAATCGGCCATTCTCCAGTCGGAGGGTGAGAAGCAGTCGCAAATCAACTACGCTGCTGCCGAGAAGGAGGCCCAAATCCTCAAAGCACAGGGTGAGGCCGAGGCCAAAGTGCTTCAAGCCAACGCCGAGAGTGAGGCTATCCGCCGTGTGGCCGAGGCCATTGAGGGTACCAAGACCGACCCTGCCACCTATCTGTTGGCTGTGAAGTACATTGAGACTCTGAAGGAGATGGCCAGTGGTCAGGACAGCAAGACCGTTTATATGCCCTACGAGGCCTCTTCGGTCCTCGGTTCGTTGGGTGGGATAAAGGATTTGTTCCCCACCAAATAAAAAACGCAGATTGCGGGTGAATTTTGCACCGCACTTCGATAGGCGAGTTCCTCATTTGCGATAAGCAAACTGCGGACTCGCCTTCTCGTTTGGCACAAAATTCCCTCCGCACTTTGCATTTTTCAAAAACGCAGATTGCGGGCAACTGCTGCGTTACACTGCGATAAACCACCTCCTCATTTACGTTAAGTAAACTGCGGAGGAGGTTTTCTTGTATTCCTTGCATTTGCCGCACACTTTGCGTTTTTGTGGTCTAACGTCTTTTTTAAGGTCCTTAAGGTCCTTAAAGCCATTAAAGTCCCTTTCTGCTCTTTCTGCTCTTTCTGCCCTTTCTGCTGCGTCTTGCCACGACTGCCGTGAGGCAGGCGGTTGGCATCTACCGCTCTTTTCTACTGCGCCAAAGGCGCTGGCACCAATTTCGACCACCCCTCCCGACCTCCCCTGTCGTAGGGGAGGAGTACTCAGAGGGGGACAATTTTGAATTTTGAATTCCCTTTTCTGCATTCGGTAGCGGTAAAAACGCAAAGTGCGAGGCAAAAGCAAGGCGCACGAAAAAGCGGGCCCGCAGTTTGCTTACGCAAATGAGGAGCCCGCTTATTGAAGTGCGGTGCAAAATTTACCCGCAAAAAATCGTTTTTTTATCCGAGGTAGGATTTGAGCAACTTACTCCTGCTGCTATGGCGCAGGCGGCGGATTGCTTTCTCCTTAATTTGGCGCACACGCTCACGTGTGAGGCCAAACTTCTCGCCAATCTCTTCCAGAGTCATCTCCGAGCAACCAATGCCGAAGAAGTACTTGATGATGTCTTTCTCCCTATCGGTGAGGGTGTCCAGTGCACGGTCCACCTCGGTGGCCAACGACTCGTTGATGAGGCCCCTATCGGCGTTGGGCGAATCGGCATTCACAAGCACGTCCAGCAGGTTGTTGTCCTCGCCATCGGCAAAGGGAGCATCCACCGACACGTGGCGGCCCGACACACGCAGGGTGTCCGAAACCTTCTCCTTGGGAATATCAAGCATATCGGCCAACTCCTCGGGCGAGGGTACGCGCTCGTTCTCCTGCTCAAAGCGACCGAAGGCCTTGTTAATCTTGTTGAGCGAGCCCACCTGATTGAGGGGCAGACGCACGATGCGCGACTGCTCGGCCAGAGCCTGCAAAATCGACTGACGAATCCACCACACGGCATAGGAGATGAACTTGAAGCCACGTGTCTCGTCAAACTTCTCGGCGGCCTTAATCAGACCGAGGTTACCCTCGTTGATAAGGTCGGGCAGCGAAAGGCCCTGATTTTGGTACTGCTTGGCCACCGACACCACAAACCTAAGGTTGGCTTTGGTGAGTTTTTCGAGTGCTTCTTGGTCGCCTTTGCGGATGCGCTGGGCGAGTTCTACCTCCTCTTCAACGGTAATGAGTTCCTCCTTACCAATCTCCTGAAGGTACTTGTCCAACGATGCGCTTTCGCGGTTGGTGATAGATTTTGTGATTTTTAACTGCCTCATTTTCCCTAATTTTTATTACGTCTTATTTTCTTGTTTCTCCTCTTTTTCTCTACCGATACCAACCGCTGCCGTGCGCTCTCCCCCTAATTATTACATAAGGGTAGGGCTTGCGTGCGCCCTCTCTTACTCAACCAGCGAGTAACTTGCCGAGCGACCTGTGGAGGGGTAGATTCCGTCTATTGAGGTGATTTTCTCGCCAATGCGGTCGAGGTCTGCAACCTCACGAACAGCCTTTTCGTTGATGTGGGTGATGACAAAACCCGGTCTAACCCTTGCCTTGGCCAAGAAACCGCCCTCTTTCACGGCGGTAACCCTAACGCCGCCCTCAATGCCGAGTTGCCTTGCCATCTTTGCGCTCACCTCGGCAAAGTCGCCACCCAGAGCACCGGCCAACACAACCTCGTCTTTACTAATTGGTTCGGTCTTTCCTGCCCTATTACGCAAGGTTACCTCAATTTGTTTCACTTTGTCGCCTCTTTTTACGGAAATTTTCACTTTGTCGTTGGGCCTGTGCTTGCCAATAATCTCGCTCAAGCGGGCCGAAGAGTCGATTTTTACTCCGTCAATGGAGAGGATAACATCGCCCTTCTTGATGCCGGCCGCCTCGGCTGCACCATCTTTGGTAACCTCGGCCACATAGGCACCACCAATCTCGCTGATGCCCGTTTGCTCGCCCATCTGCTCAATGAAGTCGTTGTTAATCTCCTGATACTGAACGCCAAGCAGTGCCCTCTGTACGATGCCGTACTCCTTGAGGTCCATCACCACCTTCTGCACAATGCTGCTCGGCACGGCAAACGAGTAGCCGATGTAACTGCCTGTCTGCGACTGGATGAGGGTGTTGATACCCACCAACTCGCCTGCGGTGTTCACGAGTGCGCCACCACTATTACCGGGGTTCACGGCCGCATCGGTCTGGATGAACGACTCAATGCTGTATTGCGAAGGTATGGCACCGAGGTTGCGGGCCTTGGCGCTCACGATACCTGCGGTGATGGTCGATTGCAGGTCGAAGGGCGAGCCAATGGCCAGCACCCATTCTCCAAGCCTCAATGCGTCCGAGGAGCCGAAGCGCAGGAAGGGCAACTTTTTGCCATCCACCTTCAGCAGTGCCACATCGGTGGTGGGGTCGGTGCCCACAATCTCGGCATCGAAGGTGCGCCCATCGTTGAGTTTTACCTTCACCTTTGTGGCGTTCTCAATGACGTGGTTGTTGGTTACGATGTAGCCATCATCGGTGATGATTACGCCCGAGCCGCCGGCCTTGGCCTCACGTGTGGAGGGAGCCCCGTAGCCCTGCGGGATGCCGAAGAACTGCAAGAAGGGGTCGAAGCCCTGCTGCCCCTTTACGGTCATCACCACCTCCACGTTCACCACGGCCTTTACGGCATTCTCGGCCGCATAGGTGAGGTCGGGGTAACTATCTTTGGTGTAGGTGGTAAAGTGGTTGAGCCCCTGATTGGCACCCATCAGTGAGTCGCCGGTGGGAATTTCTATGTTTGTGGCGGAGTCTTGCGACACCACCACGGTGTTCTCGCTATTCAATACGGCAGCGGCACCGAGTCCGCCCACAGCAGCGCAACCCAATGCGCCTGCAATCATAAGAATTACCTTTTTCATAGTGTTCTCTTTTTTGAAAGTTTTATATTATGCAATGAACAAAAAAAGGAGTGTTGCTTCATAGGCAAAAAAGTTGTTTTCTACTTGCTATTAGAACGCCCACCCGTGGGGTTTATTGCAACAAAAATAAAAAAAATCGCCCAAAACTATTGCAGAAATAAAAAAAAGCCGTACTTTTGTGCCGCTATTGGGTTGTGGTGTAATGGTAACACAACAGATTCTGGTCCTGTTATTCATGGTTCGAGTCCGTGCAACCCAACTAAAGGCCGTCAAATTGACGGCCTTTTTTTTGTTTGCTGACTGCTGATTGCTGACTGCTGATTACTCTTTACTCTTTACTCTTTACTCTTTTTCTGCGACAAAGTCGCTGTTTGCAATTTCGACCACCCCTCCCAGCCTCCTGCTCGGCGAGGCCGCCGAGCGCAATTTCGACCACCCCTCCCAGCCTCCTGCTCGGCGAGGCCGCCGAGCGCAATTTCGACCACCCCTCCCAGCCTCCCCTTTCGTAGGGGAGGAGTACTTAAGTGGGGCTACCAAAGCATAGAAAAGTCTTTACTAATTACTCTTTTTCTGCGACAAAGTCGCTGTTTGCAATTTCGACCACCCCTCCCAGCCTCCCCTTTCGTAGGGGAGGGGCACTTGGTGGGGCTATCAAATGCAGTAGAAATATTTACTAATTACTAATTACTCTTTACTCTCTTCCTCTTGGGTTTGGGCATAGGTTTGTGGATGTCCAGCAGGCGGACCACTTCGCCCGCAAGGCGCACATCCTCAATGTCCAAAATTACAAAATCCTTCGCACCGGGGAATGGGGCTGCGGGGTCGGCATTGGCCAGCAGGTCGGCCACACACTCAATGCGCTTGACGAACACCGCATTATCGCACACAAAAAAGAGTGGCTTGTCGCCCGAGTAGACACAATACTCGCCAAACATCGGGCGGGCCCAAAGGTCAAGCCCCGTGCGCGCGGCCTCCAACTGGTCCATTACATAGGCTATGTAGTCTTCACTTGTTGCCATCGGTTTGATGTTTTTTTCGTTTGCTGAGACTATTTGAGGTACTCGGTGATGATGCTGCGGCGCACCTTCTCCACTCTTTCAAACCATTCGCCACGATAGCGGGAGTTTACCGATGTGTGGGGGCGATAGGGGTAGGAGAGGAGAGTTTTGTCGGTGCCGGGAGCGTTGTTGAAGGCGGCGCACACGCCCTCGGGAGGGCAGGTGCGGTCAATTAGGCCCACCTCCATAACGATTTTGGCTTTGGTCAGTCCGATTAGTTGGGCTGCATCGTAGTAGGGTAGGATTTTGCTGTATGTTTCGGCCGTGGAGGTGTCGGCGGCTCCGCGTGAGTAGGCCTGTGGCCAACCTGCGCTGTGGCCGGCAACCACACCACCGAGGTCGGTCATTGCGGGCACGTTCATCACCGCCATTGTTACCCTCTCGTCTATGCCTGCGAGTGCGGCAGCTTGTGCTCCGCCCTGACTCTCGCCATAGACCAAAACACGCTCGCCATCCCAGAGGGGTGAGGTCGTGGCGTAGTCGAGGGTGCGGACAAGGCGCAGGAACATTGTGCGGAAGTAGAACGATTGGTGGTCCACAATGGGCCACTTGGAGTATCCTTTGAGTTCGCCTGCTTCAAGCCCATCGTAGTAGCTTTGGGGTTGTCTGTTCAGATAACCGTGTGCGTTGATGTCGAAGGCGATGGTGCCGGAGCCCTGCTTGGCCCAATGGAGGGCACGCTCGGGTGTGGATTGGCAGTGGGCTTTGCGCACGCCTGCGGCGTGGGCGAATATGGTGATGGGTAGCGAGTGATTTGTGGCATTGCGCGGTATGGCCATATAACCTCTCACGGGTGCGCCCTCCGGCATAGATATTTCGATGTCATAGCAGATGTAGGTTGCCGCATCTTTGTCGGGTAGGGGCACTTCGGTGAGGCTCACGCTTGCTTTGCTGCGGCGCATTGTGCGCACCTGTTTGCGCCAAAAGCGGCGCAGGTCGCGTGGCTTTTCAAACGAGGGCCGAAACTCATCGGCAGCCACGGCAAAACCTATGGTGGTGCGATTCTTATCCTCGCCCTGCGGGCCCACCGAGAGAATAACCGAAGAGGCCTCCGAGAAGGCCCCACTCCATATCGGAGTGCAGGTGTCGGTGGTGAGAGCGATGTTGTTTTTGTTCTCAACCACAGTGCCATTGACCATCACGGAGAGGTCAAGCGGAGTGTTGCACTCTTCAAGCAGTCGCCCATAGACGCTCACTTGTTCGCCTTTGGCGTAGAGTCCCGTGGGTGAATCAATGGTTAGTTCTACCGGTTGGAATACATTCTGTGCGCCTATGGTGAGGGCCACCACCAATAGGGAGAGGAGGGTGAAAAAACGTTTCATAAAGGTTTGTGTTATTGAACGTATACGTTATCTTTTTTATGTTGCTACAAATTTAGGTAATTTTGCCCTATAAGCAACGCTTCATTTGGGGCAAAAGTTGCCACAAAGGGGCGGCAAGGGCGGATGGTTGCACAAAATGAAAATAATTTTGCACAAAATTGATATTCCTCGCAAAGAAATAAAGAAAAATTGGACAATGTTGTAGATGATGCTTATACATAAATTTGTATATTTGTGGTCAAAGATGAAATCTTTTTGTGATTAACTAACTAAATAATTAACCTAAACAATGAGAGGATTTACAAAATCACTGATTGGAAGAGTGTTGCCACTGGTGGCAATGTTCGTTCTCGGTGGTGCTGTGCTGACCTCGTGCTCTCAGCAGGACCTTACGGTGGACACATCGTTTGCGCTCTACTACTCGGGCATCAACGAAATCAGCCCCGGCACCAACATTAGTATCAATCCCACCTATCACGGCGCAAAGCCTTCGGGCTTTGAGTTGCTTGGTATCGAACTCAATGGCCTCCCCTACGAGACGGAGTGCTTTGTGCTGGATGCCGAGAGTGGTGCGTTTTCGTTGCAGAACACCGAGCAACTGCCCACAGGCAAGTATGTCATTGGCGTTGCTTGTGTGTCGGAGGGTGTGAGGTATGAGTATCCGGAGGCTATCTCCATCAATATGCTCAAACCGGTGCCCGATGGTATCTTCGTGGAGCCTGCCGACCTGAGGGTTGAGTGGGGCGCAATCGTGGAGCCCTCGGCGGAGAACCCTCTGCCCACCGCCCAAATCAAGACCGATGGCAACCGCCACGTGCAAATCAAGAAGTTTGAACTCGCCAACGTCTACAAGAATGGCGACCTTGCCAACGACTGCAAGGAGTGGTTTGAGGTACACCCCACCACGGGTGTGTTCTCCATCGTGGAGAAGAACGAGGCCATTGAGCCTGCGGTCTACACCTTCGATTTCAAACTCAACACCTACATCGTGGGTGCCGAATCGGAGGATGGTATTTTCCGCAATGCACTGAGGCTTACGGTTACTTCGGCTCCTATGGCTCTGAACTACAACCCTTCGGCTATGTTGGTTGAGGTGGGTTATGCAGGCAAGTCGGCCAAGCCCACATTGAAGGGCTCCAATGACAACCTCGTCTACACCCTCAAAGGTGTGTCGCCCGCCAACACCATCGGTATTACCGTGGACGATGCCACCGGTATTGTACGCTTCCCCGAGACCGACAAGGTGAAGGATGGCGAGCAGTATGTGGTGAGCGTAACGGCCACCAATGCCTATGGTAGCAAGGACTTCGACAATGTGTTCACCTTCAACGTAACCTCCTTCATTGCGCCCATCACAACGCTGACCTATGACGACATCGCCGAGGTTATCTCGGGTGTTTCTATTGCTCACCCCGTCAAGGAGTTGCAGGGTGGTGAGGTTACCTTCTCGCTGGTGGATGTGCCCGCAGGTTTTGAGGCCCTCACGATTGACCCTGCCACAGGTGTGGTTGGTTGCAAGAAGGGCACCGAACTCCCCGTTGGTGAGGCCACCATCACTGTGAATGCACAAAACGTGAAGGGTAGTTTGCAGGCCAAGTTCAAGATTAACGTGGTTGCCAACCCATTTAGGTTTACATTCGTGGAGTGGGGTAACAACCTCAAACTGGAGCCCATTGAGGAGTATGGCGCTCAGTTCCGTATGCGTGCAGGCGAGGAAGACCTTGTGGTGCCCATCAAGGAGCACGACCTGCCCGAGGGTAAGCCCGTAAGTTTCAGACTCATCAACAAGACAAACGGCACACCCAAGATGGGTGCTACGATTGACAAGGAGAGCGGTACGCTGACCATCAAGGCTGCCGAGAACAAGGATGCACAACACCGCACCCACTTTGCAGTGTTGGAGGTAACCTGCGGTGGCGACTCGGAGGCTGCCGTAACAAGGCTCTTCCCATTGTTTGTGGACCAAGCCGGTGCTCGCAATGGCTACATCGTTGAGTACACTCCCTTTGCCATCAGGGTTAATCCCCAGAAGGGTGGTAGGAGTGCTTCCCCCACCGTTGTGTCCAAAGCCGATGGCAGCGAGGCACCGCAGTTTACACTCGACTATCGCCGCAACTTCTTCTTCTACAAACTCGGAGGTCCCGAACAGCACGTGGAGGGTAAGGCCGCGGCCGACACCTTCCTGTCGTGTGTGTGGACAACCTTCTTCTCGGCAATTGGTAAGGCTCCCAACTACAGTGGTTGTGCCCCGATGTCCTACTATGGCGAGAAGAATGGCGCCAATGGTCGTCTGGGTCTTGTGGGTGCCTATGTTGAGCCCGAGACCTTGCAGTTGGTTGTGAACCCCGACAAGTTCAAAGATGACTATGGCTATGGCCACGGCGTTGTGGTTGCCGAGATGCAGTGCAATGTGAACAACATCGACCCTGTGAATACGGGCGGTCAAAACACATTCCCGCTTATCATCTGGTTGGACCCAAACTACAATAAATAATAAGAGAAGAGTTTGAAGGTATGAAAAATATCGCATTAAAAATAAGGACAATCGCTGTGGCAATCTGCTCGTTGCTCCTCTCCACGGGAGCCTTTGCCCAGCAGAATATCACCATCAGTGGTGTGGTCTACGGAGAGGCCAACGAGCCCCTCATCGGTGCGAGCGTGTTGGTGGAAGGTACCACCCGCGGTACCATCACCGATGTGGAGGGTAAGTACACCATCTCGGCACCCAAAACCGCTGTGCTGGTGTTTGACTACCTTGGCTACACCACCGAAAAAGTGAATGTGGCAGGTAAGAACAAAGTGAACGTAACGCTCAAGGCGGAGACCGTGTTGGACGAAATCGTGGTTGTGGGCTATGCCACAATGAAACGTAGCGACCTGACAGGCTCGGTATCTTCGGTGAGCTCAAAGAGCATTGAGGGCTTCAAGACCGGCTCGGTTGTGGAGGCTCTCGGTGGTCAAATCGCAGGTGTGAACATCACCTCCACCGATGGTACCCCCGGTGCTTCGCAGGAGATTAAGATTCGTGGTGTCGGCACCGTAACCGGCGACTCCTCGCCACTCTACATCGTGGATGGCTTTGAGGTGTCGGACATCTCCTACTTGGCCAATCAGGACATCAAGTCGGTAGACGTGCTCAAAGACGCTTCGGCTTCGGCTATCTATGGTGCAAGGGCTGCCAATGGTGTTATTCTGATTACCACCAAGGAGGGCCGCGAGGGTAGGTCGGAGGTGAGCTACAACGGCTCGATGAGCTTCCGTGCTCTCTCCAAACACCTCGATGTGCTCAGCCCCTACGACTTCGTTGCTCTTCAGATGGAGCTCAACCCCTCCCGCTACGGTCAGCGCTATTACCAGTCGGGCGAGGACAAAGAGGGCGTGCCCTACAAATATCAGTCGCTCGAAGACTACCGCACCGTGGAAGGTGTGGATTGGCAGGATGAGGCCTTCCGCAACACTTGGTCGCAGAGCCACGATGTGAGCATTATGGGTGGCGATAAGGATACCAAGTACACCGCCTCCTTCTCGCACTTTGACGAGGACGGTCTGTTCCAAGCAAACACCTTCGCCAAGAACTCGGCCCGCTTGAAATTCACCCAGCAGGTCTACAAATGGATGAGGTTTGACGCTTCGATTAACTACACCAACAGCCTCACCACAGGTGTGGGTACGGGTGGTGGTACGTTGAGCAACATCATTCAGTATCGCCCCACCGGTGGTCTGTTTGTGTCGGACTACCAGCTCCGTTACAACACCGTGGACCCCACTCTTGAAGAGGTGGGCCTCTCCAACAGCAACTACTTCAACCCCATTCTCAACTCCGAGAAGGTGGACCAGAGCAAGAAGATTGACCAGTGGATTGGTAACGCATCGCTCAATGTGCAACTCGCCAAGGGTTTGTCGTTCAAATCGGCCTTCTCCTACAACGAGGCCTTCCGTAGGGACGATGTGTTCTACCGCGAGGGTAGTAATATGGCCTACCGTACCGCAGGCCCCTATGGTAACTCCAAGATGCAGAAACAGCTCCGCTGGACCAACAACAACGTGCTGACCTACAAAAAGACCTTCGCAAAGAAACACAACACACAGTTTGTGCTCGGACACGAGGTGTCGTACAATGCCGTTGAATTCCTCTACGCCGAGTCGAGGGAGTTCCCGCTGGATGACCTCGGAGTGAACAACCTCGGTATGGGTGCCGTGCCCAGCTTTGTGGAGTCAAGCAAGACCGACAACAAGCGTCTTTCGTTCTTTGCACGTGCATTCTACGACTACGACAGCCGCTATATGCTGACCGCCACACTGCGTGCAGATGCCTCCACGGTGTTCTCGGCCAACAACAAGTGGGGCGTGTTCCCCTCGTTTGCAGCCGCTTGGAATATCGCTCGCGAGGACTTTATGGAGAACACCAAAGATTGGCTCTCCAACCTGAAACTCCGTTTGGGTTGGGGTACTGTGGGTAACGACCGCATCAGCAACTACCTCTCGCTCGACCTCTACAACGACCACAAAATCGGTATGGGCTCCTCGCAGGTAACCGTGCTGACTCCCGCACAGTTGGCCAACCAAAACCTCCGCTGGGAGGGCTCCACTACCACCAACGTGGGTTTGGACGTGAGCCTATACAGCGGTAGGATTAACCTCACAGTGGACGCCTTCGTGAAGGACTCCAAGGACCTTCTGCTGGCACAAAACCTCTCCTACGTAACGGGTTTTGGCGAGCAGTGGCAGAATGTGGGTAAGATTCGCAACAAGGGTATTGAGTTTACGCTCAACACCATAAACGTAAACACCAAAGATTTCTACTGGTCTACCGACCTGAACGTGTCGTTCATCCGCAACACCCTCGTGGCTTTGCAAGACGGCACCGACTACATCCTCTCCCGCTCGGGCTTCAACTCCAACTTCTCCAGCTACGACTACATCGCACAGGTTGGTAAGCCCATCGGTAGTATGTATGGCTACGTTTTCGATGGCGTTTACCAATACTCCGACTTTGATGTCTATGCCGATGGTACACTCCACCTCAAAGAGGGCGTGGTGGACATTAGCGAACACGCTACCGAGGCTGTGGCTCCCGGTTTCGTGAAGTACAAGGATATGGATGGCGATGGCGTTATCACCACCGAAGACCGTACCATCATCGGTAACGGTCAGCCCGATTGGTTTGGTGGTATCACCAACACCCTCAAATACCGCAACGTGGATTTGAGCTTTATGTTCCAGTTCTCGGTGGGTAACGAGGTCTACAACGCTCAGCGAATGTGGAGCACCCAGTCGAGGCTTGAGATGCAGAATATGCTCTCCGAGGTTGCCGACCGTTGGACCGCAACCAACGCCTCCAATAAGGTGCCTTCGGCCAAAGGTTATGTGGCCTACGATGTCTACTCGCGCTTCATCGAGGATGGCTCGTTCTTGAGGCTTAAGAACATAACCCTTGGTTACACTCTTCCCAAGCACATCGTGGGTAAATACCACATCAGCAACCTGCGTCTGTATGCAACCGCACAAAACCTCTGGTGCCTGACCAACTACAGCGGCTACGACCCCGAGGTTAGTATGCGTAGCAGCAACCTGATGCCTGCGTTTGACTATGGTGCCTACCCCAAGAGCAAAGTTGTTACATTTGGTGTGGAACTTAAATTCTAATGACTACGGAGAATATGAAAAGGACTATATATAATATATGTGTGATTCTCTCGGGCCTGATGATGATGGGCGCTTTGAGCGGTTGCTCGCTCGATGAGCAGGTCTACACTCAGGTGGACAAGGGAAATTATGTGAAGAATGCTGCACAGGCCGAGAGCGTTCTGTTGGGCGTGTACAGCAAGTTGGGCGTGGATGGTGTCTATGGTATGAACCTCTCGATGATTTTCGACATCCCCAACGACCAAGCAAAGGCCGAGGGTACAACCACCGTTGGTACCCGTCAGCAGGCAAGCAACGCCTACAGCACCACCGATGCCGAGGTGCAGGAGAGTTGGGCAGCACTCTATTCGGGTATCTACTGCGCCAACGACTTCCTTGAAACTATGGAGGCACGAATGCCCGAATTTGCCGAAAAGGACCTTGAATTGGCCAACATCTATGTGGCCGAGGCCAAGGTGCTGAGGGCAATATTCTACTTTGAACTGGTTAGGTGGTTTGGCCACGTGCCCCTGATTACCTCCACTGCGATGTCCTACCTGCACCCCTCGAAGTTTGTGCAAGAGGACCCTGTGAAGGTGTATGAGTACATTGAGAAAGACCTCAAGGAGGCTGTTGATGCTCTGCCTTGGGTGGGCGAGGATGTGAGGACCAACTCCGCATTCCGCATCTCGAAGGGTACCGCCTATGGTCTGTTGGCCAAGGTGTATGCCACTTGGGCAGGCTACCCATTGTGCGATGAGAGCAAGTGGGAGAATGCTGCAGCCGCTGCTGCCACTGTGATAACTTCGGGTAAGCACGCTCTGATTCCCTCCTGCAAAACTCTCTGGACCAACTGCGCCAACAACGTGTGGGAGCCCAAAGAGAGCCTCTTGGAGGTATCCTACTGGTCGCCCCAATCGACCAACACTTCGAGTGGTCGCGTGGGTAAATGGAATGGCGTAACCGCACAGAACGGCTCCATCAAGGGTAACTACAACATCGCTCTCTACAAGGTGAACCCCACCTTCGTTGGCGAGTGGAAGGACTACGACAAGGACCAGCGTTGGGGCTTTGCCTATGCCGACTACAAGTACACCAATGCTACGGGCAAGACCTGTATCGAAAGGCTCAAGGTGAACAACGAGGCAACCGACATCACCTTTGAGATGGCTATGAATGAGAATTGGCTTGGTTGGACCAACGCTTGGCGCAGCAAGTACAGCAGCCAACTCTCGCCCCGCAAGTGGGACATCGAGGAGTTTGTGAAAGACGAAAACCAGTTGCCCGACAACAACTATTCCAATGTGAACTGGTATGTGCTCCGCTATGCCGATGTGCTGTTGCTCTATGCCGAGGCTCTCAATGAGCACTACGGTAAGCCCACCAGCGAGGCCTATGAGGCTATCAATCAGGTGCGTAGGCGTGGTTTCGGTGTGGAGGATGTTACTCTTCCCTCGGCCGAGGCCGACCTGCCCGCAGGCCTCTCCTATGAGCAGTTCCAGCAGGCTGTGAGGGATGAGCGTAGCTACGAACTCTGCTATGAGGGCCACCGCCGTCAGGACTTGGTGCGCTGGGGTATCTACTACGAAACCGTGCAGGAGACCTATCGCAAACTGATGGATTGGCACGAGACCGGCCCCGACTACTACATCGGTGCCCTGTACACCTTCAAGAACAAGAACGAACTGCTGCCCATTCCCCAGAGGGAGATGGACTTGTGTGAGCAGTTTGACCAAAACGATGGTTGGAAATAATCAATAAAAACTAATTCTAAAAATACTCAACAAACTATGAAAAAGATTTTTGTATTCCTTTTCGCTGCAATGTTCGCATTGAGCGGATGCCAAAACGGACTGGATGAGATTTCGGACCGTCTGGACAATCTTGAGGGTAGGGTGGAGACACTTGAGCAGTTGTGTGGCGATATGAACGCCAACATTGCTACCATTCAGGCCTTTGTGGCTGCCCACCAGAACGACCTCTACATCGAGAAAATTACCGAGGCTGCCGATGGTTTCACCATCACCTTCTCCAATGGCAAGACCTACACGCTGAAGAATGGCGACAAGGGTAATAAGGGCGACAAGGGCGACCAAGGTGCAACCGGTCCTCAGGGCGAGCAGGGTGCAACTCCCGTGGTAAGCATCGCCTACAGTGCCGAGGATGGCTATTATTGGACCGTGAATGGCGAGCCCGTGCTGATTGACGGCAAGAAGGTGAGCGCACTCGGTGTTACTCCCCAACTCCGCATCAACGAGGGCAAGTGGGAGATTTCCTACGACAATGGCGCAAAATGGGAAGAGGTCGCTTCGGCCTACGACCAGAGCACCAAGATTACCGTTAGCGAGGACGAGAACGCAGTCTATCTGACTTTGGCCGATGGTACCGTGTTCACCATCTCGAAAGTGCCCGGCTTTGCATTCAAGGTTGAGAAATATGACCTCGCAGTGAGTGCAGGTCAGACCGTGGAGTTGGCCTACACCTTGGCCGATGGCGACGAGAGCGTGCGCTTTGAGGTTAAGGGTACCTATGAGGCAGAGGTTGTACCCACCGACAACAATGGTGGTGTCATCAAAATCACCGTTCCCAACCCCGTGGTTAAGGGCTATGTGATGATTACCGCAGTGAAGAACTCCACCAGCGAGTTCAAAGCACAGTACATCTCCATCGAGGAGGCTGTGATGAACGTTTCGGATGAGGCATTCTCCGCCGAGCAGGTTGGTGGTCGCTTTGGGGTTACCATCCAGACCAACCTCGACTATGAGGTGAAGATTCCCGCCGAGGCACAGGAGTGGATTAGCGTGGTTGAGAGCCGTGCCATTCGCACCGAGGTTGTTACCTTCTTGTTGGCAGAGAACAACACCGAGGCTACTCGTACCGCCACCGTTACCATTGAGGCCGAGGGCTTCACCAAGAGCGTAACTTTCGTGCAGAGCAACACCAACTCGGAGCCTATCTACTTCACCGTGGAGCCCACCGAGCCCATCGCTGTTGCTGCCGATGCAACCACCGCTACCGTTAGCGTGAAGGCTAATGTGCCTTGGACCGTTACCGTTCCCGAGGGCGTTACTGCCGAGCCCGCAACCGGTTCTGCCGATGCAGAGGTTGTGCTGACCTTCGTGTCGAATGTTGCCGCAGGTGTCTACAAAAAATCGGAGTTTGAGGTAATCGTTGCCACCGAGAATACTTCGGTTGCTACTCAGTCCTACACCGTGAAGGTTGCACAGGCCGCTGCCGAGAACCCCAACAAGTTCACCACCGTGCGCTGGGGTAACAACCTCGGTCTTTCGGCCGAGCACGCCGACCAGTGGCGTATCACCAAGGCCGATGGTACTCTCACCGTACCCGTGGCCAGCAGCGACATCTCCGAGGGTGCAGTTGTTGCCTACAAGATTAGCACTCCCACCAATGGCTCCAACCAGCCCGGTGGTTTGGCTATTGATGAAGCAACCGGTACCATCACCATCACTTATCAAGGAGTGCAAAAAGAAGATGATACCACCTATAGGCCTCAGGCTGCTCGTGCACACTATGCCTATGTTACCGTAACCGTTGGTGAGGGCGATGCCAAAGTGAGCAAGAAGTTCCCCTTCTTCGTTCACCACGCAGGTCTTTCGCACCAGAACAACCGTGCCAATGGTCTTGACGTTCAGCTCACTCCCTTTGCATTCCGTTTCAATCCCAAGACCGGTGGTACCATCACTCCCACCGTTAAGGCCTACGATGCAACCGGTGCAGAGGTTACCGGCCTCACTCTCGACAACCGCCGCAATGCAATGTGGTACAACCTCAATAGTAAGTGGACCAACAAGAGCACTCCGGCTTCCGATGCTACCGACAATGTAATGGTTGCCATTTGGGACAGCTACTACGCAGGCGTTAACATTGCCGTTAGCTATTCTTCAATCTCTCCCATCTCCTATTGGAACACGGCAGCGGAGAATCTCCAACACTGTGGCTACTACATCACTCTCGAGACTTTCGCAGTTACCGTCAATCCCGAGAAATTCGTGTTGAACGGTGTCTATGGCGATGGTGTAGTGGGCGTTGGTATGCAGGCTAACGTGAATGGTGAGTCGCCTATGTTGAGTACTGCTGTGCAGTGTACTCCTATGCTCATCTACCTCGACTCGTCGCTCGTTGAGGAGTAGGCTCGGCCTGCCGATAGGAGGCTGACAGACAAACAAGCAGTGTGGGGACAAACCACCCCACACTGCTTTGTCGGTTTTTTGTTGAACGAAACACTAATAGACTTTTAGATAGATGAAAATCAAACACTTGATTGTTGCAGCCGTGGCCGTGGTGGCTCTCGCAGGCTGCTCGCAACCGAAAGATTATGGTTGGATTAAGGTGGCAGTGGACCGCGCCACCGTGCAACTGCTCCAAACTGCCGAGGAGATTGGCGACACCCCGATGATTCCTCGCTCCATTTGGGCCGGCTACGACCCCGCAATGCTCGAAAAACAACTCGAAAAGGATTTCGACACCTTCAAGGACTCGCTCCGCAAGAAGGCTGCACCCGAACTGCTCGGCAAACGCCGATTAGCAGGTGTCTACGACTGGACCAGCGGTTTCTACCCCGGCTCGCTCTGGTATGTCTATGAGTTCACCGGCAACGAGGCTGTCAAGGAGGCTGCTGTGAAGTTCACCAACCTGCTCTTCCCCGTGAGCCACTACACACAGACCCACGACTTGGGCTTTATGATTAACTGTAGTTATGGCAACGCCCACCGCCTGATGCCCTGCGACACCATTCCCGAGGTGCTCGTGCGCACTGCCGACAACCTTTGCAGCCGCTTCAACAAAGAGATTGGTTGCATCCGCTCGTGGGACTTTGGTGCGTGGAACTTCCCCGTTATCATCGACAATATGATGAACCTTGACCTGCTCTTTGCCGCATCGAAAATCACCGGCAATCCCTACTATGGTCAGGTGGCTGTCATCCACGCCAACACCACAATGGAAAACCACTTCCGTGAGGACGTAACCTCCTACCACGTTGTAAGTTACAACCCCGATGGCAGTGTAGAGTGCAAGCAGACCTATCAGGGCAAGGCCGATGACTCGGCTTGGGCTCGTGGTCAGGCTTGGGGCGTCTATGGCTACACCGCAGCCTACCGCGAAACAGGCGACAAAAGGTACTTGGACCACGCTGTGAAAATTGCCGATATGATTATGAGTCGCGTTACCACCGAGGATGCAATTCCCTACTGGGACTACCACGCACCCGAGGGTGAGGATACTCCCCGTGATGCTTCGGCTGCTGCCGTTACCGCTTGTGGTCTGCTCGAGCTGAGCACCTTCGTGGAGGGTGGCAAGAAGTACTACAACTATGCAGAAAAAATCCTCAAAAGCCTCTCGAGCGATGCCTATCTGGCAGCCGAGGGTACCAACGAGGGCTTTGTGCTGATGCACTCCACAGGCTCGCTGCCCCACGGCTCGGAGGTGGATGTTCCTCTGAACTATGCCGACTACTACTATCTCGAAGGCCTTCAGAGGTATATGGCCCTCGAGGGTATCAAATATGCCGACTTGTAGGCCCCCTTTCGGATAGAAAGAAAGCGGACACCGCAAGAGATTGACACATAAACACACACAAGAAGAGAACGATTATGCGTTTATTCTCGAAACTTTTTGCACTGACAGCGGCTCTCGTGGCCGCTGTTGGTGTAGCCGGAGCGCAACCAACCCTCAAGGAAGAGGCCCTTGGGCTTCTCAATCTTGATATGCCCGAACTCGCCGAGGTCAAGGCTCTTCACGCCGAGGGTAGGGTGGAGGAGGCTGCCGAGGCCCTGCTGGCCTACTACAAGGCCCGCACCCACATCACCACCCCCGACATCCCCAACCCCGCCACCGTGCGCATCTCGGCCAACGAGCAGAAGTGGGCCGATGAGGCTCTGGACCACACCTTCTTTGTCCACTATGGCTATCAGCCCTCGTTCAACTATGGCGAGGACATTGATTGGCGCTATTGGCCCGTGAAGGACAACGAACTCCGTTGGCAACTCCACCGCCACAAGTGGTTTACCCCAATGGGTAAGGCCTACCGCACAAGTGGAGATGAAAAGTATGCCGAGGAGTGGACCAAGCAGTACATTGATTGGATAAGGAAAAACCCGCTTGTGAAAATCAGCAAGGAGGAGTATGAAATCAACGAAGAGAGCACCATCAAGGCCGATGCCGAAAATGCTCGCTTTGCGTGGAGGCCCTTGGAGGTAAGCCACCGTTTGGAGGACCAAACACTCCAATTCCAACTCTTCATCTGCTCGCCCTCATTCACGGCCGAGTTCCTGAGCGAGTTCCTTGTGAACTACCACCGCCACGCCGAGCACATTATGGAAAACTACTCCGCAAAGGGTAACCACCTGCTGTTCCAAGCCCAAAGGATGCTCTATGCGGGCACCTTCTTCCCCGAGTTCAAAAGGGCCGAAGTGTGGCGAGAGAGCGGTGTGGAGATTCTCAACAGGGAGGTCGCTGTGCAGGTGTTTGACGATGGCGGACACTTTGAACTCTGTCCACACTACCACTTGGCCACAATCAACATCTTCTATGAGGCCCTCCAAGTGGCAACCCTCAATGGCTTCAAGAGCGCCTTCCCGCAGAGCTATGTGGATGCGCTGGAGAAGATGATTGAGTTCTATGCCAACATCTGCTTCCCCGACTACGAAAACCCCTGTTTCAGTGATGCAAAGGTGGCACACAAACAGGAAGTTATCAAGAACTACCGCACGTGGCTTGACGTCTTTGGGGATAACGACTTTGTGCGTTATATGGCTACCGATGGCAAGGAGGGCGCACTGCCCGCCTACAAGTCCAAAGGACACCTCACGGCAGGTTTCTTCACCTTCCGTAGCGGTTGGGGGCAAGACGCCGTGCAGATGGTTGTGAAGGCAGGCCCCAAAGGAGAGTGGCACTGCCAGCCCGACAATGGTACGTTTGAACTTTGGTACAACGGCCACAGGCTGATGTCCGACAGCGGCTCCTACATCTACGCAGGCGATGAAGAGGTGATGAAGTGGCGCAACTGGTTCCGCCAAACCGCCGTACACAACACTCTCTCCCTTGGTGGCGAAAACCTCCAAACCACCGAGTCCAAAACGCTCCTCTGGCAGCCCGAGGGCGAGGTGCAGGTGCTTGTAACCGAAAATCCCTCCTACGAGGGACTCACCCATCGCAGAACGGTGTTCTTCGTGGAGGAGAGTTGGTTTGTGATTGTGGACGAGGCTGTGGGTAACGCCGAGGGCGTGGTCAATCTCAATTACCAAATGCCCGTGGGAGAGGTGAGCATAGATGGCGACAAGATGCGCTGCACCACCCACAATGACTTTGAGAGTAACCTCACGCTCCAATGTTTCGCCCCACGTGGCGCAACTACCACCGAGGCCCAAGGCTGGTTCTCCGACAAGTACAAGAGCAAGGTGGAGCGCAAGAGGGTAAGTTTCGATGTGGCCAAGAAAGCCTCCGACAAGGCTATGCGCTACATCACCGTCATTGTGCCCCACAAAGAGGCCGGCAAAGGTCCCAAAATCAGCGCACAGTTCGTTGGTAGGGAGTATTCGCCCGCCGGCGTGGCTGTGAAGGTGAAAGTGAACGGAAAGAGCCACAAACTGAGTGCGGAATTGTAACGCAGGCGTTGCCCCTAATTGGTCTGGCCCCTTTGTGTGGGCGTAGCCTGATTTGTTTGCCCCTTTTTGTAAAAAGGAGTCCGAAAAACTTTTAGTGTAGAGTCCCACCCTTGCGGTGCTTTGTGCCGCAGGGGTGGGATTCTCTTTTGACTCTACCCAAGTCGGCCTTGGGTCGCTGCTGTGCGGAGGGGTTTGTGAAAGGGCAGAAAGGGCAGAAAGGGGCAGGAAGAGCAATTAGTAATTAGTAAAGAGTAATTAGTAAATACTTTTCGATGCTTTGGTAGCACCACTTAAGTACTCCTCCCCTACGATAGGGGAGGTCGGGAGGGGTGGTCGAAATTGCGCTCGGCGGCCCCGCCGAGCAGTCCGAAGGGCGGGGGCGTCTGTTTTTGAATTTTGAATTTTGACTTTTGAATTTTGACTTCTCCTTCCTATTCGCCTAATATATATTCAAAAAGTCGCATTCTAAGGTGCAAAAATACCCCCCCCCGAGGCGTTTTCAGACATTAGAATGGGTAAAACAAATGCTTTGGAAATCAAATGTATGGAGATGAAATTTGCACATAAAGAGGCGAAAAATATTGCTTTTTTATTTGGTTACAATATCTAAATCACTATCTTTGCAAGTGTAGTTTCCGGTGGTGTACCCTGTTGGGGAATTGCTTCCGGAGATGTTTTACCCCAACGAGCGGGTGTAAGTGATTGGCAATCAATACGTTGTGTGGTTGCCAATGTCCCCGAGGTATACCCTGTTGCGAAAGGTGCAATGCCTATTTCGGAGCATCACAGAGGGCAGAAGATTGGATTTTGTAGGCTGAATGGTGGAGCAGAGGACCAAAATAGAGTCGGAAAAGGCGGATGCAGTGAGTAGAATTGCACCGTTTGGCGCACCGGTGGCCGAGCCAACCCCCGAGTGGTATGTGATGAGAGTTACCTATCAGAGAGAACTGGTGGCACAAAGGTTGCTCGAAGGGCTGGGGGTGAAGAGTTTTGTACCCACAATGAAGGTCAAAAGGCGCAAGGTAGGGGGCTCCTTCTACTGGCGTGAGGAGGCCAAGGTGCACAACTACATCTTCGTCTATGCCACTCTGCCGGAACTGCAAAAAATCAAAACCACCAAGATAACCTACCTGCGCTATATGATGGCCAAGGGCGATGAGGGAAGGCCCACACCGCAGTTTGTGCCAAGTAAGCAGATGGAGGACTTTATGGCCGTGTGCCGTAGTGAGGGCGTTAAGTACCTCGACACGGAGATAGACCTCCGCAAAGGCGACAGAGTGAGGATATTGGGCGGCCCCTTGAAGGGCGTGGAGGGGGTTTACACCCGTACCAGCCTCAAACACGAGCACCGTGTGGTGGTCCGCATCGAAGGTATCGCAGCCGTAGCCACTCTTGCCCTCCCCGCCACCGAGGTGGAAAAGGTGGGGTAGAATAGGGGCGAGCCATAGTTTGACTGCCCGACATCATTACAAACCACATTTGTTGAATATTTATTCTGCTCCGAGCAGGAGTGTGAGTTCAAATAAGAGATATTTTTAACCACATTTTGCCTTATGAAAAGAATTCTACGAAGTCGTTACTTGAGTTACTGGGTAGTTCTCTTCATTGACCTATTTGTTGCAGCATTGTCACTGGCCATATCAATTATGGCGGTTCGCTATTTTGGTGGCAGTGGTGCCATCGACTCCACCGATGCACTCTATATGTTCTTGGTGGGTATGCCGATAACCTTGTTGTGTTTCTATCTGTTCCGTACTTACCGACACATCATTCGCCACTCCTCACTCAAGGGGCTTTGGAGCATTGGTATTGCATTGTTGCTGAAGGCTGCAATATTCTATGTGCTTATGCACTTGGTGCCCACAATCACTATGGTGGAACGTGCCATAATAATGGGCGTTGGTTTGGACCTGATGATATGCTTGGTCGGTATGGTTGGTGTGAGGGTTGTGATGGTCGTAGTCTACGACTGGATTGTGGCCCACTCCAACGATAGGCGCAAGAGGGTGTTGGTCTATGGCACCAAAGATAAGAGTGTTGCGCTTACAACACGACTCTTCCAGAGCTCACATTATCACATTGTGGGTTTCCTTACACACGGCAAAAAAATGAGCCACTACAAAATCTCGGAGCAGAAGGTGTATTATTTCCGCAACGAGGATGATTTTGAGAAGGTTGTGGAGATGTGTAACGTCAATGCGATACTCTTCGCTACCGAGGATGAGGTTAGGGAGGAGAAGGAGCGACTGCTCAAATATTGCAGTGAGCGTAAACCCCAACTGATAGAGGTATTGGTAGCCCCACAGGTGGATGTGTTCGATGCAGACGAAAAGGTCAAGATGCGCAACATCCGCATTGAGGACTTGTTGGGTAGGGATGAGATTGAAATCAACAAGGAGGAGATTTACAACAACTTCCACAATAGGGTTGTGATGGTTACCGGTGGCGCAGGCTCCATCGGCTCGGAAATATGTCGCCAGATGGCCGAACTGGGTGTGAAGAAGCTCGTGATATTCGATATGGCCGAAACTCCCCTGCACGAGATAAGGTTGGAGTTGGAAAAATCCCACCCTGAGTTGGACTTTGTACCTTTCATTGGCGATGTGCGCTCGGCCAAGAGGTTGCAGGTTGCCTTTGACCGCTACAAGCCGGAGATAGTGTTCCACGCAGCAGCCTACAAACACGTGCCCCTTATGGAGGAAAATCCCTGCGAGGCAGTGCTCAGCAATGTGCTCGGTTCCAAGAATGTGGCCGATATGTGTGTTCGCAATGGCGTGGATAAGTTGGTGATGATTTCGACCGACAAGGCTGTCAATCCCACCAATGTGATGGGTTGCTCCAAGCGACTGGCAGAGATTTATTGTCAGAGTCTCGGTATGGCTATCGCACAAAACCGAAAGCAGGGTAGGACCAAGTTTGTAACCACCAGATTTGGCAATGTGTTGGGTAGCAACGGTAGCGTTATTCCACACTTCAGCAAGCAGATTGAGCAGGGTGGTCCCGTAACCGTAACCCACCCCAAGATTAACCGCTTCTTTATGACCATTCCGGAGGCTTGCAGGCTGGTGATGGAGGCCGCAACTATGAGCGATGGAAATGAGATTTTCGTCTTCGAGATGGGTGAGCCCGTTATGATTGTGGACTTGGCCGAGAAGATGATTAAACTCGCCGGTTATGTTCCGGGTAAGGATATAGAAATTAAGTTTACCGGCTTGCGCCCCGGCGAGAAGTTGTACGAAGAGGTGTTGAGTAACGAAGAGAACACTATTCCCACAGACCACCACAAGATTAAGATTGCAAAGGTGAGGGAGTATGACTTTGATGTTGTTGCGGCCAAGTACGAAGAGTTGATTGATACCGCCAAGGGTGGCGATGTGATGACCTCGGTGAGGAAGATGAAGGAGATTGTTCCGGAGTTCAAGAGTAATAACTCCCAATTTGAGGAGATGGACAAACAACTTGAAGCCGAGGCAGAGGAGCAGTTGATTGCTTAGGTGCGGGCTACGTGAGCGACTAATCGTGTAGAGGAGATTTTGTGTAGTGATGGCTTGCGTGTAAGGGCTATCTACGTGTAAAGGCTATCAAAAAAGAGAGAACAATGAAAATTGCAGTAGCAGGAACGGGATATGTGGGTTTGTCGATGGCAACCCTCTTGGCACAGCACAACGAGGTTGTGGCCGTGGACATCGTACCTGAAAAGGTGGAGAAAATAAACAAGCGCATCTCGCCCATCCAAGACGAGTATATTGAAAAGTACTTCGCTGAGAAGCAACTCAATCTGGTGGCAACACTCAACGCCGAGGAGGCCTACAAAGGTGCCGACTTTGTGATTATCGCCGCCCCCACCAACTATGACCCCCAGCGCAACTTTTTTGACACTTCGGCAGTGGAGTCGGTCATTGAGAAGGTTGTGGAGGTAAACCCCGATGCTGTGATGGTCATCAAGTCGACCATCCCCGTGGGCTACACTCGCTCGCTCTATGTAAAATACGCCTTGCAGTTCCTCTACAAGCCCGAACTGAAAGACAAAAAATTTAACCTGCTCTTCTCGCCCGAGTTTTTACGCGAGAGCAAGGCACTCTACGACAACCTCTACCCCAGTCGCATCATCGTGGGCTTCCCCAAGATTATCGACATCAACGAGAAGAACTTCAACGAGGAGAATGCCGCCATTAAGGCTATCGCCAACCCCAAAGCCGAAGAGTTTGCACACACCTTTGCGGGCCTTTTGCAGCAGGGTGCCCTGAAACCCGATATTGACACCCTATTTATGGGTATGAAGGAAGCAGAGGCTGTTAAGTTGTTTGCTAACACATATTTGGCTCTGCGTGTGAGCTATTTCAATGAGCTTGACACCTACGCCGAGGTTAAGGGTCTTGATTCGCAGGCTATCATCAATGGTATCGGTTTGGACCCCCGCATCGGTACCCACTACAACAACCCATCGTTTGGCTATGGTGGCTACTGTCTGCCCAAAGATACCAAACAACTATTGGCTAACTACGAGGACGTGCCCCAGACAATGATGACTGCCATTGTAGAGAGCAACCGTACCCGTAAGGATTACATTGCTGACCAAGTTTTGCGCAAGGCGGGTTATTATACCGCTTCGAGCCAGTGGGACGCAGCAAAGGAGCAGGATGTTGTTGTGGGCGTTTATAGGCTCACGATGAAGGCGGGTTCGGACAACTTCCGCCAGTCCTCCATTCAAGGTGTTATGAAGCGCATCAAGGCAAAGGGCGCAAAGGTGATTATCTATGAGCCCACGTTGGAAAGTGGCTCAACATTCTTTGGTAGTGAGGTTGTGGGCGATTTGACCGAGTTCAAGGTTCGCTCGCAGGCTATCATCGCCAACCGCTACGATAGTGCCCTTGATGATGTTATGGACAAAGTGTATACACGAGATATTTTCAAGAGAGATTAAAGATGAAGGTGCTTGTTACGGGAGCCGCAGGTTTCATTGGCTCCAACTTGGTAGAAAGGCTACTTACAACCGAGAGTCCCATTGAGATAGTGGGACTTGATAGTGTGAATGACTACTACGATGTGAGCATCAAGGAGTATAGGCTTGCAAAATTGAGCGCACTCGCCGAGCAATACCCCGAGAGTAAATGGGAGTTCGTAAAGGGAAATTTGGCCGACAAAGCACTCATTGACAGGCTCTTTGAGGAGAACGACTTTGAGGTGGTCGTAAACCTCGCAGCCCAAGCGGGCGTGCGCTACTCCATTACCAATCCCGATGCCTACATTGAGAGCAACCTCATTGGCTTCTACAACATCTTGGAAGCTTGCAGACATAGTTATGATGGTGGTAAGAGGGGCGTACAGCACCTCGTTTATGCTTCGAGTAGTTCGGTATATGGCAGCAATAAGAAGGTGCCCTATTCGACTGACGATAAGGTTGATAATCCCGTGAGCCTCTACGCCGCCACCAAGAAGAGCAACGAATTGTTGGCCCACTCTTATAGCAAACTCTACAACATCCCCTCTACGGGCTTGAGGTTCTTTACGGTGTATGGCCCTGCCGGAAGGCCCGATATGGCGTACTTTGGTTTTACCGATAAGTTGCGCAAGGGAGAAACGATTAAGATTTTCAACTACGGCAACTGTAAGCGCGATTTCACATACGTTGATGACATCGTTGAGGGCGTGCAGAGGGTTATGCACAAGGCACCCGAAAGACGTACCGGTGAGGATGGTCTGCCCGAGCCCCCATACGCAGTGTATAATATAGGTAACAGCAACCCCGAAAACCTCTTGGATTTTGTGGACATCCTGCAACAGGAGTTGATTAGGGCCGGAGTGTTGCCTGCGGACTACGACTTTGAGTCCCACAAGGAACTTGTGCCGATGCAACCCGGTGATGTGCCCATTACGTTTGCCGACACCTCGGCTTTGGAGCGCGACTTCGGCTTTAAGCCCCACACTCCTCTGCGCGATGGCCTGCGCAAGTTTGCCGAGTGGTACAAGGAGTTTTATGGATAAATAATAAAAGGCTGACTGCTGACTGCTAACAGCTGACTGCTAACAGCTGAATGCTAAAAAGTATGGACTACAAATATCACATATTCTCCCCCTACCGCGTGTGCCCGCTGGGAGCACACGTTGACCACCAGCACGGCTTGGTGAGCGGTTTTGCCTTTGATAAAGGTGTGGATTTTTGGTTCAACCCCACCGATGATGGTATCGTAAGGCTCAAAAGCCTCACCTTCCCCGGTGAGGCCGAGTTCCCCATTGATGACCTCGTGAGGGTGAAGCAGGGACATTGGAGCGACTATGCCCGTGGTGCTAAATATGCCCTTGCCAAGAGGTTTAAGTTGCGCAGAGGTGTGGAGGGTGTCATCAAAGGCTCGCTCCCCATTGGCGGTCTTTCGTCAAGTGCTGCGGTGCTTACTGCCTATGTTATGGCACTCGCCAAGGCTAACGATGTTGACCTTACCAAAATGGAGGTTATACGCATCGCTTCGGAGGCCGAAAGGGAGTATATCGGGCTGAACAACGGCATCTTGGACCAATCGTGTATCGTGCTCAGCGAGAAGGACTCGCTCCTGTTCCTCGATACCGCAACCGAGGAGTACCGAGTGATTCCCAAGAATCCCTCGATGCCCGAATTTCACCTCGGAATTTTCTTCTCGGGCCTTACCCGTTCGCTTGTGTCGAGCGACTACAACCTCCGCGTGAGCGAGTGTAAGGCGGCTGCGTGGAATATGCTTGCCTACAACGACCAACCACTTAAAACCCTCGACAAAACCTTCCTCAGGGATGTTCCCCGTGAGGTGTTTGAGCAGACCAAGGAGCGTATGCCCGCAAGGTTTGCACGTCGTGCCGAGCACTTCTACTCGGAGTATAAGCGTGTGCGCAAGGGCGTTACGGCTTGGGAGTCAGGCAACTTGGAACTCTTTGGCAAGTTGAGTTTTGAGAGTTGCGAGAGTTCCATTCACAATTATGAGTGTGGCTCGCCCGAACTGATTGCCATCTACGAGATTATGCGCGAACTGGACGGCGTCTATGGCGGTCGCTTCTCTGGCGCAGGCTTCAAGGGCGCTTGCATTGCCCTCGTGGACCCCGCAAAGGAGGACTCCATACGCGAAAAACTGACAGCCGAGTACCTCCGCCGCTTCCCCGAATATGAGGGCACCTTCGAGGTACACTTCTGCAAAACCGATGATGGCGCACGATTCGTGGAGAATTGAGAATTGAGAATTGAGAGTTGAGAATTATCAAGAATGAAGAATATCGTAATAGCCGCTGGATACGCCACCCGACTGGGCGAGCTGACCAAAAATTTTCCCAAGCCACTATTAAAAATAGGTGAGAGCACAATCCTCGGTAGGATGCTCAACGACATCGACACCATACCTGAGATAGATGAACATATAATCATCACCAACCATAAGTTTGCCCCCATCTTTGAGGAGTGGGCAGTTGGCCTCAACTACACCAAACCTGTAACCATTGTGGATGACGGCACCGAGAGTAACGAAACTCGCCTTGGTGCGGTGTGCGACCTGTTGTTTGCAATGGATAGGTTGGGCATTGATGATGATATGCTGGTTGTGGCGGCTGATAACTTGTTGTTCTTCAGTTTTAGGGAGTTTGTGGACTTTGCGAAGGAGAAGGGAACGAGCTGTATTATGTGCCACCACCAGCCCTCGGTGGAGAAACTGCAACGCACTGGAGTTGTGGAGTTGGACGCCGATTGGAGGGTGCTGGGAATGGAGGAGAAACCTATGGTACCCAAGAGTAACTGGGCGGTGCCACCTTTTTATATTTATTTGAAGAAGGACCTCGATTTGGTGCGTGGTTCGGTCGAGAATGGCTGCGGCAAGGATGCCCCGGGTAATTTAGCGCACTATATGGTTGAGCAGACCGAGATGCACGCTTGGCAGATGACCGCCGGCCGCTTCGACATCGGCTCTCTGGACACCTACCACGAGGCCTGCGAAAAGTTTGGGAGATAATTATAATTGTATGAAAATTCTTATTGCTGGAGACTTCTGCCCTCGTGATAGAGTGGCGACAATGGTTGCCAACAAAGACTACTCCTTTTTTGATGGAGTGAAAGATATTATTAAGGAGGCTGATTATTCGATTGTGAATTTTGAGTGTCCCGTAGTTGAAGGTGATGTTAAGCCCATTGCTAAATGTGGCCCAGCTTTGCGCACGGAAAGAACTGCCGTGGCTGCAATGAAATATGCTGGTTTTAGTTGCGCAACCCTAGCCAACAATCATTTCAGAGATTTTGGAGATAGTGGGTGCTTGACTACAATAGAGGAGTTGGAGGCCCAAAAGATAGACTATGTCGGTGGAGGCAAAACACTCGCTGAGGCGCAGAAAGTACTTTATAAGGATATTCAGGGCAAGAAGGTTGCTTTTGTGAATTTCTGCGAGAATGAATTTTCAATTGCAACGGCAACTACCGCAGGAGCTGCTCCGTTGGACTCCATAGATAATTACCATCAAATCACGGAGGCTCGCAAAAATGCCGATTATGTTGTGGTGATTGTGCACGGTGGACACGAACACTATCAACTACCAAGCCCAAGAATGAAAAAACTCTATCGTTTCTTTGTGGAGATTGGTGCAGATGCAGTTGTAAACCATCATCAGCATTGTTATAGTGGGTACGAGTTCTATAATGGGAAACCTATTGTGTATGGCTTGGGAAATTTCTGCTTCCAGTATAACGACAGATATAATACTATCTGGAACGAGGGGTATCTTGTAGTTGTTGATTTGAATGATACTAAAATTCAAATTAACCAATACCCATATATTCAATGCAGTAAAGAACCATCCGTCAACTTGATGACAGGAGTGCAAAAGATGAATTTTCATCAGAAGGTAGAAGAATTAAATGCAGTTATTGCAGATGACACTCAACTCCAAAAATCCTTTGAAGGTTGGATTTATAGAAATAAATCATATGTAACATCACTGTTTTCTTCTTGGCATAATCGCTACCTGAACGCTGCCGCAAACAGAGGATGGATACCATATTTAACCTCTCGCAAAGAGTATGGTGCTATGCTCAATCGCATTTGTTGTGAAGCCCATAGGGATATTACAATTTTTGTACTAAATGAAAAGATGTGCCACAAATAGTTTTTGGTATAAATGAATAAGATAAAGAACGCATTCTATTATTTCTTGCACGATAGAAATCGATTAAGGTTGGCAATACTGATGCGGATAGCAAGATTTTACAAATCTGATGAAAAGTACCTAAAAAAACTTTTCAGGTTAAGTATGGGTAAAGATTTGAATTTAGATAATCCTCAAACTTTTAGCGAGAAACTCCAATGGCTCAAACTTTATAATCGTAAGCCTGAATTCACTAAAATGGTAGATAAATATGCCGTGAAAGAGTATGTAGCGAGTATCATAGGAGATGAATATATTATACCAACTCTCGGCATTTGGAATAAGTTTGATGATATTGATTTTGATTCGCTACCTAAGCAATTTGTGTTAAAAACAACGCATGGCGGTGGTAGCGGTGGTGTAGTTGTTTGCAAAGACAAGGCAAATTTTAATATAGAGGCTGCAAGAAAAAAGTTAAATCGTTCATTAAAATTTGATATTTATACCAACTATCGCGAATGGCCGTATAAAGATGTAGAACCTCGCATCATTGCGGAAAAATATATAGAAGTAGAAGGACACTCAGATCTTCCTGATTATAAATTTTTCTGCTTTAATGGCGAACCCAAATATTGTCAAGTAATTCGCGATCGCAACACCAAAGAAACAATAGATTTCTATGATATGGAATGGAATCATATGCCATTCGTAGGGTTGAATCCAGTTGCCAACAATGGCAATACCTCAGTTGCCAAGCCAGAGCATTTAGACACAATGATATCCGTATGTAAGAAATTGGCAAAGGATATTCCTTTTTTGAGAATAGATCTCTATGTAGTCAATAACAAGGAGTATTTTGGTGAAATAACATTCTATCCCGCAAGTGGGATGGGCGAATTTAGGCCTATAGAATGGAATTATAAACTTGGTGGTTTAATACAATTACCTACAGCATAATAAAATATGAGCAAAATTTAAGCCCCAATAATTATAATACTGGTTTAGGGTGCTCTTATATTATTTTTTGTAGTTTAAGACAATTGAATATGCAAAACACTGCTGCATCAAAAAGACTGGCTAAGAATACCATATTTATGTATGGGCGAATTTTGTTATCGATGATCATATCGCTTTTTACATATAGGGTCGTTTTGCAACAACTCGGGGTGGATGATTATGGTATATATAATGTGGTAGGCAGTGTGGTGGCAATATTCAATTCCTTAAGAGGACTTTTTGCGAGCTCTATTCAGCGGTGCCTTAATTATGAGTCTGGAAGAGGAGATGAGAATCGTTTGAGATTGGTTTTTAGTATGGGGGTTAATGTGCAATTGATAATTGCATTGATTTTCTTTATCGTCGTTGAGATTGTAGGCATTTGGTTCTTAAATAATGAAATCAACATTGCACCATCTCGATTATATGCAGCTCGTTGGGTTTTCCAGTTCTCGGTCATAACTGCAATTATTAGTATTATGACAATTCCATACGACGCAGTGATGATATCTAGAGAGAGGATGGATGTATATGCTTATGTCTCCATCTTTGAGGCAGTATTCAAACTGATAATTGTGTATATCCTTGTTGTAAGTCCAATTGATAAATTGATACTTTATGGCGCATTGCAATTATTGGTGGCCATAATAGTAAGAGTAATATGTGGAGCATATTGTAGAACACACTTCCAAGAGAGCAGATATTTGAGATGTTGGGATAAAGATATATTTAAAGATATGTCCCATATTGCAGGTTGGAATTTCTTTGGTAATACAGCTTATGCATTAACTCAAAATGGTCTGAATATGGTGTTGAATGTATTTGGTGGACCTGTTGTAAATGCTGCTCGTGGAATAGCCTATCAGATTTTATCCATTGTTACCCAGTTGATGTCTAATATAGGATTAGTGTTTAATCCATATAGTGTGAAGGCGTATGCATCAGGAGATAAAGATAAAATGTTTCGTATGCTACATTTTTCCTCAAAATTATTCTTCCTGATCATAATGATTGTTGTTATAATCGTTACATTTTTAACTGGAAGTATATTACAGCTTTGGTTAGGAGTGGTTCCCGAATACACCATTGGATTTGTTAGGCTTATATTGGTACATTCGTTATTGAGGAGTATTCACTCTCCTCTAAATACGATTTTTTTGTCAGTGGGTAATTTGAAGAAGTATCAAATTACCGAGGGTATTATATTGTCAGTACCACTATTGTTGTCATACATTGGCTTACGATTTGGCGCCCCGTATGAATTTGTGTTTATTTCTATGATAGTTATGGAAATAATAAACTATGTGGCCATAATCCGTATTGCCAAAAAAATTGCCGAACTATCCATAAAAGAATATCTAAAACAAGTAATATTACCTTGTGTAATTTGCATATTCATAGCGCTTGTAGCATATATATGCAATGAAACATTTATTACTTGCGTGTGGAGTTCTATTGCAATGTCGATTATTACGATAGCTGCTGTATGTCTATATATGTGGTTTTGTGGATTTTCATTACAGGATAGACAGCAGATTTTGTCCATAATACGAAAAAAATAATCATTATTTTATAATGGCTGTTAATAAAAGATACAATACTACAATACTTATTAGTTCGGTAATATGGATGTTTTTGGCATTGTGTGCCAATAGCATCTTTGCTGATGGTACAACAGAAAGAGTTCATACGATATTAACACTATTATGCCTTTTAACATACTTAATTGGTATTATTAATTGGTGCAAGGTCGGATGTCGATTCCTATCCGCATATGTGCTATTTATGTTATATGCGATGTTTTCTACCATTGGTCAGCCAATAGCTTATCTGTTAAATGTATCAGGTGAATTGTTGTCTGTGTATGCATTCCATTCAATAGTTGAGGTCAATCGATATTTGAGGTTCTTATTGCTTTGTATTTCAGGAATGAACGTTGGTGTGGCAATAGCGTTATTTAAGAAACGGAATTGCGTGGGTCTAGATGATCAAATCAAATCATACACTCATAACACGTTTAAGTCTAAATACTCACAAATACTGAACATTTTGACGGTAATATCTTGGTCGTATGTGATTTTAAACTGCCTAAAAATGCTTGTCTTGCGACAGTCGTATGGATATGCAGAGTTTTACGATATGCGTGTGGCATCAAACTCAATGCTTGGTGCATTATTATCCACCACGGCTGTCATATTGTTTTTTTGGAGTGTCTTCCATAAAAAACATACTAAGATTTTGTATGCATGTGTCCTAATAACAATGTTCTTATATATGATAATTGGCGTTAGAACACAGGCAATATCAATGTTAGCGATATTATGTATTTGCACTCCCATTACACATCCACAATTTTTTAAGAAAAAATTCATCCCATTATGGATTGTTATGGCCATATTTGCGTTTGCCGGTATTGGGTTAATAGCTACATTTAGGACGGAAACAATCGGCACATCTTCTTTAACTACGGGTAATACATTGATTGATAGTCTATATGAAACGACAACTGAAATGGGGTTTTCTGCACGTACTGCCATTTTGGCAATGGAGGCAATCGACTACGGATTCCCTCATCATCAAACCATATTGACTTCAATAATCAATGGATTTATACCTCTTGTATCTAATCTACCTCTTATTCAGAATGAAACAATGCACTTGGCCGAGTGGATTACCGATTATGCTATGTCATATAATAATGGCATCGGATTCTGCTTTATTGGCGAGATGTATGTTAATTTTGGTAAATTAGGTTGGATATTTATGATATTTTATGGGTGGCTTGTTGCTTTTTTGGAAAATTTTGCCTACAAACGAATTATCAAAGGTAAATGGCTCTTGGCTTTCTGTATTTTATTTGTCCTCTGTGAACAAATCTTTTATGCTCGAGGCGAAATGATACTAACAATGGGTAACATCAGAGCCTGTGTCTACATCAGTGTCATATGGTTGATTATAAAAATGTTCTGTGATTCGCCAAGTTATACATATAAACAATGAGTTATAGTAATAGTGGTACAATAGTACAATTTATTAGTGGCATCCGCGATGGCGGTGCAGAGTCTTTGGTTAGAGACTATGCCATAATGCTTAATCAGCGCGATATACCTATCGTCATAGTAACAATTGAGCCTCCAAAGTTATCTTCAGGAAATTACCATCTTCTGAAAGAAGCGGGTATAAAGATCGTTTCGGTGTACTCTCGCTTTCCTTTCACACGGGTGAGTGTTATTAATAAGTTGTGGAATAGATTTTTTTATAATAAATATGTTCAATTTAGGTTAAAAAGATTATTTAAGGAATTACAACCTAGGTGTATTCATACGCATTTGGAAATCATTCATCACCTTAAGCCATTGAGTAAATTTTTACACAATGTTAAGTTGTTGTATACGTGTCACAGTGAACCTAATCGATACTTTAATAATTCGGATAGGAAACGAGAACTGGAAGCAGCTAAATACTTAATTAAACATAATAATTTCCAATGTATTGCATTGCATTCTAAAATGCAGGCAGAGTTGAATCAAATACTTGGAGTGGATAATACCGTTGTCATTAAGAATGGTGTGGATTTCAGTAGATACTATGATGTGCAATTAGATGTGGCTCAAAAACGTGAGCAAGAAGGAATACCTACTGATGCATTTGTCGTGGGGCATATCGGTCGATTCGTTACGACAAAGAACCATACCTACTTATTAGATGTATTCAAGAGAACTTTGGCTAAAAATGATAAATCACACCTATTGCTGATTGGTGATGGCCCATTGAAAGAGACTATTCAACAACAGATACGCGATTGCAATCTTGAAAAACACGTGACTATTTTATCACATAGGTCTGACATTCCATCTTTATTAAAGTGTATGGATGTGTTCGTAATGCCTTCAATATTCGAGGGGTTACCAGTTACTTTAGTCGAGGCTCAAATCGTAGGGTTAAGGTGTGTCGTGTCCGATAGAATAACCAACGAGTGTTTCCTTTCCGATAGGGTGGTGCCGTTAAATATTGATATTGATGCCGAAGTCTGGGCTCAAACAATTGTAGACACCAGTATAAAGGGAGAGTGCTCTGGTGATATCAGCGCCTTTAATATGCAAAATATAATTAGTGAATTAGAAAAAATGTACTATAACTAATGAGAATAACTTTATTTATTGACGCTTTGCATGGCGGTGGTGCTCAGCGTCAAATGGCAATAATGGCCAATCTATTCTACAAATATGGGCACGATGTATCCGTAGTCACTCATTCTTCGTTAAAGGATGATTATGAACTACATCCAAATATCAAGCGAATTAGATTAGAGCAAGGGCGCGGAAGGGTAGGAACACGGTTTAATATTTTTAAGTATTTCAATGGTGATAATTTTGATGTAGTAATTAGTTTTATCTCCACCAAGTTGATGCTTCTTTCGCTATTATTTCGAAGGAAAAAGAATATCAAAATAATAGTTGGAGAGAGATGCCAGGGTTCTACAACGCAAGAGATGATGCATAATTTATATAAATATGCCGATTACATCGTTCCAAATAGTATTGCTCAGTGGGCAGATTTATGTGCGATGCGTCCAGATTGGAAACATAAGATAGTGGCCATTGGCAATTATATGGATTTGACCTATTATACCCCCACTCCCTTGCCGAACTGTACTCAGGTAAGAATTGCCATATTCGCAAGATATCAAAAAACAAAAAATTGCCAACGTTTCTTAACTGCGGTTAAACTGTTAAAAGAGAGTTGTTCCACTCCATTCCGAATTGATTGGTATGGTCACCATTGTTTGGGCTCTCAATACGAGGAAGAGTACGTAAAGGCCGCAGCATACGTACAAGAAAATGGGCTACAAGAGGTTGTAAACCTAAATGATAGGGCAACTGATGTGAGAAAATGCATCGCAGAATATGATTGTTTGTGCTTGCCATCCTTGAGAGAAGGTTTTGCAAATACAATTGCAGAAGGAATTTGTTGTGGCCGCCCAATATTGGCATCTGATGTTAGCGATAACGGAATAATGGTTAAGAATGGTGTGAATGGCTTCTTATTTGATCCGACAGACGAAGAAAGTATTTGCTCGGCACTCAAACAATTTATAGAGTTGCCTGTTGTCGAAAGAGAAAAAATGGGCGTTGCAAGCAGAGCTTTGGCGGAACAGTTATTTGATGAAGAAAAATTTGTGAATCAATATATCAGTTTAATGCGATGATTTTTAGTGGTATATATAATCGTTTACAAAAGAAGTTCAAAGGACCTATTGGTTATGCACGCTATATCGGTGTGACAATTGGTGAAAATTGTAAGTTAATTGATAACCCAGATTGGGGCTCAGAGCCGTATTTAATCACAGTAGGGAATCATGTTTATTTTTCTTCAAAATGCTCATTAGTTACACATGACGGAAGTACTTGGTGTTTTAGAGATGAACCAGAATACAAGCATGTCTTAAGATATGGGGCTATTGAGATCAAGGATAATTGCTTTATCGGAATGGGGGTAACCATATTACCAAATGTCACTATCGGTCCAAATTCAATTGTGGGCGCAGGGAGTTTGGTGACAAAAGATGTTCAGCCCAATAGTGTATATGCGGGTGTTCCTGCGAAGTTTATATGTACTATGGATGAATATAAAACGAAGTGTAAGGAAGCCACCCCCCCCTATAACTTGGAAGCATATCGAACTGACAAACAGAAAGTTGTGATGGAAATGGTTCTGCATAACAAATAATCTATGAAACATATTACATTTTTCTTGTGCACCTACTCAAGCGGAGGAGCAGAACATCAGGTCTGCGAATTATCTCATATGTTACTTGGCTATGGTTATGCTATCTCAATAGTGACATTTGGTGATGCGCCAGACCATTATCGAAAGCATAACTCCATAGAGAGGGTAAGGCTCGGTGTTGGGAAATCGAATTTAGGGAAGTTTATAGCAATCCTTCGATTCTTTTTTAGTGTAAAGACAGATTGTGTATTAAGTTTTGGACAACGTGAAAGTTTCTTAGCATTGATTCCGTTGCTATTCCGTCCTAAAATCAAAGTTTTGGCGGGCGAACGCAACTTTACTGTTGGAAAGCCCACTAAATATGAGAATATATTGGTGAAGTGGTTGTATAAAAGAGCCAACTATATCGTTCCAAATAGTTTTTCTCAGACCGAATACCTTAAGCAACTTGCACCGAAGTACAAAGATAAAATCATTACTATTACAAATTACACAGATTTAGCACATTATTCATATTTTAAACCTCCTCAAAACAGCCCTAAACTTGTTATTGGAGCATTTTGTCGTTATGCAGAACAGAAGAATTATGCTCGTTTGGCTCAGGCTATTAAATTATTGAAAGACAAGAACATTAGCAACTTTGTCTTTCATTGGTATGGTAATAAGTATGTTAGAGATGGTGTGTACTGTGATGGCTATGTAGAGTTCTCTAAACTAATAGAGGAGTTTGGAATTGACGATATGATAGTATTGCATGACCACATAAGAGATGTGCTCCCGATAGTGCATAATTGTGATGCAGTATGTGTCCCTTCGCTTCACGAAGGATGGTCTAATACTATTTCGGAGGCTATTTGTTGTGGAAAGCCTTTGCTTGTGAGTGATGTTAGCGATAATGGCAGAATGGTGCTACAAGGTCAAAATGGCTTTTTATTTAATCCGTATGACATCGGAGAGATTGCAACTGCCATAGAACAGTTTGTTTCATTATCAATGGAGGAACGTACAGCAATGGGTGTTAAGAGTAGACGTATTGCGGAATCCTTATTCGATAAAGAAACATTTTGTAACAAGTATTTAGAGTTGATAGGTTGATATTATGAAGTTATTGCAGATTAATGTTTCAGCAAACTTGGGTTCTACTGGACGTATAGCGGAACAAATTGGCCTTGCTGCAATGAAGCAGGGATGGGAAAGTTATATCGCATATGGAAGGAACACAGATAAGTCTGCATCGCGCTTGATAAAAATTGGAAATATATTTGGACTTGCGACCCATTTATTATATTCTCGCTTAACTGGCAGGCACGGCCTTGCGTCTGTTTATGCCACCAAGAAGTTGGTAAAACAGATAAAAACCATTCAACCTGACATAATACACTTGCATAATATTCACGGGTATTACATAAACTATAAGATTTTATTTGAGTACCTGAACTCTACTGATATTCCTCTCGTTTGGACCTTACACGATTGTTGGTCTTTTACTGGGCATTGCGCTCATTTTATTCATCAACAGTGTTACAAATGGAAGGAACAATGTATGGAGTGTCCTTATCGTAGAGTTTATCCGAAGGCATATATCGACTCTTCAAAGCGCGAATATGACTTAAAGAAATTCTTATATGCCAATAATCGTAATATGCATATTGTACCTGTATCTCACTGGTTGTTGGATTTTGTAACACACTCCATATTGCAAGATAAACATTTGCAAGTAATACACAATGGAGTTGATATTGCAACATATAAACCTAATGATATCAGTGAGAATCATCCGGAGATACGAGTGCTTGGAGTTGCCAGCCAATGGACCAAATCAAAAGGTTTGTATGACTTTTATGATTTGCGGAAACGTTTTGATGAGAAAGAATTAACCATAACATTGGTGGGGTTAACAAAGCAACAAATTGCAGAATTGCCCAAGGGAATTAAAGGCATACAGCGCACAAACTCAATGGGTGAATTAGCTGCGCTCTATGCAGATGCAGATGTGTTCATAAACCCGACATATGCAGACACTTTCCCTACAACAAATCTTGAAGCATTAGCCTGCGGGACCCCAGTGATTACATATCGCACAGGTGGTAGCCCAGAAGCTGTCACCCCTGAGACTGGTTTTGTGGTTGAACAAGGCGATTTGGATGGGGTGGTTCAGGCCATAGAAGAAATCGGTAAATATGGCAAAGAGCATTATTCTGCTGCGTGTAGGAAACGTGCAGAAGAGCATTTTGATAAGGACAAATGTTTCCAAAAATATATTGACCTATACGAAGAGATTTTAAGCAAAAAATAACTATACATATCAAATGTCCATTTTCAAAGACAAAGTCCTGTTGATTACAGGCGGTACGGGCAGTTTCGGTAACGCCGTACTTCGTCGCTTCCTCACTAGCGACATCAAAGAAATTCGTATTTTCTCGCGTGATGAGAAGAAACAAGACGATATGCGTCATCACCTTCAAGCTCAGTATCCTGATGTGGCAGCAAAGGTGAAATTCTACATCGGCAATGTGCGTGAGAAAACATCCGTAGATGTGGCTATGCGTGGCGTTGACTACGTTTTTGCCGCCGCAGCACTCAAGCAGGTGCCCTCCTGCGAGTTCTTCCCCATGGAGGCCACTATGACCAACGTCATCGGTACCAACAACGTACTCCTTTCGGCCATTGAGCACGGAGTGAAAAACGTGGTTGTTCTCTCCACCGACAAGGCTGCCTATCCCATCAACGCTATGGGTATCAGCAAGGCACTGATGGAGAAGGTTGCCATTGCCAAAGGTCGTGAGCTCGGTCAGGGTGCCGCAACCACCATCTGCTGCACTCGCTACGGTAACGTTATGGCGAGCCGTGGCTCGGTTATTCCCTTGTGGGTTGAGCAGATGGAGCAGGGCAAGCCCATCACCATCACCGACCCCAATATGACTCGCTTTATGATGACGCTGGACGATGCTGTGGACTTGGTTATCTACGCATTCACCCACGGCGAGAATGGCGACCTCTTCGTGCAGAAGGCCCCCGCAGCCACTCTGGACGTGTTGGCCGAGGCCCTCAAACAGACCTACGCCAAGGTTAATCCTGCCTACGGCGATACCGAGGTGCGCGTTATTGGCACCCGCCACGGCGAGAAATTGTATGAGACGCTGGTTACCCGTGAGGAGATGGCCAAGGCTATCGATATGGGCGACTACTACCGCATCCCCTGCGATAATAGGGACCTGAACTACGACAAGTTCTTCACCAACGGCAACGAGGAGGTATCCAAGATTGAGGACTATCACAGCCACAACACCCGCCGCTTGGATGTTGAGGGTATGAAGGAACTGCTCCTCAAACTTCGCTTCATCCGTGAGGACCTCGGCTTGCAGCCCCGCAGCAAAGCAAGGGAGATTCGCTCGGAGTAATTCTGCACAGTACGGACACACATACGCAACAGAGAGTATGAAAATTCTTGTTACGGGTGCCAAGGGTTTTGTTGGTAAAAACCTTGTGGCACAACTCAATAACATCAAGTCGGGCAAGGCGAAGTTCTATGGCGATGTGGTGGTGGATGAGGTCTTTGAGTACGACATCGACTCCACGGCCGAGGAACTGGACCGCTACTGCCGCGAGGCGGACTTTGTGTTCAACCTCGCAGGTGTAAACCGCCCCCAGAACAACGATGAGTTTATGGCGGGCAACTTCGGCTTTGCATCCACCCTGCTGGATACGCTCAAGAAGTATGGCAACACCGCACCGGTGATGCTGTCGTCAAGTATTCAGGCTACCCTCATAGGCCGCTATGGCCAGTCGGACTACGGCAAGAGCAAACTCGCCGGCGAGGAACTCTTCTTTGAGTACGGTGCCGAGAGTGGTGCAAAGGTGCTTGTGTATCGCTTCCCCAACTTGTTTGGCAAGTGGTGCAGGCCCAACTACAATAGTGCCGTGGCAACCTTCTGCAACAATATTGCCAATGACCTGCCTATTCAGGTTAATGATAGGAGCACCCAGTTGGAGTTGCTCTACATTGACGACCTCGTGGACGAGATGGTGGCCGCACTGAAAGGTGAGGAGCACCACTGCGAGTTTGATGGCGTGGATACTGTGCTGAGGGCCGATGGCCGCTACTGCGCAGTGCCGGTTACGCACAAGGTTACACTGGGCGAGATTGTGGACCTGCTGGAGCAGTTTAAGGCACAACCTCAGTCGCTCGTTATGCCCGAGATACCTGCGGGTTCATTTGCCAAGAAACTCTATTCCACTTACTTGTCGTATCTGCCTAAGGAGAAAGTGGCTTTCCCGCTGAAGATGAATGTGGACGACAGGGGTAGTTTTACGGAGTTGGTAAAGTCGGCAGGCGTGGGCCAAGTGAGCATCAACATCAGCAAACCCGGCATAACCAAAGGACAACATTGGCACCACACCAAGTGGGAGCAGTTCATCGTGGTTGCGGGCGAGGGCCTCATTCAGCAGCGCAACGTACTGACCGATGAGGTGCTGGAGTGGCGTGTGAGCGGACGGAAGATTGAGGCCGTGCAGATGCTCCCCGGCTATACCCACAACATCATCAACCTCTCGGACACAGAGGATTTGGTTACGGTAATGTGGTGCAACGAGTGCTTCGACCCCAACCGCCCCGACACTTTCTTCGAGCCGGTAGTGAAATAGGGACGGAAAACAAAAAAGTAAGAAACAGCTAAAGGCTAAAAGCTCAAAAAAAAATATGGAAATCAAACTCGACTATTCGGATGTTAAGTTTGCCGACAATGGCAAACTCAAACTTCTTATAATTGTGGGCACAAGGCCGGAGATTATCCGCCTTGCAGCCGTTATCAACAAGTGCCGCAAGTACTTCGACTGCATCTTGGCGCACACCGGTCAGAACTACGACTACAACCTCAATGGCGTTTTCTTTAAGGACCTCAAACTCAAAGACCCCGAGGTCTATATGGACGCTGTGGGCGATGACTTGGGCGCAACGATGGGTAACATCCTCAATGCTTCCTACAAACTGATGGTGCAGACCAAGCCCGATGCCGTGCTTGTGTTGGGCGACACCAACTCGTGCCTGTCGGTCATTGGTGCCAAGAGGTTGCACATCCCCATCTTCCATATGGAGGCCGGCAACCGTTGCTTTGACGAGTGCCTGCCCGAGGAAACCAACCGTAGGATTGTGGACATCATCTCGGACGTAAACCTCTGCTACTCGGAGCACGCAAGACGCTACCTGAACGCATCGAGCGTGGCTAAGGAGCGCACCTACGTTACGGGCTCGCCTATGGCCGAGGTGCTCCACGAGAACTTGGCCGACATTGAGGCCAGCGACATCCACCAGCGACTTGGTCTGGAGAAGGGCCGCTACATCCTGCTGTCGGCCCATAGGGAGGAGAATATTGATACAGAGAAGAACTTTACGAGCCTCTTTACCGCCATCAATAAGATGGCCGAGAAGTATGATATGCCCATCCTCTATTCGTGCCACCCGAGGAGCCGTAATAGGTTGGCTGCAAGCGGTTTCCAACTTGACCCCCGAGTAATTCAGCACGAGCCTCTGGGCTTCCACGACTATAACTGCCTTCAGATGAATGCCTTTGCGGTGGTTAGTGATAGTGGCACCTTGCCTGAGGAGAGTTCGTTCTTTACGAGTGTGGGCAAATCGTTTGCAGCGGTGTGCATCCGCACATCGACCGAGCGCCCTGAGGCACTGGATAAGGGCTGCTTCATTTTGGCGGGTATTGACGAGAAATCGCTGTTGCAGGCTGTGGATACGGCCGTGGAGATGGTCCGCAATGAGGACAACGGCATTCCCGTACCCAACTACGTAGATGAGAACGTCTCGACCAAGGTTGTCAAACTCATCCAGTCCTACACCGGCGTTGTCAACAAAATGGTTTGGAGGAAGTAAGAACACAAAGATAAACTTGTGTAAAAGATAGGTTGAGATGAATATTTTATTTCTATTTATATCGCTCCCGAATATAGAAGAGTCTGGGGTATTCACTGATCTGATAAAAGAGTTTGCTCGTAATGGGCACAACGTGAAGGTCGCTACTCCATTAAAGCCAGGACAGGGCGTGGAACGTCTTAATGTTGAGGCAGGAATAGAAGTGCTGCGTTTTAAGACTGACCAACTAGTAGGCAATAAGTCTATGATAAAAAAAGGTATGGCCTATCTTAAATTGTTGTACCAATATCCGCGTGCGATTAAAAAATATTTCGGGAAAGATAAAATAGATGTAATAATAGGACATTCATTGCCTCCTGAACTAGGATTAATTATTCCAAAACTCAAGCGACATTTCTCCGCTAAATTTTATTTGATGCTATGTGAATTCATATGGCAAGATGCTGTCGCATTGGGGATGTTTTCAAAAAAACATCCTATATGCAAGTATTATAATTGGTTGGAGAATTGCTTAATAAAGCACGCCGATTATATTGGGTGCCCGTCTCAAGGAAATATTGACTTTGCCCTAAAATATCATCCTTGGGCAGAATCAACAAAGGAAATGCATATCTTACAGTATTGTCAATATCCGGTCGTACTATCAGATACACAGAAAGTTGATTTTAGAAAAAAATACAACTGGGAGGATAAATTTGTGGCTATCTATGGAGGAAGTATTAATATTGCTCAAAGTATAGAGAATGTTATAAATTTAGCTGAAAGTTGTGTTGGTTATGATGATATCGTCTTTGTGATTATTGGACGAGGTTCTCAATTTGATATTATTAAGCAAGATGTTAGCAAACGTCAGATTCATAATATCACATTTATGGATTATATGCCTAAAGAAGAATATAATGAATTGCTGAATCAATGTGATGTGGGTATAGTTTCTTTGAATCCCAAACTGCAAATGCCCAATATACCGAGTAAAACAATAGGGCTATTTAACTTATCTAAACCGGTATTGGCTGCAATAGACTATTCCACAGACTATGGTAAATTCTTGGAAAAAGCAGATGCAGGGCTATGGTCTTATAGTGGAGATACGGATAGTTTCAAAAAGAATTTGTTAAAGTTGTACAATGATCGTGCTTTGCTCTTACAAATGGGGCATAATGGTCATGAGTATTACTTAAATAATCTCACTCCAGATAAGGCATATAAAACAATTATGGACCATATTAAATAAATAGATAGACTATGAAGTATTGCAAAAAATGTTTGTTACCAATTGATTATTTAAACATCGAAATCAATGAAGATGGCGTTTGTCAGCATTGTCAACAATATAAGGATGTAGAGTACCTAGGAGTAGAACAACTCAAGTTGGACATTCAAGAAGCTTTGAAGAAAAATAAGTCAGAAAAGTATGATTGTGTGGTTGGATTCTCAGGAGGAAGAGATAGCACCTATTTGCTGTGGTTTGTAGTTAAAGTGTTACATTTGCGCCCTCTTGCTGTTTTTTCCGATGATTTGTTTATTCCCGATGTGATGTTAGAGAATATTCGAACAACCACGGAGACCTTAGGTGTAGAATTGCGCGCTATCAAACACGATAATCTCAAGAAATGCTTTCCTCATCATCTAAACGCTTGGATTAAACGTCCCGTCCCCGAGTCATTAATGTTCTTGAATGTAGGCGAGCGCATTGGTTATGAGACTTTGGTAGAACAAGAGGCAGTTAAAGAGGGTGTTCACCTTATCTTCGGAGGTCGCACGCCCATCCAGTCTGGAGCACAATATAAAACAGATATAATGAAGATTGGCCATAAGGGCGGGCGTTTGTCTTGGATAATGGGATATGCTAAACAGGTATTGCTAAATCCCTCGTTGGCAATGAATATATTTTGCCTCAAGACACAGTACAAGGAGTTTATGGTTAAGAGTTGGAAGAAGAAGTTGGTGAAAAAGCACGACCTCACAATTATCCATCCATATTATAAGTATATTAAGTGGGTAGAAAAAGATATTGAGAATGTCTTGTTCAATGAGTTGCATTGGGCTATCCCCAAAGGTGCCAAGAATTCCGGGCGTTTCGGTTGCGAAGTAGATACACTTAGACAGTATTTATTCTATCAGATTTTGGGTTATAATGATACCAATGTTGATTTAAGCGGTCTTATCCGTAACGGTCAACAGACCAGAGCGGTTGCAATAGATAAGTTGGAGCAGACTGTCAATATTCCCGAAGAATATATTAAGTACATTATCAATAAAGCAGGCGTAGATGCAGATAAGTTTTTGGAGAAGTTCCATAAGAAATATCCTTTGCGTCAGTTTGTGAAAGACCAAATAGAGTAGACTATGTACAAACATTTTTTCAAACGGTTCTTTGATTTTTGGATTGCGCTGATTGCGCTGATTATCTTGAGTCCATTGTTGTTGGTTGTAACAATTTGGTTGCACTTTGCCAACAAGGGGGCTGGTGCGTTCTTCTTTCAAGAACGCCCCGGTAAGAATGCCAAAATTTTCAAGGTTATCAAGTTTAAGTCGATGACTGATGAACGAGATGCAGAGGGAAAATTATTACCTGATGCACAGCGCCTTACAAAAGTTGGCAAATTTGTTCGCTCTACATCTATTGACGAATTGCCCCAGTTGATAAATGTTCTCAAAGGCGATATGGCTCTTATTGGTCCCAGACCATTGAGAGTTTACTATCTCCCCTTATATAGTTCTGAGCAAGCTCGCCGCCACGAAGTTCGTCCGGGCATTACAGGCTGGGCTCAATGTAATGGACGAAATGCTATATCTTGGACTGAAAAGTTTAAGTTGGATGTATGGTATGTAGATAATATTTCTTTAGGTTTGGATTTGAAAATCATCTTTATGACAATAAAAAAAGTGCTTTGTCGTGATGATATTAATTCAAATGAAGCAGCTACAATGTATCCTTTTGATGGAACTAACTAGATGAATAAAAGTTATGATACTATATGGTGCAAGTGGTCACTGCAAAGTGATAATTGATATATTGGAGGCAAATGGAGTCCCCATTGACTTTATCGTAGACGATAATCCCCAAGTGTTGTCATTGTTAGGATATGAGGTAAGACGCAATTCTGGTCAATATAATGAGGGTATTGTTGCGATTGGTTCTTGTGAGATAAGGAAGAAGATAGTATCGTCTATTAAGGTTGACAAATATCAAACAGCAATCCACCCATCAGCAATCATATCTCCACGAGCCCAAATAGGAGAGGGTAGTGTTGTGATGCAGGGAGCTATTATTCAAAGTTGCGCAGAGATAGGAAAGCACTGTATTGTAAATACTGGAGCCTCTATAAGTCACGATGTGAAGTTGTCAGATTTTGTTCATATTGCACCTCACGCAACCATAACAGGCGGGGTAGAGATTGGTGAGGGGGCTTGGATTGGAGCAGGCACCGTTATTAAACAAGGAGTCCATATTGGTAGTTGGACTATGATTGGAGCTGGTTCAGTTGTCGTTGATGATATCCCTTCGGGGGTGGTTGCTTTTGGTAATAAATGTAGAGTCGTAAAAAGTAAAGATATGATAAACAAGAATGATTCCTCTATTCTGTGCGAGGGGGGGGTAAAACGTTATACTACAATAACTTACAATATGGGCTTGTGCGCCTGCGCTTAATGATATGAGGAGTGTTATTATCAGCGCAGGTACCTATGGAGAGGTTTACCTCGCATATTTGCAGGAAGCAGGTGTTGAAGTTGTTGGTTTTCTTGATGATAACAAGACTATCCAAGGTACTAATGTTAAGGGAGTGCCTGTCCTTGGGGGTGTTGATTTATTGCAAACATTAAAATCCACATATGGAATTGAGGCAGTCTATTGTCCCATAGGGAACAATAAATTGAGAGTTAGATTCCTTTCTTTAGCCAAAGAATTAGGATACAAAACCCCAAACTACATTCATCCCAGTGTTATAATATCTCCCAATGTAACCATCGGTGATGGTGTTTATATACTCTTGGGGACATCCATAATGCCTTACACAGTAATAAAGGACTATGTTATGATTAGTATGAATGTGGGATTGGCACATCATAGTATATTAGAGAATGGAGTTTTCCTCTCTACCGGATGCAACTTCGGAGCATCAATTCATGCAAATAAGTATGCTTATTGTGGCATATCTTCTACTATTATGACAGGAATCAAGGAACTTGGAGAGGATTGTTTAATTGGTGCGGGTGCAGTAGTGATTAGAGATGTACCCGATAGGGCTGTTGTTGCTGGTGTACCTGCAAAAGTTATAAAGTATAAAGAATAATATTGACGATAAAAAATTTATTATGAACAAACGAATTTACCTTTGCTTGGCTCATATGAGCGGCAATGAACAGAAATTCATACAGGAGGCATTTGATACCAACTGGGTGGTGCCTCTGGGTCCTAATGTAAACGGATTCGAGCAGGACCTTAAGGAGTTTGCCGGACAAGACCGAGAGGTCGTTGCTTTGTCGGCCGGTACGGCGGCAGTGCATTTGGCCTTGTTGGCTTGTGGTGTGGGCCCCGGTGATGAGGTGTTGGTGCAGAGTTTCACATTCTGTGCATCGTCACACCCCATTACCTATCTCGGTGCTACGCCCGTTTTTGTGGATTCCGAAGAGGACACTTGGAATATGGACCCCGTGCTGCTTGAGGAAGCCATCAAGGACCGCATTGCCAAAACCGGCAAAAAACCCAAGGCCATTGTGCCGGTTTACCTCTATGGTATGCCCGCCAAGTTGGAGGAGATTATGGCCGTTGCCGCAAAGTACGACATCCCCGTTGTTGAGGATGCGGCCGAGGGTCTTGGCTCCAAGTACGATGGTCAGGTGTGTGGCACCTTTGGTAAGTATGGCGTGCTGTCGTTCAATGGCAACAAGATGATTACTACCAGTGGTGGCGGAGCACTTATTTGTGCTGACGCCGAGGCGAAGAAGGAGATTATGTTCTACGCAACGCAGGCGAGGGAGAATTATCCCTACTATCAGCACGAAAAGATTGGCTATAACTATCGTATGTCCAACATTTGTGCGGGTATTGGCCGTGGTCAGATGACCGTGCTGGAGGAACACATCAACCACCACAAGCACACCTATGAACTCTACAAGGAACTGTTGGCCGATGTGAAGGGCGTAACCTTGCACGGAAATCCATCGGACCGCTACGATAGCAACTTCTGGCTGAACACCGTTACGCTTGACCCCACGTTGAGGGTTGTTGGTGAGGAGAATGCCTACAAGGAGGCCGTGGCCGGTGCTGTTGGAGGAGCGGCAGGTGTTACTCACGAGGCAAAATCTCTGCATACCGATTGCGAGCCTAATGCAAATGTTGAGGCTATGCGTATGGCTTTGGATGCAGCGGGTATTGAGTCGCGCCCATTGTGGAAACCTATGCACAAGCAACCCGTTTATGCCAATGCGCCCGCGTATGTTAATGGCGTGAGCGAGGCCTTGTTTAAGGTTGGCTTGTGTTTGCCCAGCGGTCCCTGTGTAACGGACGAGGATATTGTCTATATCGTAGAGCAGCTTAAAGCCGCCATACTGTAACTTCCGCATAGTGTTGCGGATAGTAGGGGAGAGCCTTTAATTGCAAACATAAATGATGCCAGCCAAGCGACTCTACATAATTGGGAATGGCTTTGATAGGTATCACGGTGCGCAGTCGGACTACAAACATTTCAGGGCATATCTTTATAGACAAAGTCCGCAAACGGTGGGCTATTTTGACCTCTATTTTGGCCCTCGCTCGTTGGACCGTAGTTTTTCTACTCCTGCGGGTTGGTGGTGGGCTGTGCAACCGGTGGCCCTGCGTAAGGGCAAATATGGTTTGCGCTATCCGATAGCCACTTGGGCGAGGGATAACCTATGGAGCGATTTTGAGCGTAACTTGAGCGAACTCAATCGCGAGAAGGTTTTTGACGTGGTTGATATGCAACTCCCACGTGTGGATGTGGATGATATGCGATTTTCGGCTGCGGAGTTTTATGGGCCCATTGATGAAGTAGCCGATATGGTGGAGAGCTGTACTTTTGAGATGAAGTATCGCTTCCACAAATGGATAAATACGCTACACTATGCTAAGGGCTTTCGCAAGCGAATGGTGGTTTTGGATAGGGATGCGTTGTTTCTGAATTTCAACTACACGTTGTTTTTGGAGACGGAGTATGGCGTTGCCCCTGAGAATATACTCTACATCCACGGTAACCGCAAAGACCGATATGGTAGTTTGGTTTTAGGTCATCGGGCTGACGATTGGGAGGCTTTTGAGCGATGGCGACACAAAAACCGCAATCGCAAACGCTATCGTGCGGTGCAAAAGGATGCCAAGGGGAGATACTACCTTAATGATAAGTTGGCCTACTTGGCCTTCTTTCTGCCCGATGATAGTAAGGGCAACTGGCGACTTCCCATTCGCTACTACGCAGTAGAACACGTGGAGGAACGATTGGAGGTCTACTACGAGGCGAATTATAAGAATTCGGAGGCGATAATGGCTCGGCACAGGGCATTTTTCGAGTCGTTGTCGGAGGTGGAAACGGTTACTGTTATGGGCCACTCGTTGAGCGATGTCGATATGGCCTATTTTGAGAGGTTGCGCTCTTCGTTAAGGGGAAATGTTGCTTGGGAGTTCAGCTACCATAGCGAAGAGGATAAGCAACGTATAAGGAAGTTTTGCCGAAGGATGCGGATTGGTGATGACCGCTGCACTCTTTTTCGGATGGAACCGGCCGGTTGAGGACCGGCGGAGTCGTTCATTCGTTGGGCCACAACGAGAGGATTTTGTTGTGAGCCGTAGGGCGTGTCCAACTATTGTTAATTGCGCTGCAATAGTGCGTAATTCTATTGTATGAACGGCAGACGGAGGCTTGCATAGCACTCAAGGGGTGCGATTTTTCGAAAGATAATTGTACCTTTGTGTATTAGTAGGTGCTCCGAACATTTGCTCTTTGATGGCTTCCTGTGTGAGGACCACGGTGAGTGAATGTTGCAGTGAGATGCGTTTCACTGCCGACCATAGCGGCCACGATGGGCTATGGCATTAGTAAACCACTTGTGCCGGTAGGTCTTGTGCTTGAGTGTGCAGGGAGCCGAGGGCTCGAAGGTTAATGGTTATGAGGGTGGGTGGAGTTGTGAACGACACTGCTTGCCCTCTTTTTGAAGGATATGGTCTGTTGTTAGTAGTAGGAGTGCTGTGAAATGACAGAAAAGAGATAGACAATGAATAAGATTACCGACATATTGTTTGCTTCGTTGCGCTGTGCGCTGAATGGAGAGGCTGTTGATACCCAAGCGGTGAAGAGTTTATCTAAAACCGAGTGGGTGGAATTTGTTCGTTTGGCACAACAACACAATGTGATACCAATGGTTTGCGATGGATTGGCAGGAATTCGTAAGGAACTACCAGCCAATGTGTTTATGAAGATTGCAGGACTTACTGCTGTTGCCGAAGATAAGTATGACACCAGAGTCGGAGTTGTGAAGGAACTTGCATCAATAATGTCAGCAAATCATATTCCTGCTATGATTATTAAGGGCTACGGTGTGAGTTTGTACTATCCCCAACCAAACCATCGCTCTTTTAGCGATGTGGATACCTATCACTTCGGTAGGCTTAAGGAGGCCGACAAGGTGATGCAGTCGGCTTGGGGAGTTGAGGTAGACACCGATGTTCACCACCACACAACGTGTGTGTATAGGGGCGTGCTCATTGAAAACCACTACGATTTTGTGAATACTTCATCTCATAATTCAAACGCTCGTTTTGAGAAAATCCTCAAGGCGGAGGCCGAAAAAGGGTGCAGAATACACAAAATTGGCGAAGAAGAGATTTTGTTGCCCTCACCAATGTTCAATGCGCTATTTTTGATGCGCCATATGGCTTTGCACTATGCGGCCGAGAGGGTTAGTGTGCGCCACCTTTGCGATTGGAAACAGTTTGTGGAGGCAGAGAGCAATAATATAGATTGGGGGCGCGTTCAGGCCATATACAAACAGTTCAATATGAATCGTTTTGCGGATGCTATTAGTGCAATTTGTGTGGACCATTTGGGAATGGATGCAGGACTTGTTCCTAATATTGAGCGTGATGCAAACTTGGAGGAGCGCATATTGAACGATATTCTCTATGCCGAGTTTGACGAGGAGAAACCCAAAGGGGGCTTGTTCAGAATTGTATGGTGGAAGACCCGCCGCTATTTTGCCAACAGTTGGAAACACAAACTCATATACAATGAGTCGGTACTGAGGACATTCATTCAGTCCTCCTACTCTCACTTGTTGAAACCCAAAACAATAAAGCATTAACCCTATGAAAGGCATTGTACTTGCGGGAGGGAGTGGTACGAGGTTGTACCCCATCACCAAGGGAGTGAGTAAGCAACTGCTGCCGGTCTACGACAAGCCGATGATATACTATCCAATCTCGGTGCTGATGTTGGCCGGCATTAGGGAGATTCTCATCATCTCCACGCCCCACGACCTGCCGATGTTCCAGCGGCTGTTGGGCAACGGTGGCGACTATGGCGTGAGGTTCTATTATGCCACCCAAGCGCAACCCAATGGATTGGCCGAGGCTTTCATCATCGGCAAGGAGTTCATCGGAAGTGATAGTGTGTGCCTTGTGCTGGGCGACAACATCTTCTACGGTCAGGGCTTCACGGGTATGTTGCAGAGTGCTGTGGAGAGAGCCGAGAGGGAGGGCGTTTCAACCATCTTCGGCTATCGTGTGCCCAACCCCGAGAGGTTTGGTGTGGCCGAAATTGATAGCGAGGGTAGGGTTGTGAACATTGAGGAAAAACCCTCCGAGCCCAAGAGTGATGTGGCCATCACGGGGCTCTATTTCTACACCAACGATGTGATTGCCATTGCCGAGAACCTGCAACCCTCGGCTCGTGGCGAGTTGGAGATTACCGATGTAAACAGGGCTTTTTTGGCGCAAAATAGACTCCAAATGCAACCCCTCGGTAGGGGCTTTGCTTGGCTTGATACGGGCACCCACGAGAGCCTTTTTGATGCAGCGAGGTTTGTGGAGGTTGTAGAGAGCCGCCAAGGGGTGCAGATAGCCTGCTTGGAGGAAATTGCGTGGCGCAAGGGCTGGATAAGTAGCGAGCGCTTGGCAGAATTGGCCGAGCCTATGCTGTCGAGCGAGTATGGTAGGTATATGCTCAAATTGTCAAAACAACAACGATGAACGTTATCAAAACCGACATAGAGGGTGTGGTTGTGATTGAGCCAAAGGTGTTTGGCGATGAGAGGGGCTATTTCTTTGAGTCGTTCAATGCCGAGCGCTTTTTTGCCGAAACGGGCATTGATGTGGCCTTTGTGCAGGACAACGAGAGCCGCTCAAAGAGGGGCGTACTGCGAGGACTTCACTTCCAGAGGGAGCCCTATGCGCAGGCCAAATTGGTGCGTGTGGTGCAGGGTAGAGTGATAGATGTGGCGGTGGATATCCGCCCCGGCTCGCCTACTTTTGGCAAGTATGTAGCCACCGAATTGAGTGGGGAAAACCACCGCCAGATGTTTATCCCCAAAGGCTTTGCCCACGGCTATGTAGTGCTGGAAGACGATACCGTTTTTCAGTATAAATGCGATGACTACTACCACCCCGAGTCGGAGGCCGGCATTGCGTGGAACGACCCACAGATAGGCATTGAGTGGCCCCTGTCGGAGGATGAAATTATCCTCTCCGATAAGGACCGCAAACACCTCACGTTGAAAGAGTTATGCGAATTTTAGTCACGGGGGCCGAGGGGCAGTTGGGCCGAAGTATCCGCAGGTGTGCGGAGATGGTGGCCGATGTTGTGGTGGGCACTTGGGGCTCGCCCGATATGATTACCTCAAGCTGTGAGGGCTCTGCGGATACCTACTACTTCACCGATGTGGCCGATTTGGACATCACCAACCGCCAGCAGGTGCTCGACTATGTTGCCGACAACGAGATAGACATCATCATCAACTGCGCTGCCTACACCGATGTGGAGCGTGCCGAGAGCGAGGAGGAGAGAGCACGGCTGATTAACGCCACAGCGGTGGGCCATTTGGCCGAGGCTGCAAGGAGAAACGATGCGCTGCTTGTGCACATCTCCACCGACTACGTCTTTATGGGCGGTTGCTGTACGATGCTCACCGAGAGTAGCCACCCCCAACCTCTGAACGCCTATGGGCGCACCAAGTTGGCAGGCGAGGAGGCTGTCAAGGCAAGCGGTTGCCACCACATAATTTTGCGCACAGCGTGGCTTTACTCGGAGTTTGGACACAATTTTGTGAAGACGATGTTGCGACTTACGGCCGAGCGCAGTGAGTTGAGGGTTGTGAGCGACCAACTCGGCTCGCCCACCTATGCAGGCGACCTTGCGGAGGCCATTGTGGGCATCATCTCTCGGCGTGATTTTCACGAGGGGGTGTTCCACTACACCAACCTTGGTGAGTGTAGTTGGTGGCAGTTTGCGTGTGAGATTGCACGCCTTGCAGGGCACACAGGGTGTGTGATAAAGCCCTGTACCACAGCCGAGTATGGTGCACGTGCCGCAAGGCCACACTATGCGGTGCTGGATAAGAGCAAATTTATTCGCACGTTTAATATGGATATTCCGGAGTGGCGTAAGTCGCTCAAAAAGTGTTTGGATGAACTTCAAGCGTAACATATTGATTACAGGAGGTGCGGGCTTCATTGGCTCCCACGTGGTTAGGCTGTTTGTGAACAAATATCCCCACTACCGCATCATCAACCTTGACAAACTCACCTATGCGGGTAACCTTGCCAACCTAAGGGATGTGGAGGGTGCGCCCAACTATGAGTTTGTGAGGGGTGATGTGTGCGACTACGAGAGGATGGGCGAGTTGATGCGTACCTATGGGATAGATGGCATCATCCACCTTGCGGCCGAGAGCCACGTGGACCGCAGTATTGAGGAGCCTTTTGCCTTTGCGAAAACCAACGTGATGGGCACACTGTCGCTTCTCCAAGCCGCCAAACTCCACTGGGAGAGCCTGCCCGAAAGATATGATGGTAAACTCTTCTACCACATCTCCACCGATGAGGTCTATGGTGCGTTGGAGATGGGCGAGGGATTGTTTACGGAGCAAACCCCCTATGCGCCCCACAGCCCCTACTCGGCCAGCAAGGCGAGTAGCGACCACTTTGTGAGGGCTTTCCACGACACCTACGGAGTGCCCACCATCGTTACGAACTGCTCCAACAACTATGGGCCCTACCAATTCCCCGAGAAACTTATTCCACTGTTTATCAACAACATCCGCACGGGCAAGCCGCTACCTGTCTATGGTCGTGGCGAGAATGTGAGGGATTGGCTCTATGTGGAGGACCACGCAAGGGCCATTGACCTTGTGTTCCACAATGGCAGGGTGGGCGACACCTACAACATTGGCGGCTTCAACGAGTGGCGCAATATTGACCTCATCAAGGTGATGATAAAGACGGTGGATAGGCTCCTTGGCAACCCCGAGGGCCACTCCGACCACCTTATAACCTACGTTGCGGACCGCCTTGGCCACGACCTTCGCTATGCCATTGATAGCACCAAAATCAAGGAAGAACTCGGCTGGGAGCCCTCACTGCAATTTGAGGAGGGTATCGAAAAGACCATCCATTGGTACCTCGATAACCAAGAGTGGATGGACAACGTAACGAGTGGCGACTACGCTCGCTACTATGAGCGTATGTACGCAGGGCGATGACGCTGCTGCACTGATTGAGCGCATCAACTCCCGCCACGGTATCCACATCCTTGAGCACGCTGCTGCCATTGGACTCGGTTCAAGAGAGTACCGACTGGTGGAGTTGTAGCGGAAATTAGTAGTTAGTAAAGAGTAATTAGTAAATAGGACTTTTCCTTTTTTGAATTTTCCCACCATTCTGTTCCTATCCCTCCTTTCTCTTTCGGCCCGGATGGTAGGTGCGGAGTTTGGCCGCAAGGGTCTTTTCTTTGCCACCGAGGTGGTGGTTTACAAAGGCGTGAAAGTCGGCCGAATGGTTGGGATGCACGGTGTGGCACAATTCGTGAACACACACATAATCAATGAGTTCATCGGGTAGAGTAGCCAAGTAGAGCGACAGCGAAATGTTGCCCTCACGGGTGCAACTACCCCAACGACTGTGAGTCTTGCGCACCGTAACACGGCGGTAGTGCAACCCTGTGCGCTCGGCCGCCGCTGCCAACATTCGGGGCAGTTTTTCTTTCGCCACCACACGCAAGGCCTCCACCTCACTCTCCAACATCGGGGCACTTCTGCCCATCCTCGCCCTCTGTCGCACGAGGGCTGCCTCTATCCACTCCCTACGTTCTTCGGCCCACCGCAATGCAAGCCCCTTGGGTTGCCACCAAGGTATGGTTAGCCGCACCCCACACTCACGTGTGATGCGGAGCGATATGCGCCGAGCCCTGCGGCTGCGCACAACCTCAATGGTGTATGTGGGTGCTGTGGTGGACACTTGTGGTGGACACTCGGGGTGGGGGAAAACCTAATTTTTGCAATACCTCTGACGCACGCTCTCAAAGAGCATAATGGCTGCTGCGGCCGACACATTGAGACTCTCAATGCGGCCCACCATAGGGATGGCAGCCTTGCAGTCGCAGAGTTTGAGCACCTCCTTGCCGATGCCGTTCTCCTCGTTGCCCATAACGATTACGGTGGGCTTGGTGAGGTCGGCATCAAAGAGCAGGGTGTCAGCCTTCTCGGTGGCGGCCACAATCTGCATACCGGCCTGCGAGAGGGTTTTGAGGGTGTTTCGTATGCTGCCTGCACGGTGTACGGGGATGCGCGTGAGGGCACCTGCCGAGGAGCGTATGGCCTCGCCATTTACTGGTGCGGAGTTTTTGAGCGGAGTGATGAGTCCGTGGGCACCGGCACACTCGGCCGAGCGAGCGATGGCACCAAAGTTGCGCACATCCGTAACCTCGTCAAAGACCACGATGAGTGCCTTTTCGTCATCGGGTATGCGGTCGAGGATGTCCTCCAATGCCACATACTCAATGGGGGCAATCACTGCCACCACACCCTGATGGTTGCCACGAGTGAGGCGGTTGAGTTTTTCCACGGGCACCTCCTGATAGCGGATGCGGCTACGGTAGCAGAGGTCCTTGAGGTCGGCCATAAGACCACCTTCGGCACCCTTGCGTACATAGATTTTCTCAATCTGCTTCTCGGTCTCGATGGCCTCAATCACGGGGCGCAGACCGAACACAATGTTGTCATCCTTCGGTTGGGCCGAGGTGCGCTCACGGGGAGCAAAATCCTTGCGTGGAGTGCGTTCGGAGGTGTGTGCGCTGCGGGGTGTGCGCTTGGGCTCACGGGTGCGCTCCTCCCAATTGAGGTCGCGTGCCTCGGTGTAGGCAGGCTCGGCCACGCCGTGTGTGTCGTTTGTGCGGGGCTTGCGCTCACGCTTGTCCTTGAAAAATTCGTTGTTTTCCATATTGTTTTTGTATCTCTTCGTGTATCTGTCAAATAACGGCTAACGGCCTTATATGGCTAACGGATTATGGTCTTATGGTCTTATGGTCTTATGGTTAGCACTTATGGCACCTTATGGATAACGGCTAACAGCCCCCTATCCTTCCATCAGCAACTCCAACTCGTAGCAGAGTTTTTCCCACTCGTGCTCCTCAAAGGTAAGCCTCTGTTTGAGAGCGTTGTACTCCTCAAACACCTTGCTGTCGGTTAGGTTGATGCCGTGCTGGTCGGGTACGGCAAGTCGGGCATCCCACTCGGCCACCTCGCCCTCCAACTTGGCCACCAGAGCCTCCTTTTCTTCAATGGCTCGCTGGGTCTTGCGTATGAGTTTTTCGTTCTCCTTCTTGGCGAGGTAGTCCTCCTTACCGCTGCTGCTCTTCTGCTCCTTGACTGCAACATCGCGCAGTTCAATCTGTCGCATATCTTCGAGTTTACGCTTTTCGAGGAAGTAACGAATACCGCCCAGATACTCCTTAACGCCCCCATCGCGAAACTCGTAGACCTTCTCCACAAGTCCATCGAGAAACTCCCTGTCGTGGGACACCAGCACCAGCGTGCCGTCATACTTACGTAGGGCCTCTTTGAGGATGTCCTTTGAGCGCATATCCATATGGTTGGTGGGCTCGTCAAGTACCAACAGGTTGTGGGGCGAGAGCATCATTCGGGCCATAGCGAGCCTTGAACGCTCGCCACCACTGAGCACCTTTACCTTCTTGTCCACATCCTCCCCACGGAAGAGGAAGGCTCCGAGTATGTCCCTTAGCTTGGTGCGGATGTCGCCCACGGCCACCTTGTCGAGGGTGTCGTAGACGGTAAACTCGCCATCCATCAGGTCGTCTTGGTTTTGGGCATAGTAGCCGAGGCTCACGTTGGCACCCAGTCGCACCGACCCCTCCGTGGGCTCCAATTCGCCAATGAGCATACGTGCAAGGGTTGTTTTACCCTCGCCATTGCGCCCCACAAGGGCTATGCGGTCGCCCTTTTCGATGGTGATGTTGGCTCCGCCAAAGACTCTCTTCGGGCCAAACGACTTGCCCACCTCCTTGAGCTCGGCCACAATCTGACCACTTCGTGGGGCGGGAGGAAATTTGAGGTTGAGTGCGCTGAGGTCCTCCTCGTCTATCTCTATGCGCTCGAGCCTTTCGAGTTGCTTCACTCGGCTCTGCACTTGGTTGCTCTTGGTGGGCTTGTAGCGGAATTTTTCGATGAACTCCTCGGTCTTTTCGATGAGCCTCTGCTGGTTGTTGTAGGCGGCCACTTGTGCCTCTCGGCGCTCCTTGCGCAGCTGCACATATTGGCTGTAGGGAACCTTGTAGTCGTAGACCTTGCCGAGCAACAACTCCACGGTGCGGTTGGTTACGTTGTCCAGAAAATCGCGGTCGTGGGAGATGAGTAACACCGCTCCGGGGTACTCTTTCAGGTAGCCCTCCAACCACTGAATACTCTCAATGTCGAGGTGGTTTGTGGGCTCGTCAAGCAAGAATACCGAGGGCTTGCGCAGGAGCAACTTGGCGAGTTCGATACGCATCCTCCAACCACCGCTGAAGGTGCTTGTGGGCTTGTCGAGGTCCTCACGCTTGAAACCCAAGCCCAACAGTGTGCGCTCAATCTGCGCCTCCCGACTCTCGCCACCGAGCAGTGCGTGTCGGTCGTGTATGTCGCTGAGTCGGTGCACGAGGGTGGCATAATCCTCACTCTCATAGTCCTCCCTTGTGGCAATCTCGGCGGTGAGTCGCTCCATCTCTCGCTCAAGCGAAAGTACCTCGTCAAAGGCCTTGGCGGTCTCCTCACGCAGGGTGGTGGTGTCGTGCACCTTCATCTGCTGTGGCAGATAGCCGAGAGTGGTGTCGCCACTCATCGTAATGGCCCCGGTGGTTGGGGGCTGCATACCCATAATCACCTTGAGTAGGGTTGTCTTGCCCGCACCATTCTTACCCACCAAACCGATTCGGTCGCGTGGATTTATCAGCAGCGAAATCTCCTTAAAGAGGTCCCAGCCACCAAAACTTACGGTTATGTTATCTATCGAAACCAATGTATGAAAATTGAGAATTGAGAATTGAGAATTGAGAATTGCTCCTACCCTAAGTCAGCACACCTCCCCTGGGAGTAGAGAGGGGCGATATTTACTAATTACTCTTTACTAATTACTAATTTGTAGACGCATCAAGCATTGCCAAGATTTCCTCCTCGGGGTCGGGGGCTTTGAACACCGCACTTCCCGCAACCAGCACATCGCAGCCGGCCTCATAGAGGGCGCCCGCATTGTGGCGGCTCACCCCTCCGTCTATCTCTATGAGCACATCCAGCCCACGCCTCTCAATCATCCCCCGCAAGGCAGACACCTTCTCGGCACTACCTTCAATGAAGCTCTGGCCCCCAAAGCCGGGCTCCACACTCATCACCAACACCAAGTCAATCTGGGGTAGCCACTCCTCAATGGCCTCCACGGGGGTGGCCGGTTTGATGCTCACACCCACCTTGGCTCCACTGCGGCGAATGAGGTCGATGCAGCCCTGCACATCCTTGGTGGCCTCCAAGTGGAAGGTTACAAGGTCGGCACCCGCCTGCACAAAGCGTTCCACATACTTCTCCGGCTCCACAATCATCAGGTGCACGTCCATAAACTTCTGCGTAGCCGCCGTGATGGCTTTCAGCACGGGGAAACCAAACGATATGTTGGGCACAAAGACTCCGTCCATAACGTCAATGTGTACCCACTCGGCCGCACTGCGGTCAATCATCCGTGTATCTCGCTCCAAGTGGCCGAAGTCGGCCGAAAGCATCGAGGGCGAAACGATGCGTTTTTTGTTGTTGCTCATATGGCTCAAAAAAATCTTGTGTACAAAGGTAGCCAAAAAACCGAAAAAAGTATTACTTTTGACCTATTCAAACACGATACCAACAACATTTTTATGAACACACCCATACTGATTGCACTGATTGTTATGGTCGTGGCAGTGGTTGCCATGGCTGTGGTGCTGCGCTTTGACCGCAGGCAGAACAAGGTTGTAGACGCCAAACTCATTGCCGAGGTGGAGAAAAACCTCGCCCTTGAGGAGAAGATTGCCGAACTCAATAGGCAAGCCCACGCTGCCGAACTGAAAACCGCACTCCTTGAGGCCGAAAACCGCAACCTGCGTGAGAAGGCCACCGAGGACAAGGCACAGTTGGAGGAGTTGCAGGCCTCCTTCCGTCAGGAGTTCAAGAATTTGGCAAACGACATCCTTGAGGAGAAGCAGAAGTCGATGACCGCCACCAACAAGGAGTCCATTGAGTTGGTGCTCAAACCCCTGAGGGACAACATCAAGGACTTCCGTGAGAGGGTGGAGAACATCTACTCGGCCCAGAACGAGCAGAGCGGTGCGCTCAAAAACGAGCTCAAAACCCTGATGGAACTCAACCAGCACATCACAGCCGAGACCAAAAACCTCACCCGTGCGCTCAAAGGCGACAGCAAGGTGCAGGGCGATTGGGGCGAGATGATTCTCGACAGCCTGCTGGAGAACAGCGGTCTGCAAAAGGGTATCCACTACTCCACGCAGGAGAGCATTAAGGATGAGCAGGGGCGCAACCAGAGGCCCGATGTGGTGCTCTCATTGCCCGATGGCAAGGTTATCATCGTGGACTCCAAGGTGTCGCTCACGGCCTTTGTGAATTGGAGCGCTGCCGAGGAGCCCAAGGAGCAGGAGGCGGCGATGGCTGCCCACGTGGCCTCGGTGAGCAAGCACGTGCAGGAACTCTCGGCCAAGCGCTATCAGGACCTCACCGACAAGGCTCCGGAGTTTGTGATAATGTTTGTGCCCAACGAGCCGGCCTTTATGTATGCGCTCCAGAATGAGCCCAACCTCTGGGCCGATGCCTACAAGAAGAACGTGGTTATCTCCTCGCCCACCAACCTGCTGGCTATGTTGCGCATAGTCTACGACCTCTGGCAGCGCGACTCGCAGAACAAAAACGCACTCAAAATTGCCGATGCGGGTGGCAAACTCTACGACAAGGTTGTGGGCTTTGTGGAGACCCTCGGCGAGGTGGAGAAGAACATCGGCAAGGCGGCCGACAGTTGCACCAAAGCCATTGAACAACTCTCCACGGGGCGTGGTAACATCCTCTCCCGTGTGGAAAACCTCAAAGTCCTCGGAGCCAAAGCCTCCAAGCGACTGCCCGAATCGCTCGTGCAGCAGGGCGAGGAGGAGTAGCGAAGTGGCGCGCAACATTGTGGGCAAGTGCCACGCCTACACAACACAAAAAACACTATCTTTGCGCCCACATAACAAAAGTTTGTGCCTATGTTTTTCGGACTATTCGGCAAGAGCAAACAGAGAAAAGAACCGGACACTATGAAATATCTCATCGTTGGCCTCGGCAACATTGGAGCCGAGTATGAAGCCACGCGCCACAATGCGGGCTTCGATGTTGTGGACAAACTTGTGGAGGGAGCCGGTGGCACCTTCACCCCCGACCGCTATGCCTCCCGTGCGGAGATAAGATGGAAGGGGCGCACGCTGGTGGTGGTGAAGCCCTCCACCTATATGAACCTCAGTGGTAAGGCCGTACGCTACTGGCTCGACAAGGAGAATATCGCCAAGGAGAACCTCCTCGTGGTGGTAGATGACATTGCCATACCTGTTGGTACCCTGCGTATCAGGGCGAAGGGTAGCGATGGCGGCCACAATGGACTGAAAAATATTGATGCACTGTGTGGCGGTGGCAACTACGCCCGCATCCGTATGGGTGTGGGTGGCGACTTCCCGCAGGGCCACCAAGTGGACTTTGTGTTGGGGCGCCTCTCGGCCGAGGAACGCAAGGAGTTTGAGGTGGCGGTGGATGCCGCCGTGGCTGCCATCAAGGACTTTACCACCATCGGCATCGAGCGCACGATGAATACCCACAACCACAAACGGAAACCAAAAACGGAGAATTAGAGAGAGGTGTTGTAAAAAAAAGAAGTCTGACCACTCAACGGTCAGACTTCTTTTCTCTTTTTGGGAACCACCCCTTGCGCACTCGTTCTCGCTGTTCAAAGAGTTCCTTGATGCTCCAGAAGGAGGAGAAGGCGAATACTCCCAGCAGGGTGGAGAGGAGTGTGTTGGGCACAAAGAGTGAGCCCACCACGCCTGCCACACCGAGCAGTAGGAACACCCACCACACACGCACACCAAACCAATATTCGGTTTTGATGACGATGGGGTGAAACAGCCCTATAATCAGAAAGGTGCAAACACCAATCACAAGTCCTTCCGTGTGCATAGTCGTTTGTTTTAAGCCGTTAGCTGTTAGCAAATATTTACTAATTACTAACTACTCTTTACTAATTTCTAAAACTCCACAGTGGGTGCGCTCTCGGCACCGCTGACAGCCTCAAAATATGCCTTGGGCTCAAAGCCGAACATCGAGGCAATGATGTTTGCGGGGAAGCGTTTGGTGCGCAGGTTGTAGGCCCTCACACTCTCGTTGAAATCCCTACGGGCCACAGCGATGCGGTTCTCGGTACCCTCCAATTGGGCCTGCAACTCCATAAAGTTTTGGTTGGCTTTCAGGTCGGGATAGGCCTCGCTTATGGCCATCAGTCGGCCCAATGCCGAGCCCACCTCACCCTGCACCTTCTGGTACTCGGCAAGTTTCTCGGGAGTGAGCGAAGAGGCATCCACGGTGAGTTGTGTAGCCTTGGCACGGGCGGCCACCACCTCCTCAAGGGTGCTCTGCTCGTGGGCTGCGTAGCCCTTGACGGTATTCACGAGGTTGGGGATGAGGTCGGCACGGCGTTGGTACTGATTCTCCACCTGACTCCAAGCATTTTCGACCTTCTCGTTGCTACCCACCAGAGCGTTATACTTCGACACGCCCCACACCAGCACGACTGCAACCGCAGCCACTGCAATCCATAAACCTTTATTCTTCATAATTTTATATTTTTTGTTAAGAGTTTTCTTTCCTAATTTTCATTTCCGCATCAGAACCTTCCTCCGGCTCCGCCGCCGCCACTCATACCGCCGCCGAAGCCACCACCGAAGCCACCGCCACCGCGGCCACCAAAGCCTCCACCGCCAAAGATTATGGGCCCACCGCCACCTCCACGGTGGTGGCCACCCACATCCTCGGCCTCGTTGCGCCACACCACGTGGCCACAGAGGGTACATTTGTAGGCCACCTTGTAGACCCGCTGGAAGGAGTTGCGGCTAATCTCCATACGCTCGCCTGTGCGCTTGAGGCTGTGGTATTTCTTGCACTTCGGGCAACGGCTGTGCAGTGCCAGCAGTATGCAGATGAGCACAACGAAGATGATTACTGCCCCAAAGGCTATACACAATCCGATGAGTTCCGACTTGCTGTCGCCACCCCCACGGAGTTCCTCCGGCACCTCGCGTGTGCGGAGCACCTCGGCAAGCGCACCAACGCCCTCGACCATACCATTGTCAAAGTTGCGAGCCTTGAAGTGGGGAATCATCACCCTCTCTATCACGCGCTTACACACCGCATCGGGCAGGTCGCCCTCAATGCCGTAGCCCGTCTCTATCTCTATGGCCCCTTGCCCGAGCACCAGTAGCACCAGCAGGCCGTTGTTCTGCTCCTTGTCGCCCAATCCCCAATGGCGGAAGAGTGAGGTGGCGAACTCCCTCGGCTCGTCAAAGCCTATGGACTCCACCGCCACCACTGCCACCTCGGCCACCCCGCTTGTGCGCAGTCGGTAGAGCATTGTGTCGATGGTGTAGACAGCCTCGGGGGAGAGTATTCCGTCAGGGTTGCTCACAAAACGCCTCTGGTCGGCCACCTGCACATTGGGCACGGAGTCCACCGTGTAGTTCTTCGCAGTGGTCCCAAAGGTGGCAACGGCCACCAACAGCAGTGTGAGCAATAGTCTTTTCATATCAAAAAAAGTTGTGTGGTTTATGCAAATGTACGGATTTTTGTATATTTGTGGTAGCGAAAACCAAAAAAGTTACACAAACATAACACTACACTTTTTTTATGAAACTGAAAATTCGCCTGATTATTATGAACTTCCTGCAATATGCAGTGTGGGGAGCCTATCTCACAAGTATGGGTCGCTACCTCGCAGGTGCAGGTATGGCAGAGAACATCGGTTGGTTCTACGCTATGCAGGGAGTGGTGTCAATCTTTATGCCCGCTTTGGCAGGTATTGTTGCCGACCGTTGGATGCCGGCGCAGAAGGTGTTGAGCCTTTGCCACGGAGTGGCAGGTGCTGCAATGTTGGCCGCAGGTATGTATGGCCTTTCGACCGCAACACCAGAGTTCGCAACCCTCTTTACGCTCTACTCGGTCAGCGTGGCCTTCTTTATGCCCACCATCGCCCTGTCCAACTCGGTGGCCTACTCGGCACTTGAGGGTGCAGGTATGGACACCGTTAAGCACTTCCCGCCCATCCGTGTGTTCGGTACCGTGGGCTTCATCTGCGCAATGCTTCTGACCGATGCTCTCGGTTTCCAGACCAACGCCAAGCAACTCGCCTTCTCGGGCATCATCGGGCTGGTGTTCTGCCTCTACGCACTCACCCTGCCCGCTTGTGCTGTGAACAAGAGCGATGAGAAGAAGAGCCTTGCCGAGGCACTCGGACTGAAAGCCTTTGCGCTCTTCAAGCAGAAAAAGATGGCCATCTTCTTCATCTTCTCGATGTTGCTGGGTGTGTCGTTGCAGATTACCAACGGCTTTGCCAACCCCTTCCTCGGTAGTTTTGAGGCCATTCCCGAGTATGCCAACACCTTTGGTGTGCAGCACTCCAATATGCTCATTTCGCTCTCGCAGGTGAGCGAGACGCTCTGCATCCTTCTCATCCCCATCTGCTTGCGCAAGTTCGGTATCAAGAAGGTTATGCTTATGGCGATGTTCGCTTGGGTGTTCCGCTTTGGTCTGTTTGGTGCAGGCAACCCCGGCGATGGTGTGTGGATGTTCATCCTCTCGATGATTGTCTACGGCGTGGCATTCGACTTCTTCAACATCAGCGGTTCGCTCTATGTGGACCAAGAGACCGAGCCGAGCATCCGCTCCAGCGCACAGGGTGTGTTTATGATGATGACCAATGGTATTGGTGCCACGGTGGGTACCCTTTCGGCACAGGCTGTGGTGAACGCCTGTGTGAACTCCAAACCCCTTGCCGAGCAGGCAGAAGGTTGGAGCACCGCTTGGTATATCTTTGCAGCCTATGCACTTGTGGTTGCACTGCTCTTTGCGGTCATCTTCAAGTACAAACACGAGCCCAACAAGGCATAAACTGGTTGGTATAGAGAGAAGAGAGAGAGGAGCACAGCCGTGCTCCTCTCTCTCTTTGTCTATCGTCAATAGGGTCAATAGAGTCGGATAACCAACCTTCCTATTACCACTCCCATTCCTCCCACTTCTCCCAACCGCCCTGCTCGCTCTTATTATCCTCCCCATATACTAAAAGTGGGTGTCGGCACGTTATTTGTACCCATAAATCCCACTAAAAACACTTCTATTATGAAACGATTAACACTTTTGATTGCATCCTTTATGTCTGCATTTTCACTCTTCGGGCAGGAGCCTTCGGCACGTGATGGTAGTTTTTTCACCTTCCCTGCACTCCGCTACAGCGTTTGTCATATGAGGCAGTATCTGCCCACCACCAATGTGCCACGCGACAATGCCGTGAAGGTTACGTCCTTCCGCTACAAGTTGGATATGGACAACATTGACCGCCTCACCTTTGTGCCCACCGGCCAAACGGAGCCCATCACGTGGCGTGAGTCGCTCGACCTGAACTACGCCGATGGCGTGGTCATACTCCACCGTGGGCGCATAGTCTACGAGCGATATTTTGACAACCTCACCCCCGAGGGTGTCCACGCAGTGATGTCGGTAACCAAGTCGTTCACGGGTACGCTGGCGGCTGTGTTGGTGGCCGAGGGCAAGTTGGACCCCACGAAACTCGTCAGCTACTATCTGCCCGAGTTGGCTTCCAGCGGTTTTGGCGATGCCACGGTGCGTGAGGTGATGGATATGACCACCGCCATACGCTACTCCGAGGACTACACCGACCCCAATGCGGAGATTTGGGCCTTCTCGGCGGCGGGTAACCCTATGGTGGACCACCCCGCAGGCACTCCGCAGGGCTACCACGACTACCTACGCACGGTGCGTAAGGATGGCACCCACGGCGAGCGTTTCGGCTATCGCACGGTCAATGCCGATGTGTTGGGCTGGATTGTGGAGCGAGTGGGCGGTGCGAGTGTGGCCGAGCAGTTGCAGAGCCGCATTTGGGGCCGTATGGGTATGGAGCAAGACGCCTACTATCAGGTAGACGCACAGGGGGTACCCTTTGCGGGAGGCGGACTCAACGCTGCACTGCGCGACTTGGCCCGCTTCGGGCAGATGATGTTGCAGGATGGTAGGTGGCACGGCCGTCAGATTTTGCCCTCCGAGGTGATTGAGGACATACGTTTTGGGGGCAACAAAGCACCCTTTGCGGCCTCCGAATATGGCACAAAACTGCCCGGGTGGAGTTATCGCAATATGTGGTGGATTAGCAACAATGCCGATGGTGCCTATATGGCTCGTGGCGTACACGGACAAGCCATCTATGTGGACCCTGCGGCCGATATGGTCATCGTGCGTTTGGCTTCCAATCCGCAGGCCAGCAACACCCACAACGACTATCTCTCGCTACCCGCCTATCAAGCGGTGGCTGATTATCTGAAAAAATAATCAAAGAGGTTGTCAGACAAGTTTGGTTTTTACGATTTCACCCCCGCCAGAAGCCTTTCTGACGGGGGTGAATATCATTTTTAGGAGTTATCAAACAGCCTCTTTGCCTTTTTGGGGTGGTTCCCAGACAGCCCTTTTGCCATCTGTTACACCTTTGCGACCAACCTACTCGGCGGTAGGCTCAGCGGTTGCCTCTACCTGATTGGGCATCACGGGAGCCTCCTCGGTTACCTCCATAAGCTGCTCGATAACGGAGTCGCTCTGGGGAGCCGAAGCCTTTTTGTAAGACGACATTGCAACGGTCGAGAGCAGGCTCAACACCACAATTGCAATTGCCACATACCAAGTGGTTTTTTCAAGGAAGTTGGCGGTCTGACGAACACCCATTACTTGGTTCGATGCGCCAAAGTTTGCAGCCATACCGCTCTTGGGGCTCTGGGCCAAAATAGCCAAGATGAGGATGATGCTGGCAATGATAATCAATACTACAAGAAAAGTGTACATTGTGCTATAAATTTTTAATTATTTTTCGTTCAATCTCTTTTGGGCATTTAGTTGCTCAATAAGTTCGGCAAAATAAATACTTTTTTGCGGAATTTGCAAACTTAATTTTTGATATATTTCAATTGCTTGGTCAAAAAGGTGTTGTTTGGCATAAATTTCCGCCAATTCTTCGCTCAAAAACTCCTCTTCGTCTACATCTTCCTGCTCGTTCAACTCATCAACCTTGGCCAACGACTCCTCGGTGGTTGCCTCGTCAATGACTATTTTGTGGTGGTCGCCCGAGTGGATGAAAGCGTCAATTATGCCGAGCATCTCGCTACGCTGAAACTCCTCGGCCCTGACCTCTTTGAGTAGCGAGGTGGCGGGCAGTCGGCGCAGACGCCCTCGTGCGGGGAGCAGGTAACTCTCCTTGGTGGGTGCGCCCTGCTCGGAAGCCGCAATGTGGGCTGCGCTCCACCACGGGAAACGCTCCCTCAAATCGGCCGCCTCACGCAACCCCAAATCCCTATCTTTGATTATTCCCATATTCGTTCCAACTTGTTGGTGTGGGTGCCGATGAAAAGTGTTTCTTTTGTTTTCTTACTTACCCTTTTGCTACCCACGCACACGCACTACCAGTTTGCCACGGCAGCGTTGAAAATATCCTGAATGAGTTGCTCGCAAATCTCCTGAATGAGAGTGTCTTGCACGTCTTGCAGGAGCGAGTTGGCGTCATACTCGGCAAATGCGCTGAACGACTTGTTGTAGTTGAATTGCGGCTCGTAGATGCTGGTGTACTTAACCTTCACCGTGATTGTCAGGCGGTTCATTGCAGCCGTTTCGTTGGCTGTGATGGCCGCAGGGGTGGAGGTGTAGTTGGTGATTTCGCCCTCAAATGCGAGGTCGCCATTGGAGGGCACGAGTTGCAGTTTGGTCTGTCGTGCGAACTTGTCCTGCAAGCCATCTGTGAGGGTGGAACTCAACGTGGGGGCCACCATCGGGGCGTTGTTGGGGAAGTAGGCGATGCTCACGGTCTTTGCCTCCAAGGGGATGGATGCGCCCGAGAAGGAGTATTTGATGGTGCAACCGCTCTGGGTGGCAGCCACGAGGGCCACGGCCACCACGAGGGCCACACGGCGTATGATGCTGCTTGCGTTCATTGGGATGTGTGATTACAGATTTTTTACGTCAATGTTCAGTTCGTTAATCTTGCGGTAGAGGGTGCGCTCCGACATAAAGAGCTCCTTGGCGGCCTCCTTGCGCTTGCCACCATTGTGGCGCAGGGCACGCACAATCTCCTCACGCAGTTTTTCCTCCTTGGAGAGTGGCTTGGCGGGCTCGTCAAAGACCTCCTCGCCAATGGTCTCCTGTGCCTCACGCACATAGTGGGAGTGGGGCTGAAGAAGTGCCGACACGGGCGCAGAGGGCTGTGGCTGAGGCTCGGCCGAGTGGGGAGCGTAGCCGCCACCCAACTCAATGAGCATACGTTTGATGTCGTTCATATCACTCTTCAAGTCGAAGAGAATCTTGTAGAGCAACTCCCTCTCATCGGCAAAGTCGCTCTCGCCGGGGCCACCCATAACCATTGCGGCCTGTCCGGTGCCTGCTGCGGGGAGGTACTTGCGCAGTATGGGCTCGGTGATAAGCCTTGCCTCCTCAATGGCCGAGATTTGTTCGGCCACGTTTTTGAGCTGACGGATGTTACCCTTCCAATAGTGGTTTTCCAGCAGATGACGTGCCCCCTCGTCAAGCGAGATTGCGGGCATCTTGTAGCGCACCGACACATCGGATGCAAACTTGCGGAAGAGCAGGTAGATGTCGTCTTTGCGCTGTCGCAGTGCGGGCACCACAATGGGCACAGTGCCGAGTCGGTAGTAGAGGTCCTCGCGGAAACGCCCCTCGGCTATCGCTTGGGCGAGGTCCACGTTGGTTGCGGCCACCACCCTCACGTTGGTCTTTTGAATCTTGGAGGAGCCCACCCTCATAAACTCGCCCGACTGCAACACTCGCAGCAGACGTGCCTGTGTGGAGAGGGGCAACTCTGCCACCTCATCGAGGAAGATGGTGCCCCCATCGGCCTCCTCAAAATAGCCCTTGCGGGCCTCCACGGCACCCGTGAAGGAGCCACGCTCGTGGCCGAAGAGTTCGGAGTCGATGGTGCCTTCGGGTATGGCACCACAGTTTACGGCAATGTATTTGCCGTGTTTGCGTGCGCTGTAGGAGTGGATAATCTGCGGGAAGAACTCCTTACCCACACCACTTTCGCCGCTGACCAACACCGTTAGGTCGGTTGCAGCCACCCTCACGGCCATCTCTATGGCTCGGTTGAGGGGCTCGCTGTTGCCGATAATCCCGAAGCGTTGCTTTATACTGAATAGTTCGTCCATCTCTTTGTGTTTTTGCATAAGTCGGTTGGCTCCATATTATTCCATATATTCAATATGTGTGTTCTATGGGGCCTGCTTTTCATTAACCCCCTATTCCTCCACTATCTCAATGGGGACCTCAATGTCGAGAGGTTTGTTGGTGGGAATCATACCCCAAATGAGCGTGCCGATGGCGATGAGGCCCGACACGATGGCCAAGATGGTGATGGGGTCCAACTTCTTGTGCTGAGGCTTTGCCGAGGTGCGGGGCCTTGCGGGAGTGGGGAAGGCCTTTTTGGGCTCTTTGTCCTGCTCGCTCTCCTCGCCGTAGAGGGCGTCAATCTTGGCCGACTTCTTTTGGGGCTCCTCAGTAGCAATGACTTTGGGCGCAACTTGTGCTGGCTTCTTTTCCACCGCCACCACCTCGGGTGCGGGCTCGGCCACCACAGGCTCCTTTGCTGCCACCACTTGGGGCTCCTCGGCCAACTCAATCACTTGGGGCTCCTCGGCCACGGCCTTGCTCTTTGGCTCCTCCACTGCGTCAATGGTGTGCGACTGGGGGTTGAAGATGAACTCCACGCCACCATTCACACCGGCCAACAATACGCCCACGCCGTCCAAGATGAACTTCTTGTTGGTGGCAAGTTGGCTCTTGATGGTGCCCACATATTGCTCCACAGCCTTTGCGGCCTCCTCTTCGGAGAGACCCAGACCGCCGGCTACGAGTGCGACAAGGCCGCCATCGCTCTTCTTGAGCATCTCCATAAAGACAATTTCGCCACTCTCCTTGCGGCGCAACAAAGTGCCGATTTCGGGAATGATAAGCCTTGTGTTTTTGGCAATGTATTGCGCAACGAGCGAATTGATTTCTACGGTCATATCCTTGCTATGTTTAATCGTTTGACTCTCTTGTGTTTGTAAATAACTGCCAAAAGTAAGAATTTTTTATGAAAAAACTGCCAAAAAGTCAGTAAAATGTGCCAAATTGAATATAAGAGGGAAAAATTGTTGATAATCTCAAAAAGATTTATTTGCTTTGTGTCGCCTTTGATTGGAGAAAGTAACTCGATTACTTTGGCATTTTTTCACCAAAGTAGCCGAGCCGGATTGAAAATTAACTCTCAAATTTGTTGCGATGAAAAACAAATACATTGACCTGATTGAGCAAACCTACGATTGGCCACAGGCAGAATTTTCGGTTGAGGATGATGAACTCTATTTTCACGATGTGCCCCTGATGGACATCATTAAGCAGTATGGTACACCGCTGAAAATTACCTATCTGCCAAAAATATCATCGCAAATCCAGAGGGCCAAAAGGCTCTTCAATGTGGCAATGGCAAAGGTCGATTACAAGGGTACCTACAACTATTGCTACTGCACCAAGAGCAGCCACTTCTCCTTTGTGTTGGAGGAGGCACTCAAAAACGACATCTACCTCGAAACATCTTCGGCCTACGACATCCACATCATCAACGCTCTCTACGAACAGGGCCTGATTAACAAGGATATGTACACCGTGTGCAATGGTTTCAAGCGTCAGCAGTATGTGGAGAACATCGCCAGCCTCATCAACAACGGCTTCATTAACACCATCCCCGTGTTGGACAACAAGGAGGAGTTGGACCAGTTTGACGGACTGCTGGAGAAGCCCTGCCAACTCGGTATCCGCATTGCGGCAGAGGAGGAACCCAAGTTCGATTTCTACACTTCGCGCCTCGGAATTCGCTACAACGACATCATTGATTTCTACAAAAAACGCATCAAGGGCAACAAAAAATATAAACTGAAAATGCTCCACTTCTTCATCAATACGGGTATGAAGGACACCGCCTACTATTGGAACGAGTTGAGCAAATGTATTCAGGTTTATTGCGATTTGAAGAAGATTTGTCCCGACCTTGACAGCCTAAATATCGGTGGCGGATTTCCAATCAAGAACTCGCTTAACTTCGACTACGACTACGAGTATATGGCCGAAGAAATTGTTGCACAAATCAAAAACAACTGCAACCTGAACGGCGTGGAGGAGCCCAACATCTTCACCGAGTTTGGCTCGTTCACCGTGGGCGAGAGTGGGGCAACCCTCTTCTCGGTGCTCACCCAGAAGCAACAGAACGATAGGGAGAGGTGGTATATGATTGACAGCTCGTTTATGACCACCCTGCCCGACATTTGGGGCATCGACCAACGCTATCCGCTTTTGGCCATCAACCATTGGGATAAGGAGTACCAGAGGGTGTTCCTCGGTGGTCTCACGTGCGATAGTGAGGACTTCTATAGTGGCGAGTCGCACTCCAATGCGGTCTTTTTGCCCAAACTTGAGGAGGGCGAGCCTCTCTATGTTGGCTTCTTCCACACGGGAGCCTATCAGGAGTCGGTGGGTGGCTTTGGTGGTATCCAGCACTGCCTTACCCCTGCGCCCAAACACATCCTCATTGATGTGGACAAGGAGACGGGCGAGTACTACACGCGACTTTTTGCCAAGGAACAGAGTTATAGGTCTATGATGCGCATACTCGGCTACTAATAAAAAATGCAGAATAGCGGGCAAATTTTGCACCGCACTTCGATAGGCGAGTTCCTCATTTGCGAAAGCAAACTGCGGACTCGCCTTCTTGTTTGGTACAAAATTTCCTCCGCTCTCTGCATTTTTTTGTCTAACGTCCAACGTCTTTTTTTAAGGGCCTTAAAGTCTTTAGGGCCCTTAAAGCCCTTAAAGCCCCCTTTCTGCTCTTTCTCTCGGATTACTGCACTTCGCTGCGCTTCGTTTGTGATCCGTTGGCTCCCCAAGGCAGCAAAGTTGCAAAACGAGCCGTACTGCGCACGGCTACTTTTTGTTGCACAAAAGGGGCCTATGTGAGTGAACTCACAGGCCCCTTTGTACAACAAAAGCCACTCTTTCGAGTGGCTCGTTTTGCAACTTTGTTGCTCTTGTGGGAGTTGACGGATTCGAACCGCCGACCCTCTGCTTGTAAGGCAGATGCTCTAAACCAGCTGAGCTAAACTCCCTTTTTAAAAATGGCTTGGGACTGCCGATTCGCTATCTTCAAAGTTTGTTGCTATCCACTTCAACACCTTTTACTCGACCACCTTCAACTCTCGTTTTCGGTTTGCCGTAATCGAATCTCTTTTGCAACCCTCGCGCAATTGCGCCTGAACAAGGACTTGAACCTAGGACCCCATGATTAACAGTCATGTGCTCTAACCAACTGAGCTATTCAGGCATTTTTTAGAACCTTGCAATGCGGTTGTTTCCGTTTTGCGAGTGCAAATATATGGCAAATTTTTTTATCTTGCAAAACTTTTGCACAAAAAAATTAAAAAAATTATCTTTGCACCAATGAAACTGATGCTTAAAATATTTGTTACTCTTTTGTTTACAGCGTTTTATGGCGTTGTAGAGGCGAAAATTATTTTTGATACTTTTTTTTATGATTTTGGCGAAATAGCCGAAGATGGTGGCGCAGTGGAGCATATTTTCACTCTGCGCAACACCTCGGCCGAGCCTGTTGTGATTGTCGCGGTGCGCTCGTCTTGCGGTTGCACAAAGGCGGAGTTCTCGCGAAAGCCTATTATGCCTAATGGTACTGCTACTATAAAAGTTGTATTTAATCCGTTGAACTACCCTGGTGTATTTGCCCGCAAGGTGACGATTTTTACTGCGGATGGACCATTAAAAGAGCAACTACTCGTTAAGGGAACGGTAATTCCGCGTAAGAAAACGGTCGAGGAGCGATATCCGCTTGTGATGGGCGGGGGCGTGCGAGCTGCTGCGAATGCTCACTCGTTTGGCTATGTCGAGCATGGAAAGGTGGTGTTATCCTCATTCGAGATATACAACAGCTCTGCGCGTGAGGTTTCGCTTGCTGTTGATAATCCCTATTCAGAGTTGGAGTTTATCTCTC
>JAFQNC010000005.1 GCA_017396085.1 Tidjanibacter sp. | reverse complement strand
GGTGATGGTGGGGTTGTTGAACTCAAACACACCATTGTATGCCTTCACTGCGCCCTCAACGGTAACAACGTCGCCCACTGCAAGGCCGTGCTCTTTCTTGTAGGCCCAGCCGAGGCCGGTAGCATCTTTGAGGATGGCACCCTCGGCATAGGTTGCAACAACGGTTGCACCCTCCACCTTGTAGTCGCCGGCAGCGGTAATCTTGTCCAGAGTTACTGCACCTGCGGGAGTCTCGGGCTCGGTCGAACCGTCGCCACCTGCCACGCCCTCAATGGGGCTGTCGGAGAGTTTCACACCACACACAACGGCACGGGGTGCGTTCCTGTCGTACTTAGTGTTTGCAAAGGTGGCATTGGTACCAAACTGAATCTTTGATGTGGCGGTGAGGCCGGTGAGTTTGATGGAGTAGTGGTCGGTTGCGGCAAACGACATTGCAGCGAGGTCATCGGAGATGCTATCATTGGCGGTGAGGGCCTGCGACTGAACTGCGCCACCATCTACACTCCAGTAGAGAGTTACGGTGCTACCCTTCCAAGCGGCAGCGTAGAAGTTGAGGTACTTGTCGCCCGAAACGCCAACTGCGCCCGAGGTGAAGACACCCTCAAGTGTGCCTTTGCCGAGCTTGAAACCGCTCACGTCCTCGGAGCCAATCTTCAGGCCATTGAGGGTGTAGGTGGCGGTGGTGCTGTTGTCGGCCTTGCACACGAATGCCTCGTCCGAAGTGTAGGGACCTTCCTTGAGCTCGGGTGCGGGTGTGCCCTCGAGGTCGTTGATTTTCACGAGGTAGCCACCCTGAGTAACCTCGGGAGTGGTGTTGTAGAGGGTGAGTGCGCCCAACACAACAACCTTGTCGCCAACCTTAATCTGGTCGGCGCTGGTGAACTTGGCGTTGTTGAGGTATTTGCAACGGTAGATGGTGAGCTGACCGCTGGTGGTGGTGCCATCATCGGAGATGTTGAAGGTGGCGTTGCCATAGGAGGGGTCAACCTCTTTGATGCTGGAGATGGTACCTGCGGTGTAGACCATATCGGTGGTGTACTGACCGCCGTTGATAATCTCCAATGCACGTGCTACGCTGTAGGGCGAAGCCTCGGTGCCGTCGCCGCTACCACCGGTGGTGTTGCCCTCAGCATCGGCCTGCGAAACGGTGATGTTGATGGGCTCGAGGTCGCCACAGGTGATGGTGAGCGAGATGCTGCGAGCCTCGCCATCGTTGGCGAGTGCGCTCACGATAACCACAGTGCTCTTCTCTGTGTTGTCGGTGTTTGTCATACTGTTGGGGGTAACACCATACCAATCGGCAGTGGTTGTGATAGTCCAACTGCGAGTAGCCTTGATGGTGAAGGTCTGGCTACCGGCCTCGGCGGTGAACGAGAGCTCGGTCAGTGCATTACCCTCAGCGTCCACAACCTCGCAAGCAGCGTAGGAAGGTACTGGGGGCTCGGGCTGACAGCCTGCCAAAACAAGCATCAGAGGTGCAGCCACAAACAAAAGCAATTTCTTGAAATTCATAATGTTAAATGGTTTTGATGATTTGGTTTGTTTATTTGTTGTTTGAATTGTACTCTTTGTCGTGCGCAAATATACCGTTTTTTTTCTCCTCCGCAAAGATTACACCTAATTTTATAGGAGAGTTTTTTATTTTCCCCCTCGGGTGGTGGGTTTATCCAAACAAATGACTATCTTTGTACTTTCGGGCAGAAAGACAACCTATGTCGATAGTGAAGAAAATATTTGGGCTCATTCCGAGCAGCAAGCGCCGTCAGTTGCCACTGATGTTGCTCACGGCGTTGTGCTCGGCAGTCATCGACCTTGTGGGTATCGCTGCCCTCGTGTCGGTGTTGCTCGTGGTGCTCGATGAGAACTTCCTCGCCAACAACCACCTCTTCGCCCTCATTTATGACACGTGTGGCTTCGGCTCCGAGAGGGCATTCATCGTGGCGGTGTGCATTGCCGTGTTGGTGGTCATCGCCCTCAAAGGGGTGTGCAGTGTGGCCTTGGGACAGGTCAGGGGCCGATTTATGATGCGCCTGTTTGCCGACCTCTCGCAGAGGATGTACGACAACTACCTCTCCCGTGGGCTCCTCTTTGTGCGCTCCCACCACACCACCACGCTCATCAACAACGTGAACGCTATGTGCCATCGCTTTGCCCACGGGGTGGTGAGCCCACTGCTCGGCATACTCACCGAGGCCGTTGTGGTTGTGGTGTTGTTGGTGCTGTTGAGCCTCTTCAACCCTTGGGTGGTGTTGCTGGCGGTGGTGGTGTTTGTGCCAGTGGCGCTCATCTACTCGCGCATCATCCGCAAGCGTATGGCCGAAAATGGGCGTGAGGAAAACCGCCTGCAAGTGGCCCAAAACAAGACTATGTATGAGGCCCTGCGTGGCTATGCCGACATTGAGATTGCGGGCGCAAAACCCTATATTACAGCACGTTTCGCACGAGGCATTGAGAGCCTACGACACTACTCCCTGCGGGCTATGCTGATGCGTGCCTCCTCAAGCCACGTCATCGAGTTCTCGTTGGTGCTGGGGGTGGTGGCGGTCATCATCGTGGGCTTGGCTGCGGGGCAGACCGTGGGCTCGCTCAAGGTATTTTTGGGTGTGTTTGCGGTGGCTGCCTACCGCATTGTGCCCTCCATTAGTCGCATTGTGGGGAGTTGGAGCGAGTTCAAGCGCAACCAATTTGTTGTGGAACTGCTGACCACCGAGTTGAGCCACGAGGTGGAGCCCACCTCGCAGACCACCGAGAGGCTTCCCTTTGAGCGCGAGATTAGGCTTGAAGGGGTGGATTTTGCTTACAGCAGTGCGCCCAATAACAATGAGGGTGCGCCCAACGATAAGCCCAATGGTGTGCCCAACGACCTCATACTCAACAACTTCTCGCTCGCCATCCGCAAGGGCGAAAAGGTTGGTATTCAGGGCGCTTCGGGCAAGGGTAAAACCACCCTGTTCAACATCCTCGCCGCACTCTTTGTGCCCCACAAGGGGGCCCTTGTGGTAGACGACAAGCCCATCAATACCCCCGAGTTGCGCCGCAAGTGGCAGAACAACATAGCCTACGTGTCGCAAGACCTCTTCATACCCGATGTGAGCATTGCCGAGAACATAGCCTTCGGGGTGGAGCCCGGGCAGATTGACCACGCAAGGCTCCGCAAGGCCATCGCCACAGCCCAACTGGGCGACCTTGTGGCGGGCCTGCCCAATGGGGTGGATACCATCACGGGCGAGGCGGGATGCAGGCTCTCGGGTGGTCAGCGACAGCGCATAGGCATTGCACGTGCGCTCTACAAGGAGGCCTCGGTGCTGATGTTTGACGAGGCTACAAGTTCGCTTGACGAGCCCACCGAGAGAGAGATTGTGGATGCCGTGGCAGGGCTCTCCGAGGCCGACAGCAACCTGACCATACTCTTCATCTCCCACAACCCCAAGACTTTGGAGTTTTGCGACAGAGTGATAGAATTGTAAATTGACGGTCGATGGTTGACGGTCGACGGTCGACAAATGATATGAATATGACAACCAAACAGATAGCCAACGACCTCTTTTTTGCCTCCGCAGAGGAATTTCTGCGTGAGGGTAAGAGTGTGGAGTTGAGAGTCAAGGGCTTCAGTATGAGGCCATTCCTGCGCAATGGCAGGGATGTGGTGGTGCTCTCACCCGTGGAGGGGGTGGCTCTGCGCAAGGGTATGGTGGTGCTCTTCCGACACCGTGGGCACCACGTGCTGCACCGAGTGCGCAGGGTGGATGGCGGGAGTTTGGTTATTGAGGGCGATGGCAACTACCGCACCATCGAGCACGCCACCACCGAGGATGTTGTGGCTTGGGTGAGCGAAGTGAGGCTTGATGGCGGCCCTCGTGGCTTTGCCTACGGCTCGTGTCGTTGGCGCAGCAGGAGTGCCGTGAGTCTGACCATCAAGGCTTTGCGCACGGTGGCGATAGATGTGAAACGTAAGATAAAAAGATAAAAGCAGAAACAGATGAAACTCAAATCGGATTACAAGGTTCGCAAAATTGCGGGCGAGAGCGTGATTGTACGTATGGGACAGCAGAATGTGAAGATGACCACCATCATCTCCCTCAACCCCACCAGCGAGTGGCTGTGGGAGCAGTTGCAGGGGGTGGAGTTTGACGCCGAGAAGGTTGCCGACCTGCTCACGGGCGAGTATGAGGTGGAGCGTGAGGTTGCCCTCAAAGATGCCGAGGCGTGGATTGCATCGCTCACCAAAGCCGACCTCGTGAGCGAGTAGCAGAGAAAAAGGAATAATTTTCCATTCTCGCAACTTGCTCAACTCTCAATTAACCCACCTTCGGTGGCTTTTAGTTGCTCTCGCTCGGCACAGGCGTTGCCTGTTTTGTGTAGATGTTAGGTCTGCACTCTTTCGAGCCTTTGGATGCCAGCACGCAGCCTTTGCGCTCGCTTACTCGCAACTTTCTCAATTCTCAATTCTCAATTCGTATAATGTCTTTTTTTTCCGTAGCAGAACACGTTTTTGAAATCACGAGGGAGAACTCCGACCTCCCCGTGGTGGCAGGGCTTAACTTTGCCCCTTTCAGGGTGGAGTACCCAAGTGCCAGTCCCTTGTTCCGAGTAGTGATAGACCGCCCCGTGGTGGCCCGTACCGATGAGCCTTTGGTGCGCTTCGACTACGACCTCCAAGCCGGCGATTGCACCTTGTGCATCTACCCCGATGAGTACCGACTCACCATCCGTGCAGCAGGGCAGGAGTCCACACTCGTCTGCCCCCACGCTCGTTCTTCATACGCCTTTGCTCCGGAGTGCTCCTTCTATGCCGACCTTTATGCCGAGGGTAAGAGTGCTGTGGGTGTGATTTTTGACCACGCAATGGTCTTTGCCTACTCCTTTGCCACGCTACCCTACGACACCCTGCTGATTCACTCCTCGGTGATAGTTAAGGATGGACTTGCAGTGATGTGTTTGGGCGAGAGCGGCACCGGCAAGAGCACCCACACCCGACTGTGGCTTGAGAATATCGAGGGGGCCGAGAGGCTCAACGATGATGGTCCCGTGGTGAGGGTTATGCCCGATGGGGCGGTGAGGGTGTATGGCTCGCCGTGGAGCGGAAAGGGATGTGTGTGGAGGCAGGAGAGTTTTCCCCTTGGGGCCTGCCTGCGCTTGCGCCAAGCACCTCACAATGAGATTAAAAGGTTGCCAAAAATCGCAGCCTTTGGTGCGCTGCTACCCTCCACTTTGCCCACACTGCAAAAAGAAGAGAGGGCGCTCGACTACATTTGCGATGCCCTCTCGAAGATAGTTGCCACAAAACCTATCTTTATGCTTGACTGCCTGCCCGATGCGGCGGCAGCACGTCTTTCCTACGAAACAATCTTTGCTGCTGCGGGATAGAGGTAGCGGCGGATGGATTTCTTGGGTGTTTTTTCAAACTCGCTCTCACAAAGTTTGATGGTCGATACCCTTTCGTAGGCGGCCACCAACTTGTTGAGTTCAACGAGGTTGTCTGCCATCACCTCTTTCAGTTTGGGAGTGTCCCAGCCATTCTTTTGTGCCATCTCATAGTTGGGTACCACCAGAGCGGTGAGTTTGCCACCCTTCTCCTGATAGATGAGCGACTCCATCACGGCCTCAAGGTTGTTGAGTTTGGCCTCAATCTCCTCGGGGTAGATGTTCTGTCCGTTGTTGGAGAGAATCATAGTCTTGCAACGTCCACGGATGAAGCAGTTGGTATCTTTGTCCACCACGCCCATATCGCCGGTGTGGAACCAGCCATCCTTGTCAATAGAGGCGGCTGTTGCCTCGGGGTTTTTGTAGTAACCAACGGTTACGTTCTCGCCCTTAACGCAAATCTCGCCGGGGATGTTGTAGGGGTCGGCCGAGTCAATCTTCATCTGCATACCGTCTACCAACTTACCGCACGAGAGCGACTTGTAGACTGTGTGGTGTGCGTAGCAAATGAGGGGTGCGGTCTCGGTCATACCATAGCCCACAGTGTAGGGCAGTTTAATCTTCTTGAGCAATTTCTCAACATCGCTATTGAGTGCAGCGCCACCCATAATCAGCTCGGTGAGTGCGCCACCAAAGGCCTCCATAAGCTGGGTGCGTACCTTCTTGTAGACAATCTGGTTGAGCAACGGAATCTTGACAAGTGTCTTGATGGGCTGCTTCTCAAGGGTGGGCATAACCTTGCCCTTGATAATCTTCTCCACCAGCAGGGGCACGGTCAGCAGCAGGTCGGGCTTCACATCTTTGAGTGCTTTGAGCAGGATGGGTGCTGCGGGCAACTTACCCAGCAGGGTGATGTGCGAACCGGTGGCCAGAGGGGTGAGCATATCGAATGCACAACCAAAGGCGTGGGCCAAGGGCAGGATGCCCAACACGCGCGAGCCGCGATAGTGGAACTTATACTCAATGGCGAAAGCCACATTGGCAGTTACGTTGTTCACGGTGAGCATCACACCCTTGCTGAGGCCGGTGGTACCGGAGGTGTATGAGATGATGCACACTTTGTCGTTGGTAACCTCGGGGTAGACGATGTCCTCGGTGGAGAAACCTTTGGGGTAACGCTCCGCAAAGAGGGTGTCGATGTTTTTGTAGAGGTCGGTGAGAGTGGTACCCTCTTTTTCCCACAGGGGCTCCATAGTCTCGTAGTCCACCACTGCCTCCAACTGCTCAAACTTGGTGGTGTCCATCTTGGCCCACACATCGTTGCTCAAGAAGAGGATGCGGGAGTCGGAGTGGTTGATGATGTTGGTGGCATCAATGGGGTTGAAGTCCTGAAGGATGGGGACAATCACTGCTCCGTAGGTGATGGTGGAGGCGTAGGTGCTCACCCACATTGGGGTGTTGCGACCGATGAGTGCGATTTTGTCGCCGGCCTTGATGCCATATTTCTCAAACACGAGGTGGTTTTTGGCCACGAGGGTTGCCACATCGAAGTATGAGAGGGTTTGCTTTTTGAAATAGTCGGTGAGTGCGGGGAGTTCGGCATTGGTGCGGAAACTCTCCTGATACATTCTGATAAGGTTTTCCTTAACCATAACTAAATACCTGTATTATCTAAATATATGTATTATGTGTGTGTTCTTGTTGTTGCCACAATGGCGTTATCAGCCGCGAATTTAGGGCCAAAGAGCCAAAGTGGGATGCAAAATTGCCAAAATGCTCCGCCACCCAACAATGCAAAAAAGATACCACCCTGCAAGTAAAAAGCCCCAAAGCGTTGAACTCTGGGGCTTTTGTGTCCGTGGGATGTTGCGCTATGCTACGATGCCCAACGGTAAATATGTCCTACGTCAATGGTGCACAACAGGCACGCTCTTCCGTTGTCTACTGCTTGGGGAACTTGCGGGGCCTTACCATATTCTCGGGGCGGAGCAGGTTGTCCAACTCCTCACGGCTCATCAGACCACGCTCCAACACAAGGTCGTAGATACCCTTGCCCGTTTGGAGGGCCTCCTTCGCAAGCGAAGTGGAGGTTTCGTAGCCAAGGTAGGGGTTGAGGGCGGTAACAAGACCAATGCTGTTGTAGACCATCCTGCGGCACACCTCCACGTTGGCAGTGATGCCCTCCACGCAGCGCACCCTGAGGGTGTCCATTGCGTTGATGAGCATATCCACCGTCTCAAACATAGAGTGTACGATGATGGGCTCCATCACGTTGAGCTCCAACTGTGCAGCCTCGCTCGCAAAGGTTACCGTGAGGTCGTTGCCGATGACCTTGAAAGCCACCTGATTTACTACCTCCGGAATCACAGGATTGACCTTGCCGGGCATAATTGACGAGCCGGGCTGCATTGGTGGCAGGTTAATCTCGTTCAGACCACACCTCGGGCCACTCGACATCAGCCTGAGGTCGTTGCAAATCTTCGACAACTTCACCGCCAAGCGTTTCATTGCCGAGGAGTTCATCACAAAGGCACCGGTGTCGTTGGTGGCCTCAATCATATTGGGCGACACCACCATAGGCAACCCTGTAACCTCACACAGGTATTTGCAGCACAAGACGGGGTAGTCGGGGTCGGCGTTGATACCCGTACCGATGGCCGTGGCACCCATATTCTGCTCATAAAGTAACACTTTGTTCTCATCCAGTCGCTCCACCTCCTCGGTGAGGGTGGCAGCATAGGCGGCAAACTCCTGCCCCAAGGTTACCGGCACTGCATCCTGCAACTGGGTGCGGCCCATCTTGATAACATCCTTAAACTCTTCGCCCTTGGCCTCAAAGGCGGCAATCAGTGCACGCAGCGACTGCTCCAACTTGTTGATACTCCTCACCGTGGCAATCTTCACCGAGGTGGGGTAGGCATCGTTGGTCGATTGGGAGAGGTTTACGTGGTTGTTGGGGTGGCAATATTTGTACTCGCCCTTGTTGTGGCCCAGCAGTTCGAGCGCACGGTTGGCGATGACCTCGTTGGCATTCATATTGGTTGAGGTGCCTGCGCCACCCTGCACCATATCCACCACAAAGTGGCTGTCCAACTTGCCCTCGGCCACCTCCTTGCAGGCAGCAATGATGGCTTCGGCCACCTGCTTGTCCATAAGTCCGAGGTCCCTATTGGCCATTGCGGCGGCGGCCTTAACCTCAGCCAAGGCCTTGATGAACTCGGGGTACATACAGAGTTTTACACGTGAGATGTGGAAGTTCTCCACCGCACGCATAGTCTGCACGCCGAAATAGTACTCTACGGGAATTTCTTTGTCGCCCAGCAAGTCGTGCTCGCTACGGGTTGCACCCGAAAGGGCGCACTTGGTAATGTCGTTCATAACGTGAAGTTAATGGTTGTGGTTATGTTATGGTTGATTTCTGACTACTTGGGTGCCTTGCGGTAGAGGTAGGCCGCGATGATGGCAAAGATGAGGTTAGGTAGCCACACCAAGAAGGTCGAAAGCCACCCCTGACTGCCCTTGGCAAGTTCCTCAAAGATTCGGCCCAACATAATGTAGGTGAAGCACAAAATCACTCCAATGCCGATGTTTACGCCCGTGCCACTACGCATCTTGCGGGCCGAAAGCGACACACCAATCACCGTGAGGATAAAGACCGAAGCGGGGTAGGAGTAGCGCTTGTGTCGTTCCACCTCAAAGATGCCAATCATATCCGAGCCCTTGGCCTTCTGCTGTGTGATGAACTCGTTGAGCTCGCCAATCTTCATCGTGGTGATGAGGTTCTCCACCTTGCCGAGTTCCTGCTTGGATAGGTTGATGAGGGTGTCGAGTTTCTCGTGTCGCTCGAAGATGTCGTCTTCGCCCACAAACTTGTGGGTAACATATTTTGGTGCGGTCCAGTGGCCGTTCTTCTCGTTGTAGGTGATGTCGGCAGCCTCCAGCGACTCCACAATGCGGCTCCCCTCAAATCGCTCAATGCTCATAAAGGAGGCCCTGTTGCTGGTGCCATTGAAGTTGCGCACGTAGACAAACGTGCCCGGCTCAATCTGTCGGTAGATGTTGGGCTCAAACTGCTGGCGGCGGTTCTTGCGCAGATACTTGCTCTCAAACTCCACCCTCTTCTCGTTGGCCACGGGGATAACTTCAAGGTTGAGGTAGAGCGATACGCCGGAGATGACCATCGCCGAGATGAAATAGGGCCACAGCAGACGGCGGAAACTCACACCGGCCGACTGTATGGCCGTAATCTCGGTGCGCCCTGCCATCTGTGAGGTGAAGTAGATGACCGCAATGAAGGTGAAAAGGCCGCAGAAGAGGTTGATGAAGTAGGGTACAAAATTGAGGTAGTAGCCCACGATGATACGCTCCAAGGGGGCCTTCATCTCAATGAAGTCGTCAATCTTCTCCACAGCATCAAAGACCACCACGATGATGATAATCAGCGCAATGGCGAAGAAGAACGTGCCGAGGAATTTGCGTGTGATATAGCCATCAATCAGGCGAAAACCCGGCCAGACTCTTTTGCGGCGTTTTATGTTTGTTGTTTCGTTGCCCATATTCGAACTACAAATGTAAGGCTGAATTTTGAATTTTCAAAACAACTCAAGTTGTCCTGCGGTGTGGTTGAAGGTCTGGCGGTGGTGGGGTGTGAGTCCGTGGGCTGCAATCGCCAAGCGGTGGGTGCGGGTGGGGTAGCCCTTGTTTTTGTTCCACTCATAGACGGGGTACTCCTCGTGCAGGGCCTCCATACGCTCATCCCTATAAGTCTTGGCCAGCACCGAGGCCGCAGCAATGTTGGCAAACCTGCCATCCCCCTTAATCTCACAGCGGAAAGGTATCTCCAGTCGGGGGTAGAATCGGTTGCCGTCAATCAGCAGGTGCTCGGGGCGCACGCTCAACTTTTCCACAGCCCTCTGCATAGCCTCAAACGATGCGTGCAAGATGTTGATGCGGTCAATCTCCTCCGCACTCACCTCCGCCACGGCCCACGCCACAGCGTTGGCCTCAATGTGGGCCCGCACTTCAAGGCGTTGCTTGTGTGTCATCTGCTTGGAGTCGTTCAGCAGAGGGTGGAAGTAGTCGGCAGGCAGTATCACCGCCGCCGCAAACACCGGACCGGCAAGGCAACCTCGCCCTGCCTCATCGCATCCGGCCTCAATGAGTTCTTTGGAAAAGGAGTTTTCAAGCATAATGCACAAAAATACAAATTCTTGTTGGAAATACCTCCACAAAAAGTGTATCTTTGTCGAAAGTTACCCCATAAACCACCGTGGGTGCCCACTATGCAACAACGTAAACCGGACATAATCAAACAACCTATACCGCTCATCCTCGGCACCTTTGCCGTGGCGGTCGCACTGCTGGTGGCACGTGCCGTGAGGGCTCCACTGCCCTGCGAGGCCGAGGTGGCAGGAGTGCTCTCTTCGGTGGGCGTGTGGTTTGACGGGCTCTTCTCGCCACTGTGGAGCGTGGTCTTTGCGGTGCTTATGACCGTGGCCTCGGCCGTGGTGTTCACCCGCATCATCTCACGCTACTCCATCTCCGTCATCCGCTCGCTGATACCCTTAGTGCTCTACTGTCTGCTTGTGTGCGGAGTGAGCTACCCTGTGGGCTCGCCCTCGCTCGGGCTTGCTCTCTTCCTGCTGGCACACTCGGCCGAACTTATGGTGGGTAGTTTCAGGCGTAAGGCGATGTTTGACGATGTGATGTGCGGCTCGTTCTATGCAGGCTTGGCCGCACTGCTCGTGCCCGACTTCGTGTGGGCCTCCTTACTTGTGGCCTACCAGTGGTCGCTCTATCGCCGCAGCGCAAGAGAGTGCGTGGCGGGTGGCGTGATGTGGCTACTGCCCATCGTGCCGGCCGAATTTGTGAGTTGGGTTGTCGGTGGCAAGGTGGGCCTTGTTGTGGGGGAGTGGGCCGAGAGGCTTTCGCTGCCGAGTGTGCTCTCGGTGAATGATGTGGTGCAACAGTGTGGTGGTGTGTTTGGCGGAGTGCTCGTGGGTGTGTGCCTGCTGTTGGGCGTGGTCTGCCTTGTGGCTTTTGTGGCTGCCTATGGGGCGATGCGCATCAGGGCTCGCAAAATACACCTCTATTTCAGTGCGCTCTTCTTGGTGGGCGTGGCAATGTTGCTGTTGGGCTTCCCTGTGGTGGTTGCGCTGCCCATTGTGGGTATGGGTGCGGTGCCACTGGTACACACATTTTTCGTGCGAGTGCCGGGGGTGTGGAGCGTTACTATATATATAGGTATGCTTTTGGCGGTGCTGTGGCGCTCATTTGTGAGTTAAAAATTTTAAGAATAATTATATTGTTATTAAAATAAATTAAAAATACAATATCACTTATAAAGTTATTTTAATAACACGATAGGTTTTTGGTTAGGTAAAGCAGAAATATTAAAAAAATGGGCAAAATAATTGTGAAAAATTTTGTTTTGTCGTTTTGAAGTGTTAATTTTGTATCAATGTTTTACGGGAGGTCTTCCCGTACCTCATTAACCTAACTAACCTAACCTGATGAAACGGGGTAGACGTGAGTCTTCCCCTTTCTTTTTTTGAGAGGGCTCGAAGGGCTGTTAGGGTGACTAGGGCCACTAAGGCCCTTAAAGCCCTTAAAGCCCTTAAGGGGTATTAAGAAAAAATCAATTTTGAATTTTGCATTTTGCATTTTGAATTCCCCCAAGGAGCTTTCGGGCTTCGGTGCAGTCGTGGGCGATTTGGGCGCAGAGGGCTGTGTGGCTGGGGAATTTCTGCTCCGCACGCATAAAGTGGAGCAGTGTCAGCTCCAACCGGTGTCCATAGATGTTGCCCTCAAAATCGAGCAGGTGAGCCTCCACGCGCAACTCGCCACCCTCCACCACCGAGGGGCTATAACCGATGTTTACCACCGCAGGGTGGTCTGTGCCATCCACGGTGGCAACGCCCGCATAGACACCGCACGCAACCTGCAAAGCACTCGCCGTGGAGCGTAGGTTGGCCGTGGGGAAACCAATGGTGCGACCTAAACCATTGCCGTAGATAACCTCACCTACCAATTTTATATTTAGAGTGTTGGTTTTCAAAACTAATTGTTGTCTTTCCGCAAAAAAATTCCTATCTTGCGCCAAATATACGCATTTTTTATGGAAGAGATTGTTCATCCCAAAGGCAAAATTTACTACTCCGTGGGCGAAGTGTGCGAGATATTTGGCGTAAATGCCTCGCTACTGCGCTTTTGGGAGGAGGAGTTCCCCGTGCTGAAAATCAAAAAAAGCAGCCGAGGACACCGTATGTACACCACTAAAGATGTGGACAACCTGCGACTCATATACTACCTTGTGAAGGAGCAAGGTATGACCCTTGAGGGTGCCCGCAAACGTCTGCGCTCCAACCCTGAGGGTGTGGAGCACGATGCCGCCATCGTGGAGCGACTCAAAAACATCCGCAATATGCTCGTGGCACTCAAAGCCGAGATGGGCATAGACACCGAGGTCATCGAGATTGATGACGAGGAAGTGGATGAGGAGCCCATTGAGGTGGCCGCAGCTGTGGAGCCTGCGGTAGAGCCCGTAGCGGTGGCCGAGCCGGAGCCCATTGCGGAAGAGGAGCCCGTTGTGGAGGTGGAGTCTACCATCGCACCCGAGGAGCCTGCCGTGGTGGCCGAGGAGCCCAAAGAGGAGCGGTTGGCCGACTTCCGTTTGGAGGCCGAGTCTGCTGTGGCTCAGCCAGAGGAGACACCCAAGCGGAGCCCTCGTCAGCCCAAGGTGGGTACGCTCATCGGCGGTAATCTCTTCTCGCCTGAGGACATCCGTTTGGCTGTGGCCAAGAAGAACTCCAAGGAGTCCAAGAGTCAGGTGATTGAACAAACTTTGTTTTAGGAGCAGTAGAGTCCAATTTCCGTGCCGATGAAAGTAAAAGATATAATCGCCCTGTTGGAGGCCGAGGTGCCCCTAAGGTGGCAGGAGAGTTACGACAATGCGGGCCTTGCGGTGGGTAACCCCGAGGCCGAGGTGGAGGGGGTGCTCATTGCCCTTGACGCCACCGAAGAGGTTGTGGATGAGGCCATTCGCGAGGGTGCTCAGATGGTCATCACACACCACCCCATAATCTTCCGCCCCATCAAGCGACTTGCCGAAGAAAACCGCCAACAGCGCACCATAGCCAAAGCCATACGCCACGGCATAGCCCTCTATGCGGCCCACACCAACCTCGACAGCGCACCCGAGGCCGGCATAAGCCACCACCTCGCCCGACTCTTCGGGGTGCAGGTGGAGGGCCTGTTGGAGCAGGGCTCCGAGGAGGGGGTTGGCATAGGCGTTGTGGGTGTGTTGCCACAGGCGGTGGAGACCGACAATTTCCTCACTCTCATCAAGGAGCGACTTGGGGTGGAGGCTTTGCGCCACAGCACGGTGAGGACTCCGCAGGTGCAGCGTGTGGCCATTTGTAGTGGCTCGGGTGGCGGGCTCATTGAGGAGGCCGAAAGGGCAGGTGCCGACATCTACATAGCGGCCGATTTCAAGTACCACGATTTTGTGGATGCCGACCGTATGGTGCTGGTGGATGTGGGCCATTTTGAGAGCGAAATTTGCGCAATTGAAATTTTGTTTGATATATTATCAAAAAAAATAACTACTTTTGCACTTCGCAAGAGTGCTTGCGCCGAAAACCCCGTGAAATACAAGGTTTAGGGGGGATAAAAACAAGAGTTCGGAGCGAGCAGTACGAGTTCGGAGCGAGTAACAAGGCTTCGGGAGAGTAACGAAAATTCAGAAAAACAGATACAGACACAACTATGGCAACAACCAACAAAAAAGCCGCTGAGGGCGTAGATTACACTATGCAGGAGCGCATCCAAGCCCTGTATGAGTTGCAGAAAATTGATTCGAAGATTGACGAGATTAACAAGGTTAAGGGCGAACTCCCAATGGAGGTGGCCGACCTTGAAGATGAGGTGGCTGGTCTGCAAACTCGCATCGACCACATTCAGGCCGACATTGATGAGGTGATGGCTCTCACTCGTCAGGCTAAAGAGGAGATTGAGCAGAGCAAAGCCCAGATTGCAAAATATGAGGAGCAGCAGCAGAACGTGCGCAACAACCGCGAGTTTGACGCTATCGGTAAAGAGATTGAGTATCAGCAGTTGCAGATTCAGCTCTGCGAGAAGCACCTCAAAGAGTATTCGGGCTCGCTGAAAATCAAAAAACAGCACCTTGAGGAGGCAGAGGCTGTTAAGGCCGACCGCGTGATTGACCTCAACAACAAACGCACCGAGTTGGCCAGTATTGACGCCGAGACTGCCAAGGATGTTGAGGCTTTGCAGGCACAGGCCGATAAGGCTCGCTTGGTGATTGACGAGAGGTTGCTGGCTGCTTATAGCCGCATCCGCTCCAATGTGCGCAACGGCTTGGCTGTGGTGCCCGTGAAGAGGGATGCTTGTGGTGGTTGCTTCAACCGTATTCCTCCTCAGCGTCAGAGCGAGATTCGCCAAGGCAAGAGGATTATCATCTGCGAGTATTGCGGTCGTATTCTCGTGAATGACGAGGAGCAAGAGTAAAGAATAAAGGCTCTGAGCGAACAAAAAAGAGAGCCCCGAAATTTCGGGGCTCTCTTTTTTGTTGTTGTGTCCGCAGTGGCCACGGAGGGGCGTCTACGGTAGACGGTGGTTGGCCAAAAGTCTTTGGCTCCCTACTATGCCTGTCCCATATTGAAACCGCCGCCCTGAGGGGTGGGGGCTCCGTGGGTGGGAACATTGATGGTGCCCATCTTGCTCTCGTAGCGGCCGATGTTCTCCTGCAACGAAAGCAAAAGCCTCTTGGCGTGCTCGGGGGTGAGGATGATGCGGCTCTTAACCTTTGCCTTGGGCATACCGGGCAACATCTCGGCAAAGTCCACGATGAACTCCGAGGTGGAGTGGGTAATCACTGCGAGGTTGGAATAGTTACCCTGCGCAATCTCGGCATCGAGTTCAATCTCAAGCCTATTGTTCTGCGGTTTTTGTTCGTTAGCCATAGTGTGTGGTAATGGTGCTACTAAATGGTTATTGACAGTGTGGTGTGCCGACTAATAGTTCTTTGCGAAGAGCACCCTGCGGTGGGAAGGTTTGCCGGTGAACACGCACACGCCCTCCTCCTCGGGGGAGTCGAAGGGGATACAGCGGATGGTTGCCTTGGTGGCATCCTTGATGGCAATCTCGGTCTCGGTGGTGCCGTCCCAGTGGGCGAGGATAAAGCCACCCTTGTTCTCGAGCACATCCTTGAACTCTTCCCAAGTATCCACCTTGGTAATCATAGAGTTGCGGAAGTCAAGAGCCTTCTGGAAGATGGACTTCTGCATATCCTCAAGGGTAGCCTCCACGAGGTTTTCGATACCCTCCAAAGCAACGTTCTCTTTGACGAGAGTGTCGCGGCGCATCATCTCCACGGTGCCGTTGGCGAGGTCGCGAGGACCAACAACGAGCCTTACGGGTACACCCTTGAGTTCATACTCGGCAAACTTGAAGCCCGAGCGCACATTGTCGCGGTTGTCAATCTTCACGCTGATACCCTTTGCACGGAGCCTTACGGCAATCTTCTCCAACTCCTCGGTCATCTTGGCAAGCTCCTCATCGCCCTTGTAGATGGGAATCATCACCACCTGAATGGGGGCCAACTTGGGAGGCAACACAAGGCCGTTGTTGTCGGAGTGCGACATAATGAGCGCACCCATCAGTCGGGTAGACACACCCCACGAGGTAGCCCAAGCGTAGTCGAGTCCGCCCTCACGGGTAGCAAACTGCACATCAAAAGCCTTGCCGAAGTTCTGGCCGAGGAAGTGTGAGGTGCCGCTTTGGAGGGCCTTGCCGTCTTGCATCAGGGCCTCAATGGTGTAGGTATCCACAGCACCTGCAAACCTCTCGTGGGCGGTCTTGGTACCCATAATCACGGGTACACCCATCCAATTCTCGGCAAAGTCGGCATAGACACGAATCATCTTTTGTGCCTCCTCACTGGCCTCCTGCTGTGTTTCGTGGGCGGTGTGGCCCTCCTGCCAGAGGAATTCGGCGGTGCGGAGGAAGAGGCGGGTGCGCATCTCCCAGCGTACCACATTTGCCCACTGGTTGCAGAGGATGGGCAGGTCGCGGTAGGAGTGAATCCAGTTTTTGTAGGTATTCCAGATGATGGTCTCGGAGGTGGGCCTAACGATGAGCTCCTCTTCGAGTCGTGCATCGGGGTCCACAACCACGCCCTGACCATCGGGGGCGTTCATCAGTCGGTAGTGCGTAACCACGGCGCACTCCTTGGCGAAGCCCTCAACGTGGTCGGCCTCACGGCTGAAGAACGACTTGGGGATGAACAGTGGGAAGTAGGCATTCTGGTGTCCTGTGGCCTTGAACATATCGTCAAGCGCACGTTGCATCTTCTCCCAGATTGCATAACCATAGGGTTTGATGACCATACAGCCCCTTACGGCAGAGTTCTCCGCCAAGCCTGCTTTTACTACCAAATCGTTGAACCACTGCGAGTAGTTCTCCTCGCGCGAGGTGAGTTGTTTGAGTTCTTTTGCCATTGTTGTTGTGTTATTTTCTTCTTATACTTATTTTAATCTTATCACGAGTGTAGGAATTTCCCACAAAAAATCATACATTTGTAATGTGGGAGAAGACCTTTGCGCCGCAAAGGTACACTTTTTTGGCGAATTTAGGCCACTGCTCTCCACAAAAAGAGTTTTTTGCCGTGGGGCGTGCAACTAAATGCACCATTTTTGCGTCATTAGTATAGAAGGGGCAACCCGCAAAGGCAATATTATTACAGTTAGGTATATAACGAACAACCGATACAGACACACTTTTCACACACCCCACCAAGAGAGAGGATATGACTATGAAAAGAATGAGACAGATAATGCTGATGGGGGCCGCAGTGGTGGCTCTCTCGCTGATGGGTTCGTGCGCAAGTGGCGCATTCACCCTCGCTTCCTCCAGTAGGAGCGCATCCTATGTTGATGACCTCTATGGTACGCACGACCGTGTGGCCCTCGCCAAGGCCGAAAAGGCTGCGGCCGAGGCCGAAGCTGCGGCTGCCAAAGCCAAAGAGGAAAAACTCCAAGCAATGATTGCCGCCGCCAAGGCAGAGGCCGACTTGGCCGACATCTTGGGCGATGTGGAACTTGACGAGTTCCCCGCAACCACCACGACTACCACCTCTGCAGCAGGTGGCACCGTCATCAACAACACCTACAACACCATCTACGTGGACGACTACGAAACAGCCTATGCCCGCAGGCTCAAAGGCTTCTCTTCGCCCACCTACAACCTGCCCTCCTCCTACTGGGACTACCGCTATGGCGATGCCTACTTCCTCACTATGGCCTACGACCCCGCCTTCTACACGGTGATGGTTATGGGCGACCAAGTGTGGGTGGAGCCTCGCTACATCACCACGATGTTTGGTAGTTGGGGTAGGCCCTACTACTATCGTTACAGTGCGTGGGACTATCGCTACAATCCCTTCTACTACGACTACTGGGATTGGTACTACCACACCTCGCACTACTACCACTACGACCCCTACTGCCACCACTGGGGACACGGCCCGCACTATGGGTACCACCACTACTATCCCCACTATGGCTTCCACGGTCCGCACCACGGTCCGCACCACGGTCCCGGCCACGGCCCCGCCTTTGGTGGCGGAGGACACAAGCCCAGTGGCCCGGGTGGACACAAGTCGCCCGTAGTACACCGCCCGAGTTATGCAGCAGGTGGTGCCAACACCGCACGCCCCTCCACAGGTCGCCCGAGTTATGCCGAGCGCATCAATGGTAGCCGTGGCGAGGTTGGCAACAGTGGCACGGTTAGTGGAGGTAGCTCCTCTACCGGTCGCCCCACTGTTGGCAGGGGTACATCCACCTCTTCGGGCAGGGGCACCTCTTCAAGCGTAGGCAACCGCACCAACAACCGCAAGGGCTCCTCGGTGAGCACTCCTCGCAGTAGTTCCAACAATAGGAATAAGGTGTCCTCCTCGGGCAGTAGCAAAGGCAACAACCGTTCATCGGTGAGCGGCAGCCGTAGCAGTAGCACCACACGCTCTTCGAGCAGTTCCTACTCAAGCGGTAGCAGTAGCAGCCGCAGTAGTTCCTACTCCGGTGGTTCCTCCTCCTCGGGTAGCAGCAGCCGTGGAGGTAGTTCCTCGGGCTCCCGCAGTGGCGGCGCACGAAGGTAGGAGAGAGTTGAGAATTGAAAATGGAAAATTGAAAATGGAAAATTGTGGTGAGCAGTAAAGGGCAAGAAGGGGCAAGAACGGGCAGAAAGGGCAAGAAAGAGTAATTAGTAAATACTCTTCTATGCTTTGGTAGCACCACTTAAGTACACCTCCCCTACGATAGGGGAGGTCGGGAGGGGTGGTCGAAATTGCGCTCGGCGGCCTCGCCGAGCAGGGGGTGCTGCGGAGCAGCGGGGGCGTCTGTTTGGGAAAGGGCAGAAAGGAAAAACTCGCTAAACTCCTTAAGGTCTTTAAGGTCTTTAAGGCCCTTAAGGTCCTTAAAGCCCCAGTCGGCCCAGTCGCCCTGGCAGTCATAGTAGCCCCGGTCGGCCCAACAACAAAAAGAAAATGCTAAATGGCTAATGGCCAAAAAAACACACACATAGACAAGTTATGAAACGACTATTGAGCATAGTAGCAGTGGCGCTCATCTCGGCAACCGCAGCCGTGGCGCAACCAACCTACTCCGAGTTTGGCGGCTCGCTTATCAGCCCCGCCAATATGAAATACACCGATGCACTGAAGTTCTCACAGCAGGAGCACACCTATATGTCGGCACGTGTGGCCGCAATGGGTGGTGCCTTCACCTCGCTGGGTGCCGACCTCTCGAGTATGAGCATCAACCCCGCAGGTCTCGGTATGTACCGCACCTCGGCATTCGCCATCTCGGCCGACCTCGGCATCACCACCGCATCCAACAACTTCGCTCCCGCAGGCAAGAGGCAGACTTCCTTCGCCTTCAACCAACTCGGCACCGCTCTCAACCTCTACCAAGGGTCGGGCGCACTGGTTAGTTTTACCTTCGGCTTTGCCTACAACAAACTCGCCGACCTCAACTACGATGAGAGTTTCGGTTGGAGGGATGATGGTGTGAGCATCGGCGACTTCTTCGCCTTGCAGATGGAGGGCTTCCCCTCCTCGGTGTTGAGCTACAACTCCGACCCATTCCGTAACGAGAATATCTACGTGGACGAGTGGGGTGGGGCACTGGCCTATCAGACCGCACTCATCGACCCCGTGAAGGATGCCGAGGGCAAGGAGACAGGTATGTACACCGTAACGGGTGTGCCGAGCGATGCAGCTGTGGCAGGTAGTCTGCGCACACGCTCGCGCGGGTCGGTGGGAGAATACTCCTTCTCCTCGGGCCTCAACATCGCCAACATCCTTTACATCGGTGCCACACTCGGTATTCAGGACATCTCGCAGACCATACGCTACTACTATGCTGAGAACTACACGCAGCCCTCAAATCATCCTGCGTTTCTCGATGCTATGGCCTACGCTCCCGTGGAGAGTAACTACGGCTCGGGTGTAAACTTCAAGATTGGCGCCATCCTGCGCCCCTTCAGTGCGCTCCGCCTCGGCGTGGCCTACCACACTCGCACCCTCACCACCCTCACAAGGGACTATGGTGCCCGTATGGAGACTTGGTTTATGCCCAACAACACCGGCGACCCCACCTACTACGACTCCGAAACGCTCATTAACAACTACACCTATAATTACTCCTCGCCGAGTAAACTCCTCCTCGGACTCTCCTACTCGCTGGGTAGCCGAGCCCTCGTGTCGGTGGACTACGACATTGTGTGGAACCGCTCGATGACCCTCCAAAGCCGCTACCACTGGGAGGAGGAGAACTTCCAAGCAGGTGTGGATGGCGACTTGGGTACCTCGCACAACGTGCGTGTGGGCGTGGAGGTTGTGCCCGTGAGTGGAGTCTACCTGCGTGGTGGCTATGCCCACTACGGCTCGCCTTTCAACGATGAGGCGGAAAACTATGCCGATGATGGTGGCTGGTTCTATGGGGCCTACAAACGCTCCACCACCAACTATTCCTTGGGTGCAGGCTTGAGATTTGCTTCGGGCTCGGTGCTCGACTTTGCGTGGACTTCAAGCACAGCCCGCTACACCGATAGTGTCCTCTACTCGTTCTATGGCGAGTATGGCACCGATGCAGGCGGAGCCCTCATTACTGACGAGGTGAATAGCCCCATTGTGAGCGACACCAAGCACCGCAAGAGCGTATTCACAATGACCTACTCGTTGCTCTTCTAATCTGAAGACCGACAATGAGAATATTGGGACAATAATTTTGATAACAATAGGAACAACAATGGGATAATAACAGGAGCAATAACTGGAGTAATAACTATAACAATAACTGGGGCAATCGGGTATTTGGGGAACTTCTGGGGCAGATGGCCACTCTCCCTATTATTTCCGATTGCCCCAGTTGTTATAAGGCCTCAGCGGTTTTTTCCTTCTGCCCTTTGCTGTTGGGAAAAAATAAAAAGGGTTGTAAGCCAACGGCTTACAACCCTTTTGTTGTGCCCAGGACAAGAGTCGAACTTGCACGGCCAAAACGGCCACTACCCCCTCAAAGTAGCGTGTCTACCAATTCCACCACCTGGGCCGATAAAAAAAGGAAATTAGGGGTGCGGCTCTTCGCCGCTTACCCTTCTTCCCTTCACTAACCTAAAACTACTAACCTAAATGAACCTTAAAACTTCACTGCAAAGGTAAGGCAGTAGTTCGGAATTACCAAACTTTTTAAAAAAGTTTAATAATTATTTAACATCGGGTATTTTCAAGAACACCGCTCTTGCCGCCCTATTTTGCGGAAAAGCGTACAAAAGTACACATATTTTTTTAACCTCCAAACAATTTTCTCAAAAAAACACAAAAAAACAAACACCTCTCCACCAAGGGAAGGTGCTTGTGTCGTTGAGCATCTGGCGTGTGAGTGGCCGGTCCTAACACCAACCCTCCGGTCCTAACACCAATCATAGAATGTAAGGTCCCGCAAAAATGGCTCCGCAAAATAGAAGCCATCCACGCCCCTATGCCTCCTGCCTATTTGTTCTTCAGCAAGTCGCGAATCTCGGTGAGCAGAACCTCCTCCTTAGTGGGCTCCGGCTCGGGTGCGGGTGCGGGTGCTGCGGCAGCAGCCTCCTCGGCCTCTTTCTTCTTGGTCAGCTCAGAGAGGCGGTTGATACCCTTGATGAGCAAGAAGATACACATCGCAACGATGAGGAAGTCGAACACCTGCTGCAAGAAGGCGCCATATTTCCACATCACCTCAGGAGCACCTTCGGGAGCGAGGTTGATAGCAAGGTCGGTGAAGTTCACCTTGCCGATGAGCATACCCAGAGGGGGCATAATCACATCATTAACCAACGAGGTTACGATTTTGCCGAAAGCACCACCGATGATAACACCGACTGCCATATCGACTACATTACCTTTGAGGGCGAATTTTTTGAATTCCTGCAAAAATCCCATAGTAGTAAAAAATTTGTTTAAGGTTATAGTTTATGTTTATGTGTGTGTTTACACTCGTTTGTGTAGGACAAATATAGTGATATTTTTGTAGAATTGCTCAAAAATTGATATTTTTACACTCCGAGTGTTAGAAAAACATCACACACAATGGACAAACAAAAAATTCTCTTCGTCTGCCTCGGCAATATTTGTCGCTCCTCGGCAGCCGATGAAATACTCCGCCAGCAGGCCACAGAGCGTGGCTTGGGCGACACAATGACCATAGATTCCGCAGGCACCTACGGAGGACACGCAGGCGAACTCCCCGACCCGCGAATGAGGGCGGCAGGCAAGAAGCGTGGCTACAACTTCACCCACCGCAGTCGCCGTGTGCGCTCCGAGGATTTCGACCGTTTCGACCTCCTGCTGGCTATGGATGACTCTGTGTATGAGAGCCTTTCGAGATTGGCCCCGAGTGTGGAGGCGCTGCAAAAGTTGGAACGTATGGCCGACTACATCCCCACCCACTTCGGCTACGACTATGTGCCCGACCCCTACTACGAGGGGGCCGATGGTTTTGAATTGGTGCTCGATATGTTGGAGGAGGGTTGCGCTGTGTTGCTCGATAGGCTGACCAAATAGGGCACGAAGATTGCACGTGGAGGTGTTGAAACAGCAGAACAACCACCACACTATCTTTTGCCTTATGACCGTCAAGCAACACAACAAGCGCCACAACACATCCTCCGCCCACACCCGCAACGCATCCACACCACACGTTGAGCCCACTGCGCACCCACACACTGCACCAACTCCCACTCCTCCGCCACCCACATCGGCCGAGAGTGAGCCCGCATCGTGCGCCAAAGTAGCAGCAGGCAGTGCCGACAAAGGCATCCTCTTTCTGCGCCTGTTCATCGGCACCCTACTCTTCACGCAGGCCATAACCAAGTCGCAACAATACCCTTGGTTGGAGCAGGAGTACCCCTCAATGTGGGGGCTTTCGAGTGCGAGTGTAGTGAGCATTGTTGGCATCATAGAGGCTGTTGCGGGGGCACTCTTAGCGATGGGCCTGCTCACACGCATAACCTCGGCTGTGATGACGGTGATAATGTTCGGTGCAGCCTTTATGCTCTTTCCGAGCCAAACCTTCGACCAAGCGGAACTGAAAGTCGTCTATGCGGGTATCTACATCTTCCTGCTCATCGCCGGTGCCGGTCGCTACTCTCTCGACCGCCTTATCTGCACCCTGAAAGGGCCAAGGGGAGAGGTGTAGTCTAACGTCTTTTTTTAGGGGCCTTAAAGACCTTAGGGCCCTTAAAGTCCCTTTGCTACTCTTTCTGCCTTTTCTGCTCTTTCCAAAACAGACGCCCCCGCTGCTGCGCAGCACCCCCTGCTCGGCGAGGCCGCCGAGCGCAATTTCGACCACCCCTCCCGACCTCCCCTATCGTAGGGGAGGAGTACTTAAGTGGTGCTTCCAAAGCATAGAAAAGTATTTACTAATTACTCTTTACTAATTACTCTTTCTGCCCATTCTGCCCTCACAAACCCCTCCGCCCTTTGGGGCACCTCCCCTAACTTAGGGGAGGAGCAGGCGTTGCCTGTTTTGTGCAGTGGGTAGGTCGGTGCGCTTCCCAACCTTCGGAAGCCCCGACTTCTTCTCGGGTAACAAAAACGTTACCCGTGCCATCCAACCACTCCTCCCCTAAGTTAGGGGAGGTGCCGTTAGGCGGATGGGTTTGTTAATTTTCAATTTTCAATTTTCAATTCTCAATTATATCCGTATCTTTGTAGGCTGAACAAAACAGTGTAAGTAACACAAAGATATAGAGAGATATGTTTGAAAACCTGTCCGAAAAACTTGAAAGGTCATTCAAGATACTCAAGGGTGAGGGTAAGATTACCGAGATTAACGTGGCCGAAACTCTCAAAGAGATTCGCCGTGCGCTGATTGATGCCGATGTGAACTACAAGGTCGCCAAGACCTTTACCGATGAGGTTAAACAGAAGGCTCTCGGTGCCAACGTGCTCACCGCCGTGAAGCCCGGTCAGATGATGACCAAGATTGTGCGTGATGAGCTGGCCGCACTTATGGGCGGCACCGCCACCGACATCAACCTCACCGGCCACCCTGCCGTTATCCTGATTGCAGGTTTGCAGGGCTCCGGTAAGACCACCTTCTCCGGTAAACTCGCCCTCCAACTCAAGAGCAAAAAGAGCCGCAGCGTGTTGCTCGTGGCAGGCGATGTCTACCGCCCCGCAGCCATCGACCAACTCAAAATCTTGGGCGAGCAGGTGGGCGTGGAGGTCTACACCGAGGAGGGCAATATGAACCCCGTGGAGATTGCCGAGAACGCCATCAAATATGCCCGCAGCAAGAACATCAACACGGTGATTGTCGATACCGCCGGTCGCCTTGCAGTAGACGAGCAGATGATGCAGGAGATTGAGGCTGTGAAGAGGGCTGTGAAACCCTCCGAAACCCTCTTTGTGGTGGACTCTATGACGGGTCAGGATGCCGTGAACACCGCACGTGAATTTGACCAGCGACTGGACTTCGATGGCGTGGTACTGACCAAGCTGGATGGCGACACCCGTGGTGGTGCGGCCATTTCCATCCGCTCGGTTGTCAATAAGCCCTTGAAGTTCATCTCCTCGGGCGAGAAGATGGATGCGTTGCAGGTATTCCACCCCGAGCGTATGGCCGACCGTATCCTCGGTATGGGCGATGTGGTGTCGCTTGTGGAGAGGGCACAGGAGCAGTACAGCGAAGAGGAGGAGCGCAGGCTCAAGAAGAAAATCTACAAAAACGAGTTCAACTTCAACGACTTTGTGGAGCAGATTGGCCAGATTAAGAAGATGGGCTCGGTGAAGGACCTGATGGGTATGATTCCCGGTATGGACAAGATGATGCGCAATGTGGACATCTCTGACGACATCTTCAAGCAGACCGAGGTTATCATCGGCTCGATGACTCCTGCCGAGAGAGAGCACCCCGAGATTATCAACCCCTCGCGCAAGGCTCGTATTGCCGCAGGTAGTGGCACCACATTGCAGGATGTAAACCGCCTGCTGAAGCAGTTTGAGGATATGCGCAAGGTGATGAAGATGGCCGCCGGTGGTGGCAACAAGCGTATGCCTATGAGGGGTATGCCTATGATGCCCCGCAGGAGGCGTTAGGCCCTTATTCCTTGTCGGATAACAAAAGACTCTCGGGTATCAAAAACGATGCCCGAGAGTTTTTTGTTATCTCCGCCTTGACCAGCGCAGTAGGTCAGAAACTCTTGAGGTCGGTTGGCTCGTCAATCTCGCCAATCACACGTTTGAACTTGCCGAAGCGGATGTAGGCCGAGATGTTCACCGAGCGACCGAGTCTCTCGTTGGAGTTGTGGCGGATGAAGGTGCCCGAGCGGATGGTGTTCTCCACGTAGTTGTGGCCGTGGAGAATGTCGCCAACATTGATGTCGAAGCCCGCCTTCCACTTGGGAATGTAGGCACTGAACGACACCCCAAGGTTGTGGTAGTAGCCGAAATCTACCACTTGGGCCATTCGTGCGGTGGGCGAGGCCGAATAGGAGGCCGAGAGCCGTGCATTGTTCAGCCACTTGCCTTTGGGGAAACGGTAGCCACCGCCCACACCCCACGTGAAGGAGCGGATGGTGTTGGTGTAGTCCTCTGCGATGTGGTAGGTCCTAATTGAATATGAACCGTTAAATTCGAGGCTTGTATTCTTTGTGGGATACATCAGGATGTTTGAAACAATGCGGTGTCCGATTTCGCTACCATAGTTTTTGTAGGTGCTCACCGTAACGCCATCGGACCTCATTTCGGTGATGGGGTTGATGGAGTTGGCAATGTAACTGCCAAAATAGTGTAAACTTGGCGAGCGCAACCACTTGGGTAGTAGTTTGTCGGGAAGGGACCACGCAAGGCTGCCTCGGTAATTCATTTCGGGGCGCAGGTTGGGGTTACCATAGCGCAGGTGCATCGGGTTGCTGTCGTCCACGTAGGGATTCAGCAGGTCGAGACCCGGACGTTTGGGTTCGGCCGAGAGCATAATGTTGGGAACCAACCAATGGGTACGGATGAAAATTAGTGCGTCCACGCCCCAAGATAGTTGGTTGTAGTCGAGCGGGGTATTACCCGTGTGACGGAACACACCCGTTGTGTGGTCGTTGGAGAGATTTGCCGACATACCCAACGAAAACTTGCGTGAGGGGGAGTAGGAGTAGTTAAAGCCTCCGCTAATAATGTCCTGCTTGTAGGTCAAACCCGCATCGGGGATGGTTGCAAACTCCTCCTCTCCTCGGTTGAGGGTTTCGTAGAGCGAAGAGTTGTCGTAGCGACGGGAGGTGTAACCAATGGAGGGGTAAAGGTTGTGTTTGCCTTCTTTGCCTGCTCTCTTGCGAAGGCCCAAGGAGATGCTGAAAGCGTCCTGCTCGGTTTGGCTACTGCGACGGCTCTCATAGGATGTGTTATCCTCGCCGTAGTGGGTGAGAGTGGAGGCTTCGGAGTTACTCTTGGAGTGGGTGAGAGTGGAGAGGAGGTTCACGACGTGCTTGGCTCCCACCTGATGGGCCATTGTGATGCGTCCATTGATGTTTTCGGGCGAGGAAGTTGTGCTGCTTGCATCGCTCTGCTGCTCTTGGGAGCGCACACCGCCGGCCTCCTCTCGCCACGACTTGGTGTCGGTGTAGCGATTGCTCTCCGAAGAGGTGCCGTTCAGAGTGGCCAGAATGTAGCCCTTGCGCTTGTTTATCTCGCCCTTGTAGCTGATGGCCAGGCGGTGCGAATGGCCACGAGTGCTGTCGGCATCACTGTCGTGGAGCGTGTAGAGAGGCGTGTTGCCACCCTCGGTGCCGAAGTACTCCGAGGTGGAACGCTTGTGCAACGTGGGCGTGTGGGTTAGCGAATAGGCATATTTGGTGGCGAAGGTGGTGCGCCCAACCTTGCTCACCACATCCACATCGGCGCCATACTTACCATTAGGCACGGCCGCATCGCCACCCAACTCGCTGGCAAAGCCCACGGGTAGGGGCTGATTAGTCTTGATGTTGAGGATGATTTGGTCGTTGTTGTACTCGGGCGAGCCGGGCATAATGACCTCAATCTCATCCATCAGTGCGGCACCAATGAACTCCATTGTGTATTGACGGCCGCCGGAGATGAGCACTTCCTCCTTGCCGTTGATTAGGATTTTCGATATGGGCAGGTTGTTGTACTGGAACTTACCACGACTACCCGATTGGTCCAATCCGGGCACTTTGTCCACAATGGTGGCCATCTTGCGATACTTGGCCTCGGGGTCGGCCTTCACGTTGTAGACCAAGCGGTCGGCCTTCTCCATCACGAGGGGTTTGACGGTGATACCCTCAATCTCCACACCTGCTTGCAGGGCCACCTTGCCGAGGTCGGTCTGCTCGTCTGCGTTGCCAAGTGTGATTTTCCTCTCCACCGAGGCGTAACCCACGGAGGAGAAGGTCAGCGTGTAGGAGCCCTCCTTGTTGTAGCGCAGTGTGAAAGAGCCCTCTTTGTCGGCCGCCACTGCCGCCACACCTTTGCCCTCGGCATCGGAGAGGACCACGGTGGCATAGCCCACACCACTGCCCGATGCACTATCAATCACACGCCCTTGCAGGATGTGTTCGGCAGCAGTGGAACACAATGGCGTGGAGCACAGCAAAACGAGAATTAGAACGATGCGTTTCATAGTTTTGCGGATTTTTGTGGTATTCATTTTCACAAATATAACATTTTAATGTGTAAAAACAAAGCACAAGTCAAAAATACGGGAGGGATATTCCCCTGCTTTTGTGGAGCAATTTGTAAAAATCGAACAGCAAAAGTGGACAATGACAACAAAATGTGTTATATTTGCAAAGGTGGGGAGTGGGGCCACACATTGGGCCCGATACATACCACAGAAAACCCCACCAGCAGTGATATGAAAAAACTCCTAACCGCCACACTCATCGCCCTGTGTACCCTCCTTGTCGCAAACCCGCTCGGAGCACAAACCAAAAAAGCAAAACCCGTCTATCTCGATAGGGACATCCCTGCCACAGACCACTTCCACAGCACCTCCTCGTTGAACTTTGCTGTGGATGAGATTACGCTCGGCGGTGTGGTTTTCACCAACGCCTTCAAGGTTGGTTACCACTCAACCCTTGTAACGAAAGAGTTTGGATACAGGGAGTTCGACCTCGGGGGTAAGTACAAAACCCTCACCTTCATTGTGGGTATTCCCCGCTACCAGCCCGCCAACCGCAAGGGTATTATGGTGGTGGAGGCCGATGGGCGAAAACTCATAGACCGCATAATCTCCTCCAACGAGGGCAACACCCGTGTGAGCCTCGATGTGGAGGGTGTACACAAACTTCGTTTCACACTGGCTGCGGCCGAGGTGGAGTATGGTATTGCCGAGGCTATGGTGTGGCGTGCCGACCAGACACCCTACGAGGTGAGGCCACACACGCTGGCCAAGCCCGAGCCCACAATGCTTTGTAGGGACCTTATGCCGTGGCGCACCAAACACAAGTGCTTCACCACCAACCCGAAGTTCTGCAACGACAGGAGTTTGGACGAAATTGAGGGTTCCCAAGGCCAAATCAAACTCAGTGGCAACACCTACGACAACGGCTTGTGGATGGGCGCAGGTATGGCCCTGATTGGCAACAACGAGAACGTTACCACCTTCAACGTGGGTGGCCACTTCGACAAGATGACCTTCATTGCGGGTGCCATCGACACCGATGACGGCACCATCGGCCGAGGGTGGCTCTCCATTGAGGCCGATGGCAAACTTGTCTACGAGAAGGAGATTATTGAGGGCGAGTTGGCCCAAGAGGTAACCATCAACATCAACGGTGCGGAGTCGTTGCTATTCAGGTCGGAGAATGCCGAGGCCTCGCTCGACATCGGTGTGGCCAACATTATGCTCTATCCCACGGGCTATGTGGCTGCCGATGCCCCCATTGTGGAGGGGCAAGAGAGCGCGGCAGCAGCACCTGCCTACCTCAAAGATTTGCCCGACCAGTGCAAACTTGTGTCGAAAATTCCACCCTTTGCTGTGGGTGGCGGTATGTCGCGCGAAAAGGCCGTCTTTTCGGACGTTTCGCAGCACATCACCTTCTCTATGGGAGGTGTCAAGTTCAGCGAGGGCATCGTGATGCAATCCAGCACCAACTTCTTCTACTCCAACACCGGTGCCCACGTGCTGTTCAACCTCGGTGGCGAGTTTGACTACGTGAGCTTCACCACCGGTTGGGTTGGCAAGTGCGGTGTGCTGAAAAACGACTGGTTGAGAGTATATGCCGATGACGAACTTGTGTTGCAGGTGGAGCTGATTGCCACCGACCCCAACAAGCACTACCTCGTGCCGATTAACAAATGCAGGGTGCTGAAGTTTGAAAAACTCGGTATGTCAAGTATGGAGCACCCCGCCTTTGGTTTGGCCGATATGGTTGTCTACCGCGGAGAGCCCAAACTCGACCACGGACTCTTCACGCACCCCACGCCCGACTTCCCCAATGAGATTGACCTCATAGACCTCAACCCGCCCTACATTCTCCACTCCATCAACGAGAACTGTTTCCTTGACGGCAGCAGCAAGAGGGAATACTTCTCAATGCCCGGTGGCGAGCGTATCTACAAGGGTTTCCTGCTCAAAACAAGCGTACACTTCGACATCGAAATGGGCCCCACGGCCGACCCCTCGGCTGCCATTATGAGCCCTATGTTTGGTGCCTCGATGATGATTGGCTCGGTGGGTGGTGCCACCGTGTCAATGGTGTCGCCCTTTGGTGCGCTGTTGGCTTTGGCGGCGGGAGGTACGGCCCACGAATCTTCGTGTGCGACCTTCAACATTTGGGGCGAGTATGACACCCTGACCTTCACCGTGGCCTGCCGCAAGCCCCACAACACCATCGACACCATAGACGTCAAACAAGACCCGATGGAAAACCTCCAGATTGGTGTGGATGGCGAGGTGGTGGCCGAGTTCCAAATTCACGACAAGATGCAGCCCACCACCTACACGGTGCCCATCACAGGTGGTCATCAGTTGATGTTCTGGCTGGAGTGTGGCAGTTGGAGTTCGGGCCAATTTGTCTTCTACGACCTTAAGGTGAGCAAGGGTGGTGCAGGCTATGCAAGGGCCATTCCCAACATTGACGACAGGGATGTCAGGCCCGCCATCTTGGGCGACTCGGAGCCCTATGAGGTGAACGCAGCTAATGGTGCCCCGAGGCTGATTGAGTGGGACTACCCATCCTATGGCGGCTCAAGCAGCATCAACGACTATAGGGATATGTACAAGGAGAATATGCAGCAGTTCGACAAGATTATCGAAAACATCCTCTCCGACAACTACACCACCGTCTGCCGCAGGGTGGTGTCGGACAATGGCGAGGAGTGGCGCTCCTTCCGCCTACAATCGCCACGTGGGGATAAGTACAGCTACCTTGCCCTGCTGGAGCGCAACAAGCAGATGATTAAGATTGTCAATAGCACCAAGTTCAACTTTGCCACCCTCAAAGTGTCGGGTGCGGCCGCTATGACAGGACTCCTCGAACTTGACCCCCGCAACATCAACGAAACACGCATATTGCTCAAAAAGATGAGCGGCTGGCTCAAAGAGTATGAGCAGATGTTCAAGGAGTATGTGAAGGCCAAAGAGGCGGAGAACAAGGTTATTGGCCGACTGATTGAGGCCGCCCACACGGTGGATGGAGTGGAGTCCACCGAGTTGGAAATTTTTGTGAAGTAACTCCTTGGAGAGAGCAGAGCGTCAGTGGTTTACACCCCATTGAGGATACAACTATAAAATACGCACAAATGGCCATAAGACTCACACCCACCGCCCCCACTGCTCCCAACGACAACCTCACCGGCAGGAGCCATTGGTGGGGTTTCCCCGACCTGCCCGAAGGGGTGGGTTGGCCTTGCCGCAGGGGCGAGGAGCCAAACAACAACGTGGGCGAGGAACCGAATGGTGGTAGCGAGGAGGGCGAAGAGTTGCTCACCTTTGTCTGTCAAGTGGACCTTGCCGAAGTGGCACCTTTGGACAAGGAGGGGCTGTTGCCACACGAGGGTATGCTGTGGTTTTTTGCCGACTTGGACTACTTTTTGGGCGACACCGATGCTCCGTGTGAGGGCACGGGCGAGTGGCCACAGGATAGTTTTAGGGTTATTTACAGCCCCCATTGTTCCTCCCTGCACACCCACGAAGCCTATTGGGCCGATGGCACCCCTGCCACTCTGCCCGCCGAGGCCATTGTGTTTGCCCCCGCCGAGGAGAGCGAGTTCGGGCACAAATTGCTCGGACAGCCCGCAATGACCGAGGGCTACGAGGATGAAGACAACAGCCGGCAGGTGTCGTTGCTCCAAGTGGATGAGGAAGAACGCTGGGGCCTACGCTTTTTCGACTGCGGGCTGATTAACTTCGTGATAGACCGCAACGACCTGCGGTCGCTATGCTTTGAGAGGGTACGCCTCTGCCTGCACACGCTCTGACCAAACGACACGCGGACTATTGGGCGGAGTGTGCCGTTAGCCACTCGTCATTAGCCGTTAGATATTACGCACAACAGCCCCACCGCAATTCGGTGGGGCTGTTGTGCATTTAGTTACAAAAATCCTAAATCGTTCTTCCCGGGTAGGCTTCGAGGGCTTTCGCAAGCACCACAAGGGCACGTTGGAGTTCCTCCTTGCAGAGAGTGTAGGAGATACGCACCTCGTTGCGGCCCTTGTCGGGCTCGGAGTAGAAGCCCGATGCGGGGGCAAGCATAATCGTTTCGCCCTCCCACGAAAACTCCTCCAAGCACCACGCACAGAAGCGGTCGCTATCGTCAATGGGAAGTCTTGCCACCGTATAGAAAGCACCCATAGGAATGGGCGAGTAGACACCCTCAATCCTATTCAGGCCATCCACAAGGCAATTCCTGCGCTCAATGAACTCCTCGTAGGTACGCATCGCATACTCCCTCGGAGCATCCAGTGAGGCCTCGGCCACAATTTGGCCCACAAGGGGTGGGCTCAACCTCGCTTGGCAAAACTTCATCACCGAGTCGTGCACCCTCTTATTTTTGGTCAGCAGGGCACCAATGCGAATACCACACTCTGAGTAGCGTTTCGACACCGAGTCGATGAGCACCACATTGTCGGTGATGCCCTCCAAGTGGAAGGCCGAAATGTAGGGCGAACCTGTGTAGATGAACTCCCTGTAGACCTCATCGGAGAAGAGGAAAAGGTCGTATTTCTTCACCAAGTCGCGTATGCGGTTCATCTCCTTGCGGGTGTAGAGATAGCCCGTGGGGTTGTTGGGGTTGCAGATGAGTATGCCTCGTGTGCGGGGAGTAATAAGGCTCTCGATGTCGTCAATCGGTGGCAGGGCAAACCCACTCTCAATGGAGGAGGTGATGGGCTTGATGACTGCACCGGCCGACACCGCAAAAGCCATATAGTTGGCATAGGCGGGCTCGGGCACAATAATCTCATCGCCCGGGTTGAGGCAGGCCATAAAGGCGAACAACACCGCCTCGCTACCTCCCGTGGTTACGATGATGTCATCGGCCGATACCTTGATTTGGTATTGGTCGTAGTAGCCCACAAGCTTCTCGCGAAACGAGCGAAAACCATCGCTGGGGCTATATTCGAGTACCTTGCGGTCTATCTCCTTGAGGGCCTGCAAACCCTCATCGGGAGTGGGCAGGTCGGGCTGTCCGATGTTGAGGCGGTAGATTTTCACGCCACGCAGTGCTGCTGCCTCGGCCAAGGGGTAGAGTTTACGAATGGGCGAGGAGGGCATTAGTTCGGCACGTTCTGAAATCTGTGGCATAGGCGTTAATGTTGTTTTTGTTCTCTTTTTTATCCTTCTTTGTTCCTAACCGGTATATTGCCTTCCATTTGTAAGTGGGGGCATTAGTACAAAGGTACGCATAAATGTTAGAAAAATGCTATCTTTGCGCCACAAAAATCTGTCCAAAGGGACAAAAAGCAACGCAATGAGGTTAGATTTACGCAAATCGTTTGGGGAACTCACCCGCTTTGAGTGGGGGCTGTGGCTGGTGTCGCTGGCTGTGGTTGCAGGCTCCTACCTGCTCTCGCCCGAGGGTAGCGTGCTCAACCTGCTCACCTCGCTTGTGGGCGTTACGGGCCTCATTTTCATTGCCAAAGGGATGCTGCTCGGTCAGGTCATTACCATTGTTTTTTCGATTCTCTATGGCATTGTCAGCTGGGTGTTTGCCTATTATGGTGAGGTGCTGACCTACCTCGGAATGACCGCCCCGATGGCTGTGGTTGCCCTTGTGTCGTGGGCCCGCCACCCCTACAAGGAGAGTGCCGAGGTGGAGGTTGCGAGGGTGAGTGGGCGACAGGCGGCGTGGATGGCGGTGTGGACCGTGGTCGTTACGGTGGTGTTCTACTTTGTGCTGCGCGCACTCGGTACGACCAACCTCGGTGTGAGCACCCTGTCGGTGAGCACAAGCTTTGTGGCGGTCTACCTCACGTGGCTGCGCTCTCCGTGGTATGCACTTGGCTATGCGGCCAACGATGTAGTGCTAATTGTGCTGTGGGTTATGGCCTCGGTGGTGGAGCCCGACTACCTGCCTATGGTTGCTTGCTTTGTGATGTTCCTTGCCAACGACATCTATGGCTTTGTGAATTGGCGCCGAATGAGCCGCTGCCAACGTAAAAGTGAGGATTGATAATCGGTTAATTGCTGAAAAATCAAAAAATCCATTTCTCAACTTCCCATTTTTCTGCCCGCCTTACGGTCTGTAAGTATGAGGACAAAGTAGTGCGCACAAAATTTGCATAAGTTGTTTTGTTTTTGTATCTTGCAAACGGTAACATTTTTTAACCCACATAAAACAATCGTGCTATGAAACGAAAATTGTACTTTTTGTTCGTATTGCCGTTATTGTTTGCAGCGTGCGGAAATGCCGAAACTAAGATTGAGGTAGGAACTCCACCGCCACCTGACTATTTGAGGGTTTTCTCAACGGACAACGCAAGAACGCCAAGTGTGTTGTCAATGCAATATGCCTTTTACCTTGAAGAGGAGTTGTTTGCGACCAGCGAAGATGACCGAAATGCCTTGTTTGGAGATGGTGCTTTTATTGACGATGGGGATGGACTACAACACGATGTAGATGGTGAACACATAAACCCCTTCATAAACATAGAACCACAGCCTCGCACCTATGACAATTTTACCTTGCTTTTTCAGTGGCCTTTTAGTTACTATAAAGAAAGGCCTCTGCTAATGGAAACTTGGCATAGTCCGAAAGCAGAGGAACTCAACATACCCACCACCCAAGAAAATAATGAGTTGATTGGCGAGGTTGCCAAGTACAACATTCCAGATGAGCGATACAAAATAGTAGGTAAAATTTATTACTATGCCGGCATCAGGAGTATTGCGATTAGTGCCGACAAACCCTTGTTTGGTTTTGAGGCGGGAGTAGATATTTCCCACAAGTTTAGGATGGTGTCGGCTCCAACGCTGCTGTTGGCAACATTCCCCACCCTTGCGGTAACGTGCCGAATTGAGGATGAGAAACCGACAAACCTTGTGGAGTTCAACAACTCACTGCTCAGTGCGGGTGGCTATGCTGTGAAGTTTGCCGAGCAGCCCACCAAGCAGTACGATGAGATTACCTTCACGGTGGCGATGGACATCTTGCTACCCGAGGGTGGCGAGCGCACCCTCACGGGCTCGGTGAAGGTTGCCTTTGAGTAGCGTGGCGAGGATGGTGGCTCTGCGCAAGTGGTAACTGAAAATTGACGACTTGCAGAAAAAAATCAATAATTTTCAATTTTCATTTTTCAATTTTCTAGTTTATATGTATCTTTGCACGCTCAACGATGGGTAGCAATGCTCATCGGAGGTGCGCAAGGAGGCCCAGGTGGCGGAATAGGTAGACGCGCACGTTTCAGGTGCGTGTGCCGCAAGGCGTGCAGGTTCGATTCCTGTCCTGGGCACAACAAAAGGGTTGTAAGCTATTGGCTTACAACCCTTTTTCTTGTTGAGTGATAAGCAGTGGGCTGAATAGTTGTAGTGATGATGCAAACTATAGCCCCCTTAGTGAAAAAGGCACCCCGATGAAGGGTGCCTTTCTTGTTGTTGGGCCGCGCCCACTTGTTATTCTTACGTTAGAACATCCTCGGGCCGAGGGGCAGCGAGAGGCCAAAGTTGATGTTTACCGACTTCTGGTTGATGGGCACAGGAATCTTGCCTCCCATAGCGGTACCAAACTGGGTGCCGATGTAGTCCATACCCACAAAGAGGTTCACCCACGAGGTGTGGAGGTTGAGCGATGCGCCCAGCACACCAATTTGGTTCTGAAGGAAACTCTCGCTGATAGTTGCCGAGAGCCAAGTGGTGGGGCGGAATGTGGCTGCCACGGTAGCCTGATGCAGCAAATCCTCGCCATACTGCTTGCCATACCACACAGCACCCAAGCCAATGAGGTCGCCAAGGAAGTTGTACTCAACACCCACGATGTAGTTGGTGTGGAGCATATTCTTGATGGTTGCAGTGGGAGCCTCTGCGCTGTGGAGATTTACATTCTCGGGGGTGGTGAAGATAACCTCGTTGGAGGCAAGGTCAAAGCCCTTGAAGGCAAAACCCACGTTGTCTACCGTACCGCAGTAGGTGTTGTTGGGGGCCCAAGCGGTAAAGCCGAGGTCGGTAACGGCAGCCGATAGGCGAATCTCCTCATCGTTGAAGGTCCACTCAAGACCGGCATCAAAGGCAAAACCAATGCTGCTGATGTTGTCGGTCGAGAAATTGCTCACATCGCTCACGTAGCCCAAGAACTGGTCAAAGGTAACCTCACCGGTGAGACCCTCGAAGTTGTAGCCTGCCACGTTGGTCTGAATGGTACCTGCAAGGTCGGCCGTGTATTGGTCTGTTCCCATAGTAATATCAACCTTGTCGAAGTGGGCCGAGAGGTGGGCCAAGCCCACCAGAGCCTTTGCCTTAAAACCGAGCGTGAAGACGTCCTGCACGGGGAAGGTGTAGCCCACGCCTGCCTCCACAAAGTTGTTGCTTTCGATGCCGAAGCCACCAATGTTATAGGTGCCCGAGGAGAGTTTTTTGGTCAGGGCAAAGAAATCTTTGGGAATAGTAAAGTTGTTCTCCGAGCGCAGACGCACGTCTACCGACCAGAAACCTCCCTTGAAGTAGTTACCCATTGAGAAGAGTCGCTCGTTGAGTCCGAAGTCGAGGCGGTTCATATCGGGCAGACGGTCGAGGAACTTGGCAGCATCCACCGAGGAGTGCATATAGGTTACAAGTCCGTTGCCATCGGCGGCGGGAAAGAGGAAGTTGTCGGCCGAGAGGAAGTTGCTCTCAAGGGCGGTGGTGATGCCCAATGCGGGGATGGCGAAGAAGCCACGGTTGGGCGACAGGGCGGGGTTGAGTTCATATCGCTCGGTCGCTCCGCGCAAGAAATATGCGTTGCGCACTTGGGCAGTGGCGGCAGTGAGCCCCATTGTGAGGGCTACGACCAGTGTTATTATCTTATTACTTTTCATCGTGTTTTCGTGTTTTTTGGTGTGATTGAGAGTAAACTCTGTGTGTGGTTGTCGTGTGTGCGGGAGGGGGCTACTTGTTTTCGCCTTCGCCTTCGCCCTCGTCACCATCTATGAGCGTGCCGAGGTCAATGGTGATACCCTTGTCCAAGCACAACGAAAGGGTGGCCTGCAACCACTGGTCGGGCCTAAGACCCGTGCCCGCAAGGGTGGTACCCTCAACGGTACACTCTACGGCCTTCACACTGCCGAGCAATGCGCCAATGGCCACACTGCTCTCCGAGCCCGCATCAAAGCCCACGCCGATGGAAATCTGCGAGGTGGTGGGCTGGTTGCCACTCTTGCTGCCGAGAATCTTACCCGTGGTGAGTGTCTTAATCTGACTCAACTCTTTCTTCTCCTCGTCAAGGAACTTAATCTTCAGAAGAGCATCCAAAGGCAGGGTGCTCTGGGCCACAACGTTCACGGTGAGGCTGTCGATGGCGAGATTGACTTCGCCCACCTCCGAAAGGTCGATGTCCTCAATCACTGTGGTGTAGCTCAGTCGGCCCGACTTGTTTTGGTCAAACTTCAGCGCTGCATCCACCGAGTAGTTCACCTTGAAGTCGTAGGACTCCTTCACGATGAGGGTGTGAGGTTTGGTGTTGTCGGTGGTGGCGTTGAGCGTTACAACGAGTTTGTCGGGCAGGCTGTTGATGACATCCATCAGTCCCTCCACTTTGGTTTGGCCCTCTGCGGGGGTGTCGCCTGTGAGTGAGATGTTGGTAGTGGTGGGGGTACTACCCTCGGCACCTGCAATTTTCAGCGTGGGGGTGCTCACATTCTTGCTCACTGCGCCATTTTTCCAAGCGTCAATCTTAACGACCAAGTCAATGCCCACGCCTATGGGGTTCTGTACCGAGAAGTTGAGGGTGGGGGAGGCGAGGTTGAGCTCCACCTCAAGGTTGTCGCCCAACGCATTGGTTAGTTCGCTCAAATCAACCTCCACGGGCTCAAGCATACTGCTCAGGTCGGGGTCAATGATACCCACAAGGCTGTGGATGGCGAGGTCGTCAATGGTAACTTTGGGGGCAATTACGATGTGCTTTGCCGAGGTGTCAATGGAGAGGCTCTCGCCATCGGCTATGGCGATGGTTGCCTCCACGCCAATGTTGCCACTGATGGAGGCCTTGCCGCCAACGATGGGAATAGACTTAATGCCCTTGAGCGGCAGAGTTAGGATTTGGTTTGTGCCATTGCGCAATTTGAGGTTGCTGGTTTTGAGGTAGTTGCCGTTCAAAGTCCAACCCTGCGGAGTGTCGAAGTCGAGCACCGAAGTAGGCAGAACGAGCTTGAGTTCCGAGAGGGTTATCTCCTCCAGTGGCGAGCCCGACAGGTCGAGAGCCACGTCAAGTTGCGGTACGGCTGTGGCGAGGTCGGCACGGCTAATTTCAATGTAGGAAATCTCCTTGACAACCTCGGGAACGTTCACGCTGTGGCTGAACTCCTTGGCGAAGTCAAAATTTTGAGCCCACGCCTCAAGGGTTACATCGGCACTGCTGATGGCAATGTCGGCCACGGCCTCCACGTAGGGCACTTCGGTGCCTGTGGTGCCGGCCTTCACGGTGTAGGACATATCGTAGCTGTACTTGATGTCGTCATTCACGAAGAAGTGCCCATCGGAGATGGCACTACCCTCAAAGTTGGCACTCATCAGCAGGAATTGGAGCACAATCTTGCTGTCGTTGAGGGGGAAGGTGTCCACCTCGTAGTGGTTGTTGGTCTTGCTGCCGGTACCCTTGCTGATGGTGGCGTAGTTGCCCAGAGGGTCGCCCGGCACCTCCTTCAACTCAAAGCCTGCGGGGGCTTCGATGGCGAAGTAGTTGAGCACTCGGTTTTCGGTTACGGGCAACAGACCTGCGATGTTGAAGGTGATTGACACCAACGAGCCTTCGCCTTTGGTGCCGAAGTTGATGTGGTCGATGGACTTGATGTGGTCGGGCAGATTGATGTCGTAACTCTTCTCAAACACATCGTTGTTCTTCATAGTGAAGGTTTGGCCCACGATGAGCGAGGGGATGGTGATGCCCGAACTGATACCATCGGGGAATGGGATGGTCTTTTTCTCGTTGATTTTTGGCACCACGGCACCCATTTCACCCATCAGTGTGATGGTGGAGGGGGCGATGGTTGGGGCCAGATTTGTGATGGGGTCAATCTTGCCGACCGAGATTTTTTCCTCAATCTCCCCATCCATACTGATTGAGTAGAAACCATCTTTGTCGGGAGTAAGTTCGCCCTGCTTGCCGAGCAGAGAATCAACGGTGATTTTCTCGGTGGTGCCGATAGGTATGGTGATACCTTCGGTGTCGCCGACAGTTACCTCAAGTGAGATTTTGTCGAAGTTGTAGTCGGAGTTGCACGCCACAAAAAGCAGTGCAGAGGCCACTACAACCAACATTGTGCGCAAAGTGTGTTTCATAACGCTATGGTTTTGTGTTAGATATATTTCCCAATTTCGCTATAAAGATAATAAAAAATAGGTAAGATTGTACACCCTGCAACAAAAAAACGCCACTTTGGGGTGGCGTTTTCTGTTTTGAGAGTGGATTCTGACAACTCCCGTTAGAACTCCGAGGTGAACTTAAACCTGATGTCGGGGAACTTCTCAATGGCAAGTTGCAGGGCGTAACTTGTGTCGGCCAAGAATACATCCCTGCCGTGTTTGTCCACCGCCATATTGGTAAACTTACGCTTCTTGAAGTCGGCCAACTGGGCGGCATTGTCGCTCTCAATCCAACAAGCCTTGTGGATGCCGATGGGCTCCCAACGACACTTGGCATTGTACTCGTGCTCGAGGCGGTACTGGATGACCTCAAACTGCAACGCACCCACCGTGCCGATAATCTTTCGGCCATTGAGTGTGGAGGTGAAGAGTTGGGCCACGCCCTCGTCCATCAGCTGGTCTATACCCTTGGCCAACTGCTTGAACTTCTGCGGGTCGGCATTTTCAATGTAGCGGAACTGCTCGGGCGCAAAGGAGGGTATGCCCGTGAACTTGAGCGGCTCGCCCTCGGTGAAGGTGTCGCCAATGGCGAAGTTGCCCGTGTCGTGCAGGCCCACGATGTCGCCCGCATAGGCGGTGTCCACCACCGACTTCTTCTCGGCCAAAAATACACTCGGCGAGGAGAACTTCATCTGCTTGCCACTGCGCACGTGCAGGTAGTTCTTGCCCCTCTCAAAGGTGCCGCTGCAAATCTTGAGGAAGGCCAAGCGGTTGCGGTGGTTGGGGTCCATATTGGCGTGAATCTTAAAGACAAAACCGGTCATCTTCTCCTCCGTGGCCTCCACAGTGCGGCTCTCGGTGAGGGCCGAGTGGGGCGAGGGTGCAATGCGTATGAATGTTTCGAGCAATTCCCTCACACCGAAGTTATTGACAGCCGAGCCGAAGAACACCGGTGCCAACAATCCCTGCAAGTAGAGGTCCCTATCGAAGGGCTCAAAGAGTTCGCCCACCATTTCGAGGTTTTCGTGCAACTCGGCGGCGTTCTTTTCGCCAATGTGGGTGGCGAGTTCGGGACTGTCGAGGGTGAGGTGTATGCTCTCGGCAATGTACTGCCTATCTACCTCCTTGAAGAGCGCAAGGCTCTCATCGTAGATGTTGTAGACACCCTTGAAGGCGGGGCCACTGGCGATGGGGAACGAGAGGGGCCTGACGGCAATTTGCAACTCCTGCTCAATCTCCTCCAAGAGTTCAAAGGGGTCCTTGCAGGGGCGGTCGAGTTTGTTGATGAAGACCATCACGGGGGTGGAGCGCATACGGCACACGTTCATAAGTTTGCGCGTTTGGCTCTCCACACCCTTTGCTCCGTCAATCACGATGATTACGGCATCCACTGCGGTGAGTGTGCGGTAGGTGTCCTCGGCGAAGTCCTCGTGTCCGGGGGTGTCGAGGATGTTGATTTTGGTGCCCTGATACTCAAACTCCATCACGGAGGTGGCAACCGAAATACCCCTCTGTCGCTCAATCTCCATAAAGTCGGAGGTTGCGGTCTTTTTGATTTTGTTGCTCTTGACTGCGCCCGCCACGTGGATGGCACCACCGAAGAGGAGCAACTTCTCGGTGAGTGTGGTCTTACCCGCATCGGGGTGGGCGATAACGGCGAATGTTCGCCTGCGTTGTATCTCTTCTTTTAGTGTCATATCTCTCTTAGCGAGTGCATCTCGTGGGTAACTGCTGCGTTACGCTTGCACTCTTAACGTTGTTGCTTTTTGACCGTCTTTTTCTAAGGGCCTTAAGGGCCTTAGGGAGTTTAGGGAATTTAGGGAATAATTTTCCATTTTCAATTTTCAATTTTCAATTCTCCACCGGAGGATAGTCCAGTGTGTAGTGCAACCCTACGCTCTCCTTTTGTGCTTGGGCCTGCTTGATGATGAGGTACCCAACCTCAATGAGGTTGCGCAACTCACACAAACCCACATTGATGCGACTCTTTTGGTAGAGTTCTTCCGTCTCGCGGTAGATGATTTCCATCCTACGGAGTGCCCTCTCCAAGCGGAGGTTGCTACGCACAATACCCACGTAGTAACTCATAATCTGCTGCATCTCCTTGTAGTTCTGCGTGATGAGAATCATCTCCTCGGTGGCCACCATTCCGTCATCGTTCCAATCGGGCACTCGCTCCTCAAACTCCAACTCGGAGAGTCGGCCGATGGAGTGCTCGGCGGCCGCCTTGGCATAGACCACCGCCTCAATGAGCGAGTTGCTTGCAAGGCGGTTGGCTCCGTGGAGCCCTGTGCAACTACTTTCGCCCAGAGCATAGAGCCTGTGGATGGTGCTTTCGCCATTGAGGTCCACCTTCACGCCACCACAGCAGTAGTGGGCACCGGGGGTTACGGGTATCATATCCTTGGTGATGTCGATACCCAGCGTGAGGCACTTTTGGTATATGTTGGGGAAACTGCGGATGGTCTCCTCGGCGGGCTTGTGCCTAACGTCAAGGTAGAGGTACTCCGCACCCGTAATCTTCATCTCGTGGTCCACACTGCGGGCCACCACATCCCTCGGAGCCAGCGAACCCATCGGGTGGTACTTGTGCATAAACTCCTTGCCATTGGGTAGTTTGAGGATGGCTCCATAGCCCCTCATAGCCTCCGTGATGAGGAATGCGGGCCTCTCGGTGGGGTTGTAGAGGGTGGTGGGGTGGAACTGGATGTATTGCATATTCTCAATGATACCCTTGGCCCTGTGGACCATTGCGATACCATCGCCCGTGGCAACCGAAGGGTTGGTTGTGGTGTGGTAGAGGTTGCCCACGCCACCTGTACACACCACCGTAACCTTGGCCAAAATGGTAAACACCTCATCTTTCTTTATGTTAAGCACATAGGCGCCATAACACTCGATGTCGTCCATATGGCGATTGACCTCCCTGCCGAGGTGGTGCTGGGTGAGGATGTCCACGGCAAAGTGGTGCTCCAACACGTCAATGTTGCGGTGTCGCTTGACGGCACTCACCAGCGCACGCTCAATCTCGGCACCCGTAAGGTCCTGATGGTGCAGGATGCGGTGCTCGGTGTGTCCGCCCTCGCGGTGGAGCGAGTAGCGGCCCTCGGGGGTTTTGTCAAACCTTGTGCCCCACTCAATGAGGTCTTTGATACCCTCGGGAGCACCCTCCACAACCTTCCTCACAGCAGCCTCATCACACTTGCCCGCACCGCAGACGAGTGTGTCGTTGATGTGTTTCTCGAAGTTGTCGGGTGGGTAGGTAACACAGCAAATGCCACCTTGGGCGTAGTTGGTGTTGCACTCGTTCATCTCACCTTTGGTTACGATGGTAACGTGCCCTTTTTCGGCAGCTTTCAGTGCGTAGCTCAGTCCTGCCACGCCGCTACCGATGACCAGAAAATCGGTTTTTCTCTTCATTTTGTGCCACTAAAATTTTCCAACACGATGCAAAAGTACGAAAGAAATTGCTAATTTTATCCCCTGAAAGCGATTTTTATGACCACTTGGCAACGATACATAGACCGCTGGGCCTCCCACTTGACCTTCGAGAGGGGCCTTGCCGACAACTCCGTGGAGGCCTACACACACGATGTGGAGGCATTTGTGGAGTGGTTGCAGGGAGTTTACCCCTCGGTGGAGGTGCCCGATGTGAGTGAGGAGATTGTGGGCGAGTGGTTGGCCCACTTGGCCGGCACAATGCAGATGGCTCGCACCTCGCAGGCTCGTATGCTCTCGGCCCTCAAATCGTTCTTCCGCCACCTTGTGTTCAGTGGCGTGTTGGAGGCCTCCCCTTGTGCTCAGATACGCAACCCCAAGGAGCAACGCCCGCTACCCGATGTGCTCTCCGTGGAGGAGATTGACGCCGCAATGGCCACCATCGACCTCTCGGCCCCCGCAGGACACCGCGATAGGGCTATGTTGGAGATGCTCTACAGTTTGGGCCTGAGGGTGTCGGAACTCACGAGCCTCCGTTTTAGCGATGTAAACATCAAGGAGCAGGTGGTGAGCATTGTGGGTAAGGGTGGCAAGCAACGCCTTGTGCCGATGAGCCCCGAGGCTATCCGACAACTCAAACTCTACCTCTCCTGCCGTCCCACACCCGCCACCGCCGATGATAGCAACTACATATTCCTCAACCTGCGTGGTGGCCGCATAAGCCGTATGTCGGTCTTTAATGTTGTGAAAAAGGCCGTGGCCGATGCGGGCATACACAAAACCGTTAGCCCCCACACCCTGCGCCATAGTTTTGCCACCCACCTCTTGCAGGGCGGTGCCGATGTGCGTCAGGTGCAGGAACTCCTCGGCCACAGCAACGTAACCACCACCGAGATTTACACGCATCTTGACCGTGAGTACCTCCACGCTGCCTTGGAGGAGTTTTTGCCGTTATGACGTCTAACGTCTTTTTTTTAAGGGCTTTAAGGGCTTTAAGGGCTTTAGGGACTTTAGTGAATTGGGAAAATTTTGAATTTTGAATTCTCAATTCATTCACACACGCCCCCGCTGCTACGCAGCACCCCCTGCTCGGCGAGGCCGCCGAGCGCAATTTCGACCACCCCTCCCGACCTCCCCTGTCGTAGGGGAGGAGTACTTAAGTGGTGCTACCAAAGCATAGAAAAGTATTTACTAATTACTCTTACTTTTTCTGCCCTTTCTGCCCTTTCTGCCCTTTCTGCCCTTTCTGCCCCACAAACCCCTCCGGCCTTGGGCCACCTCCCCTAACTTAGGGGAGGAGTGGGCGGATGGCACGGGTAACGTTTTTGTTACCCGAGAAGAAGTCGGGCTTCCGAAAGTTGGGGAGCGTGCCGACCTCTTCACTACACAAAACAGGCTGTGCCTGCCCCTCCCGACCTCCCCTATCGTAGGGGAGGAGTACTTAAGTGGTGCTACCAGAGCATAGAAAAGTATTTACTAATTACTCTTTCTGCTCTTTCTGCTCTTTCTGCCCTCACAAACCCCTCCGCCTAACGGCACCTCCTGCTCGGCGGGGCCGCCGAGCGCAATTTCGACCACCCCTCCCATCCTCCCCTATCGTAGGGGAGGGGTACTTTGGTGGGGCTTCCGAAAGTTGGAGAGCGTGCCGACCTGACCACTGCACAAAACAGGCTGTGCCTGCAATTTTCAATTTTCAATTTTCCATTGTCAATTCTTTTTTCTATTTTTGTGGGTTATTTGGATAAATATGCAAAAACTTAAATATATGAGTGGTAAAAAATTCAACGAGTACAAGGGCCTGAATCTGCCCGAAGTGGGCTTGGAAGTCCTCAAAAAATGGGATGCCGAAGATACATTCCACAAGAGTATCTCCACGCGAGAGGGACACCCCTCCTTTGTTTTCTATGAGGGTCCTCCCTCGGCAAACGGACTCCCCGGTATTCACCACGTGATGGCTCGTACACTCAAAGATGTCATCTGTCGCTACAAAACCCAGAGCGGCTACCTTGTACACCGCAAGGCAGGTTGGGACACCCACGGACTTCCTGTGGAACTCGGTGTGGAGAAGAAGCTCGGCATCCGCAAGGAGGATGTGGGTGTGAACATCTCCATTGAGGAGTACAACCGTACTTGCCGCGAGTCGGTGATGGAGTTCACCGGCAAGTGGGAGCAGCTCACCCGCCAGATGGGCTACTGGGTGAATATGGACGACCCCTACATCACCTACGACAACAAGTACATCGAGACCCTCTGGTGGATGCTCTCCGAACTCTACAAGAAGGGACTTCTCTACAAGGGTTTTACCATTCAGCCCTACTCGCCCGCAGCAGGCACCGGCCTCTCCAACCACGAACTCAACCAGCCCGGTTGCTACCGTGATGTGAAGGACACCACCTGCACCGCACAGTTCAAGGTTGTGCGCAACGAGCAGAGCGAGAAACTCTTTGAGGGCGTGGAGGGCGACCTCTACATTTTGGCTTGGACCACCACTCCTTGGACCTTGCCCTCAAATACCGCACTTGCCGTGGGCCCTGCCATCGACTACGTGAAGGTACACTGCGAGAACCCCTACACGGCCATCAAGCAGACTGTCATTATGGCCAAAGACCTCGTTGGTGCCTACTTTACCAAGAAGATGGAGGGTACCTACACCGTTGAGGAGCGCACTTGGAAGGGTGCCGAGTTGGAGGGTGTACGCTATGAGCAACTCATTCCGTGGATGAAGCCCGTGGAGAGTATGGGCGACTCGTTTAGGGTGATTGGTGGCGACTATGTGAGCACCACCGATGGTACCGGCATTGTACACATTGCACCCACCTTTGGTGCCGATGACGATAGGGTAGCGAAGGTTGCGGGCATTGCTCCTATGCTGCTCGTGGACAAGGCAGGTAAAAATCAGCCTATGGTCGATAAGCAGGGCAAACTCTTCCTTTTGGAGGAGTTGGATGCCGACTATGTTGCCAAGTATGTGAACGTGGAGGCCTATGCCGAGTGGCAGGGTAGGTTTGTGAAGAATGCCTACGATGACACCCTGACCGATGCCGACACCTCGCTGGATGTGGACATCGCTGTGGGGCTCAAAGCCGACAACAAGGTCTTCAAGATTGAGAAACACACCCACAACTACCCCCACTGCTGGCGTACTGACAAGCCTGTGTTGTACTACCCGCTTGATTCGTGGTTCATCCGCACCACCGCAGTGAAGGATAGGCTCATTGAACTCAACAAGACAATCTATTGGAAGCCCGAATCGACCGGTACGGGTAGGTTTGGCAAGTGGCTCGAGGGCCTTGTGGATTGGAACCTTTCAAGGAGCCGCTTCTGGGGTACTCCGCTGCCCGTGTGGGCCACCGAGGACTACTCCGAGATGAAGTGTATCGGCTCCATTGAGGAGCTCAAAGCCGAGATTGAAAAATCGGTGGCTGCGGGCCTGATGACCGAAAACCCCTACAAAGATTTCGTTGTGGGCGACTACTCCAAGGAGAACTACGCCAAGGTGGACCTCCACCGTCCCTATGTGGACAACATTGTGTTGCTCTCGAGCAAGGGCGAGCCTATGCGCAGGGAGAGCGACCTGATTGACGTGTGGTTCGATAGTGGCGCAATGCCCTATGCACAGGTACACTTCCCCTTTGAGATGAGCAAGGAGGAGTTCCTCAAGGTCTATCCTGCCGACTTCATCGCCGAGGGTGTGGACCAAACACGTGGTTGGTTCTACACACTCCACGCTCTGGCCACAATGCTCTTCGATAGCGTAGCCTTCAAGAACATCATCTCCAATGGCCTTGTGCTGGATAAGAACGGCAACAAGATGAGTAAACGCCTTGGCAATGCAGTGGACCCCTTTGAGGTGATGGACAAATATGGTGCTGATGCCACAAGGTGGTATATGATTAGCAACTCCCAGCCGTGGGATAACCTCAAATTTGACGTGGATGGCGTGGATGAGGTTAGGCGCAAATTCTTCGGCACCTTGTATAACACATACGGCTTCTTCTCCCTCTATGCCAACGTGGACGGCTTCACGGGTAGTGAGGAGGAGGTGCCCGTGGCCGAGCGCCCCGAGATTGACCGCTGGATACTCTCGGAACTCAACTCGCTTGTGAAATATGTGGGCGAGAGGTTGGCAGATTATGACCCCACCCCCGCATCGAGGGCCATTCAGGAGTTTGTGGGCGAGAACTTGTCCAACTGGTATGTGCGCCTGAACCGTAAGCGTTTCTGGGGTGGCGGTATGAGTCAAGACAAACTCGCTGCCTACCAAACACTCTACACCTGCCTTGAAACCGTGGCTCAACTCTCGGCACCCTTCGCTCCCTTCTATAGCGAAAGGCTCTTTGCCGACCTCAATGAGGTGAGTGGCCGCCACGAGGGCTCGGTACACATCAACCTCTTCCCCGAGTGCAACGAGGCTCTCATTGACAAGGACCTCCAAGAGATGATGTCGCTGGCACAGAAGAGTTCTTCGATGGTGTTGGCTCTGCGTAGGAAGGTGGGCATCAAGGTGCGCCAGCCGCTGACGAAGGTGATTATCCCTGTGCTGGATGCCGATATGGGCCGTAGGTTGGAGGCTGTGAAGGCTTTGGTTATGGGCGAGGTGAACGTGAAGGAGGTTGAACTCATTACCGACACCACCGGCCTGATTACCAAGCGTATTAAACTCAACTTCAAGAACTTCTGCGCACGCTACGCCAAGTTGGCCAAGCCTATGGCTGCACTTGTGGCAACCTTCTCGCAGGAACAGATTGCTGCCATTGAGGCCGCCGAGCAGACCACCTTGGAGGTTGCAGGCGAGAGCGTTGTTGTGAGCCCCGCCGACTTCGACATCACCTCGGAGGATATGCCCGGATGGTTGGTTGCAAGCGAGGGTAAACTCACCGTGGCTCTGGATGTTACCGTAACCGAGGAGTTGCGCAAGGAGGGTGTGGCACGTGAACTCGTGAACCGCATCCAGAACGCACGTAAGGATAGTGGCTTGGAGGTTACCGACCGCATTACCGTGGAGATTGAGCACAAGGAGGAACTTGTGGGCGCAATTGAGTCCTATGGCGAGTTCATCGGTCAGCAGACCTTGGCCCGCAGCGTTGTGCTCTCGGCCGAGCCGCAGGGTGCGATGGTGGTTGAGAGTGAGATTGACGACCAGCCGCTGAAAATTGCCCTCTCCAAGGTGGAGTAGTTTTCTGTCGCAAATGTGCCCACGAGGTTGTGTGGGCCACATATAACGTGATTTTTGAGGCCCGCCCGAAAGGTGGGCCTTAAAAATAAATGGCAGAAAAGTTGGTGGTTTGGTAAATGTTTTGTATCTTTAACAAACCAAAAACTATTTAACTATGGCAGAAGTTGAGAAAACCAGATATTCCGATGAGGAATTGGCCGAGTTCAGAGTGATTATCCTCGATATGCTTGGCAAGGCAAAAGACGACTATGAGTTGTTGCGCTCTTCGGTGAACAACTCCGCAAGCAACGACACCGAAGATACTTCGCCCACCTTCAAGGTGCTCGAAGAGGGTGCCGCCACCCTCACCAAGGAGGAGATGGGTCGCTTGGCACAACGCCAACTCAAGTTTATCAACCACCTTGAAGCCGCCCTTGTGCGCATTGAGAACAAGACCTATGGCATTTGCCGCGAGACGGGTAAACTAATCCCCAAGGAGCGCCTGCGCGTGGTGCCCCACGCCACCCTTTCGGTGGAGGCAAAAGAGGGCCGCAAGTAGCGTGTGTATGCACCACCTGCCCTGACTTAGGGGGGAGTGTGCGTGGCTGTGCTTGTATCACAAGGAACAAAAACTACCAGTTTTGCCCAACGTAACAATCTACACCGATGGTTCTTCGCTCGGCAACCCCGGCAGGGGTGGCTATGGCGTTGTGTTGCTCTCGCCTCCCTATCGCAAGGAGTTGAGCGCAGGGTTTCGTATGACCACCAACAACCGTATGGAATTGATGGCAGTGTGTGTTGCGCTTGAGGCACTCAAATTTGAGGGTACCGATGTGGTGCTCTACTCCGATAGTAAATATGTTGTGGACTCGGTAGAGAAGGGCTGGGTGTTCGGCTGGGAGAAAAAGGGCTTTCAGAAGGCCAAAAATCCCGACCTTTGGCAACGCTTCCTGCGGGTGTATCGCCGCCATAGGGTACGCTTCGTGTGGGTTAAGGGACACGCCACCACCGTGGAGAACAACCGCTGCGACCAACTTGCCGTGGCTGCCGCCGGAGGAACAAACCTCGCCGAGGATGTTGGCTATGAGGAGGCCAACCTGTAGGGCGGAAAGAGTAAAGAGTAATTAGTAAATAGTAATTAGTAAAGAGTGGGGAGCAATGTTGGTCGCTCTTCATTTTTTTGTTCTCAATTATACTGTGGGTATCTTTTTTAATACCCGTGCCGAAGGCACACCAAAATTTTTAATTTTCAATTTTCAATTTTCAATTCAATCACAGACGCCCCCGCCACTCCGTTGCACCCCCTCTAACTCAGAGGGGGACGTGCACGGGGCCGTGCACACAATTTCGACCACCCCTCCCGACCTCCCCTATCGTAGGGGAGGAGTTCTTGGTGGTGCTACTCAACGCTTGTAGTTACCCCTTCTTACTCTGGGGTATCTTTTTTAATACCCGTACCGAATTCTCAATTCTCAATTCCAAAACAGGCAACGCCTGTGAATTTTGAACTTTTTCTCGCCCCATGAGTTGCGCAAAATCAAAAAAATTTTTATTATCTTTGCAGTGTATTATCGGCTTTATGCAAAAGTGGCACGCAAGGGGAGGCCGACCCCTTGATTTTTAGCCACTTGGGCAAAACTAAAAACTTTACCACATTGGCTGGAGCGAAAATACTTAACGTGTGTCAGGAGATATTCCCATATCTGCCTGAGAGCCCCATCTCGACCACTTGTCGTACCCTCGTGCAGGCTATGCAGGAGAGGGGCTTTGAGATTAGGACCTTTATGCCTCGCTATGGCGTAATCAACGAGCGCAGAAACCAACTGCACGAAGTGATTAGGCTCAGCGGTATGAACTTGATTATCAACGATGACGACCACCAACTCATCATCAAGGTGGCCTCCATACCTTCCGCAAGGGTGCAAATCTACTTCATCGACAACGAGGATTACTTCTCGCGCAAGGCTGTGTTGAGGGATGCCGAGGGTAAGGAGTTTGAGGACAACGGACAGAGGGCCATCTTCTTCGCCAGAGGCGTGTTGGAGACCGTGGGTAAACTGCGTTGGCAGCCCGATGTGGTGCATTGCCACAGCTGGTTTGCAGCAGCCGTGCCCCTCTACTTGCGCAACAGCTTTGCTGATGACCCCTTGTTTGCCACATCGAAAATCGTTGTGTCGCTCTATGATGACTGCTTCACCGAGGAGTGGAGTGAGGCCTTCGTGGAGACAATGAAGGGCGAGGGAGTCCCCGCCGAGGAGTTGGACAAAATCGGCACTCTTTCATACGAAAACATCATCAAACTCGTTATTGACAATGTGGATGGCATTGTCGTTGAGGCAGAGAATTTGCCCTCTGCCATTGAAGAGTACATAGCCGCCTCCGGCAAGAAGGTACTGCGTGGCAGGGCCGACAAGTCGGGCGATGAGTGGCTGAATGATTACAAGGAATTTTATGACTCACTTCTTTAGGAAAATAACTCTTTACAGTGTCGGCGCAGTGGTGTCGGCACTGATGCTTTTACTGCCTGCCTGTACGGAGGTAGACGACCAACTGGGTGTGAACATCGTTCCCCCGGGCGAACAGATGGAGGTTAGGATATACACGCTTCAGAGGGGTATCAGCAACTACCTCTCCTACACCGACTCGGTAAAGTGCAACGGCTTCGACTACGCCTACTTCGGTAAACTGCGTAGCGAGGGCCTCGGCACCACCACGGCAGCCGCCTTGGTGCAATTCGGTGGCGGTAGCCGCTCGGACACCCTTGCCTACGAGGACCGCACAAAGGTGGCCGACTCCATCCTCATCATCTGCGACCTGAAGGTGCTCGGTGGCGACACACTCAAGGAGCAGACCTTCAATGTCTACCCCCTGCGCAAGAGGCTACGCCCCGACTCCACCTACTACAACTCCTTCGACTATATGGATGCTGTGAAGAACTGGCAGGGCGAGGGTGAGGTGCGACCTATGTTCACCTTCAAGTACAAGGGCAAACCCAACAACTCCGACTACTACGACACTCTGCGCCTTACCAAAGGTGCGGGTGCTGAGGCGTTTATGCAGGCTCTGCTGGACACCGACAAGGAACTCTGCGAGAACGACACCTTGTTCATCAACACTTTCAACGGCTTGTGCATCGCACCTGCCGAGAGTAGCGACAAGGATGCTGCCATCTATGGCCTCAATCTGCAATACGACACCACCTACGGCCCCGAGAGTTTTATGGTGCTCTACGGCCACGACTACCTCACGGCCGATGCCGACAAGAGCGTGGTGGACCGTATTGTCAGGGCCTATCCCATCACAAACAGCACCTCGTTCAGCAAGCAGACCGCAATGACCGCCTTTGAGCAGGAGTATGATGCGGGGCTCGACATCGAGTCCAAACTCAATGTGGACACCCCCGAAGGGGAGCCGCTGAAAAACCCAATGACCGAAACGTGGGTGCAGGGTGTGATGGGTATTACCACCACCTTGGAGTTTGAAAAACAATTTATTGAGGACCTTCAAGCGCTCAAGCCCGAGGGTAAGAACATCTTTATAAATCAGGCGCGCGTGTACGTGGAGTTGGCCGACAAGGACTACCTCCTCTACGACTACGCACCCACACGCCTTGGCTCCTACCTCAAATACTCCACCATCACCCCCGTGGCGGACTACAACTACTACTATGAGGCCAACTACGACACCACACTCAGCTATGGTGGCGAGTTCAACCGCACCCACGGCTACTACACTATGGACCTCTCCATCTATATGCAGCAGTTGTTGCAGCAGGCGGAGGGTGTTGCTCCGAGGGTTACGTTGGGGATGACGGCCTATGAGTATTTGGACCCCGCAGTTGTCAAGTTAGCCGGCAGTGGTTCGGTGAAGGTGGTGGTTACTTATACTCTTCTCGGCAAGTAAAAAATGCACAATAGCGGGTGAATTTTGCACCGCACTGCGATAAGCGGGCTCCTCATTTGCGCAAGCAAACTGCGGGCCCGCTTTCTTGTTTGGCACAAAATTTCCCTCGCTCTGTGCATTTTTGCCGCTTTCGGATGTCCAATAGCACTACGACCAAAAAAACACAAAACAGCCTGTGGCTGCTTCGGAGAGCGTTTTCTTGTATTCCTTGCATTCATCCTGCTCTGTGCATTTTTTTGTGGTCCAACGTCTTTTTAGGGTCCTTAAAGCCCTTAAAGCCCTTAGAGCCCTTAGAGTCCCTTTCTGCTCTTTCTGCCCTTCACAAACCCCTCCGCCTAACGGCACCTCCTGCTCGGCGGGGCCGCCGAGCGCAATTTCGACCACCCCTCCCGACCTCCCCTATCGTAGGGGAGGGGTATTTAGGGGAGGAGTGGTCGGATGGCACGGGTAACGAGTTCGTTATCCGAAATAAAAATGCGCCGCAGGCACCACAATTAACCCACCTTTGGTGGCTTTTAGTTGCTCTCGCTCGGCACAGGCGTTGCCTGTTTTGTGTAGATGTTAGGTCTACACTCTTTCGAGCCTTTGGATGCCAATAAGCACCCTCTGCCCTCGCTTACTCGCAACTTTTTCAATTCTCAATTCTCAATTCTAAAACAGACGCCCCCGCTGCTGCGCAGCATCCCCTCTAACTTAGAGGGGGACGTGCACGGGGCCGTGCACACAATTTCGACCACCCCTCCCAGCCTCCCCTATCGTAGGGGAGGAGTACTTGGTGGTGCTACCAAAGCGTAGGAAAATATTTACTCTTTACTAATTACTATTTACTCTTTACTAATTACTAATTGCTCTTTCTGCTCTTTCTGCCTTGTCATCCGCAAGGGGGAATTTTCAATTTTCAATTTTAGTAGTATCTTTGTGGCCCATATATATAGGTATGGCCCCCAATTTAGACCAATATCTACACGTAAGTAGCACAGAAACAACAATATAATATGCAGAAAAATCTCGTTATCGTAGAGTCCCCGGCCAAGGCAAAGACAATCGAAAAGTTCCTCGGCAAGGAGTTTAAGGTTTGTTCGTCCTATGGTCACATCCGCGATTTGGCAAAAAAAGGTATCGGCATTGATGTCGCAAATGGTTTTGCGCCCGCCTATGAGGTCTCGGCCGACAAGACCAAACTTGTGGCAGAACTGAAGAAGATGTCGCAGCAGGCCGAGAGCGTGTGGCTTGCATCTGATGAGGACCGCGAGGGAGAGGCTATTGCTTGGCACCTCACGCAGGTACTTGACCTGCCGGTGGAGCAGACCAAGCGTATTGTGTTCCACGAGATTACAAAGCAGGCCATCTTGGAGGCCATTGAGTCGCCCCGCACGGTGGATATGAACCTTGTGAATGCACAGCAGGCACGCAGGGTGCTTGATAGGCTTGTGGGCTTTGAACTCTCGCCCGTGTTGTGGAAGAAGGTGAAGCCTGCGCTCTCGGCCGGTAGGGTGCAGAGCGTGGCTGTGAAACTCATCGTGGAGCGCGAGAGGGAGATTATTGACTTCAAGGGTGGCGAGTTCTACCGCATTACGGCTCGTTTTGTGGCCGAGGATGGCAAGGTGTTCAAAGCCGAGTTGGACCGTAAGTTTGACACCAAGGCCGAGGCTGTGAAGTTCTTGGAGAGCCTTGCGGGTGTTGAGTTCAGGGTGGAGAGTGTGGAGTCGAAGCCTGCGGAGAAATTCCCTGCGGCTCCTTTCACCACATCCACACTTCAACAGGAGGCCGGCAGGAAACTCTCTATGTCGGTGGCGCAGACTATGTCGGTGGCGCAGAAACTCTACGAGAGCGGTTTGATTACCTATATGCGTACCGACTCGGTAAACCTCTCCAAGCAGGCTCTCTATGCTGCCAAGGAGGCTGTTGTGGGCCTCTATGGCGAGGAGTACCACAACTGGAGGAACTACAAGACCAAGAGTAAGGGTGCGCAGGAGGCCCACGAGGCCATTCGCCCCTCCTACCTTGACAGGCAGACCATCGAGGGTACTCCGGCCGAGAAGAGGCTCTATGAACTGATTTGGAAACGCACGGTGGCCTCGCAGATGGCCTCGGCGAAGATTGATAAGACCATTGTGAGCGTCAGCATCAGTGGCCACGAGGAGCGTTTTGTGGCTGTTGGTGAGCAGTTGCGCTTTGAGGGCTTTATGAAACTCTACTCGGAGTCGGTGGAGGAGGAGAGCGAGGGCGAGAGCGCAGTGCTGCCCTTGATGGAGATTGGCACTCTGCTGGGCAACAAGGATGTTGTGGCCACGCAGAAGTTCACTCCCCAGCCCTACCGATATAGCGAGGCTCTGCTCGTGAAGAAACTTGAGGAACTCGGCATTGGCCGTCCTTCGACCTATGCGCCCACCATTTCGACCATCATCAATCGTGGTTATGTACTCAAGCAGAATAAGGACGGCGTAAGACGCCCCTATGCGCAGATTACCCTCTCGAAGGGCAAACTCACCGAGAAGGAGCACAGCGAGGTGGTTGGCAAGGAGAAGGGTAAACTTGCTCCCACCGACATCGGTATGCTTGTGAACGACTACCTTCAGGAGCAATTCCCCGGCATTTTGGACTACAACTTCACCGCCACGGTGGAGAAGGAGTTTGACCTCATTGCCGAGGGCAAGGAGGGCTGGACCGAGATGATTGGCGAGTTCTATGGCGACTTCCACAAGACGGTGGAGGATGCTCTGGGTGCTCAGATTAAGCAGAACAACACGGTGCGCCAACTTGGTGTGGACCCTGCCAGTGGTCAGCCCGTGTCGGCTCGCATCGGTCGCTATGGCCCTATGGTGCAGATTGGTGGAGAGGATGGCGGTAAGGCCCGCTTTGCAAGCCTCAAGAAGGACCAGCTGATTGCAACGATTACTTTGGAGGAGGCTTTGGAGTTGTTTGTATTGCCCCGTGCCTTGGGTGCCCACAAGGGCGAGGAGGTGTCGGTAGGCATTGGTAAGTTTGGCCCCTATGTGCGCTACGGCAACAAGTTTGTGTCGATGCCCAAGGGAGATGACCCCTATACGATTACCCTTGAAAGGGCGAGCGAACTGATTGAGCAAAAGGAGGTCAAGGATAAGAGCGCCAAGGAGCCCATCAAACGCTTCGATGGTGTGGAAGACCTTGTTATTCTCAGCGGTATCTATGGCCCCTACATCCAGTGCGCCGGCAAGAACTACCGTATTCCCAAGACGAAGGACCCCCTGACACTGACCATTGAGGAGTGTAGGGCTATCGTTGCCAAGTCGAAAAAGTAGGAATTTCCATTCAGATTATATATGCACACGCACGTGCCTATGCGTGCGTGTGCTCCTAATTATTCTCTTACAACCCCTTGTGGGCCAAGAGCCACGCCAAGCGATTGTAGGTGCGGTGGGCCCAAGGGCGCATCCTGCGGGGTAGGGCAAGGAGCACCTTGAGTTTGCGCAACCCACGGCGGTAGTGCTCGGTGTAGCCAAAGTTGGCCACCACCCTGCGCCCAAACTCCTCATCCCCCTTGGCAGTGAGTGTCAGAGCCTTGCCTATGGCACACTTGGCCACAAACTCCCTGCGCCACCTCTCCTGCTCCTCATCCCAAAGAGCCTCTTTGAGGAAGTCCTCCAATCGGTAGGGAGTTTGCTCGGGGGTGTAGATGGCCGAGGAACGGTTGCTTGCCACCATTGAGTAGTCGCACAACGCCTTCGGGGAGAAGCACACCCCATAGCGAGAGGCCACCTTTATCCACATAAACTGGTCGCCACCCATCTTCATACCCTCCGGAAAACCTCCAACCTCCTCCACAGCCCTGCGAGCCAACACCGTGGCCGAGGGGATGGTAACGTAGGAGGTCATACTCTCCTTCCAAAAGTTCTCCACGGGCCCACGCACGGTGGGTGTCTTGGCCCTAACGATGCCCGTGGGGCTCACTATGTCAAAGGCGGTGGAATAGATACCGCAGTGGGGCCAGAGGTCAATCATCTCGCTCACCTCCTCCAAAAATTGTGGCTTCCACCTATCATCGGCATCCACCAGCGCAAACCAATCGCCCGTGGCCTCGGCCATAGCCCTGTTGCGTGCGGCACACTCGCCAGCGTTGGCCTGACGGATGAGCCTGACCAGTGGGGAGCCAATGGCCTCCACAATGGCGGCGGAGGAGTCGGTGGAGCCATCGTCTACCACCACAATCTCTGCCGGTTGGAGCGTTTGCGCCAACACCGAGCGCACCGTGGCTTCCACCTCGGCGGCCTTGTTGTAGAGGGGAATGATGACCGAAAAACGCTTGGGGGTATGTTTAGTGTTGCTACTCATAGACCTCTCCTTTTTGTGTGTCAAACGAAAGTTTCAGGGGTGCGTGGGTGATTTTTTGCTCATCGGGAATATCCTTCACAAGCACGGGGTAGTGGTGGTGTAGGTAGGCCTCCAAGTCGCGCGGGACCTTGATGGTGAGCCGCCCAAATGGGGCCTCCTTCGGGTGGCGCACCGACTCATACTCCGCCACATCTAACGGTAGGCGCACCACGTTCACAAGATGGCATCGTGGGTTGCCGTTAAACCACCCCATCTCGCGGCACATCTTGCGGTGGAGCCACTCTCGCGAGGTAAGCCTATAAAGCACTCCGAGTGCCATTCGGCTCACAAGGCTCTTTTGGTAGTAGAGCGACTTGCTGCGCTCGATTTGCTTGCGTTGCTGCCAGAAAGGGTAGAGGCTGAAAGCACTGATAAACCAAGCGCACTCGGCCCTGTGGAAAGCCTGCAACCTGCGCCCCGAAGGGATGCGGTCGAAGGGGAAGAGGTCGATGAATATGCCGTGGTTTATGTCGAACTGCTCAAACCCATCTTCCACGAAGAGGGTATCACGCTTGCGCACCTTGGTCCAATAGAAGGGGGTGTTGGGCTCGGTGCGGAACTCCTGAATGACAAAATCTTTGCTAAGGAGTGCGGGGCCCTCGGCGATGAACCGCTCGTAGTCCTCACGGAGCATACCGAAGTCGGCATCATCGTCCCAAGGGAGTATGTTCTGCCAAAAGTGTACCCCGATGGCTGTGCCACCAATGCCGAAAAACTCAATGCCGAGCAGACCGCACACTCGGTCAATCTCTTCGATAATCTCAAAGAGAGCCTCGTGGAGTCGGTTGAGTATTTCGGGCGTGTATTTCAAAATTAAAAATTCAAAATTCAAAATTCAAAATTGACAAAACGTTGTTTTGTCTAAAATGCTCTCGCTCGGCACAGGCGTTGCCTGTTTTGTGTAGATGTTGGGTTTGCACACTTTCGAGCCTTTGGATGCCAGCAAGCAGCCTATGCGCTCGCTTACTCGCATTTGCCAAAATTCAAAATTGACAAACCCCTCCGCCCTTGGGGCACCTCCCCTAACTTAGGGGAGGAGTGGTCGGATGGCACGGGTAACGTTTTTGTTACCAGAGAAGAAAGACGAAAAATATTTACTAATTACTAATTACTAATTACTAATGACTCTTTGCTAACAACTATTGAACCAACAAGTTGCACCCTCTGATGTCGGCTCCCGTGATGCGCCCTTCGAGGGCAAAGGAGCCATCGGACCACACTCGGCCCACGTCTTGCGTCTGGATGAATGCACACGAATAGCGGTTGGCAAGGTCGATGATGTTCACCCCGCCTCTGGCACCCTCGCCCACAAGGGCAAAGGGGTCGTTCACATCCCTCGCCAGCACCTTCATCCACGGTGGCAAGCGGAACACACCATCGCCCGCCGAGTAGCCCTGCGAGGTGAGTTCGGCCATACCATACTCCGAGTGTATCTTCTTCACCCCGAAAGCCTCCTTCAGCACCCTGTGCAGTTCGGCCTTTGGCAACTCCTTGCGGCGGCCTTTCATACCGCCCGTCTCCATCACTATGGTGTTGCGTAGGGGGCGTGCATAGCCCTCGGCCAAGTCGAGCAGTGCGTAACTCACACCGAGGAGTATCTTGGGCCTGCTGTCTGCCTCCAACACCTCCACAAGGTGGGCATAGTCGTCAAGGAAAAACCCACCCCCATAGCGGGCGATGAGCCGGTCGGCCATATAGACCAGACTGCTCCCCTCCCTCTCCAAATAGCACGGCAGCAGGGCATAGATGGGCATACCCTCGTAGAAGTGCTCATAGGCAGCCGTGAAGGTAGCCTCGTAGTCGGCAAGGTGGGCCATATAGTGGCGTGAGGGGGTCATTCCCGTGGTGGCACTGCTGGTGAAGCACTTTTCGGCAGGCTGTGGGCCACAGTAGACCTTTTGGCTCTTGAAGACCTCAATCGGCAGGCAGGGAATATCCTCCACCCTCTGCACTTCCTTGGGGTCCACCCCAAGCAGTGCAAGATAGGTGGCATAGGGCAGACAGGCTGTGGCCTGAAATCGGAACAACTCCAGTGCAGCCTGCTCAAAGGCCTCCTCCGTGCGGATGGCGAGTATTTGTTCTATGGTAAGCACCGCTCCTAATTGTGTGTGGTTACGTTATTTTGTCGGTCAATGTGCAGTCTACTGCTGCGAGAGCAGGAAACGCTCGCAGTCGATGGCAGCCACAGCACCCTTACCTGCGGCCACAATGCCCTGACGGTAGTGGGGGTCCTGAACATCGCCGGCGGCAAAGACACCCTCCACACTTGTGCGGCTCGATGCGCCATCGGTAATGATGTAGCCCTCCTCGTTGAGCTCCAACTGGCCGGCAAAGAGTTTGGTCTGGGGAGTGTGGCCAATGCCGAGGAAGAAGCCATCCACGGCAATATCCTCGGTGTGGCCGTCAGCGTGCAGGAGCCTTACGCCCGTAACGCCACTCTCATCGCCCAACACCTCTTGTGTGTTGCACAGGAAGTGAATCTCGATGTTCTCCATTGAGGCCACCTTGGCTTGCATAGCCTTGGAGGCACGCAGGTAGTCCTTGCGCACAATCATATGCACCTTGCGGCAGAGGCTTGCCAAGTAGGTTGCCTCCTCGCAGGCGGTATCGCCACCACCCACCACCGCAACATCCTTGCGGCGGTAGAAGAAACCATCGCAGGTGGCGCAAGCACTCACACCCATACCCCTGAACTTGGCCTCGCTGGGCAGTCCGAGATACTTGGCCGTAGCACCCGTGCAAATGATAACTGACTCGGCCTCAATGGTGTCGGTGTCGTTCACAACAGCCTTGAAGGGCCTCTGCGAGAGGTCGATGGAGGTAACCACTCCACCCCTAAGGTCGGCACCAAAGCGGGCTGCCTGACGGCGCATATCTTCCATCATTTGGGGACCACTAACGCCATCGGGGTAGCCGGGGAAGTTCTCCACATCGGTGGTGGTTGTGAGCTGTCCTCCGGGCTCAAAGCCCTCGTAAACCACGGGTGCGAGGTTCGCCCTTGATGCATAGATTGCTGCGGTGTAGCCGGCGGGGCCGCTACCGATAATCAAACATTTGATGTGTTCCATAGTTTTGTTCTCTTTCTATTTTTTTTGTGTATATATTGTTTTTCGTTTTAATCTCGCTCGGTCGCAACCCTACAAATATAGTTTTATTTGTGGAAATAGTCAAACACCCTGGTTGCTTTTGCTTCGCCCACCTCGGCAGCAAGTGCGCTCTTGGAGGCCCTCTTCACCCCCGCAACACTGCCAAAAGCCCTCAGTAGGCTCTCCACACTCTTGACACCGATGCCCTCGATGCCGTCAAGTTCGCTCACCGTGAAGGCGGCCGAGCGTTTGTTGCGGTGGAAAGTGATACCAAAGCGGTGGGCCTCATCCCTAATGTGGCGTATCACCTTGAGGGGTTCGCCTGTGCGGTCAAGATAGTAGGGCTTGGGGTCGTTGGGGAAATAGACCTCCTCCAATCGCTCGGCAAGGCCCACGATGGGCACCTTGCCCCACAGCCCCAACTCACGGAGCACCTCGCAGGCACTGGAAAGTTGGCCCTTGCCACCATCCACCACAATCAGGTCGGGCAACTCGCCCCCCTCGTTCATCACCCTCGTGTAGCGGCGTGTGATAATCTCCCTCATTGTGGCGAAGTCATCGGGTCCCTCCACGGTTTTGACGTTGAAGTGTCGGTACTCCTTGCGCGAGGGCTTACCATCGCGGAACACCACGCAGGCAGCCACGGGGTGGGTGCCCTGCAGGTTGGAGTTGTCGAAACACTCAATGTGGCGTGGCGGGCGGTCCAAGTAGAGTTCCCTTTGCAGGGCGGCCATAAGCCTTTCGGTGTGCCTTTCGGGGTTTTTGATTTCGATGTTTTTGAGCCTTTCGGCACGGAACATCACCGCTCCCTTGTGGGCAAATTCAAGCAGTTTGAGCTTGTCGCCCCTCTGTGGTACGGTAAATTTCACGCCCTCAACCTCCTCATCGGGCTCCACAGCCACAATCACCTCCCTTGCAAGCCTGCCACCTGCCACCTCGGCAGCCATCTGACGGATGACCTGCGAGAGGATGGTTGCCTTCTCGCTCTCGGCACCGAGGGTGAAGAGTGCCGTGCGGCTTGCCACCACCGTACCTCGGGCCACACGCACAAAGTTGCAGTAGGCATCCAAGTCGTCTATCACAAGGGCAAAGACATCCACATCGCCCAACGTGGGGCTCACAATTACACTTCGGGCCTCATACTTGGCCAGTGCTTCAAGCCTACGCTTGTAGGTGGCAGCCTTCTCAAAGTTGAGCACCTCGGCCGCAGCCTCCATCTTCTCGGTCAGGTATTGTCGGGTGGGGCGCAGGTCGCCTCGCAGGTGTTTTTTGACCATCTCTATGGTGTCGGCATACTCTTCGGCCGTCTGGTGTCCCACGCAGGGGGCCGAGCAGTTGCCAATGTGGTACTCCAGACACACCCTGTACTTACCCCTCTCAATGTTCTCCGGCGAGAGGTTGAGCGAGCAGGTGCGCAGTTGGTAAATCTCTTTGAGGCTCTCCAACATAGCCCTCTGGGAGAGCACCGAGGAGTAGGGCCCGAAGTAGGTGGAGCCATCCCTCACCATACGCCTTGTGGACTCCACACGCGGAAACGGCTCGTTGCGCACCACAATCCACGGGTAGGTCTTGTCGTCTTTCAGTAGGATGTTGTACCTCGGTCGGAGAGTTTTGATAAGGGAGTTTTCGAGCAGCAGTGCATCGTTCTCCGTGGGGGTGTCTATGTGCTTGAGGGCGACAATCTTACCCACCATCACACGCACCTTTGCGCTGTGCTTCTTGGAGTCCACAAAGTAGGAGCCCACGCGGCGGCGCAGGTTCACAGCCTTACCCACATAAATCACCCTGCCCGAAGCGTCAAAAAATTGATACACTCCGGGAGTGGTGGGCAGTAACGACACTGCCTCTTTGAGTTGTGCTATGCGGTCGAGAGCGGACATTGTTTTGAACCGTTAGCCATTAACTGCTGGTTTTCAATATAGCACAATAGGGCATACGTGCGATGCCCTATTGCGTTGTGTTATGGGGTCGGCCTACTCGGCTACCTCTTTCAGTTCAATACCCAACTCAACAAGTTGTGCGGGGTCGATTGTGGTGGGCGAGTCCACCATAACATCCCTGCCCTGATTGTTCTTCGGGAAGGCGATGTAGTCGCGGATGGAGTCGGAGCCGCCAAAGAGCGAGCAGAACCTGTCAAAACCAAAGGCGATACCTGCGTGGGGAGGTGCGCCATAGCGGAAGGCGTTCATCAGGAAGCCAAACTGTGCTTCGGCTTGCTCGGCGGTGAAGCCCAAGAGCCTAAACATCTTCTGCTGCAACTCCCTATCGAAGATACGCACCGAGCCGCCACCGACCTCTACGCCATTGCACACAAAGTCGTAGGCGTTGGCCCTAACCCTACCGGGGTCGCTCTCCATATACTGCTCATCCTCGGGCTTGGGCGAGGTGAAGGGGTGGTGCATAGCGTAGAAACGCTGTGTCTCCTCGTCCCACTCCAACAGCGGGAAGTCCACAACCCACAGAGGTGCAAACTTCTTGGGGTCCCTCAGACCGAGCCTGTCGCCCATCTCCAGACGGAGCACATTGAGTGCCGAGAGAGTCTGCTTCTTGGCACCGGCGAGGATGAGGATGAGGTCGCCACTCTTTGCGCCACATTTGTTGGCCAATGCGGCAAGTTCCTCGGGGGTGTAGAACTTGTCGATGCTCGACTTGATGCCGGCCTCGTCAATGCGTACCCACACAAGTCCCTTGGCACCCACCTGAGGACGCTTCACAAAGTCGGTCAAGCCGTCAATCTGCTTGCGGGTGTAGCCTGCGCAGCCCTCGGCCACGATAGCCCCCACATACTCTGCCGAGTCGAACACTACAAAATCTTTGCCCTTCACATCGGCAGTGATGTCGTTGAACTCCATACCGAAACGGATGTCGGGTTTGTCGGAGCCATATTTTTCCATCGCCACGCTCCAAGGCATACGGGGGAAGTCGTAGGCGATTTCCACACCCAGCACCTCCTTGAAGAGGGTCTTGGCAAACCTCTCAAACACGTTCAGAACATCCTCCTGCTCCACAAACGACATCTCGCAGTCAATCTGTGTGAACTCGGGCTGACGGTCGGCACGCAGGTCCTCATCACGGAAGCAGCGCACAATCTGGAAGTAGCGGTCGTAGCCGGCCACCATCAAGAGCTGCTTGAAGGTCTGGGGGCTCTGGGGCAGAGCGTAGAACTTGCCGGGGTTGAGCCTTGAAGGCACGAGGAAGTCGCGTGCGCCCTCGGGGGTGGAGTTAATCATATAGGGGGTCTCAATCTCCATAAAGTTCTCCCCATCGAGGAAGTTGCGGGTTACCTGTGCCATACGGTGGCGCAACATCAGTGCGTTTTTCAGCGGGTTACGCCTAAGGTCGAGGTAGCGGTAGCGCATACGGAGGTCATCGCCACCATCCGAGTTGTCCTCAATGGTGAAGGGAGGGGTGTCGGCAGCATTGAGCACTTTGAGTGCGCTCACACCGATTTCAATATCTCCTGTGGGCATCTTGGGGTTTTTGCTGGAACGCTCCAACACGGTACCCGTGGCCTGCACCACATACTCCCTACCGAGCGACTGTGCAATCTGCTTGCACTCCTCGGGCGAGTTGTCGTCTACTACCAACTGGGTGATACCATAGCGGTCGCGCAGGTCAATGAAGGTCATTGCTCCGAGGTTGCGCACCTTCTGCACCCAGCCGGCCAAAGTTACCTGCTGCGAAAGATTTTCAAGGCGAAGTTCGCCACACGTGTTTGTTCTGTACATAGTGTGTTGTGTCTATTATTATATTTTTCGTACTTTTGCAGTATGGAATAAAAAATCTCTCAAAGGTACAAAAAAAGTATGGACGGAGAATACAATATGGACCATTTTTTTATGCAGAGGGCCATTTCGGAGGCAAAATTGGCCCTTGAGCAGGGCGAAGTCCCCATTGGTGCTGTGGTGGAGTGCGCAGGTAGGATTGTCGGCAAGGGGCACAATCTGGTGGAAACGCTCGGCGATGCCACCGCCCACGCCGAGATGCAGGCCATCACGGCGGCGATGAACACCCTCGGTGGTAAGTACCTCACCGAGTGCACACTCTATGTTACCGTGGAGCCTTGTGTGATGTGTGCCGGAGCCCTCGCTTGGAGCCAAATCGGCCGCATTGTCTACGGCACAGCCGAGCCAAAAAAGGGCTACACAACCATCCCACACCCCATTTTGCACCCCAAAACAAAGGTCGAAAGCGGGGTGATGGAGGCCGAGTGCAGAGAGTTGATGGAAGAATTTTTCAAAAAACTGCGCCGATAAATTTGTTATCCTTTGAGAAAATGTGTAATTTTGTCGCTTAGGGACACGTTTGTATCTTGTACCGAAACAATAAGTATAACACAATAACCGAAACAAAACAATGAAAATCAAATCGCTTGTTATCGCCCTTGCCGCAGTGTTGGTAAGCGCAACTGCACTCGCACAGGACCCCGTGAACGAAGCAAAGAAGATGTACAACGAGGGTGTTACCCTCTTCAAGGCTAAAAACTACGCCGAGGCTCTGCCCATCCTTGAGAAAACCGTGGAGGCCGCTATGGAGGCCGATGCTATGGAGGTTGCCGAGGCTGCACAGAAACTCATCCCCACCAGCTACTTCCAGCTCGGTTTGGCAAAGATGAAAGCCGGCAATGTAGACGCTGCTTTGGTAGACCTCAATAAGGCTAACGATGTGGCTCTGCTCTACAATAACGCCAGCGTGGCTCGCAATGCCAAGAGTGCCATTTCGCAGGTGTACAGGGTTAAAGGTGCCAACGCTTTCAACAACAAGGACTATGCTACCGCTGTTGTGGACTTCGCAAAGGGCTATGAGGTAAACCCCCAAGATACCAAACTCGCTCTCAACCTTGCAATGAGCTACTGCGAGTTGAAAGACTTTGAGAATGGTGTGAAGGTCTACACCGACATCATCGCTCTTGAGAAACGCCACAGCCGCTTCGCCGAGCCCGCAGCCGAGGCCAAAAAGGCCCTCTCCAACTACCTGCTCGTTAAGGCTCAGGAGGAGAATGCTGCTGCCAACAAGGAGGCTGCCTACGCAACCCTTGAAACCCTTATCAATGCCGACCCGATGAATGCAGAGAACCAGATGCACCGCTTGCAGATGGCCGCTGCAAATCAGGACTGGGACAACGTGATTGCTTGGAGCGACCTCGCTGCTGCAATTCAGCCCACCCCTGAGGCTCAGAGCGATGTTTACTACCTCGTTGGCGTTGCACAGGATAGCAAAAACAACAACACCGCTGCTATTGACGCCTACAAACAGGTGGTAGCAGGCGACAAAGTTGAGGCTGCAACCAAACGTATCAAAGAACTCCAAGAGTTCATCAAAGCCGAGAAAGAGGCTGCAAAATAGGTTGTCGCATCACAATCGACAACGCACTCTTCGGGGTGCGGTCGTAAACCAAACAAAACGGGGCGTCTTCCACCTGCGGAGGGCCCCGTTTTTGTTGATAGAGTACATCAAATTATAGAATAGAATATTTCCGTGCAAATGAAACGAACTCTCTTCAGAGTTGCCCTCCTTGCCGTGGTGGCGTCAATGGTTTGTGTGCCCCGAAGTGTGGCCCAAGAGGTCTATCCCAATGCCTTGAAGTTCACATTCCTCTCGTGGGCCAGCGGTAGTACCAAGATTTCCTATGAGCGAGCCTTGCCTGCCCATCGGCAGAGTGCCGAGATTTGCGCAAGCCTCATCGGTGCCGGCTACGACAAATATCACAACCGCCCGCTTGGCTTTACGCTCTGCTATGGCCACAAGTTCTTCTTGTGGGACTACTCGGCCGAGCGACCGCTTGACGGCTTCTACCTGCGCCCCGAGGCGATGTTCTGTCGCTATACCTACGACTCTGCAACCACCCACACACGCACCCTCGCACAAATGGGGGCACTGCTTGCTACGGCAGGCTATCAGCACACCTTTGGTCGCTTTTTGGTTGATGGCTGGGTTGGCGGTGGCTACTGCTTTGGCACACCGGCCGACACGGGCTACCACCACGGATTTCAGGTGTGGGATTGGTTTGGCACTCGCAACGACCACATAGCCCTCTCGTTCAGCATCCGACTCGGCTGGTGCTTCTGACGGCCTGCCTTCACACCCTATCACCAAATACAACGGGGCGTCAGCTGAACTGTGTCAAGGCTGTTAGATAAATACGAATTTGTCGGATTAAATCATTTGGTTGGTTCGGCCACAAGTCGAAAACCTACTGTATTATATGCCGACGACGCTTTGCGTCCCTCGCCTCTGAAAGAGACCTTACAGCTTGATGCATTGGCGTACCACGAGCCGCCGCGTATGACATTCACGCTCTGGCCTTTTTCTGCGCCGTTCTGAGCGACTTCGATGGAGGATGTCCATTCCCAGCAATTACCGCACATATTCAGGCATCCGCACAATGAGGCGCCCTCCGGGTATGCATCCACGGCGCAGGTATTGCCGCCGGCATCATTGATTTCCGTGAATATGTCTGTGTAAATGAAGCCAAGGTAATTGGAATGATCCACCCATCCTGTTACGCCGCCTGTTGCGCTCACGGAAATGATATCCGAGATCTTGTCCTGTTGGCCGTATCTGGTTGATTTACTGTTGTTATATGTGGCCATCCTATCCGGATTCTTGAGGACTTCTGCCGCTGTGACAGCATTGTAGTTAAATTTTGAAGATAGCTCTCCGCCGGAGAAGCTGGCATCTGCCTTTTCGCCCCAGGGATAGGCTGTTCCGGCACTACCTGCCGCTGCGAACTCCCACTCGGCCGATGTGGGAAGACGGAATGCCCATCCGTCGGTTTTTTCACTCATCCATTTGCAATAGGCCTCCGCTTCAGTGCAGGAAATCCAAAGCACCGGATGCTTCTCCCTCCCTTCCGGAATACTCTTTCCATTCCAATACTTAGGTGCAGACGCTCCGGTCGCATCGATATACGCTTTCCACTCGCTGTTGGTTACCGCGTACTTGCAGATGTAGTACTCCCTGGGAATGGAAACGGTCTCTCCGCCGGCAACATTTGAAGATGTCGCAATGAAAGAATAGATCCCGGAGGTTTCAACTTTTACGTAGTTGTCCGGTACTGAGATTTCTACCGTAGGGTTATCCGGGTTTGAAGGCTCTTCACCATTATCAGCCGGAGTGACTTTTCCGCAGGAAATCATTGCGAATAGCGGCAGAAGGAATAGAATACGAGACGTCATAACTGATGTGG
>JAFQNC010000004.1 GCA_017396085.1 Tidjanibacter sp. | reverse complement strand
CAGTTTTGTGTAGATGTTAGGTCTGCACTCTATCGAGCCTTTGGATGCCAGCAAGCCCCCTCAGCACTCGCTTACTCGCAACTTTCACAATTCTCAATTCTCAATTCACAATTCTCAATTCTCAATTCTCAATTCTCAATTTTAACCTATGTCTTTGATTGATTTTGCAAGGGCGGTGTCGCCTTCGTTCAGCGCAACGCCCTTCCACACACGATACTACGCACTCCTTGAGGCCTTCGCTCAGGGCAGGGTGCGTAGGCTCATAATTACCGTGCCCCCACAGCACGGCAAGTCGCTCGGCTCAAGTGTGTTGTTGCCCTCCTATATGTTGGGACTCAACCCCTCGCTACACGTGGCCATAGCCTCCTACAGTGCCTCGCTGGCCCAAAAGTTCAACAAGCGCATCCAGCGACTCATCGACTCCTCCGCCTATGCGGCACTCTTTCCCGACACCACCATCAAGGCTGCAGGGCGCAGTGGGGGCTATCAGCGCACCTCCGAACTTACCGAGATTGTGGGCACCGGTGGCGACCTTGTGGCGGTGGGGCGTGAGGGCTCGCTCACGGGCAACCCTGTGGATGTATTCATAATTGACGACCTCTACAAAGACGCAATGGAGGCTAACTCGCCCACCATCAGGGAGAACTGCTGGGAGTGGTACACCTCGGTGGTGCGCACCCGCGAGCACAACCTCTCGCAGGAACTCATCGTCTTCACCCGCTGGCACAAGGAGGACCTTGTGGGGCGCATAATGGAGAAGGAGAGGGTGGTGGAACTCGAAACGTGGGAACAACTCGACACCCTCGCACCCACCGATTGGCTCTTGCTCAACCTCGAAGCACTCAAAACCACCCCGCCCACCGAGTTTGACCCGCGTGAGATTGGCGAAGCACTTTGGCCCGAGCGACACTCGGCCGAGTTGCTCGTTGAGAAGCGTAGGCTCGATGCGCTCCAGTTTGAGGCTATGTATCAGGGGCGCCCCTCCGATGCTGCCGGACTGCTCTATGGCGATGGGTGGAGCACCTACGATGCCCTCCCCGCCGAGGTGGTGCGCAAGGCCAACTACACCGACACCGCCGACACGGGCGATGACTACCTCTGCTCGGTGTGCTATGCGGTGGGCGAGGATGGGCTGGTCTATGTGGAGGATGTGGTCTACTCGCGCGAACATATGGAGCAGACCGAGCCACAGGTGGCCGAAATGCTCGTGCGCAATGGTACCCGCGAGGCGCTCATTGAGAGCAACAACGGTGGCCGAGGGTTTGCACGCAACATCCAACGCTTGGCCCCGAAGGTTACGGTGGGGTGGTTTCATCAGAGTGCCAACAAGGAGTCGCGCATACTCTCCAATGCATCCACGGTGTTGCGCACTCTGCGCTGGCCGAAAGATTGGCGCGAGCGTTGGCCCGAGTTGGCGGTGCACCTTGTGAACTACAACCGCCGCTTCCGCTCCAACCGCTGGCACGATGCACCCGATGTGCTCACGGGTATCATTGAGGCCGAGTGCAACCACACCATCAAAAAGCGCATCCTCGGCTCCACCTTCCGTGTGAGCAACTGCGTGGGGAAATGAGAGAGAAAAACAACCGAGCGAGAAATCCTCTCGCTCGGTTGTGTGTTTTACTGGGGCCACTGGGGCCACTGGGGCTGCTAGGGCTTCTATTGCTTCTAGGCCTTTAAGGGCTTTAAGGTCCTTAAGGCCCTTAAGGTCTTTAGAAAAAAATATTTACTAATTACTCTTTACTCTTTACTATTTATTTTTTGGCCCGCAGTGCCTCCTTCCAAGCGATGGCATCGCTCTCACGCTTGTTCTGGGGGGTGTAGAACTTGCGGCCCTCCATTCCGGCAGGCATAAACTCCTGCTCCACCCAGTGGCCCTCGTAGTCGTGGGCATACTTGTAGCCCTGCCCGTAGCCCAACTTGTCCATCAACTTGGTGGGCGCATTGCGCAGGTGGAGTGGCACAGGGCGGTTGGTGGTGTCGTGCTCAACCACCGACATTGCCTCGTTGATGGCAAGGTAGGCCGAGTTGCTCTTGGGGCTGTTGGCAAGGTAGATGGTCGCCTCCGCAAGCGGTATGCGTGCCTCAGGCATACCCAACTTGTGGACCGCATCAAAGCAGGCGTTGGCCAGCAGTAGCGCATTGGGGTTGGCAAGGCCAATGTCCTCCGCAGCCAAAATCACAAGCCTGCGGGCAATGAACTTCACATCCTCACCTCCGGCCAACATTCGGGCCAAGTAGTAGATGGCTGCATCGGCATCGCTGCCACGCACGCTCTTGATGAAGGCACTGATGATGTCGTAGTGCTGTTCGCCATTCTTGTCGTAGAGAGCAATGTTCTGTTGCAGGCAGTCAATCACCCTCTGGTCGTTGATGACAATCTCGCCCTCGCTCGCACCCGCCATAATGTCAATGATGTTGAGCAACTTCCTTGCATCGCCACCCGAAAACTCAAACAGAGCGGCCGTCTGCTCCACCTTCACACCCCTATCCACGAGGTACTTATCCTTCGTTATGGCCCTCTCCAATAAGGTCTGCAACTCGCTCTCGTTCATCGCCTTGAGCACGTAGACCTGACAGCGCGACAGCAGTGGCGAGATGACCTCAAAGGAGGGGTTCTCCGTGGTGGCTCCCACCAGCGTAACCACACCATGCTCCACGGCACCCAACAGCGAGTCCTGCTGTGCCTTGTTGAAGCGGTGTATCTCGTCTATGAAGAGTATGGGCGCAGCCGAGGAGAAAAAGCGGCTCTTCTTGGCGGCCTCAATCACCTCCCTCACCTCCTTCACACCACTCGCAATGGCCGAGAGGGTGAACATCTGACGCCCCAAAGCAAGGGCTACCAACTTGGCCAAAGTGGTCTTGCCCACACCGGGAGGGCCCCACAGTATGAACGAAGGAATGTTACCACCTTCAATGAATTTGCGGATGACACCACCCGCACCGACCAAGTGTTGTTGGCCGATGTACTCATCGAGGCTCTGTGGCCTTAATCTCTCTGCAAGTGGGGTCATACCTTGTTACTACTTATGTAGAACGGTCTACTACCGTCTGCCGTTAATTCCTAACTCCTTGCCCTTATTGGTTTTTGCCGAGTTTGGCCCTTACCGCACGGAGCATATCCTCCACCATTGAGGCGAGGTCCCAGTCGGGGCTCCAGCCCCACTCCTCGCGAGCGCAGGTGTCGTCTAACTTGTTGGGCCAACTGCGTGAAATCTGCTCCTTCACTGGGTCCACGGCGTAGTCCATCGTGAACTCGGGGATGTGCTTGCGTATCTCGGCAGCAATAATCTCCGGCGTGAAACTCATCGCCGTAACGTTGAAACTATTGCGGTGGCGCAACCTCTGCGGGTCGGCCTCCATCAGGTCCACGATGGCTTTCAGCGCATCGGGCATATACATCATATCCATATAGACATCTGCCGGCACGGGGCAGGTGTAGTGGCCCTTGCTCACGGCCTCGTAGAAAATCTCCACGGCATAGTCGGTGGTGCCACCTCCGGGCATTGTTACGTTGGAGATGATGCCGGGGAAGCGCACACTGCGGGTGTCCACACCAAAGCGGCTGTGGTAGTAGTTGCCGAGGAGTTCGCCCGTAACCTTGCACACACCGTAGATGGTGTCGGGCTGCATCACCACATCCTGCGGGGTGTTATCCCTTGGAAATTCGCCACCAAAGGCTCCGATGCTACTCGGGGTGAAGAGCGCACACCCATACTCACGTGCAATCTCCAATGAGTTCATCAGGGCACCCATATTGATGTTCCACGCCCCTTGTGGGTTCTTTTCGCCCGTGGCGGAGAGCACGGCCACAAGGTTGAATATGGTGTCCACGTTGTAGCCCCTTACAAGGGCGGCATAGGCTTCACGGTCGAGCACGTTGAGTATCTCAAAGGGGCCATCGTAGGCCAGTGTGGGGCAATCGCGCAGGTCGGCAGCGATGACGTTCTCGGGGCCGTAGATTTTGCGCAAGTGAGTGGTGAGTTCCGTTCCTATTTGTCCGCCTGCTCCGGCGATGAGAATTCGTTTCATAGGGGTTGGATTGTTTGATATGGTGAGTGGTTTTAAGGTTTTTTTCTTGGGGCTATTTCTGCTTTTGCAGTTGCTTTTTGTAGTTCTCGATAGTTTGCTCCATATCCTTCATTTCGCCGATTAGTTTGCGCGGAATGAGAATGAGGTAGAGAGCGATGACGACCATAAAGAGGGCGGAGATTAGGGCAAACCCACCCAGCGGTCGGCACGAAAAGAGCAACACCGCCAACACGGCGGCGAATGCAATGCCGAGTGTAACAATCACTCGTTCAAGAGATTTGTAGTCGTACATATAGTTTTATGCAAATTACAACACTCCAAAAGTACAAAAAAGAGTTGAAAGTTGGTGGTATGTGTGCGAAATATTTTTTGTGGAGTGTGGTGGGAGAAAGTTGGTTGAGGTTGAAGGGAGCATTGTTTGGGTGGGGTGTGCGTGGCTACTGTGGAGTAAGGCCGAGAGTGTGTGTGGAGTAAAAAAGTGAAAAAAGTTCACGAAAAGTTGCATAGTAAAAAAAAACGTTGTACTTTTGTCCCGCTTTTAGGAAGTAAATGCTGTTTTAGCTCAGTGGTAGAGCACTTCCTTGGTAAGGAAGAGGTCCCGAGTTCAATCCTCGGAAACAGCTCAAAGCAAACAATGAGAAGGTGAAACGAAAGTTTCACCTTTTTTTGTTGCGCGGGGTGTGGGAACTTGTTCACATACACCCAGCACAACAAAAAAAAGAAGAGGGCGACACTCGTTGTCGCCCTTACTCATTGTTTGCTTTGAAAGCGCCCTGCGGCAGCGGCAGAGGAAAGGGCAACACGAAGTGTTGGCCAATCCTCGGCTTGGGAGTTTACTCACAAAAGCCCATCACAACAAAAAAAGAAGAGGGCGACACTCGTTGTCGCCCTGACTCATTGTTTGCTTTGAAAGCGCCCCTGCGGCAGCGTAAGAGGAAAGACAAGCGCAGCGCAGTCAATCCTCGCTTGGCCCCTGCGGCAGCTGCAAAAAGGAAGCCGAGAAATCACTCTCGGCTTCCTTTATTTCGTATTGTCATATATCTTGACTCCAACTGAGCCAAAATAGTGGTGCTCGGCTACAATCGGCCGTAGACACGCCACGAGGCCTCCGCTTGGCAGACAAACATTCGTTGTCCGTTGCACACGGCCGCACCTCGCATCTGGCCTCGGTGCAGAAACTCCGTGGTGGCCGGATTGTATATGAGGTCAAAGAGGAAGTGCTCCTCCGACACAAGGTCATAAGGAATAGGGGGACACTCGCCCAGCAGGGGGGCCATACCCAGCGGTGTGGTGTTGATGATGAGCCTATACTCCTCCATAATCTGCGCGGTGAGTTCCTCGTAGCTCAAGTTGCCCTTGCCCGAGTGGGACACGGTCAGGAACTCAAAGTCGTTGTCCGCAAGCCAAGCCTGCACCGCTTGTGAGGCACCGCCTGTGCCCAGCACAAGGGCCTTGGGTTTGTGATTGCCCAAAAACTCACTCAACGAGGTGCCAAAGCCCATATAGTCGGTGTTGTAGCCCACGAGTTTACCATCATCCTCCACCCTCACGCAGTTCACCGCACCGATGCGTGCAGCCTCGGGCGAGAGGGAGTGCAGGTAGGGGATAATCTCCTTTTTGTAGGGGTAGGTAACATTAAGTCCTCGCAGGTCGGGTTGCGATGCAAGGAGCCCTTTGAGGTCCCCGATGGTGTCGAGTTCAAAGAGCAGGTATGCTTTGGTGTCGAGGCACTCCTCGGCGGCAAATTTGCGAGTGAAATACTCCGCCGACATCGAGTGGCTCACGGGTTTGCCGATAAGTCCGAATATATCCATAGGGATGTGTGTGGTGGTGTGGGTGAGTGGTTTGTTGTGTGGTCTGCGCCGGTGGGGTGTTCCTTCCCTTAGAGCACATACTTAATGAGCAGAAAACCACCGATAAGCAGCACCGTGAAGGCCAAAGCGCAGAGGTTGAAGTACTTATCAATGAATTTCTTGATGGGCGCACCGAATTTGTAGATGAGTCCTGCCACCAGCGTAAACCTCAAACCCCTACTAACAAAGGATGCAATGATGAAAATCAAAAAGTCCTTCACACCGAGGAACACACCGGCCGAGATGGTGATGAGTTTGTAGGGTATGGGGGTAAAACCTGCGGTGAAGACGAGCCAAAAATTCCACTCGGAGTACTTCACGCCCACGCTATCAAAGGCTGCCTGCGAGAACACAGCGGGAATGAACCAACCGTCTACCAAATCCCACGCAAAGGCACCCAAACCGAAGCCGATGATGGCTCCAAAGACCGAACCTGCGGTGCAGATGAGTGCATATTTGAACGACTTGGCCACGGCACCGATGCAGAGTGCAATGAGCAACACATCGGGTGGCACGGGGAAGAAAATACTCTCGCACATTGCAAAGAGGAAGAGTGCAAGCCCGCCCCACTTGCTGTCGGCCCACGAGAGCATCCAGTCGTACAAGCGGCGTACAATTCCCGGTTTTTTCTCTGCGGGTGTGGTGGTGATATTGTTCTGTTGTTCTATCATAACGATTGGTCCTTTTTTGGGGAAAACGAAAATTTTTGTTGGGGTCTGGTTGTCTGCTAAATGTCATCGGCAAGGAACTCGTAGCCAAGTCGTTTGCCGGTCTGGAACTGGGTGTTCTCGCTGCGGGAGTCAAACTGCTCCACGTTCACGCGCTTGATGGAGTCGTAGGAGGGCATCAGTAGGTCAAAGCCGAGGGCGTAGAGAATAGCCCTTTGGAGAATCTCCAAGATAGCCTCGCGCGAGATGCGCTCACGGCCAAACTCATCCACACGCCACCTCTCCTGACGCTTGCCCTCAACGAAGAACATACCCTCCCTATTGACAAAGATACGGGCGATGAGGTAGCCCTCGTCATCGGCACGTTTGTTCTTGAAGGAGTCGGCCAAGAAGTTGTAGATGTTAATCACGCCACAGTAGCTGTTGGCCCTATCGCTCTGCACATACTGGTTGTGCCAAATGCGGTGCTCCTTCTCAAAAGTGAACACATTGGTGTGCATTGCGAACACCAACATATCGGCAGCCACTTGCAAACGAGCCTCCGATTTACCCTTGTCGATGTAGTCGATGCGGATGCGCTTGTCGATTTTGTCATCGAGTTCTTCATCTAATTCGGTGGAGAACTCGTGCAGAACATCTTTGAGTTCGGCAAAGAGGTTGAAAGTGTTGTCGAAAACCTGCTGTTTGAGGTTCGATTTGCTGACCAAAAGGCCTTTGATTTGTGAACGTAAATCGGCTTGTGAGTCCATATAATTTTTTTTGTCTAACGTCTAACGTCAATGTCTGACGTCTGACGGTGGTTGTTTTTCTATTCAATTCTTACCACTTGTCCTGCGGCGAGTGGTGCGTTGCGGTCAAGGGCGTTGATTTTGGCCAGCGCACGAGCCGAGAGGCCCAATTTGCGGCCGATGTGTTGCAGGCTTTCGGTGCCCACGGCCACCACGTAGCGGCCATCTCTGTCGGCATAGATGCCATAGCCCCCAAGGCTCTCCAATGGCAGGACCATATTGTCCACATCCACCCTCACGGGCTCCTCGGGCACCACCTCTTCTTGCTCCTGCTCGGCCACACCCTCTGCACCCTCCTCGGTGGGGGTATCGGCGGCGGGTTGCTTCTCGGTGGCGGGTTGCTCCACCACGGGGGTAACATAGTCGGCCAGCATAGCGTTGTCAAACCTCTGGAGGTTGTTCTCCTCGATTATCCTGATGAGCAGGTCGGCATAGGCGGGATTGGTGGCATAGCCTGCCGCCTTGAGTCCTCGTGCCCACCCTTTGTAGTCCTTGGGGTCAAGGTCGAAGAGCGAGCGGTAACGCTCCCTCTCGGAGAGAAATAGTGCGTGGTCCACATAACTTTCGGCCACCGACTCATACTTTCGGAAACACTCCTGCGGGGCATCGTCATCGTGAGCGAGCGAGGGACCATCCCACGAGCCGCCACACTTTATGCCAAAGTGGTTGTTGGCCTCTCGTGCGAGCCTTGAGTTGCCATTGCCCGACTCCAAACACCCTTGTGCGAGTGTGATGCTTGCGGGGATACCATAGAGGAGCTGACTCTCCACAGCCATTGGGGCATACTTTTCGATGTACTGCGCACGTGTGAGAGCCTGCTGTGCACCCACGGGAGTGGCCACCGCCACCACCATAGCCACCACGATTAGTTGTGCTTTCCTCAAACCCAACTTCTGCAATGAATTGGCCATCAGTGCTACAGCCCCAACAATATGTGTAATAAATCTCTGCATTCTCACACCTTTAAGCCACAAAAGTAGATATAAAAATTGAGAAAATGAAAATTTTACCCAAAATGCCCCACACGGCAATCTAAACTGCCTCTTATTTAACGTGATGTTTGCGGAGATGGCACAACTGCGAAACAGCCATTAACAGCAAAATATCATTGTGTCCCCTCCGCAAACATCCCATTTCTTGTGGAGTGGTGGTCGAATACGTATCACGAAAAAAAGGAGTCGATTGTTTCGACTCCTTTTTTTCGTGATTCCGTTGGGGAAGGTGTTTACTTCGGTTATATGCGAAGCATCAAAGCATTGCAGAATAATTCACATCGGCACTCACACAACACTCACTGATTTTTATACACGACCACATATTTTGACTCGACCAACAAATCGTCCACACACCAAAAGCCGACTAAACAAAAATAACACAGCCAAAGGGAATTCCTTCAGCTGTGTTTTCTACTATATCCAATAGTTATTGTGCAATCTTCACGCAGCGAACTGCCAGGCCGTCAGCCCTAGGGTAATCAATCATTGTTCGATAATCGGCTGCACGAATCTTCACAGCCCAAGTACGGAGCGCATCAGCGTGGCAATTAACAGACCAAACAACGGCCACATCGCCGCAGTTGCCCTGTACACCCTGATTGAGTGCCTTACGATATCCCTGGAAGGGGAACCACACTGACTCTTTGTCTAACACATTAACAATCGAGCCATTAGCATCTTCGTCATAGGTGGTTGCTCCGCCCGTATAGGTCAACGAGTTGTGTTTATCGGGGTCGTTGGTCCAGAAGTTGGTTGCCGACACCTGCCATCCTGCGGGGCAGGGGTCATAGACCGTCTTCTTCACACCACTCCACAAAGAAGCAGTAATAGCATCCGAATTGGCGTTGCTGGTAATCCAGTGTATGGGCTGTGCTGCCGTATTACTTTTGTTAATGGTGTTATAGATAAATGTGTAGGGATTGGCAATCGAAAAGGCCAAATTGGAATCAGCCATACCCACATCCGCCTTGGGAATCTGCGAGTCAAGTTCGCTATTGGTATCAACTGCGGGCAGCAGTGTACCATTGGCATCATAGAGTTGAATGGGAGCATTCTCGCCCTTGGTGCCCTCGGTAGCAGTTGGTGGGAATGGGTCTTTGCGGCCCCACTGGTAGAGCCAACCTGCAGTGCGGGCCTCGCCCTTGCGATAGTTCAGAGCACCCAACGAGCGATTCATAAAGGTTGTGTTGTTGTACACAAAGTTCTCCTCCTCGGGATTATAGGCCGTAACCCAAATGTGCCAGCTCCACAAAATCTCGCCTGCTGCATCCCTCACAGCCACCAAAGCGTTACCCTCGGCAGCAGCCTTAACGGTGATAATCTCGGCACCATTCTCGTCAACACTATACGCCACAGCATCGGCGCCACCGAGTGCCAACTCGTCGTTCTCTTTGGTCTGCCAAACGATTACTGCATCGGCAAAGGTCTTACCCTCCAAGAGATCGTTATCCACATTGCCCACAACCTTACGGGCACCAATAACAACCTCCTCACCAGGAGCAACCATATAGCAGTTAGCAGGCTCCACCCAGGGGTCAATGATAATCACAGGAGGAGTCTCCACCTCTATCCTGCGGTCAATCTCGGTACCCTTGTCATCAATATTAACGGTGATATTGTAGGTGTTGCCACGATAGACGTTAAAGTCGCCACAGTTGTCCTCGCCAACATAGAGCGAGTAGTGGTAAATCTTGGTGCTATTGTTCACATTAGCCGAGAATTTGATGTGTGTACTGTGTTCGGGGGCCGAAGCGGGGTTTTTGAGCGACTGCTCGGTAAACTCCTCAACAGCGCCACGAATGTTGTCGGACACATACCACGTGAGCGTACCAGAAGTAGTACCTGCGCCCTCCACAGCCACAACATTGTCGGTAAAGTTGGTAGCTACAGCGCCCTCGGGGAAGAAACTCAACACGCCGTCAACCGCCGGCTCAACAAAAGGAGCCGAGGTGGGAACATCGGCCAGCACCACTTGGCTCAGCACAGCATCGGCAACGTCAAAGTTGTAGGTGAGTACCACCTTCGAGAGAATCTTCTTGATGGCAATCTCAAATGGTTGTCCGCCGACCGACACCTTTCCAACGCCCTCGCCCAGAGGCTCAATATCAACGCCCTTCACACAGCCAACCAGTGGGATGTCGGCATCGGAAGCAATGTTATCCATAGGGAATGTTAGGCTCTCAAACGAGGCAAGGTCGGTAACCTTTGAGAAGTCGTAGGCGCCTGCATTAGCCACGATGTAGATAATCTGGCCGAGGCCCGTAGTGAGTGTTGGTTCAACACTTTGTCCACCTGCAACGTCAATCTTTTCAGATGTAAACATCAAGCCCTGCGAACTGAATTGGAAAACGTGAAGGGTGGTGATGGTAACACTCTCTCCAGCACGACTCACTTCCGTTGAAGCCACTGCCTCTGGGTCCATAACCGAAGGTTTGGTGCCGATGGCAAAGTCGAGGGTCTTGGTGCCCATATTCTCATCCACCACAAAGTCCAGCGTAACCTTCACTTGGCTACGTATGGGGGTGTTTTGGATGATGAGGTAGCCGTCGTCCTCAGGGTTACACGCCACTGCAAGTGTCGCAAGGACCACAATAAGTGCAAAATAAAATCTTTTCATATCGTTCTATTTTTTGTGTTTCAACTATTTGGCACCAAAAATCTTATTCCACCTCAACAACGCTTCGAGATAGTAGTAGTCGGCATAACTCAATGGCACGTCAATCTCACGTCCAACGGGGAAAGCCGTAACGGAGTGCATCAACAGCATACGCTTGTTTTCGCCCACCTTTGCGGTGTAGTTCTTCGAAGAGAGCGAGCATAACATCTTCTCGGCAGTGGCCACAAGCCTTGCAGCCTGTGCTTCGTTGCTGTATGTTGCCAACTCCAACATACCCGAAGCCATCACAGCCGCAGCCGAAGCATCCCTCGGCTTTTGGGCTATCTGTTCGGGGGTGTACTCTTTCACGGGTACAAATCCCTCCTCGCCCACGTTGTAGTCCCACACGGGAATTGCATCCTCGGGCAGGCGGGGGTTGTTTATCACAAAGTCGGCCAACTTGTTGGCTATTTCGAGATAGGCCACATCGCCAGTATAGCGATAGCAGAGCGTGAAACCATAGATAGCCCACGCCTGACCACGTGACCAAGTGGAGTTGTCGGCAAAACCCTGCTGAGTACGCTGGTGCTCCACTGCACCCGTTTCGGGATTGTAGTTCACAACGTGGTAGGTCGAATAGTCCTCGTGGCGAATGTGGTTTTGCATCGTATTGTTGGCGTGGCTCACAGCCATCTTATGGAAGGTGGAGTCGCCCGACAGACGAGTGGCCTCAAAAAGCAATTCGAGGTTCATCATATTGTCGATAATCACAGGGAAATCCCATTGGTCAACACCATTGCAACCCACACGAGGCTCCCACGATTTGATACATCCAACCACGGGGCTAAAACGAGTCGAAAGACTCTTGGCCGAAGTTACGACCACATCTTTGTACTCCTCCTTACCTGTCAGGCGGTAGGCATTGCCATAGCTGCAATACATCATAAAGCCGAGGTCGTGGGTTTTGGTTACGTGCTGAATCTTCTCCAGATAGTGTGTGAAGTGCTCGGCATAGGCTTTGAAAGCCTCATTGCCGGTGTACTCATAGATATACCACAGCGAGCCGGGGAAGAAGCCACTAACCCACGAAATTGGTGGGACATCCGCCAACGTACCATCGGGCTTAATGGAGTGTGGCAAACGGCCAGGACGATTGGCCATCATACTATCTGCTAAAGGGGCATACTGTTCTATGGCATTCTCAAATGCCTTGTCGGACATACGTGCGAACTTGATGTGGGCATCGGCGCACGATACTGCCAAAGCCATAAGAACCACTATCGCACACAAGGGGAAAGCTTTTTTCATATCTATTGCTATTCTGATTTTGTGGTTATTTTACAAGGTTTGCAGTTGTCGTTGAAGTGCTTACGCCATCTGGCAGGAAATAGCACTTCATACGCTGTGAGGTGCCTTTGGGCACTTTGTATTTGATGCGCAGGAAATAGTGGTTGGCTGCTGCTGTTTCGAAACTCTGCAAGTGGTCCGACACGGGCGTACACTCAACAGTAATAGCCGTGGGGGTATCCACAACGACTTTCAGTTTGATGGTGTAGGTTTTGCTCGCACTATTCTTACCCTTCAAAGTGATGATACCCGTGGAGGCATCATAGCCACCGAAAGTTGCCTTGGTGGTCATATTCCACACCACATCCGCATCCACAGACGAAGTTGCCTCAATGTAGTCCTCAACGACAAGATACTTTTTCTCCATCAGGGCCACACCACGCTTAAAGGTTTTTACTTGGTCTTCATAGGACGGAGTAAGGTTGGCAACTGCATACTGCTTCATCTCGTCGGAGGAGTTCTCAATGAAGTCCGACTTGGTTTCGAGTTTTTGGAACTTGTTGTTGATGGTGAGCGTATTGTGGCTCCTATTGTTGTAGCGCAAAAGACTGTGCCAACGTGCGCTATTCTCGGTCATATCAAAGAGCGAAGTGCTGATGTGGGAACTTACCTTGTTGTAGCTATCGCTACCCAAGTCCACAGCAAACCTTGCACCGCCATACTCAAACAAGAAACATCCTACGTCCATATGTCCGTGGGGGCAGCTGGGGTTACCTGCCTTAAATCCCACCCACCAATCGGTGGTATCCCAACCGCTGCGCATAACACAGATGGGGTTTTTACCCTCGGCGATGTAGTAGAGCGACGAAGGCTGGGTGCCCAAATCCAAATTTGCCGTAACGGTGCCACTCGTACCTGCACCCCACACCATCATCAGTGGCAAGTGGCGAGCATAGGAACCCGTAACGAGTTGTTTCGAATATGGTTTACCATTGTTATTGTAGTCGGTTGCGGGGTCGGTAAACTTATCCACCAACTTGGCCTGATAGTAGAGCAGAGTTGGGTCGGTGGTCTGTGCATAGAACCAGAAGATGCATTGCTCGGGCAGCAATAACGAGGTGCTATTGTCGGAAAAAGCAAAGGTGTTGAGCGTGTTGGTGATTAGTTGCGAGTAGTATTGGCCCGTCTGCATAAAGCCCTGTACGGCCCTGATTTCCGACATAGACGTCAGACCAAAGCAGGTCTCCATCACATTGATAAATATGGCATTGAGTGCCGTACCGTAGCCCCAATAGCCGATACCCTCGGGATAGGCACCCATAGGAGGGTACTCGCCCTGCATAGGAATCATAATCTTCTCTTTGGAGCGTTTGATGATTCGCTCGGCAATTTCAGGTTCCGACTCGTAGATGGCGGCAGCACCAATGGCAAGGCTACCGTGGCACACCTGATTCCAGTTACTCTCCATATCCATCCAGCGGAGTTCGTAGTCCTTCTGCTCGGCACTTGCCCCGGGGGTACCCGTTTCCGAAATCAAGAGCGCTTTGTCCCTTATGCTGGTAATAATGGCTGCACGCTCATCGGTAGTGAGTGCATCGTAGAGCCAATCGTAGGCAAATGACATCGCAAAGGTCAGCTCGGCAATATCAAGGAAGTGGTTGGGGTTCCAGCTTGCAAGTCCGCAAACGTGTGCGATAATCTCCTTACACTTGGTCAGATACTTCTGCTCGCCTGTGGTGCGATAGCAGTAGGCCAAAAAGAGAACTCTGCGCACCTCCTCGCAAGCCTTCGAGTGGAATTCGCCACGGGCATTGGGAGTGAAATCCTGCATAGCCAACGTGAGCACATTCTCTGTTTCGCTCAGGATAGCCTCGTGCAGTCGTTTCCAACGCACATCGGAGTTGATGTTGCGCATCAACGCCTTCTCCTCACCCTTGCTCCAAATGAGACGTGGGTGGGCAGTAGTCAGGAGGGCTCCATTGGGATTGTCGGGAGTAGTGCTGACCTCATCCTCATCGTCAATGCCGGGAAGTGGTTTGGGCTTTGGCTCCGGAGTGCAAGCGCAGAGCGATATGCAGAAAACCGCAAGGCCCACACAAAACACCTGTTTCAAAATCTTCTTCAATGTCATATTTTTTACCGTTTTTGTATACTTATTCCACACTATTTCTTGGGCCTTAGGGCCACCTTCAAGGTCTGCTTCTCTTGTGGTGCGAGGGCATATTTGATGCGCAACCACGAGGCACCCTTGTTGTCATTCTCATAGTCGTTACGATTGGTGGCAGGCACAAACTCAACCTCATAGTTGCACTTTTTCCCAAATCGCACTTTTAGCTCAAGCGTTTTTCTAACACCCATAGTATCAACACTATAGAGGGTGATGGCGTTGCGATGGCGGTTCACCTTAGCCTCGGTAGCCAACGTGGTCATATTCCACACCATACATTGCTCCTTGTCGCCATTTACAACCCTATCCTCCACGCTCACGCTCCTTCCACGCAGGCTTACCCTACGCACAAGCGAGTTCAAATGGCCCTCATATACGGGGGTAATATCCGTTTGTGCAAACATATCGCCCTGCTCGTCGGACCACTCCTCAAAGTAGCACTGACCGTCCACCTTCTGATAGACACCCTCCGGATATGTTGTGCTGTGGGCAAAGTTGTTGTACTTGGTCAGTACGTTCCACCTCGGACTATCCTGTGTCATCTTAAACATACTAATCTTTGCCTTCGCAATGTCGCCATAGTGGTCGCTGCCGAGGTCGGTTGACCACCTTATGCCGGCGGCTTCGAGGTAGAAACTACCAATGTCCATATGACCGTGGAAATTGTCGGGCCTACCCGACTTCACGCCCAAATAGATATCCTCCTTGGTCCAACCCGTGCGCATCACACACACCGAATTTTCGCCCTTGCCGAGATAGAAGTTCTTTGTGGGCTTCTCGGCATTGGCAAGGTGCACCGTTGGGCCCTCGCCAAAACCTGCGCCCCACACCAACATCAGTGGCATAAGACGATTTTTTATGGTCTTAACATACGATTTGGTCTTGTTGAATTCCTCAAAAAGACGTGCCTGCATATAGTAGAGTTGTGCATCGGGCCTCACCGAGTTGAACCACATAGTTGCGGGTTCGAGGTAGATGCGGGTGCTGTTGTCCGAGTAGCCAAAAGTTTTCAGCATCGGGGTAATGAGCTGCTGCGAGAATGTTCCCGACTCCACAAATCCGGGCATAGCCTTGTAGCCCTCAACCCTCTCCGAGCCGAAATAACTCTCCATTGCGGCAATAAAGAGAATGTTGTATTGGGTACCAAAAGCCCAATAGCCAAATCCCTCGGGATAGCAACCTTCGGGCGGGTAGGCTTTACCCATCGGTAGTTTTATGTATTCCTCACTACGGGCAATGATGCGCTCTGCAATCTCTGGCCTCTCGGTGTGTACGGCAATTGCACCAATGGCAAGTCCACCGTGGCACACTTGTCCCCAATTGGAGTAACGACTTTTCTTGTGGACAAATGCCTGATTGTATTTGTCGTTGAGCGAGGGCTCCAAACCTTTTGTAACAATGGCCTCCACAAGCTCGGCCTTGCTTCCTTCTGAGAGCCAATCGTAGAGCCAATCGTAGGCGATAGCCACCGCCACCGTCATCTCGGCCACATCGAGGAAGTGTTTGGGATTCCAATCCACAAAGTTTCGGCACACTTGCAGGGCCTCCTTCTCGGCCCTCTGAGCATACTTCTCCTCGCCCGTAGTGCGCCACCCATAACTCAAAAAGAGCACCCTGCGGAGCACCTCACACGACACACCGTGCAACCTCGGCCCCTCCAAGACACGCTCCATCGGAGCAACATTACACAGAAAATCGCACTCCTCAATGAAGGCTTCGTGCATCTGCGTCCAAGCAGCATCGGCAACAATGTTATCCACCAAGGCCTTCTGCTCTCCTTTGCGCATAAAGATACGCGGGTGTGTAGAGTCGGCAGGCTCCTGCGCCATACCACTCCACACCCATATCATAAGAGCCGATATGAGAAACAATCGTTTCATCCTACTTCGCTAATAAGTATTTCGTTACACTCTCCTCTACTTCACCTCATAGCGTTTCATACCAAAGGTAATCTGGTCTGTGAGGTCCGAGCTGGGAGTATTAACCCACATCCAGGCCCTATACCTACCATCTTCGCTCTCTATCCAAATACAGTTGTACTCCGTAACAAAGTTGGTAACCAAGTTGGAATAGCCCATACCCACAGGACTTGGGCGGAAATCGAGTGCTGCAAAGTCCTCATCGGTGATGTAGAGGTGCCACTTGCTCTGCTCGATAACCTCATCCTTTGCGTGGGCCGACTCACGGAGTTTGGTGTTGCGCTCCACGGGAGGCAACTGAATAGTTTTGAGTTCTTCAATACGATTGATTGCCTCGGTGGTGGGTGCCATAAAGCACTTGTTCAGACCACCAATAGAACTGCTACCAGAAGGAGAGGTGGGGGTTTTTACGGTTTTGTAGGTGTAGATGATGTCCACACTCTTATTGCCTGCCACAACCTCATCATAGGTATAAACAGCCATATCCTCAATGGAGATGTAGCAACGCTCGTTGTTGGCCTCCAAGCCTGTTCTACAGTCCTGACGAGAGCAGTGGATGGGGCCCATTTCGTAGCTTACCACCTCACCATTGTCGGCCGAAGCATAGAATGTGAAGGTTACATCCTTGTCGCGAGCCTCTTCGGGAATTTCATAGTAGTAGCGCAGAGTGATAGCGCAGGTATCAACAATGAGGTCAACCTTGCTCGAACAAGGGTTTGTCTGCGGAATGTTGGTTGCCACGGTGGTGCCAACCTCCACACCTGCCTGAGAAGTCTTGTAGGCACGGGTGTCGAAGCGAGTGGAGGGGCCACCTGCGATAGAGGCCGTTACCTTCATTGACTCAATTTTGCCCGTACCATAGGGCATCGCTGCCGCATAGGCAAACACCAACTCCTCGCCCACCATATGGATACCCCACGAGCGGTGCAAGCAGTCGTTTTTCAGCAGAGTCGTAGGACCCTCGGGCGAATTACAACCCAGCATCAGGCCCGCAAACAACGAACAAATCAACAAATAAATCGTCTTTTTCATAGTTCTCTTTGGTCTTATTTGATGGGTTCTTCTTCGTGGAAGTAAACGGTGTAGGTCTTCCTAACCTTGCGGTTGCCCGAAATCACGTCCCACTGGCGGGGTTGCATATCAGACAGGTCCATACGACCCGTAATCTTCGGTTCAAGTTTACAGTTCAGATACAGACTGAATCGTGGATAGACATTGTCCAACACTGCACCATAGACAACATAGATGTCGATGGTACAGCTGGTGGTGTCAATCACGGGAGGATATACCGAAGACTTGACGGTCTTTTGGTCGGTATCAATCAAGTCAAAATTGAGCACATAGCAACCGCCGTCCTCGCTCACCAACAGACCATCCTCGTCAATGGCATAATCGAAGCAGCCCCACAGGAGCGAGCCAAAGAGCAGCGCAGTGAATATCATTAAAATCTTTTTCATATTCTATTTCAACATTTTTGTTAGTTCCAGCAAGGAGTTTGGTCAATATTGGGGTTACGGTCCACCTCCGAAGTGGGGAATTGGAACACATAGCATTTTTGGTAACTCTTTGGGTCAGCAGCCTTCCACACATTGCCCTTATCGGAGCCTTTGGTGTCGAAGAAGTGAACACCCGAGCCATAGGCGGGACCAAATACATTGGCAATATCCCTCCAACGGCGAATGTCGAACTGGCGCTGTCCTTCGCCAATGAGTTCCACGATACGCTCCTGTTTGATAGCCTCAAAGAAGGCCTCCTTGGTGCTATACTTCTCGGGAGCTAACTCGGGGAGGTTACCACGGTGGCGCACCTTATTAACCAATGCGAGTGCTTGGTCGGTGTAGCCGCCATAGAATTCGTTGGCAGCCTCGGCATACATCAGATAAACATCGGCCAAACGAATCAGCGGGAAATCGTAGTCGCCCTCATTGTTGTAGGCACCGGCGTGGTCGCGCACGAACTTACGGAAGATGAGTCCTGTTTCATCCTCACTCACAGTGAGCAACTCCAACTCATCACCTCCTGCGCCAACTGCAGTTCCGGTGTATTGCTTATACATATAGCGTTTTACACCGGTGTCTTTCAACTCCATCATCGTGGGCATACTCTCGCCGTTCCACAGCATTGTAGCCTTCATACGATAGTCCCTATTGCGGTAGGTTTCTGGATTGCAAGCGCCATTTTTGAGTTTTGCGTTGGGGTCCCTAACCACTGGCTCGCAGAAGTCGCCGGTGACGGTCGATTGGTAGCGGTCGATAATCTCCGAGCGTGGAGTGAGTCGTCCGGGAGCCTTCTCAGTACTGTAATTACCAAACTCATACATCAACTGCTCACTCTGGTCGGTACCCTGACCACCATAGGAGAGTGTCATAATCATCTCCGAGCAACCATCAGCTTCGGGTTGGAAGAGGTAGAAGTAGTTGGGCAGCACATCGCACTTACCCATCTCACCCCAATCGCCCGGCTCGCCATCGCGGAAGAGTGTGAGTCCGTAGTCGTTGATAACATCCTCAAAGTCGTCCATAGCGGCCTTGTAGGCACTCAAAGCCTCGGTTTTGCTTGCCTTGAAGGTGCCCATCTCTGCCACCTCGGGCCAACCGAAGTTGTTCCACGAGGCCCAATAGAGATTCACCTTACCCCTCATTGCGAGGGCTGCAACCTTCGACGAACGGCCTTTGATGGTGGCACCCGGCTCGGGCAGTTTCTCGAATGCATAAGTGAGGTCTTCCACCATAAACTTCCTCAAAGCGGCAATAGATGTACGGCCAATGGTGTCCACTTGCTGCATATCGGTAACGATGTGATCCAGCAGAGGCACATCGCCCCAGAATGCAACCAGCCTCAGGTAGACTGTTGCCCTCCACAACCTTGCCTCGCCAACAACCCTTTCGAGCATCTCCACGTCATCGGGGTCCGACACTCCCTTAAGGAATTCGTTGGTGTGGTCTATGGTGTAATTGAGGTGGTTGATGGCTGTGTAGCAACTCTTGTACATTGCATCGAAGCGACTACCATAGCCAGAGGGTTTGAATTTGTTATTGTTCATCCTCACATACTCGCCGTGTCCATCGAGGAAGAACTCCTGATAGAATACGTTGCGGCAGTGAGCCAATGTGCCATAGAGCGATGTTTCGGCATCGTCCAGCGAGTTCCAAAATTGGGTGTCGCTCAGGCGGTCTGTGGGCGACTCAATGAGCAAATTGGGGTCGCAGCTCACACACAGAACAACACCTGCTACGGCTGTCAATATTCTCTTTATACTCTTATTCATAACTTCCTTGCACATTAGAGGGTGATGTTGATACCAAACGAATAGGTCTTGTTGAGAGGATAGAGGTCATTGAGATTGCTCTTCTCTGGATCAAGGCCCCTGAACTTGGTGAAGGTCAAAAGGTTGGTACCTGACAAATAGACTTTCACGTTACTTATACCTATGTTTTTGAGCATCTTTTTAGGCAGATTGTAAGCCACTTCAAGGTTCTTCAAGCGTAGGTAACTCAAATCGTCAAACCAATAGTTGGTAGTCTCCATATTGGCCGTAGCCTGACCACCACCCGCCCTTGGCCACTCGCCATAGCGGTTGTCGTAGGTCCACTGTTTATTCCAATGGTCCCAAGTGGGGGCATAGCCCGTAGTGTCGAAGTTGAAGTTATTATAGCTGGTGCGCCAATTGGCCATACGTCCATAGGTGCCCTGCCACAGCATCGACAGCGAGAATCCCTTCCAATGCAACTGCGTATTGAATCCGTAGTTGGTTGTTGGACGGTCTTGATTATATTGGGGGTATGCCACCATATCGTAGCGGTTTACCTGACCATCACCATTGACATCCGTCAGCAACAAGTCGCCGGGGAATTTGCTCTGTGGTACGCCCCTATAAGTATCCATCCAAGTCTGGTTGATAAAACCGGAATCGTGGTACATATAGGCAAAATTATAGGGCATACCAATCCAGATGGTACCCGTATCAAGATACTCATTCCACGAAAGCAGCAGCGATTGGTTGTGCGAAATATTGAAGTTAATCAAGTAGCGCAGATCTTTCACCTTGTCGGCCCAAGTGATGTTCAACTCGGCACCCCTGTTAAGAAGGCTACCCATATTTTTCTTGGGAGTAGAAAGACCACCAATCATCATCGATGCGTTGGTGCTCTGAATCATACCTTCGGTGAGGCGATTGTAGTAGTCGGCCTCGATAGAGAGCCTATTCTTGAAGAAACCCAAGTCAACACCAACGTTAAGCACCGTTGTTGTTTCCCAAGTAAGACTTTCGTTGATAATCTTGGTACTTGTAAGACCCGACACCACTTGGTCGTTGATGTAGTATTTAGTACTTGTGAGGGTGTTCAGCTGCTGGTAGTTCGACACACCTGTGTTGTTACCTAACGAGCCGTAGGATACCCTGAATTTGCCATTGCTCCACGCCTCGGGCATATAGGTCTGGAAGAAATCCTCCTCCGAGAACCTCCAACCTGCCGACACCGAAGGGAAGAGTCCCCACTGGTGGCCACGAGTGAAGCGTGAATATCCGTCGTAACGTGCATTGACCTCCAAGAGGTAGCGGTCGTAGGCCGAGTAGTTCACACGTCCCACAAACGACCTAAGGCCCGAAGCGGCCGAAGTACCCGAAGTGGTCTGCACATTGGTCAGTGCAGCGTTAATCTCGCTCAACGAGGGGTCGATACGCTCCTCCCTACTTGCGCCCAGCGAGCGTGAGAAGTTGGATTCCTCGTTGTAGAGGGCCAACAGAGAGATGTCGTGATTACGTGCGATGGTTGTATTGTAGTCGATACGGGTGGAGAACTGACTCTTCCAGCCGGTCGAGATATTATTCTCGATACCTGCGTTGTTGGGCACATAAATCAACTCGGTTGGCGAGTCGGTCTGGAAGTTCCACGCAGGGCCAGTGGGCATAGGAGCCGAGGCCGAGAAGGTGTTTTGGAAGTGGATGATGTAGTCCACCGTCATTTTCAGCCCTTTCAGAGGCGACCAATCGAGGTAGGCCGAAGCGTTGGCCTCCTGACGGCTGCGTTTGCTGATGGTGCTATTGAGCATAGCCAGAGGGTTGTTCACACCCGAAATGCTCTCGCCATAGGCCATCGTACCACCATAGTGTCCCGTTTCGGGGTCGTAGGGGTAGATGCCGGGGATGGCGTTCCAGAGGTTACCCGTAGAGGCCGACTGGGTGTTTGTCCAACTACCATCGAAGCGAACACCAATGTTGATGTTGTTCTTAACCTTGTAGTCGTAGTTGAAACGTGCGTTATATCGCTGGTGGTCGTTGTTGAGGAACTGTCCCACCTCGTTCTGGTAGCCACCCGATGCGTAGAAGTTGGACACGTCGGTACTACCCGTTGCGGAGATATTGTAGCGTTGCATAATACCCGTGCGAGTAATTTGGTCCCACCAATCGGTGTTGGGATAGTTCACGGGGTCAATCATCTGCATAGCCAACCACTCATCCACCGTAGCATCCTTGAAATAGAGGTCTTTGAGCAGTACGCTCACTCCGTGCCTACGCTGTTGGAGGTGCATCACACGTGCATAGTCGGTGAGGAAGTGGAATGTATTGGTAGGCTGCGAGATTGCATACGAGGATGAAAACTTGACCTGTGTTTTCTGTGCGCTCTTACCGGTCTTGGTGGTGATGAGGATAACGCCGTTGGCACCACGAGCACCATACACAGCCGAGGCAGCAGCGTCCTTCAACACCGAGATACTCTCCACATCCTCCATATTCACACGGTCCAAAGTAAGACCAGGTAGACCATCAATAACAATCAGTGGCGAAGCATCATTGACGGTACCCATACCACGAATGAGCAACTCGGCACTGTTGTTACCGGCTTCGCCCGAAGCTTGTGCAACGGCCAAACCGGGGACCAAACCTGCCAAACCCGAAGAAATGTTAGTTACGGGGCGGTCTGCGAAGCCTTCGTCCACCCTCACCGTGGCAATAGAGCCTGTGAGGTTGACCTTCTTCTGCACGCCATAGCCCACAACCACCACATCTTCCAGCTGTGTGGCGTCCATTTTCATAGCAACCACCATCGAGGGGTTGGAGGCATCCACCGCCCTACGCTGCGATGCGTAGCCAAGATACTCGAACTCCACAATCTGCTCACCCACAGGCGAGAGAGCGAGGGTCCACTGACCGAAAGCATCGGTGGAGGTACCATTGGTGGTGCCCACCTGTGTTACAGTGGCACCAATCACCGGTTCGCCCTTTTCGTCCATCACCACACCTTTGGCAACGAGTTGAGATTTTTGCGGCCCTGATGTTTTGGGTGCTGACGAGGGTGCTTTGGCATCGTTTTTAGCCATTAGCGACACCTGCTTGTCGTCTTTGATTGTGAATGAGATGCGTGTGCCTTCAAACAATTTTGCGAGCACCGTCTCAATGGCTTCGTCTTTCACTGTGAGTGAGCACTTCTTGTCCAATCCGGGGAGGGAGTTGCTGTAAAAGAAGACGTAGTCGCTACCTCGCTCTATCTGTTTGATGACCGATTGGATTGTTTGGTCCTTAACGGATAGTGTGATTTGTGCCTGTACAACGGAGGGTAGTGCGACCATACACGCCACAATGAAAAGAACTCTTTTGACAAGTTTTTTCATCTATTACACACAATTTTTAAGTTAATAATTTTGTTTGTTTTTTTCTATTCGTATAGTGCCCTACGCTCGGGGTCTTCGCTGATGACAATCATATTGCCACTGAGCTTGCACTTTACCGGTGCCGTAAGGCTCATAATTTCGACTACATTGAGGAGGCTGCTGTTGCGGATGATACCCGAGAAGGTGTACTGCTTGACCTCGTCGGAGAGGAAAGCGACCTCAACATTGTACAACCTCGACAACATCACAGCAATCTCCTCGAAGTTCTCACCTCGGAAGACGAGTTGGTTTTTGCTCCACAGAGCCACCTCTTCCACATCCTCGATACGGTTTTTGGAAAAGTTCTTGCTGTGTACGGAGTAGGTTAGTTCGTCTTGTGGGTTGAGAATGTACTCAGAACCATTGTCTGACAACACCTTCACACACCCTTCCACCACTGTTGTAACCACCGATTCATCCTCATCGTAGGCCTTCACATCGAAACTTGTACCCATCACGGCAATATCCAAGTGGGATGTTTCAACCTTAAAGGGCCTGCCATTCTTTGCCACGTCGAAATAGGCCTCACCTTCGAGTTTCACATTGCGCTTCACCACACCAAAGTTGCGTGGGTAGGATAGTGTGGAGGCCGAGTTGAGTGCCACGTTTGTACCATCGGGGAGTGTAATGTTGGCCTTTTGTCCCCTTTCGACAGAGATGACATAAGGCTCCGAGTTGTGGAGCATCACGCCCAATATACAGCTGAGCACAATGGCCAAGCCTGCCACCAGACCACACACCTGCCCCACAAAAGTCGTGCAACGTTGTGCAGATTGGTTTGTCTTGGTTTGAAACTCCTCCGAGCAGATTCTCTCTGCCACGTCGTCCCACACTTCGCCATTAATTTCATCGGCTATGATGGAGGATGCGTTGAGCCACTCCTCCTTGTAGAGGGGGTCGAGTTCGTCGTGCGCATCTCCACTCACAAACCACTCCACAAGTTGGTCTTTTTCCAACGGGGAGATGTTTCCGGCGAGGAGTTTATTGAGTAATTCGATGTTTTTCATTCCAAAAAGATATATCTATTCCGAGTGCAAAATACTTACACTACCTTTTAAATTTCTTCACAAAATTGTTAGCACGATAGAGTTGGGTTTCTACCGTTTTCTCTGCTATTCCGAGTTTCTGTGCAATCTCCTTGTTGGAGAGCCCCTGCAACTTGCTCATCACGAATATTTCACGGCGTGAGGCAGGCAGTTGAACGAGGATGTCGTTGATGTAGTCGGTCATAAAGCGAGCGTCCAACTCCTCGATACTCGAATTGTCCAGCAGGGTAAGTCGTGTTTGCGTTGCGGCGATGTATTTGCCGTGCAACACCATTTTTTCGGTTTGTTTGAATACGAAGTGCTTTGCGATGGTGAAGATGTATGCACCGAGTGAGCGTTCTTCGTTGAGATAGTCGCGTTTCTCCCAAAGTTTCATAAAGACGTTTTGGGAGATGTCATCGGCAAGAGATTTGTCTTGCAGGAGAGTGTGAGTGAAGTTCCACACCTTGCCGATATATTTTTGGTAGAGTAGTTCGAAAGCGTCCATATCGCCTGCTTTGAGTCGCTTTACCAGCAACTTTTCGGCAGCAGATATGGTGTTTTCACTGCTAATAGGTGTCTGAATAGCCAACGGCGAAGTCTTCATAGGTCGTAGGTTGTTGGGAGTAAGATCGAAGAAATGCTCCCAAAGATACTTTTTATTGGAGGGGCAAACGTGTACCCCTCCAATAAAAAGTCATCAAAACAATCAGATTACAAAATATGTGTGGATTTCCTAAAAACACCTACTCCTGTACAAGGCGAACAGAGAAACCGGTTACGATATTCTGACTACTTGTAGTTGCAGCAACACCACTCTTGAACAGCAGCATAGGTGCCTTACTGGATGCAGATGCGCCACCACCCCAAGTGTTGGTGTACGCAAGTACAGAGAACTTAACTTTGCCACTGCTTGCAGCGGCCTTCAACAAACTTGTTGCTCCAAAGAGGGCATCGCCATTCAGTGTTTCAACCACGTTATTCACAAATCCACCCAAAGTAGTCCACTCGTCGGCAACGATAAGTTTCCAACCTGCGGGTGCAAAGTTGCTGTCATCGCAATCACCAGACGCTGCATAGCCGATAGTAAAGCCGTTGTAGAGATATTTATCACCATTGATAAATACTCGTGCGTCAGTGGTTGTCCAAGCATCATTTGCTACTGCCGAAGTGATATCGGCGCCATTTACATACTTGGTGGTGCAGAAATCCTCTGCAAGCCAAATCTTCGAGCCAATCTTCACGGTGGCGTGGCTCTTAATGTTACTAGTCAGAACATAGGGAGCAATGGTTGCGGTGCTTGCACCAGCCTGCTCGATGAAGCTAACCTCCGAGCCGTCGTTCTTGATGTAAACAACAGCGGCATCGGTGCCCGAGCCTGCGGTGTAGGCAACATTGGCGGGATTCATATCGGGAACGCTCACGCTACCACCATCGAGGGTCTGACCACTTGCGAGGTTGGTACCCTTGTAAACCACGATAACTTGTTTGTTCTGGGTTGCACCGAGGTACTCCTTGGTGATGGTTGCGATAGTCTGGCTCTCGGCATTCTTAACGTGGTGAACATAGGAGCTGTCCCAATCGATGTTGGCAACAACCACAGAGTAGTAGTCGGCAGCAACAGCCACATACTCGGCCTGCGAAACGGGAATGCTAACCGAAACACCATCCTCGTTGGTTACGACGATGTTACCCGTGCGAGCAGCAGCGGTGCTGGCCTCTGCGGTGGCAACAAACGACTCACCGGCAGCACCCGAAGCGGGCGAAACGCTTATCCATTCGGGTTTGTCGGTAACAGTCCAAGCCGAAGAGCTCTCGGGAGTGATGGTTGCAGCACCACCCTCAACAGCAAACTCGGCAGGAGCAGTGGCGGTAACATAGGGCACAACGATGGGCTGGTAGATGTGTTTGTTACCCTTCTCGGCATCGTACATTGCCACGGTCTTGCCCTCCCAAATCTTCTTGGTGATGGTGGAGCCATCTGCAAGGGTGATGGTTACGTTCAAACCATCGTTACAAACGAAGCGGCCCACAACAAATTTGAGGCGCAAGGGAGTGGTGGTGTTGAGTTGCACAGTCGCATCATCTTTGAACTTACCATCAACCCTATGACCGGTGCTTGAGATGTTGCTGGTAGTAATCTCGCCCGTTGCAAGGTTCACAAAACCCTTTGCATTGAGGAACTTATTCTCTGTCTGAGCGTAACCATCAGCTTTGGTTGCGGTTTGCAAGCGAATCTGCTTAACCTCGTCCACACCCAACAGACCAATCTCCAAAATGGGGAGAACGTGGTGGAAGGTCATCTGCACCTTGTTACCCTCGGTGGGAGCAACACCACTACCATAGAGGTAGTAGGGGTTGTTGCTGGTGGTCAAACCATCCTCTGTGGGGGTGAAAATTTGCACTGAATTGGCAGCCCAGGGAGCAAACTTATAATCAGAAATAGCATCACCCTGTGCAATCTCAGTTGCAAGGTCGCCTGTTGCATTCAGTTTATTGGGGTGTCCCTCGAAGTAGGGCGACATTGCATAGTATGTAGCACCCTTGGTAACGTGGGTCTCGTCGGCCTCAAAGGTTACGGTAGAACCGCCAACTGCGGTGGTGTAGGGAACATTGGTGCTCAAAACTGCGCCCTCGGCATCGAGGCTGAAAACGCCAATCTGGTCTTCGGCCTTCCAAGTGGAAACGCCATCGGTTACGCTCACACGGCCATCATCGCCCTCGGCAATGGAGGCTGCAAATACCAAATCACCCTCGGGAATTTCGGGTTTGAGGTTGTCGTTTGTGTCGGGTGCGCAACTCGCCAAAACCAGCGCTGCGCTCAAAAAGAATAGTGTTTTTTTCATTGTTGTAAATGGTTTTAGCAGTTTCTACTCGGCGTCGTACTGTTCGTAGTACAACTCTTCAATCACGATTTCCTGGCCCTGCGAGAATGCAATGCCACTCTCCACCGTACACTCTATGGTGTCAAGCTGTGGAGCCTCATAAAGTTCACTCCTTTTCATCTTTGTCTCAAATATTAGTATTTAGATTTAGTTAATAGTTTTCCACGTTGCACAAAACAACTCTATATATCTATATCCGTAACTCAAAAAAAACACTTACACACACTCTCTCTTTTTTGTAAGGGTTTTTTGCTCCTAAAAGATATATGATATATACGTGTGGGAAGCGTCCACACAAGCAATAACCCAAAACCAATTATTCAACCATATGAATTTCACAAAAGAGAACTCATTGCTACTCTCCGCAAGTCGTTTTGACAACCTCGGAGGGTGGACTCTCGACCAGCAATTTATGGAACAGATGGGCTCCTCCTATCTACTTGCCCACGGACTCGGTATTGGTGTTGAGGATGCCACAACCGAAGCACACTTCCCTTGTATGGGCAACTATCATATCTTTGTGAGGACCATCAACTGGTCAGCACAATTTGCACCCGAAGCATCACCCGCAGGACAGTTTACCATCACTCTTGACGGCACGCCTATCACTCTGCCACTCGGCAACAAAGCCCCCAAATGGGAGTGGCAAAAAGCCGGTATGGTAGAAATTTCGGAGGGCCGGCACACCGTTGGTCTGCACGACCTAACAGGTTTCGACGCTCGTTGTGATGCAATCCTTTTCACAACTCTTGATGAGGCTCCTGCCGAAGGAGTGGAGGCCATTGATGAATTGCGCCGCAATATGTTTGCCATTGGTGCTCCGGAGGATAAAGGACACTACGATTTTGTAGTCGTTGGTGGTGGCGTGGCAGGTATGTGTGCCGCCATTGCAGCAGCAAGGCTTGGTGTAAAGAGGGTTGCCCTCATTCAGGACCGCTTTGTACTGGGAGGCAATAACTCCTCCGAAATTCGTGTAGGACTTGGTGGACGTATTAATGTGGGACTCTACCCCTCGCTCGGCTATCTGCTCAATGAAATTGGTCCCAAGACCAAAGGTAATGCACGCACCGCCGATGTCTATGAGGACGACAAAAAAATGGAGGTACTATGTGCCGAGGAGAACATCACTCTCTACAAGGGCTACAAGGTGAGTGGCGTGGAGAAGCAGGGCGATAGGCTTACTTGTGTGATTGCGACCAACGTACGCACCTATGAGCAGATTCGCATCAGTGGCGACCTCTTCTCCGATTGTACGGGAGATGCCACACTCGGTGTGTTGGCTGGCGCAGAGTGGCACATGGGACGTGAATCGAAGGATACCTTTGGCGAAGTGTCGGCTCCTGATGTGGAGGATGGTATGACTATGGGTGCCTCGTTGCAGTGGTACTGCTTGGAGGGTGACAACGAGAACGATTTCCCCGCAATAGATTGGGGCCTGAAAATCGACGAACAGACTGTACAAGTGGTACGTCGAGGCCAGTGGTATTGGGAGGTTGGTATGCGAGATGACCAAATCGCCGATGCCGAGCGCATCAGGGACTACGGTATGTATGTGGCCTACTCCAACTGGGCCTACCTCAAAAACGGATACGCCAAGCGTGAGGACTACGCCAAGAGTTATCTCGGCTGGGTGTCGTGTGTGGCAGGCAAGAGGGAGTCGCGCAGGTTGAGGGGTGAGTTTGTGCTTCGTGAGCAAGACCTCAAAAACTACGTCATCTATCCCGACGGCTCGGCCTCCACTTCGTGGTACATTGACCAGCACTATCCCGACCCCGAGAATAGTAGGTTCTTCCCCAATCGTGAGTTCCTCTCCTGCGGACACCTCGACCCGATGGGCTTCTACCCTATCCCCTATCGTTGTTTCTACTCGAAGGACGTGAAGAATATGTTTATGGCCGGTCGTAACATCAGCGTTTCGCACGTGGCTCTCGGCACCGTGAGGGTGATGCGCACTACGGCAATGATGGGTGAGGTTGTGGGTATGGCCGCAAGCATCTGCAACAACCACAAGGCCCTGCCGAGGGATGTCTACTATACACATTTGGATGAACTCATTGCACTGATGAAGAAGGGAGTGGGACGTACCGACATTCAGTACAACCAAATCTACACCCTCATCGACACCACCGCCGAAAGAAGCGAGGAGTGTTAGGAGGAGCGACTCTCGATAAACCTTGTAACCAACTAAAACCTACAATACTCTATGGCAATTATCGACTGGATTATTATTGCATTTTTCCTCGTTGCCCTCACAGGCATCGGTTTCTACTTCTCCAAAAAGAGCAAAAACCTCGAAGATTACTTCCTCGGCGGAAGGTCGATGCCTATGTGGCTGGTGGCCTTTGCTGCTGTGGGTACATCCATTTCGGCAGGCACCTTTGTAGGCTCGCCACAAATCGCCTTCGACGGCAACTACACCTACATTATGATGAGCGTGGGAGCTATCTTTGGAGGTATTCTGGCGGCGCTCGTCATTCTGCCCACACTCTACAAGGCCAACTCCATCACCATTTATGGCTATATAGGTAACCGTTTTGGCAATGGCTCCAAGACCGCCACAAGTATTATGTTTCTCATCGGTCAGTTATTGACTTCGGGGTCGAGGCTCTTCATTGCGGCTATCGCTGTGTCGGTAATGCTCTACGGACAGATTTCGTTCTCGTTCCTTGTGATTTCGATTATCCTGCTGGGTGTCATCAGCACCATCTACACAATGGCGGGTGGTATCAAAGGACTAATCTACATCGACACATTCCAGATTTTGCTGGTTATAGGTACGGGTATCCTCTCCATCATTCTCATCTACAACGCCATTCCCGAGTCGTTTGGTGAGATAATTGGCACCCTGCGCCACGCTCCCGAGGGCAACAAACTCAAACTTATCGACCCAAGTTTCTCCTTCGCTGAGCCTTACAACCTGATGGGTGCACTCATTGCGTGTGCTATCTTCAAGTTTGCGCAGTTCAGCACCGACCACGAGTTCGTACAGCGTCAGCTCACCTGCCGTTCGGTGAAGAAGGCTAGCGTGTCGCTCATTTGGTCGCAACTCATTTCGTTGCCCGTAGTGGTAATCTTTATGATTATCGGCTCGCTGCTCTACATTGCCTATCCCCACATCATGCCGCAGGAGACGGTGGCCACCATTGCACAAGATTCGAGAGATGTATTTCCGCAGTATATTTGCAGTTCCAACGTACCTGCCGGCATCAGGGGTCTGATGATTGTTGGCCTGTTGGCAGCGGCACTCTCGTCGTTCAACTCGGCTATCAACTCGATGACAAGTAGTTTTGTGGATGACATCTACAAACCCCTACGTGAGAGGTTCAACCGCCCCGAGCAGACCAATAAACAGAAGGTGCGCACTTCGCGTATTATGGTACTTGGTATGGGTGCTGTGCTGACCACCTTTGCCATTGTAGCCTGCCTGATGCAGGAGGCCGGAGGCCAGAACCTTGTGGACTTTGCACTCGGCATTATGAGTTTTTCCTATGCCGGTATGCTGGGCGTGTTCCTCTGTGCAGTGTGGACCAAGAGAGGTAATACGGTGAGCGTTATCTCGGCCCTTGTGGTTGGAGCCCTTGTTGTACTTGCGCTCCAACCCAACATCCTTGCAGGGTGGAGTGAGCCTCTGTTTGGTACTGCACTAAATATCGCTTGGCCTTGGTGGTGCCCCATTGGTGCAGTGATTAGCTTTGGTGTCTGCTGCCTTGGCAAGAGTAAACAAGAGCCAACCATTTGCAATAAGTAGGAACACAAATGTTTAATCACAACTAAATAACACAAAGCTATGCTTGTTCCTTTTCGCAAAATATTGGCCGACGCCCACCAGAGAGGTTACGCCATTGGCGCATTCAACTGTCTGAGTACCGAACACATTATGGGAGCTATTCAAGCTGCCGAACAGCTGCGCTCGCCCATTATCCTGCAAGTGGCAGAGATTCAGTTTCCCTATGCGCCATTGGAGTTGATGGTGCCTGCATTTCTTGAGGCTGCACAACGAGCCACGGTGCCCGTTGCCGTACATCTCGACCACGGTTTGAGTTTTGAAACCTGCATCAAAGCCCTACGCTTGGGTTGCAACTCTGTAATGTTTGATGGCGCATCATTCCCTTTTGAGGAGAATGTTACCCAGACGTCGCTTGTGGTTCGTGCCGCCAAAGCTGTGGGTGCCGACATTGAGGCCGAGCTTGGCCATGTTGGCGATGCACAGTGCTCGGCCGACATCGAAAACGACATCTTTACTGTGGCCGACGAGGCCAAAACCTTCATCGAACGCACCGGTGTGGATGCGCTTGCCATTGCCATAGGCAATCTCCACGGCAAATATATCGCCACACCACAACTAAACATTACCCGACTCAAAGAAATCAACTCCTTGTGCAATACACCGCTGGTACTTCACGGTGGTAGTGGCACTAGCGAGGAGGATTTCAAAGCGTGTGCCCACAATGGTGTGGCCAAAATCAATGTTGCCACAGCACTCCAAATTGCTGTTACAAAAGCCATTGAGAGCTATTTAGTTTCGACCGACACACCAAATTACATTGATATGAAAAATATCATTGTGGAGGCAACTAAAGAGTCTGTCGCTTGGCACATACGCCTTTTTGAGAGCGACGGGAAAGCATAAACCTAACATTTGGCAATTCTATGAATCGTAGTGGTATTATCAGTGTTGGTAACTGGATTTGCGATATCATTAAGTTTGTGGACAAGTACCCCGAAAAGGGTACCCTCACCACTATACGACACACTCAAACAGGTTTTGGTGGGTGTTCCCACAACGTGTTACTCGACTTGGCCGCTCTACAAACGGAGCTTCCTCTCTATGCAGGAGGTTGTATCGGTTCGGACTCACTTGGCGATGACATACTCAAAGAATTGGCAGATGCTGGCATAGACAGCAGTGCAATGCAAAGAGTGGAGGCTCCGACATCCTACACCGATGTTATGTCGGAAATTGGCGGTAGCACCACTCGCACCTTCTTCCACCACCGAGGAGCCAATGCCCATCTCTCCCCACAACTCATTGAAGCAATAGAGTGCAATGCGAAGATTTTTCACCTTGGCTACCTTCTGCTCCTTGACCAACTTGACGCTGCTGATGAGGAATATGGAGTAGTTGCTGCCAGGGTGCTCCACTCATTACAGCAGCGTGGCTACAAAACAAGTGTGGATATGGTATCGGAAGTTAGTGAGCGAGTACGCAAAGTGGTGCTTCCCGCATTGAAATATACCGACTACCTCATCATCAACGAAGTAGAGGCCGGTGTGTGCTGCGAAAGAACACTCCGTAGTGCAGAAGGCGAGATTTTACTCGACCAAGTGGCCGAGGCGGCTCGTGAGCTTATGAATTACGGAGTGGGAGAAGTGTGCTTAATCCACTTCCCCGAGGGTGGCTATATGCTCACCCGCAATGGCGACACTCTTTATTGTCCAACAATCCCCGTAGCACACAAGGATATTGTATCAACAGTTGGCGCCGGAGATGCCTTCTGCGCCGGAGCTCTTTATGCCCTACACGAGGGCTATTCCCCTCGTGAAGTCCTCACGTTTGCCAACGCTTCTGCCCGCTTCAACCTTTACGGAGCGACCTCTACGTCGGCAGCTCCTTCTCTTAAACAGATTACAAATTACTTAAAATCCCTATAAACTATGAAACAAGCCGTATTAGTAAAACCCCACCACATCGAACTTCACGATGTAGCACCTCTCAGTACAGCCGACCTGAAAGACAACGAAATCCTGCTCGCCATCAAACGTATTGGCGTGTGTGGCTCCGACATACACTCCTTCCACGGACAACACCCCTCGTGTATCTATCCCATCGTGCAGGGCCACGAATATTCGGGCGAGGTCGTGGCTGTTGGTAAAGATGTTAGCGTTGTGAAGGTTGGCGATAAGGCTACCGCACGCCCACAGCAGGTGTGTGGAGAGTGTGCCCCCTGTCGAAGGGGACAGTATAATGTGTGTCAAAACCTCAAAGTAGAGGGCTTCCACGCTCCGGGTTGCGCACAGGACCTCTTCATTGTGCCCGAAGATAGAGTGGTGTTTGTTCCAGAAAGTGTTAGTTTCGACTATGCTGCAATGATTGAGCCGGTGGCAGTGGCTGCCCACGCCTCCAATCGTCCCCGCGACATCAAGGGTAAGAATGTGGTAGTGTCGGGTGCCGGCACTATCGGCAACCTCATTGCCCAATTCGCCAAAGCACGAGGCGCCAAGAAGGTGGTGATTACCGACGTGAGCGACTTGCGTCTAGACATCGCACTACAATGTGGTATCGACGGAGTTCTTAACGTTGCAAAACGTTCGCTGGCAGATGCCGTAGATGAGCTCTTCGACGGCGAAGGTTTTCAAGTGGGCTTCGAATGTGCAGGTGTAGAGTCGTCTATTCGCTCGCTGATGAGTGCCATTGAGAAAGGTAGCGATGTTATCATCGTCGGTGTACACGCCAAAGACCCCGCAATCGATATGGAGGTGCTCGGAGAACACGAACTCTACCTTATCGGCTCACTAATGTATCTCCACGAAGACTACATTGAGGCTGTGGAAAATGTGGCTACAGGTAAAATTTGCCTCACCCCGCTCATCACAAACCACTTCCCTCTGGAACAATATATGGAAGCCTACGAGTTTATTGATGCCAACAGGGAGGGTTGTATGAAGGTAATCATTGACCTCTAAACCACCACATTCGCAACTATGAACAACAATAGACCAACCATCGTAGCACTCGGCGAGGTTCTGTGGGATATGCTTCCAGGAGGTAAGAAAATCGGAGGAGCGCCGCTGAACTTTGCCTGCCACGCCACACAACTCGGCTGCAAGGGTGTTATGGTGAGTAGCATTGGCAAAGATGCGCTTGGCGATGAACTCTTGGAAGGAATTGCCCCCATTGGTGTGGAACTCTCATTTGTACAGCGTAGCGATAGACCCACAAGTAAAGTAGATGTTGTGGTGGATAGTCAGGGTACACCTCAATATATAATCAACGAGGGGGTTGCTTGGGACCACATCCTTTTTACCCCAGAGATGGACGCACTCGCACAAAAGGCCGATGCCGTATGCTGGGGCTCGCTTGCGGCTCGTAGCGAGACATCCCGAACAACCATCATTCGTTTTGTGGAGTCCACAAAAGAGGAGTGCCTCAAAGTGTTCGACATCAACATCAGACAGCACTACTACGATAGGGAGTTTATCGAATGGTCGCTACACCGAGCCGATGTGCTAAAACTCAATGATGACGAGCTACCTCTGCTGCAAGAATACTATTCCCTTGTGGGCCAACCCATTGAACAATGCAAAGAGTTGTTGGAGCTGTTCGGATTGAGGTATGTGGTGTACACCTGCGGTAGTAAAGAGAGTGTTGTTGTTGGGGCGGAGAAGATTTCTCGCATCGACACTCCGAAGGTTGAGGTAGTGGATACAGTTGGTGCAGGCGACTCGTTTACGGCAGCCTTTGTGAGTGGCCTTGTAAATGGGCGTACCATAGCAGATTCCCATCGCCACGCAGTGGAGCTAGCAGCGTATGTCTGCTCGCAGCGTGGCGCCACACCCCAAATTCCCGAATTCTTGCGAGAACGATAGGAATCCGCCCTCATAGAATGCCATATACAATCTCCGATAAGGGGCTTGCTTGGGTTTGACAACTAATAGCATACGAAGAGCCTGTCTAACAAGTTTTTTTGTTAGGCAGGCTTGTTTGTTGTTGTGGATTTATGGAGGTAAAAATTCAATAGACGGGAATCGTAAAAGTTTCGATAAAATAGCATTAAGCGATGCAGACTTGCGTTAAATTGATGTTTCTTGGATTAATATTGTTCGTATTAGTGTTATTCGCTCTGTGATTATCGTTATTTGGCCTATTATTAT
>JAFQNC010000003.1 GCA_017396085.1 Tidjanibacter sp. | reverse complement strand
GTGGTACTGTGCTGCGGGATAGGGGTCGATACCGAGGTCCCTCAATGCCTGCAACGAGGCCCTGCGCTGAATCTCCTGCTCGGAGAGATTAAGGTTTGTACTCATAGTTGTATACCTATATTTATATATTATATTCCACTTGTAGTCTACAAAGATACCGATTAAAATTGAGAATTGAAAATTGACAAAACAATGTTTTGTCAATAAAAAAAGCGAGGCGCAAATTGCGCCTCGCTTGCTTTTTGTGAGCCTTGTGGTGCGGAGGACCGCCAAGGGCCCTCCAACTTCCACAAAGTTTACTCAATTACTCCTCGAAAGAGGTTAATTACATAGCGATACCACCGTCGCCCATAGCAGGCAGGCCCTCGGGAGTGTGCTCCTTGTGCAACTCCACGAGAATGCTCTCATACCAGTTGCCCTCGGCATCCTTCCAAGCAATATCCAAATTCCAAGTATTCCAAGTTGCTATCTCAGGCGAAGTAAAAGTAATCTCGTTACCCTCATAGCGATAGTACATATTCGTATAGAGTTGCTCGCTGGGCCAAGCATCTGCCTGACTAACCATCCTATCAAGCCAAGTACGAGTTGTAACTTCGCCCTTACTATATGCCATATCCGGCGATATGCAACCTACGATAAATTCGGTGCAACCCTCTGCGAGCTTGATGGTAACTTCCTTGGTTGCATAAGCGGGATAGGTCAAAGCCTCACCGCTCAACTCCTCACCCTCCATATACTCAGGGTAAGACGTCGTGGTAGTCAGCTCTTCCGAAATGGTAACAGTGGGTTGAGTTGCAGTCCATTTAGCATCGTCTTTGGTAAAGAAGTTCAACTTAACGATGGTGTCGAACTCATAGCCGACAGGTTGAGTGGGAAGATCATCGGCACCAAGACCAACTACAATCACCATATAGGTCTTACCAGGCTTCAAACCAACGGTTTTCACCGAACCACCCAATGCAGCCGCAGTACCAGCGGGAGCATAAGCACCCGACTCATTCTTGGGCAGAGTGGTGATGTCGATGAAATTGTTGTTCAATGAGTAGTCGGTCTCCCTGTTGAGAACAGCCATAGTTGCCTCCATCAACACTTTGTTGGTGATGGTGTACTCGTTTGTCTCATACAATTGGAAGTAGATATTTTTAGTCTCACCGGTAGGCTTCACATTGAACGAGTAGGACGAATCTTCAGGCTTCATATCATAGGTGGGCTCTACAAGTTTCCAGTCGGTGATTTCGAGAGTTGTTGTGCTGTAGTCCAATTTCTTGGTGGTGAGGTCCTTCTTGATGATGGGACCATACTTACCATCCTGATCTACACTGAAACCAACAACGGTGATGGTAGTTTCGGGCATCAAACCGTCAATGTAGAGTGGAGCGGACTCGTCATCACCCTGAATCATACTACCATTCTTCAAAGCCTCAGAAACGATGTCGGCATCCGACATACCCTTCAGAGCCTCAGGGGCAAAATAGTAACCAACGGTCATATAAGAGCCCGTAGCAGGAACCACTGCAATATTAGCACCCTGATAGGTAACCTCGGGAAGCATACTACCATCCCAATGCTCAATAAGGCCGAAGGTGGGCTGCAACATACCACCGGCTTCATAACCTTTGGTCTTGAAGGTGTAGGGACCTTTCACATCTTCCCACTTGTAGGAAGAAATCTTCTTCATAGCGCTCTTGGGCCACACGTACATTACGTAGGTTTTGTCAGCACCGGCATAGAAGTCGCCACCCAAGTCAAACAACGAGCCACTGTAGTTGCCCTGCTTCTTGATACCCCAAGGATTCATATACATTTCCATTTGCTCTTCCGACAAACCGGCATCTTCCATATCCTTGGCCATTGCAACAAACTCCTCAAACGTCTCCTCGGCTCCGTAGTAAGGAGGCCACTCGGTATCGTAAGCAAAAATCTCATAGTTGGTGTAACCCTCGATGGTGATATCAATCTGAATATCCTTGAAGCTATTAGAAGTCATCGCAACATCCAAATAGGTTGCCGAATAGACATCCATCATAACATCGGTAGCGGTAAGAGGATAAGCATCGGGGTCGAAAGCAACGACAACAAACGAATCGCCACGCTCAATCTTCTCAATACCACAAAGCTCATTCAACAGCTGGGCCACAGGAATCTCACGAACACCACTTTCATAGTTAAAGGATGCTGTTTCATACTTGTAGGTCGACCCATAATACGATGCGGGATTTGTTGCAACAAACTCCTCAATGGTGTACTCTCCGTAGGGGAAGATGGTGTACATCAAATCACCGGGTTCTGGACCCCACCAACTTGTGCTAACATTTTTATTTGTCACCACAACGGTATCACCAATAACCTTAATAGAACTATTATTTTGGGTTGCGGTAACATACAGGGTTGCAACCATTGCCTTGCCCTCTTTCGAGATGGCCAAAACTTTGATAACGGGAGTAGCCTCTTCCTCGCCACCACCCATACCGGGCATAGGCATACCACCCATCATATCATCTTCTTCCTCCTCAACAGCAGGAGCGGTAACGGTCATAATGAGGCCGTCAATCTTAACACTCCAACCCTCGGGAACAACCAAAGGAAGAATCTCAACGATACCATCCAAGGTCATAGTAACTTTCTCCGAGCCAAGAGGAGCAACATAGAGTGCGTTACCATTCACATTGAAGCTAACCTGCTCATAGAGAGCGAACTTCAGCTCCTGACCATTCTGCAAGGTCAGGCAAGCGTGGTTGTCCTTCACATCAATTGCAGCAAACAGGCTGGGAGCCTGAGTTGCAACCCAGCTCTTGCCACCGTCTACCGAAACCTCGATGATGTTCTCTGCGTTCACACGCAACTCGGGAGCATTGTGGAAAGCCACTTTGTTGCCATTTGCATCGGTAAGGATGGTGGTAACATTACCCTCAACCTTTGCCCAATACTGAACGCCATCCTCAGTAACAACGGTCAGACCGTTCTCTACATACTCGGGATAGAGAGTCAGGGCCTTGCCATCAGCCAAGGTGAACTTCCAAGCGCCGTCCTCCTGAACCTCTGCCAAAGCAACCTTCTCGTCAATCAAAGCACGCAAAGCGGTAACCTCGCTGTCCAAACGCTCCTCCAGTTTGGAAACGCGCTCGGCAAGGTCTGCAACCTGCTGCTTCAACTCGGTGTCATCGTATGCTTCAGCACACGAAACAGCGGCAACGCCAACAACGGCAACGAGTGCCATTGCTTTCAGATTTTTGAAAAATCTTTTCATACGTTTAAGAAAAATTAGTTAATAAAATAGGTGAATTAGTTTTTGTGTTTATCTCAGTTTGTAAAATTAGGTGCGTTATTTCTCACAAGCCCTCAAAAAAGCCTTCGGGTGGGCTCCATCGCTCTTGCGGTCGATGCGGATAACTCTCGGCAGGGCCTCCACCCTAACCTCCTGCTTGCCTCCCTCGGCTGCCACCCTCACGGTGCCACGCTCGGGGCGCACAACCTCCGCCCTCTGCTGGGCCATCTTGTAGGCAAACGCCATCTGGGCCGAAGCCTTCTGCGCTGCCACGGCGGCTGCGCTCGGTGCGGTGTAGGAAGCCATATCGGGATAGTAGGACTCCAAGGTGCGGGCCACGCCATTCTCATAAATCAGGTGTTCCAAGTCGCCATAGACCTCGCCACCCACAGCATCCGTACCAATGGCCATCATCAGTGCCAAGCAACGTTTCTCGTTGCCCACAAGTGCATTCTTGCGAATGTCTATGGTGGTGCTCAACATTCCCCTGGCTGTCAGACCACAGTCGGTGATATACCAAGTCCAGCCCTTGATAAACTCGCTATAGGGGTCCAAACCAAGGTAGCGCAGCATAGCCTCCGGCTCCTCATAAGCCACAAGGTATTTGAAGCCTGCCGCCTCCTTCACAATGCTGAACTCAAAGATGGGTGCGCCCTCATCGTTGGTCGTGAGTGCAATCTTGCCCTCGGGGTTCAGACCGCCCACCAAAGTGGGGGTGGTGATGCTGACAAACTTCACCTCGCCAACCACACCATTCCAGTCCTCGCCAACGTAGGCCACCTTATAGGTAGTGCCCTGCTCCAGCACCATAGTGTAGTCGTCCATATTGCCCTTGTCGGCCTCCCACACGTTGGACACAGGTGCACCCAACATCTCATCAACACCCAGCAGGAACGCCAACTTCTCCTCCCTGCTTGCGTCCTCGGCCAAACCGTCCTCCTCGGGCAGCGTGCTCTCGGGATTCACAAAGCGGAAGTAGTAGATGGCGGTGTTCTCAAAGTTGTAGGTAAACTCAAACTTCACATTGGTGAAACTTGTGGCCACCAGACTCAAATTGAGGTCCACCTTGCTCTCGGCGGGTTTGTCGGTGGTGAGTGCATCGGTCTTGAAGGGCTCGCTGAACTTGAGCGGCATAGCCTCCTGATAGGGGTTCACAGCGGTGTAGACCATCACATACTCCGTGTTGGGAGCGAGGTTCATATAGCGGTCGGTGCCCACTCCAGCCTTCGACTGCGAGAGGTCCTCGGTCGCCATATCGTACTTGTAGTTGGGGTTGCTCAGACCGTAGCCCTGATAGAGCAGGTCATTGACGAGTTCAAACTGTTGCTGTTCGCTTGCACTCTTGATTGATGCGGCCTCCTCGGCGGTGTACATCCTGTAGAACATTGCCCTCGTGTTGGCACTCATATCGGCACTGAACCACGCCATATTGCTACCCACGTGGTCGAGGTCAATGGTCACGTCTACTGCCGGTGCGGCTGCACTCTCGGGCACCTCTTTGAGTTTGAAGGTCTGCGAGGAGTGCTTCTTGGCGGGAGTGCCATAGACATCCGTACCGATGGCCGTAACCATAAAGGTGGTGTCCACGCCCACGGGGAAGCCCGAAAGGCCAAGGCGGTGGTAGTCGAGGTCATCACGGCTAATCTCCGCACCCACCATATGGCTACGCATATAGTCCCTATAAAGTTGCTCGCCATAGTGGTTGATATAGGGCAGCAGGTCGTCCTCCATTGAGTAGAGGTAGTAGAAGTAGTGGCAATCGTCATCGGGGGTGAAGGTTACGACAAAGCGGTCGGTCCAAGTCTGAACATCAATGCCCACGCCGGGCTCGCCAACCAACTCTCCACTCGGGGTGCGCACATAACACAGGGTCATCTCCAACTGCTCACTGGCACTGCCCTCCACATCGGCACAAGCCACCGCAACAATCACATACTCGCAGTCGGGCACAATGTCCACCTGCATATACTCCGAGTTGGCCCAATCAAAGACCATATTGTTGTAGTTCACCTCGCTGTCCTCACTGAAAATGTAACCCGCATTGCCTCCCTCGGCAAACATAAACTCCCTAATCCAGCCCTCAATCTGCACTTGGGTTGCGGGAGTGGTCAGGGGCATATTTTCGGTGTTCATCCTCTCCATCAGCGCATTGAACAACACGCTCAATGGGTAGACATCCAACCTAAACGACTTGGCCCTCAAACCGGGACGGCAGGCGAACTTGATGTTGCGGTTCTCCTTGGCCATAACCTGAATGGCTACACCATCGGAAGCAACCACAGGCTCTGCCTTGTCCACGCCCCACACAATAGGGGTGGGTACATTGGAGTGGTCGATGGGCTCCGGACCGCCAAGTTCGGGCTCGGGGGTGGGTGTTTCGCCACCGTCATCACCACCACCGGGGACTTCGGTCTGACCGCCACCTGCGGGTTGTTCTTGACACGAGTACAACGTTGCGGCTCCAACGAGGAGCGCAAATATCAACAGTATGGAATAAAATCTTTTCATAACGTGTAAAAATAGAAACATTTTTTTATTCTGCCAAATAATCATACCCAAAAGTGTCATTTATTACACAACACACTCCAAGGTTGTTCACAAATCCCGCTTCATCAATGGCAAGTGCATAAATTTTACACCTCTCGGGCACCCACTCCGAGGGCATCTCGAAGGAGTACTTTTTGCTCACGCTCTGTTCGGCAGCGATGGCTCCGATGTTATCGCCTCGGTAGGAGGCACTCAACATTTTGCGCACCACGTGGTTGTGGGTGTAGGACTTGTAGGTGCCGTCTACGTTCTGCTCGGCCACAATGCCGTCCTCCGCCACAAAAAGGGCCACACGATAGAAGTCGTTGCGCTCCGAGAGCAGGCTCACCTCCACCTCATACTCACTCCCACCCTGCTGTGGGGCCACACACTTCAGCGCCACACCAACGTGGGCCGGATAGTTGTCGGTGGAGTTCATTATGCTCCTTCGGTAGGCACTCTTCTCCTCGTTGGAACTCACTCCTCCCTTGTCGCGCAGGTCGGTCAGGTAATATGGATTTTCAGTGATATTGAAGTCGGTCATCATTTCGTTGGCAAGGCCTATACCCATAGGGTCCACACCCGGCTTGTGGAGGGCGAGCAGGTGTACTTTTGTAGCCTCGTCTTCCATCTGCCCATTGACCTGTATCATATGGTTTTGGCCTGCCGGACACATAGCGCAGTCGGTGGCTGTGAAGTCCATCACACACACGTGGCGCACAAACCGAGATGTGGGCAACACAGCAGGCTCCACAGCATTGATTTCCAACTCATTGGACACCACACCCCCATAGGAAGCCGACACCGTGAAGGCACCCTTTTTGGTGGTGGTAAAGAGTCCCCCACCCACGGGGAACACCCCTGCGCTGTGGTGGAATTGCACCTGCGAGGTGATGTCCTCGCCGCCACCACTCGTGGCCACAACCTTCACCTGCGAGAGTCCATCGGCCACGATGCTCTCCACGTCAGCCACAATCAGAATGTTCTCAATCTCGCCTTCGCTACCTCTGCATCCGCCCAGCAACAACGCCAAGCCCAATGCCAGCACAGCAAAGCCTATGTTTTTCGTCTGTTTCATCGGTATTTTGTTCGTTTCCGTTTGTTTTTCTTTCGGAGCCTCTAGGCCTGCTGGGGCGACTGGGGCCTTAATGCCCTTAAAGGCTTTAAGGACCTTAGTGGCCTTAGGGGACCCGGTTGGCCCAGTCGGCCCAGTTGCCATAGCCTGCTCTTTCTACCCTTTTGGCAACAGACGCCCCCGCCCTTCGGGCACCCCCTCTAACTTAGAGGGGGACAATTTTGCATTTTGAATTTTGCATTTTGAATTCTCACACTCCTTCCACCGAGCCACCCAGCGGGCAGACGTTGCAGTTGAGCACCACACGCCGTTGCTGGTCAATGGCCAGCACCACAATTCGCATATTGCTCGTATTCCACTCTTTGTCCACCGCAAGCCTCTGCACGCCCTCCACCTCGGTACACTTGCGGCACACGGCTCCATCGTTCCACTTGTGCCCAAAGCGGAGCGTAGACGAAAGAGCCCTCACCACATTGTCGCACACCTCATCGGCATAGGTAATACCATCCTCCAAGAGGACTATTTGGTAGTTGTAGTATCCGGAGCGATTGGAGGTCAGTTTGGCCCTCACCTCCACCTCGCCCGTGGTGGCATCTAAGTGGCTCTCTATTGCCACGCCACACTCGGCGGGGTATCGCTCGGCCACATAGTCCACAACCTCCTCCACCTCCGAGCCATTGGTACGGTCGTGGACCGCTGTGAGTGTCTTGCTGCTCACCATATTGACGCAGAAGAACGGCAGTGCATCCCCACTCGAGCCACACGCATAGAAGTAGTCCTCCTTGGCGCTCATCGGGTAGGTCATCGGGTCAATCATCGTGGGGCCCATATTGCGGTGGAAGGCCATCGGCACGAGGGCCACTCCCCTACTCTGCACCGCCTTGATGGCCTGTGTGAGGCTGGGGCAGCCACTGCACCACACCGAGGTAAATTGGAAGCCTGCAAACATCTGCTTGTAGTTCTTTTCCTTGCCCGTAGTGGGCTCCTCTTCGGCCACGATGGTAACCTTGTTGGTGGAGGTGTGGCTACCGTAGATGGCCCTAAACTCATAGGTGCCCGCCTCTACGGTCGAAAAGGCAACCTCTCCCCAGCGGCCTCGGTTTTCCTCTCCATTGAGCCACCAAACGAGTTGCACCTCCTCGGCGGTGCTCACATTCTGCGCACCCCACATCAGCGTGAAGGTTACTCTGTCCACCCCATCGGCCACAAAGGTTGTTTTGTCGGCAAAGATTTGCAGTTCGCCCTCGGGCACATCGGGTTCACCACCCTCGTTGCCACGGCACCCCACAAGGCAGCACCCCAGCACCAGAGCGGCCAACACGGCCATTCGCACTCTCACAAATCTTCCAATCTGCATAGTCATCTGTTCTGCCACTACTACTCTCTCTTTCTACTCGTTGAGCACATAGTCGGTCATACTGCCACCCACCTTGCACACGGCGGCATTGTCGGTGATAGTCTGCCCATTGTTACTCCTCACAAGCGCAAAGACCACAACCCTGCAATTTGCCGCATTGGCCACCTTCACGCCCTCGATGGTAAACTCCTTGGCGACCTCTGCTCCTGCGGCCACCTCCACTGCTGTGGCCTTGTTGTAGTAGTTGAAACTACCCGAGAGCCCACGCATCACGTTGTCGTAGACACCCGAAGGCTCGGTGCCACCGGCATAGGTCAATCCATCTTCAAGCAGCACACAACCCAAGTCGTAGGAGCCACCGCCCTCGCTCTGCAACGAGGCTTTCACGGAGAGTTTACCCCCTGCGAGGGAGGCCTCCGTAATCTTCACGCCACAGGTTGCGGGATGGGAGGCTATCTGCTTGAGAAGGTTTTTCTTCACATTGTCGGCCTCCTTTGCGCCACTCACGAAGGTGTTGTTGTCGTAGACACACGAGGGGTATGCTCCGGAATTCCACTGCGTCAGCAGCAATGCGCTCACATCGGGCGAGAGTTTGAAGGGGTCGTGGCCAGCGTCACCACCGTGGCAACCAACCACAATCATCTGCTCTCCCCACTCCTTCTCCACTTCGTGGAGCGAAGCGGTCATATTGGGGCAGAAATCACACCACGCACCGGTAACCTTGTAGACCACCACACTCTGGCAGTACTTTTCATACTTACCCCTGTTGCACACCTTCACCTCAACAGTGTTGGAGGCCTCATAACCACGCCACTTTGCGCTGAACGTGTAGCGGCCATTACGCACCGAGGTAAAAGTGTTCACACCATAGGCGAAGTTCTCGCCCGTGGTTTCGTTCTTAATCTTCACCATACCCGGCTCGCTCACACAAAGGTCATCGCCCTTGCCGTTGAGAAACGAGAAGGTAACCTTCTGCTCGCCATTGGCATCAATCTCTGCCACATCGGCCACAAGGGTGTAGGTGTCTTGACTCGGGTCCACCGGTTGCTCCTGCTTGCCATCATCGGGCACAACGGGGTCGCCCCCATTATCGGGAGTACCACTGCAAGCCACCATCAGTAGGGCCGCAGCCACGTAGGCCAAAATGTTCTTCGTTTTCATCGTTCTGTATCTCTTCTTCAGATTGTTACTTGCATCAGATTGTTATTTACTCTGTGTGAGCCTCCTCTTTGTTGCGGTGGGGCTACCTCTTTGTTGCGGGTATCTTTTTTCATACCCGAAATAAAAAAACGCGCCGCAGGCACCACAATTTTCCATTGTCAATTTTCAATTTTCAATTCCAAAACAGACGCCCCCGCTGCTACGCAGCACCCCCCTCTAACTTAGAGGGGGACTTTTCTCAATTCTCAATTCTCAACTCTAAATTCTCAATTCTCAATTCTCAATTCCCTCTTGTTGGCAACGCCTGCCCCTCTCTCCTCGCCCGGGTGGTTAGAAGGAGGTGGTGATGGTGAGGTTACCACCCGTGTAGGCGGGCATCATACGACACACGCCACCCGAGCAGATGAGGCCCTCACGGTTGCGACCATAGCCGATGGCCACACGTGTGCGGGAGGCGGTGTAACTTGCACCCACGTTGTAGTAGTGAACCTTCTCCATTCCGTGGTTGAAGGTGTCGCTCACAAACACGCTCCACTTGGGAGCCAAATTGACCTCAAAGAGTGCCGCCATCCAGTCGTAGCCATTTGAGGCCTCGTAGGAGAGCAGGTACTGCAACTCCAAGCGGGTGGAGAGTTTCAGGGTGTATTTGTAGAGCATATCGGCCACAAAGACGTTGGCCACAGCGGTACCGTTGCCCACGCCATAGGTGGTGTTGCGCTGCTGCATAGCATAGAGCAGTTTGAGTTTGAACTTGCGGGTGAAGTACTTTTCCATACCCACGTTCACATTCATCCACAGCATCTTGCCCGGGGCAAAACCTCCCTCCTCGGCCAAGTTGTAGTAGGTCGAGAAGTTGAAATTGACCTTCATACCCCTCTTGCCACCGAGAGCGGTGCCACGGCGGAAGTTGTAGTAGACATCCAACTGGCCACCAATCTCGCCACTATTCACAAAGTCGCCATTGATGTAATAGGGCATAGGCACGTATGGGTGAATGTTGGTGAGCGAGTAGGAGTATTGCGCACACAGGGCAGGCACGTAGTTGAGATTGTTGTTGGTGATTGCGCTCTCGTCAAGCACCACACCACGGCCGTCAATGTAGGAGTTCATCCACTCCAACCTGCGCACCGAGAGGTTCACGCCCAATCCACCTCCGCTGTAACCGAGGTCCACGAGTTGGGCATTGCCGTTCTTCACGAGGTAGTTGCTCTCGGCAGTGCGGTATTCGTAGTGTTTCTGGCCCGCATCTACCCACTCCGCACGAGCCATAAAGCCATTGCTCTCAAAGTTGAGCCTACCCGAGTAGCCCGTGGTGGAGGCCTTCACGCCCTCCTCCTCGGCCTCCCATCCAACGGCTTGGTGGCGGTTGAGCACCGAGCCCTCCAAAGCCAGATTGACCGACTCCATACCGAGCAGATTGGAGAGCGACAGCGATGCATCGGCACCCCTCACCTGAGTGGGAGCCCAATCGTTGTAGACGGGGTGGCCACCGATGGCAGTGTCGTCATCGGCATAGGCAACCTTCGTGGCAAAGGGCATACGGGGAGTGCCCCACAGTGCCTTCACCTCAAAGATGTCCTTGTAGTGCCAAGCAGCCCTCACACCCAGCATTGCGCTGTTGTTACCCAAAGCCCTATCCTCATAACTGCGGAAGAGCAGGCCACTACCGAATTGGTCGTAGAAGGTACCCGCCGTGAAGGCAAAATCCTCATCGTTCCAAGCGATGTAATAGTTGGAGAGTTTTGTCCCTTCCAAGTTGGACGGAAAGCCCACAAGGGCGGGCTGGTAGGCCTCCATTTGGAGTCCGGCCGAGAGGTTCCCCTGATAGTAGTCCACTTTGAGGTAGTTGTTGGAGCCAAAGCCCCCTTCGGGCACCCTCGCAAAGGTCTTGCTGTCGTTCACATAGCCGATGGAGTTACTCTCCAAACTACCCGTTACATAGCCCTTCTCGGTCTGACCATAGAGCACCGAGTAGCAAACAAGGAGAGTCGTCAGCAGTGCAAGAACTGTTTTTGTGTATTGTTTCATCTGACAAGATTGGTTGTAGTGTGTGTATTGTGCGTGCGGGAAAAAGTCGGGACACCCATTGTCCCCTCCCCCGAACAGTGTCTGTTATCGAAAACGCATTGCCATCCGCAAGTGCGAATGGCAACACATTTCGGGAGCCCCCTATTTGAGCGATTTGATTACGTTGAAGAGTTCATCCTCGCCACCTGCCTGATAGGCTGTGTGGGAGTAGACAATCTTACCCGTCTTATCCACCACAAAGACGTGGGGCAGCACAGGAGCATTCATTGCACGCTGGAAGTCCTGATTTTTGTCATAGAGCAGGGTGAAGTCGCCCCAGCCGTTGCCCTCGGCCAGCGCACGAGCCTTGGCAGAGTTCTTTGCATCGTCTACCGACACGGCCACAACCCTGAAATCGGCCTCTTCCAACCAGTCGGGATACTTCTCGCTGATGGCGTTGAGTTCGAGGATGCAGTTGCTGCACGAGACGGCCCAGAAGGAGAGAATCATCGGAGTCTCGCCATCCACCAAAGTGGAGGTCTTAACACTCTTACCCCTGCTGTTTTCCACCTTTACGGAGGGGATTTGTGCCATCACAACACCCGCTCCAAGCACGGCCAAAACGGCCAAAACAAATTTTTTCATCTTACAAATTTGAAGTTTTAATTTACCTGCGTGTCCACCTGCCGGCCTCGGTTTACCCTAATTGGCTCACAATCACTCAACTGGGCGTGCAGACACATCTTTCAATGTAGCAAATATACGCCATTTTTTCAATCCTGCAAACATTTTTACCTTATTATTATATGGGCCAAACGTTGTGGGTTTTATTGCAATCCGAAACCAAACCGCCACAGCAGTGGGAAATTTGAAATAAAAAAGCGGAAAAAATGGAAAATATCTTATTATTCGGCGGGCAGATTGAAAGGTTACAAATTTTATTTGTATATTGTGCCCGATTTTGGTGAATTGCAACCGCAAAGAAAACAACAAAATATTTTAACTTTTACACTTCAAACAAACAATGAAAAGATTTTTCAAACTCGCACTTTGGAGCGTGGCAGTAGCCATCTTCGGGCTTGCAGCCTGTACCGAAGACCCCAACAACGGTGGTGGCGGTGGTGACGACATCATCACAAACCCCATTAAGGATGCATCTCTAAGTGTGAAAATCAACTCTGTGAGTATCAATGGCGCAAAGGGTGCCATTGTAACCGAAATCCTCAACGAGGTAGCCTACGTGGTTGAACCCACCGCAGAGGCAAAAGAGTACACCGCCGAGGAGCTCTTCGAGCAGGGTACCATCATCGAGGTACAGCAGGAGGATGGCACCGGTGCTGCGCGTCTGAACATTGAGGAACTTGCCGACAACACCGAGTACACCCTGCAAATGGCAGGTCGCCTCGTGCAGGAGGCCGAAGAAGAGGGTGGTGCAGAGAACATCTACACCTTTGAGAGCGTTGCAAAAGCAACCTTCACAACCTCCATCCGCCCCGTGATGAAGGCTGAAATCATTGAGGGCAGCCAGACTGCCAACTCCGCAAAACTCAAAGTTACAACCGCCAACATATCCCGCTTCGGTTACAAGGTGTTCACCGCCGAAGAGGTCGCAGCAGAGAGTTTTGTGGCTCCCAGCCCCGCCATCATCTTCGCCGAGGGCACGCTTCTGAGCGACATCGCAATAGGCGACACCGAACTCCACATCACACACTTGGCTGCCAACACCGAGTATGTGGTCTACATCGCTGGTGAGTTGGCCGAAACGGAGAACTTCTATGAGGAGGTACTCAAAGTGGAGGGTATCAAAACCACCGACTTTGCCGAGAACATCAGGGTGTATGACATAACCTACAACACATTCAATGTAGACGTTAAAGCCCCCACCACTCTCGGCAACCACGTCATCAAGTGGGCCACTTGCGACCTCTACACCTACAACACCAACATCATCTATGGCAGCCTTGGTGGCCGTCCCACTTCTATGGCCGAGGCTATGAACCTCAATGATGGAGCCTTCGGCAACTACTTCAACAAGTCTACCACCCTCACATTCAGCGAGGAGAACTCCTACAAAGAATATGATGGCGACATACTGACATACTATATGAGCCTCGTGCCCGGTCAGCCACAGGTGGTTATGCTTGGTGAGTTCCGCTGGGGCGAGTCGCTCTGGGGATGGGGCTATGGCTACTACATACCCCTCTTCGACTCCGATTACTACGTTACCGAGTTGGACCTCGCTCGCACGGAAGAGGATATGCTTACCATCGCTCGCAACCAAGGTAAATATTGGGACGAGGGCGCATTCTTCCACAAACTCGATGTACAACTCCAAAAGCCCGAGTTGCTGACCAAGAAGATTGATGTGAATATCGAAACCCGCCCCGATGGAGCGGCCATCTCCATCACCCCCGAGGAGGGTATTGACAACTTCATCGTCTACATTGAAAACCAAGAGATGCACAGTGTGCTTGTGAATATGCTCGATGGCGAGGAGGGTTACAACAAACACATTCAGTGGTGGATTACCAGTTACACCGGAATGCTTGAGGGTGCAACTCCCTTCACAAGGAAGGAAAACTATCCGGAAGGCACTGTACGTTTGGAATTGGATGACTTCTTCTATGAGCACGCCATCACTCGTGAGGACATCTATCGCCTACATGTCGTAGGCCTTGACGATGACGACCAAAGCGATGGTTTTATGGATGGCCACATCCAGAACTACGCTTCCTATGAATTCCAACTCAAAGAGGCCACTGAGCCCGAGCCCACATTTGAGCTCACCTTTGTGCCCGAGCAGAGCACCGCAACCAAGGCTGTGTTCAACCTGCGTTGTACCTCCACCGCCACCTCAAAGGCCAAAAAGGCATACTATGTGGCCAACAGCGAGAGGGCTTGGCATCAGGTAACCGGTTCGTGTCAAGCGCTGCTTGACTCCTATGGCGCACCGCTTGAGGGTACCGATGTTGATGCCATCAACAGCCCCGAGGGTCTAAACATCCCCATCGCCACATTCCCCAACGAGCGCATCTATATGGCTGCCAAGATTAGCAATGCAGATGGTACTCGCGTCTACTCCAGCGAGCCCGTCATCTCCGACATCGCTATGCAAAACCCCAGCAGCCTTGACATCTCCGCACTCAACGCATTGGCCGGCGATTGGACTGCAACCGCAACCATCGGCTACGATGAGAAGCAGACTGATGAGTCGGGCAACTTCATTCAAGACACCGATGGCAACTACGTCACCAAGTGGAAAGAGGAGCAGGTGCAGTGCAAGATTACCATCGGTGGCAACCAGACCTATCCTGAGACTCTGCCCGAGGATGTAATCAAAATCTTTGAGGATGCCAAGGTAAGCCGCGAGAATGCTCTTGCCTGTTTTGAGGAGTTCAAAGTTGCCGTTGATGCCTACAATCAGAACTTGCGCAACAACAACCAGATTATCTGTAAGGGTTGGGGCTTTGACACCACGGGCTACATTCAGAGCACCTATGCCGATGCCTACGAACTCTTCTCCTCGGCCGACTATGGTGGAGCCTACACTCTTGCGCCCATCTTCGACTTCGGTCCGAAGTGGAGCATCCAGACCGATGGTACCAACTTCTGGGTACCTTTCAACACCAACACCTACTTCCCCCTCTCTTCGCACACCTCCACCAAGACTGCCTTCGGCAATATTTGGAATGAGTACCACCTGATTGGCAACAGCGGTAAGAGCACAAGGGCCTATGGCGACATTGACGAGAGTTTCAAGTGGTTTGAGACCGGCTACTATGCCGATGGTCGCTTCCCCGTGGAGATTTCCAACGGTGGCAACACCCTCACCATCAAGCCCGTAGACATTGAGGTTATCTCCTACAAACTCAGCGATGATGGTTTGTCTTACATTGAGAGTGGTCGCGAGGTGCAAACATTCTACCCCTGCGCCGGACATAATCAGGACAACAGTGGTTCGTTCTACTTCGCAAGCCGCATCGTTTCGGACATTGTGCTGACTCGTGGCTACACCGAGCCCGCTACTCCTGCTGTGGCCAAGGCCGCTGCGATGAAGAACACCAGAAAGCGTGTGGTTAGGGAGGTAGAGTCGCACCAAGAGATTAGGACCGTTGATGTTCCAAGGGCTCGCACCTCCTTCGAGGGCGAGGGTGTGAAGACCTACGAATATCCCGTAATCGGTGTGGAGGAGTTCCACAGGAGGAACATCAAGTACCTCAACAGCCTCCGTGGCAACAAATAGTTCCCACAGAGGAATGACTCGCTCTCCGAGGGAGAGAACTCACAAACAACCGAAAGTAAATTAAGCAGAAAAAGAGAGAAAAACAGACGCTTATGAAACTGACAAAGATATTTGCTGTTGTGGTGGCCGCATTGGTGGCCCTGACTGCCTGCCGTGGCACCGAGGAGGAGCAATTCCAAGGCGATGGCACGGGCTTCAAAGTAACCGCATCGGCAGGTGTTATCTATGCAGACGGAACCGACAAGGTGGTCTTTACGGCCACCTTTGACGGCTTCGCCCTTGCAGCCGATGCCATCACCGCCTACAACAAGGAGGATGGCAACATTATGCCCCTTGAGGAGCTCACCTTCACCACCACCGTGGCAGGTGCCTACACCTTCTACTTCACCTACGACAAGGCGGGCCAAACCCACACCTCGGAGGATGTAAAGGTGATTGCTGTGGAGAAAGCCAAACTGGATTTCGCAGACAACGATGAGAAGGGCCTCACCATCACCGCTTCGCACTCGCTCTTCCAAGTGGGTGTAGACGAGGTCTACCTCATTGTGCGTAAGGACGGCAAAGTGATGGACGCCATCACCGATGAGGAGGTTACCTTCTACGACTACTCCGACAACAAGGTGATTGCAATGACCACCAAGAAGGTTACGGACGACAACGGTGTGGAGATGTATATGTATCGCTACAACCCCAAAGAGGCTTGTGTCCGCACCATTTGGGCCGGCTACAAAACCCTCAACACCAAGAACAAACCGGTGAAACTGACCGCCGTGGACATTTCCATTCCTATGGCCGCTATCGACACCGACCCCGACAACATCTCCTTCAACCGCAGGTCGTTGCTGTTGCAACTCACAGGTACAGGTTGTCCCAACTGTCCAAGGCTTATTGAGGTAATCAAAAATCTGTGGGCCACCCCCAAGTATGCCGACTCGTTTGTACACGTTGGTGTTCACACCTACAACGCTACCGACCCGATGTACTACTCCGAGCAGCGCTTTGTTGAGGCAATCCGTGGTGTGGACTCCTATCCCGCCTATGTGCTCGACCTCCTCTATACTGGTCCACACGAAAACCAAACCTTCCGCAACGAACTCGATGCCGCACAGGCCGAGGGCACCAAGGCAGGTATTGCTGCCCGCATCCAGAGCGATGGCCTGACTGCATTGGCGAGGGTGAGCGTGAAGGCCTCCGTGGAGGGAGAATATTGCGTGGCTGCTATGCTCGTGGAGAGCAACATTGTATTCCCCCAGTCGGGCGACCAGACAGGTGAGCACAAAGTACACGAAAATGCACTCCGCCTCGCCGATGGTAAGAACAAGGGAGAGTACATTGGCCACTCGTTGGGCGTGCTGAAAGCCGGCGAGGTTGGCGAATACCTCTTCAATATGCCCCTCAAGAGCAAGTGGGTACAGCCCAACTGCCACGTGGTGTTCTACGTTACCACTCCCGATGCCAAGGGCACTTTCCGCGTAACCAACGCCATTGCTTCGGAGTCGCTCAACTGCACCGTTGAGTTTGACTACAAGTAGTAGGTTCCGACACCCCATATAGACACAACCATAGGGGCCGCCACAGTGGGCGGCCCTTGTTGTGGACTTTGTTGATTAAGAGAAACATACACTCCCCTATGAATTTGAAGATTTCCGACCACTTCACAACACGCACCCTGCTGCATTACACGCTGCCCACCATCGTGATGATGATTTTCACCTCGGTGTACAGCATCGTGGACGGGCTCTTTGTATCCAACTTTGTGGGTAAGACGCCCTTTGCGGCCATCAACTTCATCTACCCCGTCTTTATGGTCATCGGCTCGGTGGGCTTTATGATGGGCACAGGTGGGTGCGCTCTGGTGGCCAAAACCCTCGGTGAGGGCAATCAGGAGAAGGCCAATCGGATATTCTCGTTGGTGGTCTACGTTACCTTTGGTGTGGGCGTGGCGCTGAGCACCGTGGGCTTCCTGCTGGTGGAGCCCATCTCCCACTGGCTCGGGGCCGAAGGCGACCTGCTGGCCGACTGCGTGCGCTATGGTCGCATAATCTTTCCCGCATTGCCTATGTGGCTGTTACAGACTATGTTCCAACCCTTTGTGGTGGCAGCCGAAAGGCCCACACTGGGGTTGCTGATTTCGGTGGGTGCAGGCGTGGCCAACATAGTGCTCGACTACCTCTTCATCATCCCCTTCGGTTGGGGCTTGGAGGGTGCGGCACTCGCCACCGCACTGAGCCAATGTGTGGGTGGTCTGGTGCCCCTTATCTTCTTCCTCTCACACAACGGTACCACACTCCGCATCGGGCCCACACGCTGGGACGGAAAAGCCCTTGCGCAGACCTGTCTGAATGGCTCCTCGGAGATGGCGACCAACATCTCGGCCTCCATCGTGGTGATGCTCTACAACGCACAACTTCTGCGCTACATTGGCGAGAACGGAGTGGCCGCCTTTGGAGTGGTGGGCTACGTTCAGTTCATATTCATTGCCGTATTCCTCGGCTACTCCATCGGGTCGGCCCCAATAGTGAGTTACAACCACGGAGCACAACGCCACGGCGAATTACACGGTGTTGTGAGGCGTAGTTTCCGACTGATGGTGGGATTTGGTGTATTGCTCACCGCCCTTGCGGAATTGCTTGCAGAGCCCCTATCGCACCTCTTTGTGGGCTACGACCAAGAGCTCTTCGCTCTCACCACCCACGCACTGCAAATCTACTCGCTCTCGTTCCTCATCTGCGGGCTCAACATCTACACCTCATCGCTCTTCACGGCACTCAACAACGGAGTGGTGTCGGCGGTGGTATCGTTCTCACGCACACTGATTTTCGAGTGTGGAGCGGTGTTGCTCATCCCTCGCTTGTTGGGTATAGACGGCATTTGGTGGTCGGTAAGTTTTGCGGAGGTTGCAGCCCTTGCTCTCTGCGCCATCTTCCTTGTGCGCTACAAAGAAAGGTACCACTATTAGAATTGAGAATTGAGAATTTTGGTGTGCCTTCGGCACGGGTATTAAAAAAGATACCCAAGAGTAAGAAAGGGCAATTAGGGCAATTAGGAGTGATAGCAGGCAAGGTGGCTTAATAGCCCCTATCAGTCCCAGCCGTTAGTGTTGCGGTTGTCGATTTGCCCCTTGTAGACCACAAACCTCTGGAAGAGGTACTCGGTGGAGAGGTTAAGGAGCATATTGAGGCCCGTGACGAGATACTCGTTCCACATCAGTCCCTCGGCCAACCAGTTGCCCAGCACGGTGGTAACGGGGGTGAAGACGCAGTAGTAGCCAAAGACTTTGAGCATTGCTGCGCCCACGTTGGCGGTGGACTTGAAGGTAAACTGACGGTTGAGGGTGAAGTTCCAGAGGATGGACAGCACCAACGAGATGAGGTAGCAGGGCCAATAGGGCCACGAAGTGAGTTCATTGAGCAGCGCAAAGGAGCCCATTTGGATGATGCCTGCGCTGGCCGAAAAGAGCACAAACTTGAGCACTCTGAAAAATTCTCTGTAGTCTTTTTTTGTTCCCATAGGAAAGCCTATTTGTGTGTGTTTCTCCACCACAAATATAGTAAGAGAATTGAAAATTGAAAATTGAAAATTGAGAATTTCCTATGACAATTTTGGGTATCTTTTTTAATACCCGTGCATTCTGGGGACTTTAGGGGCTTTAAGGGCTTTAAGGACCTTAAGGACAATTTACTAATTACTCTTTACTAATTACTCTCTACTAATTCACTCCCCAACCCTCACCTCGTCAATGTAGCACTTGGAAG
>JAFQNC010000002.1 GCA_017396085.1 Tidjanibacter sp. | reverse complement strand
TGCGTGATGCTCCCAAACCTTCATAAAACAATACTGCGTGATGTCCTCGGCTGTGGTTTGGTTGTGTGTCATTGAGAGCACATACCCATAGACCCTATCGACATATTTCTGATAGAGTGCCGAAAAGGCTTGCTTGCTTCCACCGATAAGTTGGAGTATGAGTATGTAGTCCTCGGTCATTGGAGTTCGGTTGGTAGTTGCCACAAAGTTAAACCTATTTTCCGAATAAATTGCATCCGAGTGTAAGGAAAAATCCATTTTGTGGGTATATTTGTATGTCTGATGCGACAACTTTATAAATATATATATGCACCGAATTAGGCATTGCCAGAATCTTAACCAATACCAAAATATACTTACAAACGAAATGAGAAAACTTTATGAAGTGCCCGCCATCGAGTGGGAAGAGGTTGCAGTCGAATTGGGATTTGCCACCACAGGAGGAAGTGTTATCGACAGTGTTGAGTCGGATGAATGGGGTGAATTTTAAAAAAGGAGGAGTATAACCATGAACAACATCAAATTTTGGATGGTGATGGTTGTAGCAACCATTCTATCTGCCTGCACAAATCAGGATTTAGACAACCTCTTCGAGAACACAACAGAAGAGAACACTGCAACGGTGGAGTTTTACACCACCGAAATCAATAGCCGCACAGCCTTTGGCGAGGCTAACAACGATGGCTCCTACCCCACCCTGTGGCAGGAGGGCGACCGTGTAGCCGCTTGGGTTAACAGCAAACCCCGAAAGGTGGGTACCGCTACTCCTTCGGATAACAAGAAGAGTGCAACCGTTGTTGTAGAGAACTTGGTGGATGACGAGTCGGGTGAGTACACCATACACGCAGTGTCGCCATGGCCCGCCGGATGCGAGGAAAAGGGCGTAAATGGGCTCAAATATTGGGATAGTTCAAATGGCCACTCCACACGTGTTGTGATTCCACATATTCAAAATCCCAGCGCAACGTCTTGCGACCCTCTGGCACAAATCATTGCAGCCCAAACCGCAACCGTGCAGGCCAACAGTTTGGCCGAGGCCTTTGCTACTCCCATGGAGTTGACATTCAGACACCTGACTGCCTACGGTTGTTTGACGCTCAAAAACCTACCCGAGAAAGCGCTCAAAGCAGTTGTGTTGATTTCCGACCAACCCATATCGGGCTCTATCAACTACAAGTTCCCTGCTGGCGAGGCTCCCACTTTCACCACTCGCGACGACTCGAAACAAACCATCACCATCAACACTACAAGTGCCGAGAATGTGTGGTTTGGTATCTACCCAACCGATTTGAGTGGCAAGACCTTAATCGTGGGCGCTGTGATGGCCGACGACACCTATTACGCCAAAACCATCACATTCAACACCGGTGGCAACTTCCAAGCAGGACGCATCGCAAAATTTAGTGTCAATTTCAGCGGCGTTGAAACCAACAGCGCATTGTCGGTTTACAAGGAAAGTGGAGTTGCCAAGGGTATTCGCTATTCGACTACCCTCGACGCTGCAAACACCGACAAGATAATCAGCCTGACCCGCACCGACGCCAACTACTGGATGACAGATAGCGCAGGTACCACAGGCAAAAACGTAGCAACAGGCGCAACCCAGCACGGTACGGAAACAAAACTCAACGGCACCAAGAACTGGGCTACCCTCACCGAGTGGTTGGCAACCGACAACAACGCCTCCACCTACAAGTTGCCAATTTATGATTTCTGTAAGAGTCTGGGCGACGGTTGGTATTGGCCCAACGCTTGGGACCTGCTCTATTTCAGCCGCGAGGCCTACAAACCATACGCTGCACAAATAGAAGTAATGTTGGCCTACAATGGAGGCGACTTAATAAATACACACTCCACCAACGCCACAGGCGACCGCTATTGGGCTTCGCGAGAGATAGAAAGCGACCCCACCAAAGCCTATTATGTTCAGATGGATGCCACCGAAAAGGAAACCAAGAACGACAAGGGCGCAAGCAAATCAGCCAACAAATATTTTGGTCGCGGAGTGAAGATTGTGAACCTCGAAGAGGTAGAGGAGAGCATTGTCATAGACAATCTACCAGAGGCACAGGCAAATGCAATCGCCTATGCCGAGGCCATCAGTAGCAATGGGGCCTACTACCCATTCGAGACGACCTATTATTCCAACACCCACAAGTATTCCTACACAGACAATACTCGCATCTTGGCCTATGTAAAAGACTATGACTACGAGGGACGAATTACAACTGCTGGTGGCTACAAAGCCGTTACGAACCAATATGGCTCCTACACTGGCGGTCCTACATTCGCTGCCACAGGCCGTTTCCGCACCGAAAAAGACGCAAGCGGTCGTTGGTGGATTGTGGATCCCGAGGGTTATCCCCACTATATGCGTGGTGTGTGCTCGTTCCGCAAGGGTACATTGGACTCTAACACAACCGCCTTCGCCTCCCGTTTCAATGGTAGCGACGAGGCGTGGACTATCGCAACTCGCTACGAGTTGGCAAACATCGGCTTCCACTCCACAGGTGCATTCAGCACGGACGGATACGCAACACAAAACGCCTACAACACGAAGTATAGTTTAGACCCATTCCCATTGGCACCCTCGTTCGGTTTCCTGTCGCAATTCAGACAGAAAAAGAAGATTGCTTACCCAGGTGGCGACAAGAGCCAATACGCCATCGGTTTGGTGCTATACGAAGAGGAGTGGCCCGCATTCTGTTTGGAGTATATGCAATCGGCTGCATTTGCACCCTATCTCAACAACAAATTTGTGGTTGGTTTCTTCTCCGACAACGAAATTGACTTCACCTCAAATAGCAATGGTCTGGTATTGGAACGTTTCTTGAATATCAACGACGAAAACGATATCGCCTACAAGGCAGCCGAAGCATTTATGACCCAAAAAGGCGCAAGCAAGGTAACCGATGCATTGAATAGCGAGTTTGCAGGCATACTGGCCGAGAAATACTACAAAGGTGTGAGAGATGCAGTGAACACCGTGGACCCCGAGTTGCTCTACCTCGGTTCGCGCCTGCACGGAACACCAAAATATCTCACCCACGTGGTTGATGCCGCAGAGGAGTATTGCGACATCATCTCCATTAACTACTACTCGAAGTGGTCGCCCGAAGCAGACAAAATGGCCAATTGGGGTGGCAACAAGGCTCCCTTCTTCATCACGGAATTCTACACCCAAAGTGTGGAATTTAATGACTCCGAATACGAAGGTAGTGGCGAGTGGGTTGGCGAGGGCTTCCACGTGCAGACCGAGAAGGAGCGTGGCTATGCCTACCAACACTTCACCCTCGGTTTGTTGGAGGCTAAAAACTGCGTAGGATGGTATTGGTTTAAGTATCAAGACGATGGCAATAAGGGCTACAAGGGTCTGTATGACAACAACTACCAACTCTTCCCCAACCTCTCGAAGTTGATGGCCGAGGTAAACCTCAATGTCTATAACATAATTGAGTTCTTCGACAATTAGTAGCCAAACAATCGCCCCATAGGCAGAAGGTGGCTACATAAAAAATCATCGGATGATAGGCGGCTTCGAAAGTTCGCCTATCATCTTGTTTACCCACCTCCTTCGCACATCTCCACCAAAAGAAGAGAAGGGGCGTAAGAACAATGGCAACTTTGAAAAACAGAAGGTATAATTTCGGAGAAAATTTGTTTTTCTTAAATTTCTTCGTATATTTGCGGGCTAATTTACGGCACTTATGAGCACAAACAAGAGTTACGTTATCCCTTTCAAGGGCTACAAAGTGGGCGTTCACGAGTTGGAATTTCCGATTGATGACGCACTTTTGGAAGCCGTTGGAGATGAGGAAATGATTGGAGCCGAGGCTGTTGCAAGGGTTACTCTGACAAAGGGAGCGAATATGCTCACGTTGGATGTGGTAATTAGTGGCGAGGTCAAGGTGGAGTGCGATAGGTGCTTGGACGAACTCCGACTGCCGGTGGAGATTGAAGACTCTCTGGTGGTTAAGTTCAGCGAAGAGGAGGTTGATTTTGACGGCGAGGTGCTGTGGCTCAACCCTTCGGATGGAGAGTTGGACCTTGCAAGATGGCTCTACGAAACGGTGCTGCTGGCACTACCCTACCAGAGGGTACACGAGTCGCTTGAGGAGTGCAATCCGCAGATGGTCGCAAGGTTCCAAATCGTTAGCGAAGAGGAGTTTGACCGCCTCGCAGAGCCCACAGGAGCAATGGCCGAGGGCGAAATGGCAGAGAAGTTGGCAGCACTCAAACGCCAAATGGAAGAAGAAAAAGAGAATTAGAAAAATATAAACACATAAAAATAGAATAATTATGGCACATCCTAAACACAAGGTTTCGTCCACCAGAAGAGACAAACGCAGGACTCACTACGTTGCAGCAGTTCCCACTGTGGCTGTTTGCTCCAATTGCGGCTCGCCCGTTCAGTACCACCGTGTATGCCCCGAGTGTGGCTTCTACCGTGGTAAACTCGCAATCGAGAAAAAAGCGGAGTAAAACGCAATGCGTAGTTTGCGCATAGGCATAGATGCAATGGGTGGCGACTTCGCCCCCGAAGCGGTTGTCAAGGGCGTGGTGCAGTCTATTGAACTGCTCCAACCGACAACTCAGGTGGTGCTGTTTGGCGATAAGGAGCGCATTGAGCAACTTCTCGCTGCCGAGGGCTATGAGGGTAGTCGCATAGAGATTGTCCCCACAACCGAGGTTATCACAATGCACGACCACCCCGCCAAAGCCTTCCAGAGCAAGCCCGATTCAAGTGTTCGCAAGGGCTTTGAGTGGCTGAAAGCAGGTAAGATTGACGGCTTCGCAAGTGCCGGTTCTACCGGTGCAATGATGGCCGGAGCAATGCTGACCGTTGGTGTAACCGAGGGCGTTATCCGCCCCGCTGTGTCGGCTGCAATAGCCAATGTGAGAGGTGGTTACACACTCCTGCTGGATGTTGGTCTGAATGTAGACTGCAAGCCGGAGGTACTCGCACAGTATGGTCTGATGGGTAGCATCTACGCCAAAGACCTTTGGGGCCTTGAAAAACCCAAAGTTGGCCTTCTCAACATTGGTGAGGAGGAGAGCAAGGGTAATGCAGCGAGCAAGGCGGCCTACCAACTGTTGGCCCAAACGGAAGGTATCAACTTCGTGGGCAACATTGAGGGTAAGGACTACTTCACAGGCAAGGCAGACGTGATTGTTTGTGATGGCTTTATGGGCAACGTGCTCTTGAAGATGTCGGAGAGCCTGCGCTACATTGCCAAAGCGCGAAAAATTGAGGATGAGTTCCTCGACAATCTCAACTACGAGATTAAGGGCGGCACCCCCGCATTGGGTGTGAACAGTGTGGTTATCGTTGGCCACGGTAGCAGCACGGTGTTGGCCCTGCGCAATATGGTCCACCAGACCGAGTTGAGTATTCAGGCCGGCTACGCCGAGGACATCCGCAAAGCCTTCGCTCCCGCAGAGGAGGCATAAGAAAAATAAGGCCGCAAGGCCGATTGGTTCCATAGTTCAACGGATAGAACGACAGTTTCCTAAACTGTAAATCTGGGTTCGATTCCCGGTGGGACTACAAGGAAAGCGACCCGCTCACCAAAGAGCAGGTCGCTTTTATTTTTTGTGTCTAAGGGCAGGAAGGGCAGAAAAGGGCAGAAAAGGAAAAACTCGCCAAAGTCCCTAAGGCCTTTAAGGCCATTAAGGTCCTTAAAAAACCAAGTAGCCCCAGCAGGTCCAGTAGCCATAGTAGTCCCAGTAGTCCCAGCAGTCGGCTAACGGCTAAACAGATAAGCCACTCCGAGACGGAGTTGGTGGTAGGGCCAATCATAGAGTCCACCCTGATACATCATCCTTAGTTGAAGGCGACCGAGGTCGTAGCCCACCGAGGCCTTCACGCTCATCGGGCAGTCGCCATCGCCCTCCCAACCTATGTAGCCACCATAGGTGGTGGCGAGGGTGAGTCGGTTGTGGGTGTAGGAGGTCATCAGGCCATACATCACAGCATCGTTCTGCCTACCATTGTCGGTCTGCCAGCAGAGAAAACCACTACTCACCGCCGTGCGCACGCTCCTACCGCCACCCAGCGAGAACTCCCTGCCTACGGCCACATCAAAGAAGTAGCCCGGAGCATCGTAGCACCTACCCTCGGCAAAGCGGTTGGCCGAAGCGGTTTTGAGCACCGTGCGGGCCACAAGGTCGATGTTGTGTGCCTTCTGCGTAAGCAGACTAATGTCGGCCGACACATAGACATCGCCCGAGTCAAAACCCTCCAAATCGCCCTTGTGGGGCAGTCGCCTGTCGGCATTAACCTCTGCCGAGGTGTGGAAATACTCCACAATGGGCATCCACACCGTGAGGTTGGCACGCGGAGTGAAGAGCGGTATGGTCAGTCGGGTGAAGATATTGGTGGTGAGGTCATCGGTAGGATTGCCCGTGGAGGTGCCCACAAAGCCATCCACATAGAACTCCACTTTGAGGTGCTCACTGGTGCGCCCATCGAGCATATCGGGAATGGGAAAGGCATTGGGGCCGAAGTAGGCAGGGCCAATTTGGGATGGGATGCTCAAATTGGGCTTCTCTATGGGTGTTTGTGCCGACACACTACCCACCGAAAGCAGGCACACCACACAAGCCACACAGGCCCAATGGCCCATCACAGGTTTCTTCACTCTCCTCACTTCTATCAAAAATGTCGTATTCGGCCACAAATGTAGATAATTTTTCGCCAAAATTCGCTTTTGTGGGCCAATTATTTGGCACAAAGTTTGCGTAAGAGGGGGAACGATGTTAATTATTGATTTGCCTTCAATGATATTCATTTTTTCCTCAAAGCGAACAACTAACAAAATATAAGAGTAAATTTGGAGTTGAAACGGTGAGCGCACTACTCCACTACTCCCCAACGCAGTGGCATTAGGCACGCGCCACACACACATTACCAATGAATTTAGAATAGCGATTATGGGAAAAGAACAAGCATCAAGAATCCAAACTTCCATCCTTAATGGAGCCGAAAAGAAGGCCCTCGTGTGGCTCGCCCACAGGCAACCACGATGGATGACCTCCGACATTCTCACCTACATCGGGGTGAGCGGCGCAATCATCTGTGCCATCGGTTTTGCACTTTCGAGCATCAACATTAACTTCCTGTGGCTCTCCTCGCTGGGCCTTGTCATCAACTGGTATGGCGACAGCCTTGACGGCACCCTCGCAAGGGTTAGGGGCACCCAAAGGCCCACCTACGGCTTCTTCATCGACCACACCATTGATGCACTCACCATCACGGTGATGTGCGTGGGTGCCGGCCTCTCACCTATGTTGCGATTGGAGGTTGCTCTGTTTGTGCTCGTTGCCTACCTCATTCTCTCCATCTACACCTACATCTGCACCCTCGTCAAAGAGGAGTTCCGACTGACCTATGGCAAACTCGGCCCCACCGAGTTCCGACTGATTGTCATCATCGTGAACACCCTCTTCATCTACACCCCTTGGCGACACCGCACCTACTTCATTGGCAATGAGGAGTTTGGTATTTTTGACCTGATTGGTGCAGCCATTGCACTCATCATCTTTGTGATGCACCTTGTGCAGTGGTTCCACGACCGCAAGGAACTCTCACTCAAAGACCCTGCAAAACCCTACAATCCAACCAAGTAGGCAGCACCACCCAAGAAGAAAAATAAGGAAGAAACTCTCACTGATTGAAGATTGCAGAGGTGGTTGTAAAGTATCTTAAGTTTATGGCAAGCAGAGGTATCGGTACCATTGTCGATACACTCGTGCTGTGGATTTGTTCCCACTTCATATTCGGTGGCGGCTACTGGGCCACCTATGTCATCTCGCCACTCATCTCGTTTGAGTTTGCCGTGATGAGCAATTTCCTTTGCTCCTACTTTTGGATATGGAGCAACCGAGTGTCGGAGAAGAGCCGCAGTTCGTTTTGGCGACACTTTGTGGCTTTCAACATCTCCTCGGTGGCCGGCTTTGTGGTGAAGATGATATTCTTGTTGCTCTTTGAGGGGCTTTTTGGGTGGCACGTTGTGGTGTGCAACCTCGCTGCGTTGGCCATCTCGGGGGTGCTCAACTACTTCCTTTCCGAGTCGGTGGTGTTCCGCAAAGTGGCCCCACGCCCCGAGCACGAGTTGCTATCCATTGAGGAGTTGGGGCGTATGAGTCCGCTGTTTCGTGGTACCTTTGGCCGCCAGTTTGCCCGCTTTGCAATGTGGGTGTGTGGCATTGGCCGACTCAACCGCCTCTACGACCACATCTACCCCCACAAGGGGCCCGACTGCGCCACCGCCGCCCTTGACTACCTCGGCTGTAACTATCTTGTGGGTAACCCAGAGAGGCTTAATAACCTCCCCGAAGGAGCCTTCATTACCATAAGCAACCATCCCTATGGAGCCATTGATGGGGTAATTGTGCTCGATATGGTTGGCCACCGCCGCCCCGACCTCAAAATTATGGTCAATCAAATTCTCGCCCGAGTGGAGCCAATGAGAGATAATTTCATTGCCGTAACTCCCACGGGGACAGAACGTAAGAAAGCCGATGCAGCCACCCTTGCCGGAGTGCGCACCTCGCTTGGCCACCTGCGTGAGGGCCACCCGATGTCGTTCTTTCCCTCGGGTGCGGTGTCGGACCTCCACCCCCTGCGTGGCGACATCAGCGACAGGCCTTGGCAGGAGCCACTTGTGAGGCTCATTCAGAGGGCCGAGGTGCCAATCGTGCCCATCCGATTTGTGGACCGCAATTCGATGTTCTACTATCTGCTGGGCGTTGTTGATTGGCGCATCAGACTTTTGCGCTTGCCACGTGAGGTGTTCAACAAGAGGCGCGGAAAGCACCGAGTGGTGGTTGGCAAGCCCATCAGTGTGGAGCAACAGAGGGCGTGCAAAAGCGTGGAGGAACTCACCGCCCTACTGCGTAGTGCGGTCTACGATATGCCCATTCCTGCCGACTTCACCCCATCGAGCGAGTTGCGCAAAGGGCTTTGAACATAGGAGCAATAGCACAATCTAACATATTGTAAGTCCAACCATTAACACACTCACATAGCGAGTTGGGCATCACATTTTTTCCGCTCTCACCGGTACATCTTTTGGCCTTTATTTATACCTTTGTGAGGTTGAAATAAAAGCAACACAAACACACACAAACAAAAAGATTGAATATGAAAAAACTTATTCTTTCGCTGGCAATGGTGCTGATGGGCGCAGTTGCAGCATTCGGTCAGGCCGACAAATTTGTTGGCGAGTGGAAAACCATTGACGACAAAACCAACGAGCCCGCAGGCCTTGTGAACATCTACCAAGGTGAGGATGGTCTCTACTATGGCAAACTTGTGGACACCTTTGGCGAGGACAAGAGTAGTGTAGGCACTATGATTGTTCGCGGTATGAAGTATGAGGACGGTAAACTTGTTGGCGGTAAGGTCTACGACCCCGATGCAGACAAAATCTACTACTGCACCATCAAGTACGATGCAGCCAAAAATGTGCTCAACCTCCGTGGCTCGCTCGACAAGAAGGGCCTTTTGGGCCGCACCCAAACTTGGATAAAATAGGGCGCACCCGAAAGCACACCAAACAAAACGAGAGGCACTTCGCATTAAGGAAGTGCCTCTCGTTTTGTTTCGGGGACCAGCCCCACCCTGTTCCCTACTGGCGGGGGTAAATCTGCAAAAAGCAGGCTTATTATACAATAATATTGTTTTTATAACAAATATTGCATAATTTTGTAGTGCTGAATCTTTAACTGTTTGCAGTAGTTGTGTTGCAAACAACAACCGAGACTCCACCACATAGAACTAAAACGACACTCTTCAAAATGAGAAAACTACTAATTTACCTTGGGGTCATATTGTTACTTTCGGGATGCGACTTCCTGAATGATAACGATGTTAATCCAAACGACAATCAAACGGAACAGCCAGACAACGGCGAACAAACCCCAGATGACGGAGATGATATTCAGGGTGGGAACACTGATACCGAAAGTTACAAGGTGTATGTCTACAACCTATCACAATGGTCTTCGTTGTTCGTATATTTGTGGGACAAAGAAACGACGGTAGAGTATGCGGGAAAGTGGGTAGGAATGGAAATTGAGCTAACAGAAGATGTGAATGGCTACACATACTACGTGTATGAATTCCCTGTTGAAATGAATGGTAGAGAGGTTGGTATCATTTTCAACAATGGTCAAACCATGCAGACTCCCGATTGGTTTATAACCATAGATAAGGATTATTATCTACTTTTGATGGGCACATCCACACCAACTATCATACAGGATAGAAACTACCCCTTCAGCAAGGAATTCGAAGAAAGCAAAGAACTCTACGAGGAGACAAACAATTCCGTTCCAGAAACACAAAAAATACACTATACCACAACAGACAACCAAAGACTAACGGTGAACAATTCGTCCATAGTTGCAGGTGCGACTCTGACAAAGAATGTATATGATTATATCAACAATTGTGGAATACTGGTATTTGATAAACCCATTAGCGTGGTGGCCAAGGGTGCCTTTTTCGCAAACCATCAAATCAAGAGCATTATTCTTCCAGCTGGAGTTGTAGAGATTGAAGAACTTGCGTTCAGTAGTTGTAGCATTGAGGCGATAACTCTACCCGAGGGTATTACCTCTATTGGGAACTCCGCTTTCAGCCCCTCTGACCTTGTTAGTATTACCATTCCTAATAGTTTGACCACAATATGCGATGACACTTTTAGTAGTTGTATCTATCTAACAGATGTCACGATAGGAAGTGGTATCACCACGATAGGCCAAAATGCTTTCAGCGATTGTTTCGGCCTCAAAAACATCACCATTCCACACGGCGTAGTACAAATAGACCGCGGTGCTTTCTATCAATGTATCTCTCTTGAGGATGTGGAGATTGCCAATAGTGTCACCAAAATTGGGAGCGAGGTGTTTCAGGACTGTAAAAAACTCAAACACATCACAATTCCGAATAGTGTTACATCTCTTGGAAAGAGTTTGTTTTATAATTGTTCTAGCCTTGAAGACGTTACTCTTCCTCAAAAGCTATCAACAATCTCTGACTATCTGTTTAGGGGCTGCATAAGCCTTAAAGAAGTAACTATTCCGGACAGTGTTACGTCTATTGGCAATAATGCATTTGGAGGTTGTACAGGTCTTACGGAGTTGAGAATTCCGGACAGTGTTACGTCTATTGGCAATGAGGCATTTGCCGGTTGCACAAGCATCGAAGATTTGACCATTCCGGACAAAGTTGCATCTATTGGTTCTCGAACATTTAGTGGTTGCACAAGTCTTTGGAACATAACCCTTGGCAATGGAGTTACAACTATCGGTCCATACGCATTTGCCAATTGTAGCAACCTTGCAAGCATAACCATTCCTCCAAAAGTCACTGACCTTGGGCACAGATTTGTTGATGGTTGCTCGGAACTGGTGAGTGTATACTGCAAGCCAACCACTCCCCCAAGCGCAGCATTTGCATTCAACACCATGCCACCACTGATTTACGTCCCCAAGAATAGTCTGGATGCCTACACGTCACACAAAGATTGGTCGTGGATGTCGACCAATATTGTAGGCTACAACTTCAATTAGACCATCTTTCTTGAATATATATAACACAGCGAGGCTCCGAAAATTCGGAGCCTCGCTGTGCGTTTCGGTCGGATGAAGAAACATCATCCTGCCAACCGTTCCGTCACCTACTGGCGGGGGTCGCGCATAATGGCGGTCTTATCAACGCGAAGTGTTACGTTGCCATCAACCTCCATCAGAATATCGCGCTCGTTTACCTCCTTAACAACGCCATAGATACCGCCTGCGGTAACCACTTTCTGACCTTTGGCAAGGCCATTACGGAAGTTGTCAAGTTCCTTCTGCTGCTTGCGCTGGGGACGAATCATAAAGAAATACATCACCACGAAGAGCATCACAATCATAATAATCGAACTCATCATACTACCTCCTTGGGCAGCAGCAGGAGCAGCAGCACCTGCCTGAAGCATTACATTCATCATAGTCTTTTCTCTTATTTAGTTTTTTATTTGTGTTTGTCCAATCGGTCCTAAACATCTGCAAATGTACTCCTTTTCCCGAAATATTCCAACGCCACCCTACTCCATTGTCGCCACAACCACAATTTTTTTGGCCTTTTCGGAGAGCGTTGTTGTAATGTAGAACGCTCGGGGAACAAAATAAGTATATCCCGCAGAGTCAAAATTCATCTCCACAGCCACGCTCTCGCCTGCGCCTACGCTGCGGTCCTTCTCATAGTCTAACCACAGGCAGCCACACGAAGTGCTCGTGGAGGCAATCACCATCGGGCGTTGGGCCCCATTGTGCAGCGCAAAAGTGCGGCTCAGCACCTCGCCCTCCTTCACTCGGCCAAAGTCGATGGTGTCCACCGTGGCGGTGTTGCTTACATCCACACTCTGCAATGTCCCGATGTTCACACCCTTCTCGGCCACACTCGCACTCCTGCCACTCCTCCGGCCACCACAGCCCACACACAAAAGGCAGGCCACAAGTAGTGCCACCACCATCGTAGGCACACTGCAAAAACGGCCCGCCATCAGTGCAGCAGGCCGTTTTGCGTTGTTGTATGTTGGTTTTTCAACCCTCATCATCTATGCTAAATTTCCACCAAGCCTCGGCCACTCTTGTTGATTTTGCCCTCGGCAGTGAGTTTCTCCACAATCTTATCCAAAATGCCGTTGATGAAGGTGCTACTACCCGTGGTGCTGTAGTATTTGGCAATCTCAATGTACTCGTCAAGAGTAACCTTCACGGGGATGGAGTCGAAGTTTTGCAACTCGGCAAGCGCAGTGGTCATAATCACGTTGTCCATCACAGCGATGCGCTCAATGTCCCAGTTCTTGGTAAACTGCTCCACAATGCCGAGATTTTCCTTATAGCCCACCACTGCTTCGGCAAACAAACGGCGAACAAAAGCCTTGTCCTCATCGCCCTTAAATTGGGGTTGGAGGGGTAATTTCTCCTGCGAAGGTTTCATTGCTCCGAGGGTGCGCAACACCATAATCAGCACAAAATCAATGGCATCGCCCCAAGTAAGGCTGTTCTCCTCCAGAATACCGCACAACATCTCATCATCCTGCACGGTCTGTATGTAGAACTCCTCCACCAAACGTCTATCCTCCGCAAAGGAGTTCTTCTCGGAGGCCATATACTCCTTGTAGTACTCCGACTCGGTCATCTTCACGTAGAGGTGCTTGACGAGTTCGGGATAGGCAGCCCAGCCGAGTTTTTTCACGGCCAAAATGTGGTCCAACTCCGCATCGGCCTCAATGCGTGCAATGACCTCATTGTGAACAAATTTCAGATTGGGATTAAGGTCTTCTTCGGTGGGGAGGTGCTTGTTGCGACCAATCTCTATGCGCTCTTCGGCATAGCGTTTGACCTCTGCAATCAGCGAGAGGATGTAGTGATAAAGGTCATAGTCCTTGTCGATACCTTTGAGGAGTTCTTTCTCCTCGATGGCGACTGAATCGGCGGCACCTGTTTGGTGCGCATAGAGTGCTTTGACAACCTTAATTCTCAAAAATCTTCTGCTGAACATAGTATAGAACGTCTTTTGTTTCGGCCGCAAAGATAAACATTTTTCATTATATTTGTACTTTCAAGCGAACATTATTTATGAGCAAACATTACAAATCCGATTATCTGTGGAGGGCGGTGGTAGCGGTGGTCTACGCCATCCTGTGCGTGCTGTTCTTCTCCCCACTGGATGCACCCGTCAAACTCGCCTACCCCGTGGGGTGGTTGGCGGTGGTGTCGCTGTGCTGTGGGGGAGCCTCGCCGTTGCTGGTGCTTGCGCTTACACTCTCTACCGTGGGCGATGTGTGCGGAGCATTGGGCTTGCTGCTGCCACAGATTGGAGCCTTTGGTGCGGCCCAAGTGTGCTACCTCGTGGCACTGGCAAGACACTGCAACCTCGTGGGCACCCCGCCCAAGCGCATTATTGGGGCCGCTGCCCTACCCCTCACACTGCTTTTGATTGCCCTCACCGCCATTGTTCCAAAGGTGGAAGGCGGAGTGTTTGTGGCGGCCATAACGCTCTATGCGCTTCTCATCGGTACAATGGTCTTTCTGGCCGGCCTACACAGCAAGTGGGTAGTCCGAGTTGGTGCTGTGTGCTTTATGCTCTCCGACTTTGTGCTCGCCATTTCGCTCTTCGTCAGCCCCCTCCCACACGTAGCCTACCTACCTCTCTACTTCATTGGGCAGGTGCTCCTTTGGTGGGGCCTTGTGGGCCGAGCACAAAAGGGGACCACTAAATTGCAAAAATAGAGCTCTCTTTCCGGAATTCTTTTGTATCTTTGCGCCACTTATGGAAATCAAGGAATACGATGTTGTAGTCATCGGCGGCGGTGCCGCAGGACTTATGGCAGCAGGCACAGCCGCTGTGGGCGGCAAGAGGGTGCTGCTGCTGGAAAAAATGGAGAAAACCGGACGTAAGGTGCGCATCTCGGGTAAGGGACGCTGTAACCTCACAAACGTGTGTAGCGATGAGGAGTTCTTCGCCAAGATTCAAAACGGCGCAGGCTTCCTCAATTTTGCCTACACCCAATTCACCAACCGAGCACTCATCCGCTTTATGGAGCGCAAAGGTGTGAAACTCACCACCGAGCGTGGAGGCCGTGTGTTCCCCACCAGTGGCAAGGCGTGGGACATCGCCCAAGCCCTTGTGGACTGGTGCCGTGAGGAGAGCGTGATGGTGGAGTGCAACGCCAAGGTGGAGGCCCTGAACGTCATTGCCGGCAAGGTGCGCAGCGTGAGCTACACCAACGCCAGAGGCTATCTCCGCAAGGTTGAGACCCCTGCCGTAATTCTCGCCACGGGCGGTGCCTCCTATCCCGCAACCGGCTCCACAGGCGATGGCTACAAGATTGCCCACTCGGTGGGACACACCATCGTACCCGTGCGCCCCTCGCTCGTACCACTCGAAACTTCCTACGAAGAGGCCAAATTTATGGCAGGACTATTGCTCAAAAACGTGCAGGTCGAGTTGCTCGTGGATGGCGAGGTTGTGCAGAGCGAATTTGGCGAGATGCTCTTCTCCAAGCGTGGCGTGGAGGGTGCCGTGGTGTTGCGTGTGAGCCGTAAGGCCGTGGATGCACTCATTGACGAAAAGCGAGTGGAGCTCAACATCGACCTCAAACACGCAATGACCCACGATGAACTCCGCGAGCGTATTCTGCGTGAGATTGCCGAGCAACCCGCCACCCTCACCGTGGGCGAACTGCTCCGCAAGATTATGCCCCGCGAGTTGGTGGTGCCTATGGCAAAGGCCATCGGTGCCCACGCCAAGCACTCCGTGGGCGAACTCAAAGAGGATAAGGTGGAGCGACTGACCTCTGCGCTCAAATCATTCCGCATCCCCATCAGTGACTACCGCCCCTTTGAGGAGGCTATCGTTACGGCCGGAGGTGTGGAGTTGTCGGAGATTAACCCCCACACTTTGGAGTCGCTCAAAGTCAAGGGACTCTACTTTGCGGGCGAGGTGATGGACATTGATGCCAACACGGGTGGCTACAACCTCCAGATTGCCTTCTCCACTGGCCGACTGGCAGGACAACTAAAAACTCAAAATTAGGATTTTTTATTATTTAGGGCCTTAAGGGCTTTAAGGACTTTAAGGGCTTTAAGGTTTCCGGGGCAAAGGCGAGTGAGTTATGAAATGGGAACAACGATTGCGACATAGTAGGGGCTACGGGGTACACTCTCCGTTTCTCTATGGGGTTGTGCGTCAGGCGATGATGCCACACCATATGGTCGGTGGGCCCACACAACTCCACAGCGACCTCCAAGCCGCAGGCATCAGTAACCGCACCGCCACAAGGCTCCACAACTACCTCCACCACGTGGGCCTCTCCGAGTGGAGCATCGACAAGGTGCCCTCCATTGGAGCCGAAGAGTCGCTGATGATTGCTACCCCCGACTGCCCCACCGAGGTGCTGAAGCAGATGATTACCACTGTGGTGGGCTCCGAGGAGCACAATACAAAGGCCACGCTGTGCGTTATTCACCGCAGGGGCAAGACGAGCAAGAGGTTGCGCCGCAGGCTGGTGGCCGAGCACAAGGGTATGAGTGCCGAAAAACGCCACTTTACACTACTGTTTTTCAACCCTGCCCTGCCAAAACAGCACATAATAATATAATAGGTAGGTTTGCACCATCATACATAAGAATAGAGAAATTAGACCTATGGCAAAGATTTACACTCGCTGTGGCGACCACGGCACAACCTCACTGATTGGTGGCGAAAGGGTGGATAAGATTGACTCACGTGTGGAGGCCTATGGCTCGGTAGACGAACTCGGGGCCCACGTGGCTATGCTCACCGACCTTGCAGCCGAGTCGGGCCACACCGACACAGTGGCGTTCCTTGACGGAGTTGCCACAAGGCTTATGACCATCGAGTCGCAACTCGCCGTGGGGCTCGGCTTCAAGGGCGAACTCGCAAAGATTGGCGAGGAGGATGTGAGGAGAGTGGAGGCGGAGATTGACCGCTTGTCGGAGAGCCTGCCCGCTATGCGTTGCTTCACAATTCCGGGTGGCGCAGTGCTCATTTCGCAGTGCCACATCTGCCGCACGGTGTGCCGTAGGGCCGAGAGGGAGGTGTTGCGCGTAACCGCCGACCATAGCGTTGCGGAGCCCCTGCTGTGCTACCTTAACCGCCTCTCGGACTACTTCTACACACTTGGCCGCAGTTGCGCCCACCGACTTGGTGTGGAAGAAAAAATGTGGAATGTGTGAAATTTTTATTGCGGTATTGTATTTTTTTATATTTTTGCAACCTAAACGAAACGAACAAAAAGATAACTAACTAATTTTCAGAAAATTATGTATTGGACACTTGAATTAGCCTCAAAACTCGAAGATGCACCTTGGCCCGCCACCAAGGAGGAGTTGATTGACTACGCAGTTCGCTCGGGCCTTCCGCTGGAGGTTATTGAGAATTTGGAGGAGATTGAGGACGAGGGCGACATCTACGAGACCATCGAGGATGTGTGGCCCGACTACCCCAGCAAGGACGATTTTCTGTTTAACGAGGACGAGTATTAGTCCCCTGCGCAGAGTCCCTGCTCACAAGTGATTGCATCACAATCCACACAACAGCCCCACCACAATGGGGCTGTTGTTTTGTTTTGGGCCATTCCCAAGGAGATGTTGTGCGGGAGAATTTTGGAAAAAACTTTTGTTTTTTCAATTTTATTCGTATCTTTGCACCCGCTTGGATGAGCACCATTGAGCCATGGTGTAATGGTAACACTGCAGATTTTGGTTCTGTCATTCTGAGTTCGAGTCTCGGTGGCTCAACTGTAGAGGAAAGCATCGCAAGATGTTTTCCTCTATTTTTTTGTTTTTTCAAAAATATATGTTATATTTGCACTAACTCAAATCTGAAAAGATAGATGAAATACTCTTTCGCATATCGTCTTTGGTGGCACCACTTACAACTCTCAAAAGTCGTAAGCAGATAGACGTTTGTGCACATCATCCCACACCACACAAGAGTGTTCCAACAAACATAGTCCTGTCCCTTACGGCAGGACTTTTTCTTTTTCCCCACAACACCCCACCCCCAAAAAACACATTACCACTATGAAAACCTACAACATCGACAGCAATGGCTTCTACGGAGAATTTGGCGGACAATTCATCCCCCGTGAGATGGCCAAATGTGTTGATGAGCTCAGCGCTGCCTACTTGGGCATCATCAACTCAAAAGAATTTCAAGACGAGTTTCACTACCTCTTGCACAACTATGTTGGCAGACCAAGTCCACTCTATTTGGCCAAAAACCTCTCTCGCAAATATGGTTGCAAGATATACCTCAAACGAGAGGACCTTAACCACACCGGTGCGCACAAAATCAATAATGCCATAGGGCAGATTCTCATTGCCCGGAAGATGGGCAAACGGAGAGTGATTGCCGAGACCGGTGCCGGCCAACACGGAGTTGCCGTGGCCACAGTGTGTGCCCTGATGGGAATGGAGTGTGAGATTTTTATGGGTGCCACCGACATCGCTCGTCAACAAATCAACGTGAAGAAGATGAAGATGTTGGGGGCAACCATCAGGGCCGTAACCGAGGGCAACCAAACTCTTGCCGAAGCGTGTGATGCCGCCATCAGGGAGTGGACTCTTCATCCCGAAGAGACCTACTATCTGATTGGCTCGGCCGTGGGGCCACGCCCCTATCCGGATATGGTCGCTCGGCTGCAATCGGTCATTAGTGCCGAAATCAAACAACAACTCCTCCAACACGAACAGCGCCCCCATCCCGACAAAATTGTGGCTTGTGTGGGCGGGGGTAGCAATGCCGCAGGCTCCATCTATCACTACCTCGACACCCCTCACACCGAGATTATACTTGCCGAGGCCGCCGGCAAGGGTATCCATAGTGGGCAGACCGCAGCCTCTCTCTCGGTGGGGCACAACGGAGTGTTGCACGGATTTCGTACCCTCACTTTGCAAGACGAACAAGGCAACCCCCGAGAGGCCTACTCCATATCGGCCGGCTTGGACTACCCGGGCATTGGCCCTATGTTGGCCAACCTCTATGCCCAAGGGCGTGCAAAGGTGGTGCCCATAACCGATAACGAAGCCATCGAGGGAGGTTTTGAACTCACCTCTTCGGAAGGTATCATCCCTGCCATTGAATCGGCCCACGCCATTGCGGCTCTGAAACATTTGGAATTCAAGAAGGGCGAGGTGGTTGTCGTAACAATCTCCGGACGTGGAGATAAGGATATGGAGACCTATCTGCAATATATGCAATAGCATTGGGGAGCAATGTGGGCAGGTGGGTGAGATTTATTCACACATAGCACGAGTGCAATTCCCACAAATTATACTATCTTTGTGGAAACAAAAAAACGCAAAACAGACAACACTATGAAGCACCTTACCCCCACCCTACTGCTTGCACTCATTGCCACCCTCTGCATCCACTCCTGCGCCCCCGCCGAGGGTTGGACCACCGAGGAACGCACACTCATAAACTCCGCCGTCTACTCCCGTATGCGCGTAACGAAAACCGACAACACGGCCGATTCGCTCCTACTGCGCACCAAGAGCAAACCCCTGAGCCACGGCCAGTTGCAGTCGGCCGAATTTGGCAGGCTCGTGGCCTCAATGATTGAGACGGTGAACGATGAGGAGAACAGTGGTGTGGGCATTGCTGCCCCGCAGGTGGGTGTGCTCCGCAGAATGGTGGTGGTGCAACGTTTTGACAAGCAGGGCCACCCCTTTGAGGTCTTTGTAAATCCCGTCATCAAGGCCTACGGCGAGGAGAAAAGGCTCGGTGGCGAGGGTTGCCTCTCGGTGCCCGGGCTGCGTGGCGAGGTGGAGCGTGCAAGCGTCATCGACCTTGAATGGCGCGATGCGGTAACCTTTGAACTCCGTAGCGAGCGCATTGAGGGCTTCACGGCCGTGATTTTCCAACACGAGATTGACCACCTTGACGGCATACTCTACACCGACCGAGCCACCACCCTCACTCCCCGATAGGGGCCACAACTCTGCGTATGGACACAAAACACAGGGACCACACCTACTTATACAAGTAAGTGTGGCCCCTAACATTTGTAGCCCTCCCGAAAAGCCCCAAGGCTCCTCTTTCTCGGCCTATTTGCTGCCGAGCAGAAGGGCCCACGCTCGGTCTATCTGCCGCCAAAACTCTCTACCTTCGGGGGTGGCGGACCAATCGAATGCGTGGCCGAAGATGAACTCAGCCTCGCCCGCCTCCCATAATGCCTCGTCGAGCAAGGTGCAGTGGTTGTGGGCCCAGAAGGCCCTATCGAAGGAACCAGCGCACCCCATCTCGTTCAAAAACTTTCGGAAGCGGGCATAGGTTATCCCGTTCAGTCCCATAGGATTACCTCCAACACTTTGTCGGCAAAGTCGGCCTCCTGCGGGTTGTAGCGCAGGTTGCACACGGGGCAACGAAATGGTGCCCCCGCATCCATCGCCACCTCGCCACACCCCACGCAAGCATAGGCCAACCCGAGGCCCACTTGGTGCTCAAACTCGGCACCGCAACGCTCGCAATGCACTCTGTAAATCGTGCCCATAGCCTTATTTGCTGACTATTCTGACCGCAGGAACTGTCTTGTAGCCATTCTTGGTGGGATACTGATAGGTGCCCACTTGGCGCACACACCTGCCCTGTGGCACCTTGATGATTTGGTCATCATAGTAGTTGCTGTTCTCATCTGCAAGGAAGAGTACCACCATACCCATATGCAAACCATATCCACTCTCGGCATTTGCCAAAGCATTGCCACCGGCAACCACTTGGAGCACCTCATAGGAGGGTGATTTCAGTACCTCGCCCGGTTGCTCAAAAAGGGTTAGCCCTTGAATCTTTGTGGGGTTGTTCTCCATACCCTTGGCGATGAGCAACAACACAGCAAAAAGCACCACAGCACCCGAAATGAAACCAAGAATAAAAACAACAGATTTTTTCATAATTAAATGTGTATTAAAAGGTTAAACAAATAAGTCAATGCATAGTCGGCTAATCATCAAACCGACCAATAAGCCACAGCAAAAACAGCCAACGCCAGAAATCTCTATTCATAATTCACGCCCTCCACTGCTCATCGGTAACCGCCACCAAACACATAGTCCAACGCCTCACACAGCAGGACAATCACCACAACAACTCCAAACATCACTTTCATAGTCGCAAAAAGAATAAAAAAAAGTCCAACAAAAAATCCCGACAATGCACTCATCGGCACTGTCGGGACAAAGGTACGAGCCCGTTTTGACAACTTATGTCAATCGCTATTTTTGTGGTAATTTTTTGCTGATACTCTTCACAAGCGAGGCGATATACTCCCCGAATTCGGGCGTAAGGATGCGGATGTCGTGCATCAGGCCCAATGTAAAGCGACCAATGCCCACATAGTCGCAGACCTCGGTGTCCAAGAGCCAGTGGCTGTCGTCAATCTGCTTGAGGTCGCGCGTGGAGAGCGGATACTCCTCAACCAAAAGGTTGTGGGCCATAACGCCCAATTCGAGTTGCACCCTCCGCTGCTCAAAGCCCGTGATGCGAAAGATGTCGATGTAGCCCTCGTGGTGCAGTTCGCCGAACTGCCACCCCTCCTCCAGCACCTCCACAGCCCCAATTCGCGCCGTGTTGAAGAGTTTATTTTTGCCCGACTCCGGTTCGTAGCACCACACCTGCACGTAGTTGGTCGTAAAGCCGAAAGGCTCCACCAATCTATCCCTCACCACGCCCGTGTGCGAGGATGCGTAACGCCTGAGGACCACCTGCTTGCGCTCGCCAATAGCCTCCACTAAGTGATTGACATTCACGGCGTTCTTGCCCTCCACAACGCACTCCGCCAGCGAGGTGCAGTTGTAGACAGCCGTGAGTTTCTTGCGAAGATTTTGCTTGATGACGTTGGTGTTGTCGAGCGCCTCAATAAGTTGATTTACGATGTGCGCCTCCTCATCGGTGAAGTGGATGAGTTGGGAGATTTCCTTGAAGTAGCGGCTCTCCTTGCCAAGACGGTAGATGCCGCCCTCCTTGCGTTGCACAACAAAGCCCGCCTCCTTGAAGGTGTCGATGTAACGATACACCGAGCGATAGGATATGCCCAAGCGCTCGGCCATATCCTCCACGGTGTAGTTGTTGTTGCCCGTCATCATCTTCATCAAACGTAGCACTCTCTCAATCTTCGGTTGTTCCATATCGTCCACTCTGCCAGCCCATTAGGGCAACTACGCTCACAAAGTTAGGAATTTTATTCCACACAAAACAACTAAAAACCGCAAAAAACGTAGTACTTCCCCACCCCGCCCCTCATTTTGACACACGGGTGTCAAACATTTTTGCACAGGAGGGAGGTTTGGAGGGTTGTCTATACTCTTGCCCCTATCGCGTTTTAGATGACCGCGAGAGTCCGCACAGCCTTGCTGCGATAGGGGAAGGAGGTCGAATTCCTTCACACCCTACGAAAACCAATCGCGCCCCAAGTCTTCTGTACACGCGTGCAGAATTGACAAAATCGGGAACACCGATAACGATGCCCCCGAATAAGAGTTCTTTGAAATATCGAGTAGAAAGTTAATGCTTGATTTTGAAGTAGTCAAGCACCGCCTTGTAGTTGTCTTGTGCAGCCAAGCAGGTATCGAGAAGATAACCTCTGATATTGTTCCACTCTCGCAGACCGCGATAGTAGAACATTTTGAGCTCCTCGGTAATGATAAACGGCACATAGCCATTCGCCAGGCACTCCTTGAACATCACAAGACGACCAACGCGACCATTACCATCTTGGAATGGGTGTATCGCCTCGAAACGCTGGTGCAGGTCGATGATATCCTCAAACGACTTTCGCTTCTTTGCGTTGTACTCTTTGAGCAGTGCCTTTATCTCACGATGCACATCTTCGGGTGCAGTGGTCTCGTTGCCTCCCACCTCGTTAGGTAGGAGTTTATAGTCGCCAACGGTAAACCACTCTTTGCGACTATCCGATGTGCCAGATTTGAGTATTAGGTGCAACTCCTTGATAAGACTCTCGGTCAGTTTCTCTTCGGCTCGGTCAATAATAAGGTCGATGCAGCGGAAGTGATTTGTCGTCTCGATGATATCATCTACACGCACGCTCTCGCCCTCGATGCCGATAGTGTTGGTCTCGAAAATGTAGCGTGTCTGGTCGTGCGTTAAGCGACTGCCCTCGATATGGTTGGAGTTGTAGGTAAGGTCGATTTGTGTCTTGTGATAGATACCACCTTTGAGCTTTGCCTCCTTCTCTTGGCGCAGAACAACGAGCAATGGCATCGCTTTGCGCTGACGAGGTTTGCGCCCAGGTAACTCCGCATCGGCAGGAATGTTCCAAGTCTTACCCACGAGGGTTGCGCCCTCAATCTTTTCGAGAGAGCAGTAATTACGCGCTGTGCGCTCCGAGATGCCATACTTGGCGGCAAATTCTGTAACTGAAATATACTTCATACACTACGACTATCGGCAAGTTTTAGACCGATTTTCTGTGCAAATATAGCAATTCTTGCCGATAACGGCAAATTATAAACAATTTTCTACTCGGTATTTTGATAAAAATCAGTATCGAATAGAGTCGGGATTTCAAGCCTGCACCCTTATCAGTAAGCCTCCCTCACAGGAGGGAGGTTTGGAGGGTGGGTAACACACTCCAGAGGTAGCCTGCAATAAAAAAAGAGCCTGTCTAACAAGTTTTTTGTTAGGCAGTTTTTTTAGTTATAATCGTAGTAAATAGTAAATAAGATTTGGAAAATAGCACCAAAAGATATATATTTGTGTAAATAAAGAAACGCAGTGATTTTGCGTTGAAC
>JAFQNC010000040.1 GCA_017396085.1 Tidjanibacter sp. | reverse complement strand
GTTAGCTTCCACCTCTGCCGTGATAGTAGCAAGGGCGTGGACGTGGTAACCATTGATGACCACACTAACGACTATGCCTATGGTGCCCACACCACTTTTAGCGATGGAGTGAATATGAAATGGCTCACTTTCTCCGAGACCACAAGTGGCTTCAAGGGCGAGAGTGGCATCAGCTACTACTCCGAAAAAGAGAACATCCAGTATGACCGCAAATTCTACCGCTTGACGGTTTACAAAGCCTTGGCATCGAATAATGTGAGGTTCATCACTGTCATCCACCCCGACACCTCGGCCGAGATTAGTGCCGAGTTCACAGCGGCCTATTCCGCCTCGGGCGCCTCGGTGAAAGTAACCATAGATGGCAAAGACTATAACCTCTCCTACAGCTTGTAAGGTGGTAATGTTGCAATACAGCAAAGCCCGAATTTCTGCTGAGAAATTCGGGCTTTATATTTACTCTTTACTCTTTACTCTTTACTAATTACTCTTTACTCTAGCTCTGCGGCAAAGCCGCTGTCAGCAATTTCGACCACCCCTCCCGACCTCCCCTTTCGTAGGGGAGGGGGTACTTGGTGGTGCTACCAAACGTAGTGGGAAAAATATTTACTAATTACTCTTTACTAATTACTCTTTACTCTTTACTCTTTGAGTAAGCGGATGTTTCAATGAGATTTGTGCGGGGGTACGGGTTTTAGGCTCACGGCATCGGGCTGGGGCTTTTTCGGGTCCTATGGGTATTTTTTTTGTGAGTGGCGAATACCTTACGGCACAATTTTTTTTACCTTTGCGAAAACAACAAACAAAAAATAAAACCTATGGCACTCGAACAACAAATTCAGAACGATATTGCAGCCGCAATGAAGGCTCGCAACCAAGTGAAACTTGACGCACTCCGCGCTGTGAAGTCGGCAATCCTCATCGCCAAAACCGCCGGTGCAGACATTACCCTCACCGATGCCGACATCGTGAAGATTATGCAGAAGCAGGTCAAACAACGCCGTGAGTCGGCCGAGATGTACACCTCGGCAGGCCGCCCCGAACTCGCTGAAGCCGAACTCGCACAGGCCGCAGCCATTGAGGAGTACCTGCCCAAGCAACTCTCGCCCGAGGAGTTGGAGCAGCAGTTGAGGGCTCTTGTGGCCGAACTCGGTGTGGACTCCCCGCAGCAGATGGGGCGCGTTATGGGCGTGGCTACCAAGAAGTTGGCCGGCTTGGCCGATGGTAGGGCCATCAGCGAAATGGTCAAAAAGATACTTGCTTAAAAAAAGGACTCGGCACCTCTGCCGAGTCTTTTTTTGTCAACCGACGACCGACAACCGACTTTTTTTAGGGGCCTTAAAGACCTTAAAGTCCCTAAATTCCCTATCCTCCCTAATTTTCAATTTTCAATTTTCAATTTTCCATTCGCCGACTACTTTTTGAAGGCGAAGTAGACCGCAGCGAGAATCAGAAGGAACGACACAGCGTAGTTCCAACGGAAAGTCTCGGTCTTGAACAACACCAAAGCCAACACCGTAAAGACCACCAGCGAGATACACTCCTGAATAATCTTCAACTGGAAGAGGCTGAAGGGGCCACCTCCGCCCACAAAACCGATGCGGTTGGCGGGTATGGTGAGGCAATACTCAAAGAAGGCAACGCCCCAACTCAAGAGTATGATAATAAAGAGAGGGAATGGGTCTTTGCCGCCATTCATATCTCGTAGTTTGAGGTTACCATACCAAGCGAAGGTCATAAAGACATTCGACAGTAGCAACATTCCGATTGTGATAATTCCTTTCATCTCGGTGTCAAGTCTAAATATCGTGTGAAAGTGGCGGTGGAACAACCTCGGAGAAGTCGTAGTCGGCCCAATGCTCGGCGGTGTAGTCCAGCAGGCTGCGTATTTCATCGGGGTCGTAGGATGTAACGAGTTTTATGCGCGTTTGCTTGAAGTCGGGCAGCCCCTTGAAGTAGTTGGAGAAGTGGCGGCGCATCTCAATTATGCCCACATAATCTCCCTTGGCGGCCAGCGAGAGGTTGAGGTGGTGCTTGGCAATCTCCACACGCTCGGCCACGGAGGGCTGGGGGAGGAGTTTGCCGGTGTCGATGAAGTGGCGACACTCACGGAATATCCACGGACGGCCATAGGTGGCACGGCCAATCATCACCGCATCCACCCCGTAGCGGTCGAAGCACTCGGCAGCCCTCTGGGGGGTGGTAACATCGCCATTACCGATGATGGGGATGTGTATGGCGGGGTTGTTTTTGACCTTGCCGATGAGGGTCCAGTCGGCCTCGCCACGGTACATCTGCGAGCGGGTGCGACCGTGGATGGTTAGGGCTTGAATACCAACGTCTTGCAGGCGCAGTGCAATCTCTTCGATGTTCTTGTTGTCATCGTCCCAACCGAGCCTTGTTTTGACCGTTACGGGGAGCCTGACGGCCTCCACAATCCTGCGCGTCATCTCCACCATCAGGGGCACATCTTTCATCATACCGCTACCGGCACCTCGGCCTGCAATCTTCTTCATCGGGCAACCGAAGTTGATGTCAATCACATCGGGCCCCGCTTGCTCGGCAAGTCGTGCGGCTTCCACCATAGGCTCAATCAGGTGTCCGTATATTTGTATGGCCACGGGTCGCTCGGTGTCGCTCACGGCAAGTTTGCGAAAAGTTTTCTCGGCTCCGTGGAAGAGTCCGTCTGAGCTAACGAACTCGGTGGTAACCATATCGGCTCCGAATTCTTTGCACAAACGGCGGAACGAAGGGTCGGTTACATCCTCCATTGGGGCCAAAAAAAGCGGCTTTTCGCCAAAATCTATCTTTCCAATCTTCACGGGTTGCAAATTTTGCCCCAAAAATAGTTATATTTGCGCTCTAAACAAACGATAACACTCCACTATGAGAAGATTTTTTCTGCTTGTGCTCACTCTTGCAACCTCGTTTGCCGCTTTCGGACAGCCTGCCCGACAGACCATCTACCTCTATCCCGAGGGGCCTGCCGAGAGCAATGGCCTCGAAGGCAGGGAGGTTACGATTGAGGGTGGCAGGGTGTGCGATGTGAGCAACCCGAGGATGGAGGTGTTCCTGCCTGCCGAGCCCAACGGACAGGTTGTGGTGCTCTGCCCGGGTGGTGGCTATGCTCGCTTGGCGGTTGTTCACGAGGGCGAACTCTTTGCCGAGTGGCTTGGCCAGAGGGGTATCACGGCGGTGGTGCTCTACTACCGTATGCCCAACGGACATTCGGAAATTCCCCGTAAGGATGTACTCACGGCAGTGGAAATTGTGCGCAGTAGGGCTGCGGAGTGGGGTGTGGACCCTGTGAAGGTGGGTGTTATGGGCTTCTCGGCGGGTGGCCACGTGGCTGCTACGGCTCTGACCAAGTACACCTCCGAGCAGAACAGGCCCGACTTTGGCGTGCTCATCTACCCCGTAATCACGATGAAAGAGGCCTACACCCACGGAGGCTCACGCACAAGGCTCATTGGTGAGAAACCCAAGTACCCCAAGGTGCTGGAGTGGTCGCTGGAGGAGTGGGTAAGTCCCAAGACTCCCATCTGCTTCATTGCCCTCTCCAACGATGACCGCTCGGTACCCACCGGCAACAGCACCCTCTTCTACGATGCCCTTTGTGCCAACAAGGTGCCTGCCGAGTTGCACATCTACCCCAAGGGTGGCCACGGTTGGGGCTTCAATGGGGAGAAGTTTGCGCCTTATAGGGAGGAATTTCTGACCTCGCTGGAGAGGTGGCTCGCAGAGCAGAAGTAGGCGTGAGTGCTCGTGGTGCAGATTGAATTAGGAAAAAATAGAGAAAAAAGATATAAACAAAAAATAAAGAGAAGAAGATAACTATGACAATAGAACAGACATTGCTTGGTGCCGTAAATGGCTGTGTGGAGGCTCTCTATGGTCCTTTGGAAGGGTTGGAGTTGCAACTCCAAAAGACCCGCAAGGAGTTTGAGGGAGACTACACCTTGGTGGTATTCCCCTTGCTTAAACGTAGCCGCAAGTCGCCCGATGCTACCGCCACCGAGATTGGCGAGGCACTGGCCGCAGGTTGCCCCTATGTGAAGGGTTACAATGTGATTAAGGGCTTTCTGAACATCGAACTCCGTGCCGACTTTTGGCTCTCGCAGTTTGGTGCAATGGTTGAGGCCGACAACTACGGTGTGGCTTCCGCCAACGGTAAGACCGTGATGGTGGAGTACTCCTCGCCCAACACCAACAAACCCCTCCACCTCGGACACATCCGCAACAACCTGCTGGGCTACTCGGTGTCGCAAATCCTCTCGGCCTGTGGCTACAACGTAATCAAGGCCAACTTGGTCAATGACCGTGGTATCCACATCTGCAAGAGTATGCTTGCGTGGTTGCTCTATGGCGAGGGTGAGACTCCCGAGTCGAGCGGTATGAAGGGCGACCACCTTGTGGGTAAATACTATGTGGAGTTTGACAAACACTACAAGGAGCAGGTCAAGGAACTTGTGGCCGGCGGTATGGACGAAGAGGAGGCCAAGAAGGAGGCCCCCATTATGAAGGAGGCCCGCACAATGCTCCAAAAGTGGGAGGCCCACGACCCTGAGGTCTATGGCCTTTGGGAGAAGATGAACGGCTGGGTTTATGAGGGCTTTGACGCCACCTACAAGGCTATGGGCGTGTCGTTTGATAAGGTCTACTACGAGTCGCAAACCTACCTGCTGGGTAAGGACATTGTGGCTGAGGGCTTGGATAAGGGCGTGTTCTACCGCAGGGCTGACGGCAGCGTGTGGATTGACCTCACGGGCGATGGCCTTGACGAGAAACTCCTGCTGCGTGGCGATGGTACCAGTGTCTATATGACACAAGACCTCGGTACGGCCCTGAGCCGCCACAACGACAACAGCCTTGACGGTATGATTTACGTGGTGGGCAACGAACAAAACTACCACTTTCAGGTACTCAAACTGGTGCTGAAGAAACTCGGCTACGAGTGGAGCGATGCAATCTTCCACCTCTCCTATGGTATGGTGGAACTGCCCGAGGGCAAGATGAAGTCGAGGGAGGGTACGGTTGTGGATGCCGATGACCTCATTGACGATATGGTTGCCACCGCAAGGGAGATGAGTGCCGAACTCGGCAAACTCGATGGACTGAGTGCCGAGGAGCAAGACGAGATTTGCCATATGGTGGGCCTCGGTGCGCTCAAATACTTCATCCTCAAGGTGGACCCCAAAAAGACTATGCTCTTCAACCCGAGGGAGAGTATCGACTTCAATGGCAACACGGGCCCCTTCATTCAGTACACCTATGCCCGCATCCGCTCGGTGTTGCGCAAGGCAGCCGAGGCAGGTGTTGTGGAGAGCAGAGGCGAGGGCGTGGAGTTGCTGCCCGAGGAGATTGAACTCGTGAAGTATCTGGCCGACTTCCCCCAGACGGTGTTGCAGGCAGGCGCAACCTACTCGCCCAGCGTGATTGGTGCTTATGTCTACGACCTTGCTAAGATGTACAACAGCTACTACCACGACCACTCCATCCTGCGTGAGGAACGTGAGCAGGTGCGTGGTTTCCGTGTGGCTCTGAGCCGCTTGGTGAGCGAGGTCATCGGCAGGGGTATGGCTTTGATGGGTATTGCGGTGCCTGAGCGAATGTAAAAAAAACGCAGATTGCGGGCAACTGCGGCGTCATACTGCGATAAACCCCCACCTCATTTGCGATAAGCAAACTTCGGTGGGGGTTTTCTTGTATTCCTTGCATTTGCTCCGCACTTTGCGTTTTTTACCGTCTACCGTCTACCGTCTAATGTCTTTTTAAGGCCCTTAAAGCCCTTAAGGCCCTTAAGGCCCCTTTCTTGCCTTTTCTGCCCTTTCTGCCCTTTTGTCAATTTTCAATTTTCGCAAATGCGAGTAAGCGAGAGCAAAGGCTGCGAGCAGCCTTTGCCGAGCGGGAGCATTTTAGACAAAATTCATTTTTTCAATTTTCAATTTTCAATTCTTATAGGTATCTTTGCACCAAATGCGCAAAAACGAAAAATAAACACATAGATATATGGCTGACGAAAAGATTATTTTTTCAATGGTGGGTGTGAGCAAGGTGCTCAACAACAACCGCAAGATACTCAACAACATCTACCTTTCGTTCTTCTATGGTGCCAAAATCGGTATCGTGGGTTTGAACGGCTCGGGTAAGTCCACGCTGATGAAGATTATTGCCGGATTGGACAAGAGTTTTCAGGGCGAGGTGGTATTCTCGCCGGGCTACTCGGTGGGCTACCTTGAGCAGGAGCCCCAACTGCAAGCCGGCAAGACCGTGCGCGAGGTTGTGGAGGAGGGCTGTGCTGCCACGGTGGCTCTGCTCAAGGAGTATGAGGAGATTAACGCCAAGTTTATGGAGCCGATGGATGACGACCAGATGGCCAAACTCATCGAGCGTCAGGGCGAACTTACCGAGGCTATCGACAACGTGAACGGCTGGGAGATTGACAGCGTGTTGGAGCGTGCTATGGATGCTCTGCGCTGTCCCGATGCCGATGCGCTGGTGGACCACCTCTCGGGTGGTGAGCGCAGGAGGGTTGCGCTGTGCCGCCTGCTGTTGCAGGAGCCCGATGTGCTGTTGCTTGACGAGCCCACCAACCACCTTGATGCCGAGAGCATCGACTGGTTGGAGCAGCACCTCAATCAGTATAAGGGTACGGTCATCGCTGTAACCCACGACCGCTACTTCCTTGACAACGTGGCAGGTTGGATTCTTGAACTCGACCGTGGCGAGGGTATTCCTTGGAAGGGTAACTACTCCAGCTGGCTTGACCAAAAGAGCACCCGCTTGGCTATGGAAGAGAAGCAGGAGAGCAAACGCCGCAAGGCTCTGGAGAGGGAGTTGGAGTGGGTGCGTATGAGCCCCAAGGCTCGCCACGCCAAGAGCAAAGCCCGTCTGGGTGCCTACGACAAACTGCTCAACGAGGACACCAAGCAGAAGGAGGAGAAATTGGAAATCTACATCCCCAATGGTCCTCGCTTGGGCAATGTGGTCATTGAGGCCCACGATGTGTCGAAGGCCTTTGGCGACAGGGTACTCTACGAAGGGCTCAACTTTGTGCTCCCACCGGCAGGTATCGTGGGTGTGATTGGTGCCAATGGTACCGGTAAAACCACCCTCTTCCGTATGATTATGGGCCTTGAGGAGCCCACAAGTGGCTCGTTCAAGATTGGCGAAACGGTGAAACTCGCCTATGTGGACCAGCAACACAAGAGCATTGACCCCGAAAAGACCGTCTTTGAGGTCATCTCGCAGAATAGCGAACTTATCACCCTCGGTGGTCGTCAGATTAACGCTCGCGCCTATGTGGGCAGGTTCAACTTCAGCGGTGCCGACCAAGAGAAGAAGTGCGGCGTGCTGTCGGGTGGTGAGCGCAACCGCCTCCACTTGGCCCTCGCACTGAAAGAGGAGGGCAACGTGCTGCTGCTCGATGAGCCCACCAACGACATTGATGTGAACACCCTGCGTGCGTTGGAGGAGGGCTTGGACAACTTTGCGGGCTGTGCGGTGGTTATCTCTCACGATAGGTGGTTCCTCGATAGGGTTGCCACCCACATCCTTTCGTTTGAGGACGATGGCAAGGTGGTCTACTTTGAGGGCTCCTACAGCGAGTATGAGGAGCACAAGAAGGCTCAGGGTATCGACACAACTCCCCACCGTGTAAAGTATAGAAAATTGGTTGAAAACTAATCTCCAACTATAAATTTAGTTTATGGCACAAAAACCATCCATCCCAAAGGGAACAAGAGATTTTTCGCCCGCCGAGATGACAAGGCGAAACTATATGTTTGACACCATCAAAGAGGTGTTCCGCACGTTTGGCTATGCACCCCTCGAAACACCCGCAATGGAGAACCTCTCCACGCTGATGGGTAAGTATGGCGAGGAGGGCGACAAACTGCTCTTCAAGATTCTCAATTCGGGCGACTTTATGGGTAAGGTTACCCCCGAACAACTCGAAGGCTCGCCCGCAGCACTCGCAACCAAGATTTGCGAAAAGGGACTCCGCTACGACCTAACGGTGCCTTTCGCACGCTTTGTGGTGCAGCACCAAAACGAGATTACCTTCCCCTTCAAACGCTATCAGGTGCAGCCCGTGTGGAGGGCCGACCGTCCGCAAAAGGGGCGTTATAGGGAGTTCTACCAGTGTGATGTGGATGCCATCGGTAGCCGCTCGCTGATGTATGAGGCCGAGTTGGTGCAGATTGTGGAGGCTGTGTTCCGCAAACTCAACATCGCCGTGGTGCTCAAACTCAACAACCGCAAGATTCTCTTCGGTATTGCCGAGGCCATTGGCCACGCCGACAAGATGATTGACATCACCGTGGCGATTGACAAACTCGACAAGATTGGTATGGAAAACGTGGAGGCCGAACTCCGCGAGAGGGGTATTGAGCAGGAGGCTATCAATAAACTCAAACCCATCCTGCTGCTGGAGGGCACCACTGCCGCCAAACTCGCCACCCTCAAGGGAGTGCTTGCCGAGAGCGAAACAGGCCTCAAAGGTGTTGAGGAGATGGAGGAACTGATGGGGCTTATTGAGGCCTACGGCACCGAGTTGGAGGTGGAGTTGGACCTCTCGTTGGCTCGTGGTCTGAATTACTACACGGGTGCCATCTTTGAGGTTAAGGCCAAGGATTTCCAGATTGGAAGTATCTGTGGTGGCGGTCGTTACGATGACCTTACGGGTATTTTCGGCCTGCCCGACACCAGTGGTGTGGGTATCTCCTTTGGTGCCGACCGCATCTACGATGTAATGTTGGGCTTGGGCTTGTTCCCCGAGGAGGCGCAGAGGACCACCAAGGTGCTCTTTGTGAACTTCGGTGGCGAGGAGCGCACTTGTGCTATGAAGGTGCTCAAATCGTTGCGTGAGGCGGGAGTGTCGAGCGACATCTACCCCGAGCCCGCCAAGATGAAAAAACAGATGGAGTATGCCAATAAAAGGGCAATTCCCTACGTTGTTATCATAGGCGAGAGCGAGCGTACCGAGGGTGTGGCCACCGTGAAGAATATGATGGTGGGCGAGCAGGTGAAAGTTCCCTTCGGCGAGTTGGCCAGGTGGTTTTAGTAGTTGGCACGCCAACTACTAAAACGTCAACCGTCAACCGTCAACCGTCAACCGACGACTGTCTAAATAGAAACGTAATGAAGCGATTGTTGGTAGTAATAGTGGCTCTGTGGTCGTTGGGCGCAGGCTCGGCGGCAGGGCAGAGTTTTAGGAACGAGCTGGAAAAATTCGGCTCGTTCTACTACTATCTCAACTCCCTCTATGTGGACACCCCCGACAACGAAGCACTCATTGAGGAGGCCATCCGAAGCACCCTCGCCACCCTCGACCCACACTCGGCCTATCTTTCGCCCGAGGAGGTTAGGGAGGATATGAAACTTATGGAGGGCTCCTTTGGGGGTATAGGCGTATCCTATGGGCCTGTGAGAGATTCGCTGTGTGTGATTGACGTGGTGCCCGATTCGCCTGCTGCAAAGGCGGGCATAAGGCGTGGCGACCGATTGGTGGCCATTGACGGAGTGCCCACAAAGGGTGCCCAGCGAGATAGCCTCTCGGCGGTGGTGCGTGGCAAGGTGGGCACGCCCATAACCCTCACCGTTGCGAGGGCAGGGGAGGAGCTGAAGGAGGTGGTGGTCAGGCGTGGCGAGATTCCAATCTCCACGGTGGATGCCGCCTACACCATATATAATATAGGCTACATCAAGGTCAATCGCTTTGCGGAGAATACTATGGAGGAGTTCCGCAAGGCCTACAAGAGTTTGGGCGACATCAGTGGCGGACTCATTCTTGACCTGCGTGGCAATGGTGGTGGACTGCTCACACAGGGCATTGAGATGGCGAGTTTCTTCTTGCCCAAGAAGTGCCTGATTACGACCACCAAAGGGCGCACCGAGAAGAGCTACAACCACTACTCCAAAGGTAAGGGTGTCTACACCACAGGGCCCCTTGTGGTGATGATTGACGAGAGTTCGGCCTCGGCAAGCGAACTTGTGAGCGGTGCCTTGCAGGACTACGACCGCGCAGTGATTGTGGGCCGCCAGTCGTTTGGTAAGGGCCTTGTGCAGAAGCAGGTGATGATGGACGATGGGTCGGCCCTGCGCATCACTACAAGCCACTACTACACCCCCAGTGGCAGGTGCATACAACGCCCCTTTGAGAAGGGTAAGTCGGCCGAATACTATTTTGACCACGCCAAGCGTATGACCGACCGCTACTATCGTGATTCGCTGGCCGTGGTGGCACCAAAGTTCAAGACTCTCAATGCGGGGCGCACGGTGCTTGGTGGCGGTGGCATCACGCCCGATGTCTATGTGGACATCGACACCACCAAAAATTACACCTACGCCAACCTCCTGCAACAAAAATATGTGGTCAGCGATGTGGCCAATGAGTATTTTGTGGACAACCTCCAACATTTGCAGACGACCTATCCCACACTCGACTCCTTTGTGGAGGGGTGGAGTGCCTCGGAGGAGATGGTTGAGGAGGTCATCAGCCGAGGCAGTGCGGCAGGTGTTGAGGCGGTGGAGGAGAGTATGGCCGATAGCCGCCCCCTGCTGGCCTACTACCTCAAATGCTCCATTGCACTTGCTATGTGGGGCACCGAGGGCTATGTGAAGGTGGCCAATACCCACTTTGAGGAGAGCTTCACCGAGGCGGTCAATATCCTCCTTAACCCCACCCGCTACAACTCCATCCTCGGAGTTCAAACCTCGGTCGGCAAACGTTAGGCGGCCGATTGGAGCGCGGTTGGCGAGTTTGGCCGCAGTGGTGAGCGTTGCCGAAGGCAGACATCTTAAGGATGATGGAAGTTTTTTGGCAAAATTTCAATTTTCAAATTTATTCGTATCTTTGCAGGCCCATATTTTATGGGTTGGGATTACAACTATTTAATTTACAAGTATTAACCATTAAAAACGTACAGAAGAAGTGGATTCTTTGAGTTACAAAACCATCTCGGCCAATGCAGCTACTGTTAAGAAACAGTGGTATGTGATTGATGCAGAAGGCCAGGTGCTCGGACGACTTGCCTCACAGGTTGCGAAAATCTTACGAGGCAAAAACAAACCCGACTTCACTCCTCACGTAGATTGCGGTGACTATGTTATCGTTATCAACGCCGACAAAGTGAGGCTGACGGGTAAGAAGATGACCGATAAGGTCTATGTACACCACACAGGCTACCCCGGTGGTCAGCGTTTCAACACCCCTGCTGAGCGCTTGATTAACAAGCCTGAGTTCCTTGTTCAGAACGCCGTTAAAGGTATGTTGCCTAAGACACGCCTCGGTGTTGCTATTTTGAAAAACTTGAAGGTTTATGCCGGCGCAGAGCACAACCACGCCGCACAGTGCCCCAAGGAAATTAAACTCAACGAGATTAAGTAAACCAAGCGAAACTAAACTATGGAAGTTGTAAACACTATAGGACGCCGAAAAGCAGCAGTTGCTCGCGTTTACGTTAAGCCCGGTAACGGTACTATTACCATCAACAAAAAACCTCTGGAGGTTTACTTCCCGCTGGATATTTTCCAGTTTGTGGTAAAACAGCCCCTGATTGTTCTCAACCAGTTGGAGAACTATGACATCAACATCAACCTCGATGGTGGTGGCATCCACGGTCAGGCAGAGGCCGCCCGTATGGGTATTTCGCGTGCTCTTTGCGAGATTGACGCAGAGAATCGTTCCGTATTGAAGAAGAACGGTTTCCTCACTCGTGATGCACGTGAGGTTGAGCGTAAGAAACCCGGTCAGCCCGGTGCTCGCCGTAAATTCCAGTTCAGCAAACGTTAATTTTCTCCGTTCTGCACCAAAAGAACTGCACGAAAGAGGTTTGCAAATTTTTCAGACCACCCCTGCGAAGTGCTGTGTGAGGATAACTCCGGCAGCCTGACCAACGAAAGGTGGAAGGTGGCAAGTGGTGAGAAGAGTCCTGTGGCAGCATAGGGAGTGCTACTGAAAAATTGCCCTTTCGCGAAAAACCGAGCGGACCGCCCCAAGGGGGTGCTACCGAGCGGTTACCAAAGAGAGATTTTTTTTACAAGAAAAAAGAAAGAAAAACCTTTACGATTAGAAATGGCACGTACAGATTTTAATCAATTACTCGAGGCTGGCGTACACTTTGGCCACCTCAAAAGGAAATGGAATCCCCAAATGGCTCCATACATCTTTATGGAGAAGGGCGGAATCCATATCATCGACCTCCACAAGACTGTGGTAAAAATCGATGAGGCAGCAGCAGCCATCAAACAGATTGCAAAGAGTGGTCGTAGGATTCTCTTCGTTGCAACCAAGAAACAGGCAAAGGATATTGTTGCTGAGAAGGTGCAAGCAGTTGGTATGCCCTATGTTACCGAGCGCTGGCCCGGTGGTATGCTGACTAACTTCCCCACCATACGTAAGGCCATTAAGAAGATGGCAACCATCGACAAGATGAACAGCGATGGTACTTACGACAACTTCTCCAAACGTGAGAAGCTCCAGATTGCTCGCCAGAGGGCTAAATTGGAGAAAAACCTCGGTTCTATTGCCGACCTTACTCGTCTGCCCGCCGCTCTGTTTGTAGTAGACGTACAGAAGGAGTTCAATGCCGTGCGTGAGGCAAAACGCCTCAACATCCCCGTATTTGCAATGGTTGATACTTGCTGTGATCCCACAGACATTGACTATGTAATTCCTGCAAATGACGACCAGGCAAAGAGTATCGGCGTAGTTCTGGATGCAATGTGTGCTGCTATCAACGAAGGCTTGGAGGAGCGCCGCATCGAGAAAGAGAAAGAGGCCGAGGAGGCTCCCAAGGAGGTAGAGAAGAAGCCCCGCACCCGCAAGACCGTTAAGGTTGAGGTAGAGGCTCCCGCCGCTGTTGAGGCAGAGGTTGAGGCTCCCGCCGCTGAGGAGGCTGCCGAGTAGTCAAAACAAACGAAGTTAAACCTTTTAATAAGAAGAGAAAAGACTATGGCTGTTACACTTGCCGACATCAAAAAACTCCGCGATATGACTCAGGCCGGTATGATGGACTGCAAAAAGGCTCTTGAGGAGGCTGCAGGCGATATGAACCGTGCTGTACAGATTATTCGCGAGAAAGGTAAACTCGTTGCAAGCAAACGTGCAGACCGCACCGCTACTGAGGGTGTTGTTGTTGCTAAGATTGCTGAGGGCAAGGCATACATCGTGTGCCTCGCTTGCGAGACCGACTTCGTTGCACAGGTTGAGTCGTTTGGCGCAACCGCAAACACCATTGCAGAGATTGCAGTAGCAAACGATGCTGCTGACCTGGAGGCTTTGTTGGCTTGCCCCACTGCTGACGGTCGCACCGTTGCTGACCTCGTAACCGAGAAGACCGGCCAGACCGGTGAGAAGGTAGAGATTCCCTACTACACTCGCATCGAGGCTCCCTACTGCGCACAGTATGTACACTTCAACAAGAAACTCGGTGCTATCGTAGGCTTCAACAAAGAGGTAGACGAGGCACTTGCCAAGGGTATTGCAATGCAGGTTGTTTCGATGAACCCCGTTGCTGTTTCGGCAGACCTTGTTCCCCAGTCGGTTATTGACGAGGAGATTAGCGCTGCTACCCAAAAGACCAAAGACGAGTTGGTACAGAAGGCTGTAGATGCTGCACTTTCGAAAGCAGGTATTAATCCCGCACACGTTGATAGCGAGGACCACATTGAGTCGAACCAGTCGAAGGGTTGGATTACCGCAGAGCAGGCAGAGCAGGCTCGCGAGATTATCAAGACCGTGTCGGCTGAGAAGGCTGCAAACCTTCCCGCACAGATGGTTGAGAACATCGCCAAGGGTCGTTTGGCTAAATTCTTCAAGGAGCAGACTTTGGAGGAGCAGGCCTACCAGATGGGCGATGGCAAGACTTCCGTTAAGGACGTTTTGAAAGCCGCTGATGCAGAGGCCAAGGTTGTTGGTTTCTACCGCGTATCGCTTTGCGACTAATAGGGACTCTCTGTTAGAGAGCACAGGAAAAAGCCTCTTCCGAATTTCGGAGGAGGCTTTTTTGTGGCCGTTAGCCGTTAGCCATTAGCCATTAGCCATTAGCCATTGGCTCTAAGGCCCTTAAAGCCCTTAAGGCCCCAATCCCTCCCCATTGACAAAAAAACACCCCTCCGCCACAATGGCGGAGGGGTGCTGTCGTTAGTACCTACCCTGTGGATTAAAAGTTGTCCTTCAGGGGCTCAAAGTAGGCTTGGGGGTGCAAGCAGGCGGGGCAGGCTTTGGGAGCCTCTTTGCCTACGTAGATGAAACCGCAGTTGCGGCACTGCCAAGTGATTTCGTCTTTGCGGAGGAATACCTCACCATCGGCCACGCGCGCGTAGAGCGAGCGGTAGCGTTTCTCGTGGTAGGCCTCCACCTTTGCGATGTTGCGCCAAGCGGCTGCGATTGCGGGGAAACCCTCCTCGTCTGCGATGGCTGCAAACTCGGGGTAGAGTTCGCTCCACTCCTCGTTTTCGCCTGCGGCTGCGGCCTCAAGGTTGGCTGCGGTGTCGCCGATTACGCCTGCGGGGAAAGTTGCGGTAATCTCCACCATACCGCCCTCGAGGAACTTAAAGAACCTCTTGGCGTGCTCTTTCTCCTGCTCTGCGGTCTCCATAAAGATTGCTGCGATTTGCTCATAGCCCTCTTTTTTGGCCTGCGAAGCGAAGAATGTGTAACGTGTGCGTGCCTGACTTTCGCCGGCGAATGATTTGAGCAGATTTTGCTCGGTCTGTGTACCTTTCAGTGATGCCATAGTTTTTTTTGTTGTCTAATGTTTAACGTCTAACGTCTAACGTCTTGTTAAATTAGTAAATAGTAATTAGTAATTAGTAAATATTTTTTTCCTTCTTGTTTTTTATATCTGGGGCTTCTGGGCCGACTGGGCCGACTGGGGCTTTTGGGGCTTCTGGGCCGACTGGGGCTTTAAGGACCTTAATGGCCTTAAGGACTTTAGTGAGTTTTCCCTTTCTGCCCTTTCTGCCCTTCCTACCACTCCTCCCCTAAGTTAGGGGAGGTGGCCGAAGGCCGGAGGGGTTTGTTAATTTTGAATTAACCCACCTTCGGTGGCTTTTAGTTGCTCTCGCTCGGCAAAGTGTGCAAGCACCCTCTGCTCTCGCTTACTCGCAACTTTTTGAATTTTGAATTCTCCCCCTATCCTCTCATACCGCCGCAGCAGGCGATGGTTTGACCCGTAACGTAGGCACTCATATCACTACCCAAGAAGAGTGCCACACCTGCAACATCCTCCGGAGTTCCTGCCCTGCGGAGCGAAATATTTTCCACAAAGGAGGCTTTGATGTCATCCGACAACACGGCGGTCATATCGGTCTGAATGAAGCCCGGGGCGATGCAGTTGGCCCTCACACCCCTTGCGCCCAACTCTTTGGCCACACTCTTTGCCAGAGCGATGAGGCCCGCTTTGGAGGCAGCATAGTTGGCTTGGCCTGCGTTGCCACCGAGGCCCACCACGGAGCTCATATAGATGATTGAGCCGCTGCGCTGACGTGCCATAACGGAGGTGATGGCGTGCGTGATGTTGTAGGCCGATTTGAGGTTGGTGTTGATTACGGCATCCCACATCTCCTCGCCCATACGCATCAGTAGCGTGTCGCGGGTGATACCTGCGTTGTGCACGAGGATGTCAATTTTGCCAAACTCCTTTTGCACCTCGGCCACGAGGGTGTGTGCTTGGTCGTAGGAGGCCGCATCGGAACGATAGCCGATGGCTTTCACACCGAGTCCTTCGAGTTCGGCCACGAGGCTTTGTGCTGCCTCTTCGCTGGAAAGATAGGTGAAGGCTATGTTTGCGCCTTCGGTTGCATATTTTGTAGCGATGGCTCGGCCGATACCACGGGTTGCTCCTGTGATGAGGGCCACCTTACCTGTCAATAGTCCCATAATGAAAAACGTGTTGTGTGTTGGTTTGATAAGCCAAAGATAAGAATTTATGTTCAACCTTGCACCCTTTGTGCCCGTTTTTTTATTCATAATTTTGTGTGCCTACCTGATTTTTTGTGGCGGGCGAAGAAAAGTTGGGAGAATGTGCGATATTTAGGCGAATTTTTTTACATTTGTAGGCACAAACAATGCCACCGCACAAGGGGTGGGGTATTCCAAACAAACTAAACATCACAACCTCAATGTACAACGACACAGAGATTTTTGACCTCATCGCCAAAGAGCGTGAGCGTCAGACCAACGGAATTGAACTTATCGCATCGGAGAACTACGTGAGCGACCAAGTGATGGCCGCAATGGGCTCAATTCTCACTAACAAATATGCCGAAGGCTACCCCGCAGCACGCTACTATGGTGGTTGTGAGGTTGTGGATGAGGTGGAGACGCTCGCACAGGAGAGGCTCAAACAACTCTATGGCGCAGCCTATGCCAATGTGCAGCCCCACAGTGGCGCACAAGCCAATATGGCTGTATTCTTCGCTTGCTTGAAGGTGGGCGACACCTTTATGGGCCTTGACCTTGCACACGGTGGACACCTCTCGCACGGCTCGCCGGTGAATATGTCGGGTATGAACTACAAGGCTGTGGGCTACACCCTTAGTCCCGAAACGGGCCAGATTGACTACGACCAGATGGAGGCTCTCGCACTTGAGCACCACCCCAAACTTATCATCGGTGGTGCATCGGCCTACTCGCGCGAGTGGGACTACAAGCGTATGCGTGAGATTGCCGACAAGGTGGGCGCACTGCTGATGGTGGATATGGCCCACACCGCAGGTCTGATTGCCGCAGGTCTGCTCGAAAACCCCGTGAAGTGGGCGCACATCGTTACCTCCACCACCCACAAAACACTCCGTGGACCTCGTGGCGGTATCATCCTTATGGGCGAGGACTTCGATAATCCTTGGGGTCTGACTACTCCCAAGGGCGTTGTGAAGAAGATGTCGGCTGTGCTCAATTCGGCCGTATTCCCCGGTATTCAGGGCGGCCCGCTGGAACACGTGATTGCCGCCAAAGCAGTGGCCTTTGGCGAGGCTCTTACACCTGCCTATGTGGAGTATCAGACACAGGTGCAGAAGAACGCCAAGGCTATGGCAGTGGCCTTTGAGAAGAGGGGCTATAAGGTTGTTTCGGGTGGCACCGACAACCACCTGATGCTCATTGACCTGCGTACCAAATTCCCCGAACTCACGGGTAAGGTTGCCGAGAAGGTGCTTGTGGCTGCCGACATCACCACCAACAAAAATATGGTCCCCTTTGATAGCCGCTCGCCCTTCCAGACTTCGGGCCTTCGCTTTGGTACACCTGCAATCACCACCCGTGGCCTCAAGGAGGACAAGATGGACTACATCGTGGAACTCATCGACCGAGTGCTCTCTGACCACGAGAACGAGGCCAACATTGCCGCTGTGCGCAAGGATGTCAATGCGCTGATGGCCGGCTACCCCCTGTTTGCTTGGTAGTGGTCGGGCGACCGAAGAGTAGCAAGACATAGATATAATATATATGTAAGTGTGGGCCGTTCCTGCCTGAGTGGAGAGTGGAACGGCCCAACTTTTCCCCGACCAACAATTCCACTCCCACACAACAACCAACAAACCCCTTTCTACACCATAACCGCCCAATTCCTCTTTATGCGCAAAATCTTTGGCTACATACTCTACGCCCTCATCTTGGCCGCCTTTGTGGTGGCAACGGTGGGAGAACTATGCGGGTGGCCCCTGTGGGTAGGCTCTGCCGATGGTGGTGTGGCCGAGGAAGAACAGGAGGTGGAGATTGTGGTGGTGGGCGATGTTATGGCCCACTTGCCACAGGTGGAGTCGGCAATGGTGGCGGAGGAGCGCTACTGCTTTGTGCCCCACTTTGAGGGAGTTAGGGAACTCTTTGGGCAGGCCGACTATGTGGTGGCCAACCTCGAAACAACCCTCTCTTCACGCCCACCATATTGCGGCTATCCCGCCTTTGCAACCCCCGAGGAGTTGGCCCACGACTTGGCGGCTGTGGGTGTGGATGCCGTAACGATAGCCAACAACCACATCACCGACAAGGGAGCCGAGGGAGTGCTCCACACACTGGCCGCACTCGCCAATGCCAGCGTGGAGTGCGTGGGTGCCGCAGTGCCGGCCCTGCGTGCGGGAGGTGCGAAACCGTTGGTGGCAACGGTGGGTGGCTTTAAGGTTGCCTTTGTGGGGTGTACGGATGTGCTCAACCGACACGACAAGGAGGTGGCGGTTGTGCGACTAGACACGCTGGCACTGCGTGGGGCCATTGAGAGCGTGCGCCCAAGGGTGGATGTTGTGGCCCTGCTGGTGCATTGGGGCGAGGAGTACCACCTGCAACCCTCCGGCCGACAGCGAGAACACGCCGAGTGGGCACGCCGAGTGGGGGTAGACCTTGTGCTGGGCTCGCATCCCCACGTTATTCAGCCGTGGGAGGTGTGGACCGATGAGGGCGGAAAGACCACGGGTGGAGTGTTCTACTCTCTGGGTAACTTCATCTCCAACCAGAACGACCACGGTACCGACCGAGGCCTTGCTGCCCGCATACGACTGCGCCGCAGTGGGGCAGGGGAGCCCTTGGAGATGCAGATTGCGGCCGACACCCTCTACCGCTTGCGCCACACCGACACCGAGGGCAAGAGACACTACGTCATCAGACACGGGCTCGGAGAGTAGCGTTGAACAACCTTCGCCCTTGAAGTCCTTAAAGCCATTAAAGCCCTTAAGGGCCTTAAAGTCCTTAATGCAAGATGACCAGCAAAACAAAAGGCGAACCACTCTCGGTGTGGTTCGCCTTTGCGTTTGAACTATTCTCTGTGTGTGGGGCTTACTCAGCCTTGCCTGCGCTACCCAACACGTTGATGTTCTTGTTCATATAGAGCTCCTTGAGTGCATCGCGAGCGGGGCCGAGATACTTGCGGGGGTCAAACTCTGCGGGGTTCTTTGCAAACACCTCACGAACAGCTGCGGTCATAGCCAAGCGACCGTCAGAGTCGATGTTGATTTTGCACACTGCACTCTTGGCAGCCTCCCTGAGCTGCTCCTCGGGAATACCAACTGCATCTTTCAGTGCACCACCATAGGTGTTGATAATGGCAACCTTGTCCTGAGGTACGCTGCTCGAGCCGTGGAGTACGATGGGGAAGCCGGGGATGCGCTCCTCAATCTCCTTGAGGATGTCGAAACGCAATGGGGGAGGAACGAGGATACCCTTCTCGTTGCGCTGGCACTGCTCGGGTTTGAACTTGTTGGCACCGTGGGAAGTACCAATCGAGATAGCCAACGAATCAACGCCGGTCTTCTGTACGAAGTCGATAACGTCATCGGGGTTGGTGTAGGTGTGGTGCTCGGCCACAACCTCGTCCTCAATACCTGCCAACACGCCGAGCTCGCCCTCTACGGTTACATCAAACTGGTGAGCATAGTCTACAACCTGCTTGGTCAAGGCTACGTTCTCCTCGTAGGGAAGGTGGCTACCGTCAATCATCACGCTCGAGAAGCCCATATCAATGCACGACTTGCAAATCTCAAAGCTGCTACCGTGGTCGAGGTGGAGAGCGATAGGAATGTTCTTACCGAGCTCTTTTGCATACTCAACAGCACCCTGTGCCATATAGCGCAGAAGGGTCTGGTTGGCATACTTGCGCGCGCCGGCCGACACCTGAAGGATAACGGGCGAAGAGGTCTCAACGCAAGCAGCGATGATAGCCTGCAACTGCTCCATATTGTTAAAGTTGTAGGCGGGGATAGCATAACCGCCTTTGATTGCGCCTGCAAACATCTCACGGGTGTTCACAAGGCCTAAATCTTTGTAAGATACCATAAGATAAATTTGTTATTTTGGAATAAGTTAAAATGCAATTATTAAAATTTTTTACAAATATATGGCCTTTTTTTGGAATAAGTATCACGCGCGGGTATATTTTTCACAAAAAAATACCTTATCTTTGTACGTTTGAGCAGTGTGAGCAAACAGAGTGTGCCCACAGCGAAGTGCCCCAAGCAGAGAGAATTAACAAATAGAAGCAAAATATAACAAAGTAAAACATTCAACACAACCAACACAACTATGAGCGAATTCAAGTATCAGCCTATGTTCGAGCACGGTGTGGACACCACCGAGTATGAACTCGTAAGCAAGGACTATGTTAGGACCATTGAGTGCGATGGTCGCAAGATTCTCAAGGTTGAGCCTGAGGGACTTACCCTGCTGGCCAAACGCGCCTTTGAGGATGTGTCGTTCTTCCTGCGTGCATCCCACCTGCAAAAGTTGGCCAACATTTTGGCTGACCCCGAGGCTACCGATAACGACAAATTTGTTGCCCACACTATGCTGATGAATCAGGTGGTGGCTGCCGAGGGCGAACTGCCCACTTGTCAAGACACCGGTACCGCCATTGCCATCGGTAAGAAGGGCGAGAATGTGTGGACAGGCGTTGACGATGCCGAGTACATCTCCAAGGGTGTCTACCAGACCTATGCCGAAAGGAACCTTCGCTACTCGCAGGTGGTGCCCATCACTATGACCGATGAGCACAACAGTGGCAACAACCTGCCCGCACAGATAGACCTCTATGCAGAGCCCGGCGATGCCTACAAATTCCTCTTTATCACCAAGGGTGGCGGCTCGGCCAACAAGACCTTCCTCTACCAGCAGACCAAGGCTCTGCTGAACGAGAAGTCGCTCACCGCTTTCATCACCGAGCACATCAAAGACCTCGGCACCTCGGCTTGTCCTCCCTATCACCTCGCAATCGTGGTTGGTGGCACCTCGGCAGAGGCCAACTTGGCAGCCGTGAAGAAGGCTTCGGCCGGCTATTTCGACAACCTGCCCACCAGCGGTAACGATGGTGGCCGTGCTTTCCGCGACTTGGAGTGGGAGCAGAAGGTGCTCGAAATTTGCCAGAAGAGTGGCATTGGCGCACAGTTTGGCGGTAAGTACTTTGTACACGATGTGAGGGTTATCCGTATGCCCCGCCACGCTGCTTCGTGCCCCGTGGGTATTGGCGTGAGCTGCTCGGCCGACCGCAACATCAAGGCCAAAATCAATGCCGAAGGCCTTTGGATTGAGAAGTTGGAGAAGAATCCCGCACGCTTCCTCCCCACCGAGGCTCCCACTATGGCCCCTGCCGTGGAGATTGACCTCGATGAGGGTATGGACAAGGTGAGGGAGACACTCTCGAAATACCCCATTAAGACCCGACTGAACATCAAGGGTACCCTCATCGTGGCTCGCGACATTGCCCACGCACGCATCAAACAGATGTTGGATGAGGGTAAGCCTATGCCCGACTACTTCAAGAACCACCCCATCTACTACGCCGGTCCCGCCAAGACCCCCGCAGGTATGGCTTCGGGTAGCTTCGGCCCCACCACCGCAGGTCGTATGGACCCCTATGTGGACCTCTTCCAGAGCGTGGGTGGCTCAATGGTTATGGTGGCCAAGGGCAACCGCTCGCAGGATGTTACGGATGCTTGCCAGAAACACGGCGGCTTCTACCTCGGCTCCATTGGTGGCCCTGCTGCCATCTTGGCCAAGAACAGCATCAAGAGCGTTGAGGTTGTGGACTTTGCCGAACTCGGTATGGAGGCTGTGAGGAAGATTTATGTAGAGAACTTCCCCGCCTTCATCATCGTGGACGACAAGGGTAACGATTTCTTTGCAGATTTCAAGCACTAAACCCCGCAGAGGGTACGTTTACATAACAAGACAAGGCCATTCTTCCTCCGACACAAGCGTGTGTGGGGGGAGTGGCCTTGGTCTTGTGGTCTGAGTGATAGTAAGACGATAAATTATAGTTGAAAGAATGAGCAAAAAAAATCTTCTGTTGGTTGCAACGCTGCTTGCCTTTGTGGGTGTAGCCATTGCCGATGAGGTCTCGTTTGAGGTCGGCGTGCCGAGGGTTGTGGCCGTGGGCGAGCCTTTTAGGGTGGAGTTCACGCTCAATGCCAAGGCGAGCGACTTTGAGGCTCCTTCGTTTGAGGGCTTCGATGTGATGGCGGGCCCGATGGACTCCCACGGTAGCAGTGTGCAGATTATCAATGGCAAGACCACCCGCACGGTGAGCCACACCATCAGCTATGTGGTGTTGTGCCCTGCCGAGGGCGACTACACCATTGGCGAGGCTTCGGTGCGCTCGGGAGGTAAGACCTACCGCACACAACCCGTAACGGTGAAGGCCATCGTGGAGAATGGAGCCGCAGGCCAGCAGGGTGGTGCCACACAACAACAGCAACAACAGCAGAGCGCAGCCTCACGACTTGCCGAGGATGATATGTTGATTGTGGCCACAGCCGACCGCACCAATGTCTATAAGGGTGAGCCTGTGAGGGTGTTGTTTAAGTTCTACACCCGTGTGGCTATGGGTGTGGAGGGACAGAAGATGCCTTCGTTCAATGGTTTTTGGACCCAGCGACTCAACATTGACGCCAATCGTTGGGTGAGGGAGGAGTACAAGGGCAAGATTTATGATGCCTGCCCCATTGGGGAGTACTTGTTGTTTCCGCAACAGAGTGGTGAGCTGACCATCGACCCGCTGGAGATGCAGGTGGTGGCCCGCTTGCAGGTGCAACGCCGCCGCTCCAACGACCCCTTTGCGGAGTTCTTCGGTGGCGCACAGATTGAGGAGGTGCGCAGAACGGTAACCTCCAAGAGTTTGAAAATCAATGTAAAACCGCTTCCTGCGGGTGCTCCTGCAAGTTTTAGCGGTGCGGTGGGAGAGTTGGAGATGAAGGCCACGCCCCCTGCCGACCACATTGAGGCCAACTCGGCCGTAACCTACACGGTGCGCATTTCGGGTAAGGGCAACCTCTCAATGATTCAGGCTCCGCAGATTGAACTACCCACCTCGTTTGAGCAGTACAGCGTGAAGAGCACCGAGAGCATACAGGCAACCTCTTCGGGCATCACCGGCTACCGCCAATTTGAGTACCCGATGATTGCGCGTGCCGATGGCGACTTCCTCATTCCGGCTGTGGAGTTCACCTACTTCAACCCCAAGTTGGCCAAGTATGTAACCCTCTCGTCAAGCGAACTTATGGTGAGCGTGGCACCCGATGCAAATGCGACCTCTTCGGGCCCAACGGCACCCCTTGTGAGTGGCATTGCCAAGGAGGACCTCAAATTCCTTGGTAGGGACATCAGGTTCATCAAACTCGGCCCTGCGGAGTTGAGGCAGAGCGGACAACTCTTTATGTTCAGTGGACTGTGGTGGCTCATTGTGGTTGCTATGGTGGCTCTGGCGGTGGTACTGGGCGGATGGCTCAAGGGCCGACTTAAGGAGTTGCGCAACCAAGAGGCACTCAAAGGTAAACGAGCCAACAAGGTGGCACTGATGCGCTTCCGTGCAGCCGAGAGGTATATGAATGAGCACAACCAAAAGGGCTTCTATGAGGAGATGTTGCGTGGCTTGTGGGGCTACTTGGGCGACAAACTCAACATTCCTGCTGCCGACCTCACCAAGGAGAGCGTGCGTGAGGGCCTTGCCAAACGTGAGGTGGAGGCCGAGGATGTGGAGAGGTATGTGGCCATCATCACCGACTGCGAGTATGCGCAGTATGCCCCCTCGGTGAGTGGCAAGATGGAGGAAGCCTACCTTGCGGGCGTGGAGATTATCTCCCGTTTGGAGGGTGTCATTGGCAAGTAGAGATGTGAAAAACAGGAGTGAGAGAGATGAAGACTATAAACAAGATAAAAAAGATATTCAAACGTGCCACACTGATGTTGGCTGCGCTACTGATGGTTGCGCTCCAGCCTGCCGTGGCACAACCGACCTCGGTCGAAACGCTGTGGGAGCGTGGTAACACACTCTATGCCGCAGGCGACTACAATGGTGCGCTGGCGGTCTACGACTCCATTCAGAAGGAGGGGTGGGCGAGTGCCAAACTGTTCTACAATATGGGCAATGCCTACTTCAAGGGCGGACAACTCGGCGAGGCCATCCTGCACTACCACAAGGCGCAGAAACTTGCTCCCGCCGATGATGATGTGGCCTACAACCTCGCCTATGCCAACAGCTTCGTGAAGGATAAGATTGAGGTCGTGCCGGAGTTCTTCCTCAAAGTGTGGTTCTCGAAGGTGGGCAACCTGATGAGTAGCAATGCTTGGGCTGTGTGCTCACTGGTGGCCTTGGCCCTCACGCTGATTGCAGGGCTGGTCTACGTGTTGGGAGCAAAGAGGAGCGTGCGCAAGGGGGGCTTTGTGGTTGGCATTGTGTGCGGAGTGCTCACCCTCGTGATGGTGGCCTTTGGTGGTGCCGAGCGCAGGGATGTGTTGGACTGCTCGGAGGCTGTGGTGGTCAGTTCGGCCGCAGCGGTGAAGAGTTCGCCCGACCGCACGAGTAAGGATATTTTCATCCTCCACGAGGGTACCACAGTGAAGGTACTCGACACCTTTGGTGCGTGGAACGAGATTCGCATTGCCGATGGCAACGAGGGGTGGATAGCCTCCTCGGCCATCAGAGTGGTAGATTAAGATTGTGCTGCTACCTGCCGAAGAGATATTAGAATTAACGAGATTTGTACACACCACCCGAACTATAATCCACAACACCCGATGTCCCGATTGCTCAACGATGCCGTAGGCGAACTCGCCAAACTGCCCTCCGTGGGGCGCCGTACTGCTCTGCGCCTTGCGCTGCACCTGCTCCACCATGAGCCTGAGGAGGTGGCGGCCTTGGCCGAGGCACTCACCACCTTCCGCAACGAGGTGAGGTATTGTAGCCGCTGCAACAACCTCTCCGATGAGGAGGTGTGCCCCATTTGTGCCGACCCTCGTAGGGATAGGACTACGGTGTGTGTGGTGGAACACGTGGGCGATGTGCTCTCGATTGAGAACACCAACCAATACAACGGCCTCTACCACGTGCTGGGGGGTATCATCTCCCCGATGCAGGGCATTGGCCCCGGCGACCTGAAGATTGACCTGCTGGTGGAGAACATCGCCCGTGGGGAGATTAAGGAGGTGATTTTGGCCATTGGGGCTACGGTGGAGGGCGAAACAACACTCTTCTATATTATGCGCCGCTTGGCACAATTCCCCGACCTGAAAATTACGAAGATTGCACGTGGCATTGGCGTTGGGGATGAGATTGAGTATGCCAACGAACTCACCATTGCCCACGCACTGCACAACCGCACCGAGGTGGCAAAGTAGTAGAGTAAGCGGGGGAGGGAATAAAGAGAACACACAAAGGGCTGTCTGGGAGTCAGACAGCCCTTTGTGCGTGTTGTGAGTGTGGAGGTGCTAACGCTGGTCCACTTGCTCGGCCTTCTCCACCGACCACTCCAACCCATCGGGAGCAGTGGAGGCCCAACGGGATACCCCAAAGCCGAGCAGTAGGGCTCCGATGGCAAAGGCAATCATCGTGGTGGCGGGCTTGTGCAGGGCCACTTTGCCGGTGTCGGTGTTGTAGTTGAGCACGGTTGCGTTGGCAACCCCTACGGCCCACAGAAGCAGACCTGTGATGACACCTTCAATGGCTCCGATGGCAAGGTGGGTGGGCAACATTGCGCCCAAGAAATTGCCAAACGGCAGGGCACTACCCGCACCGGCAAGGGCGTTTTCAATGACCACCGCCAAGGCTCCAAGCGTGGTGGCTGCGGTGCAGGCCACCACCGATGCAAGCACAATGCGCAAGGGGGTGCGGTTGTCGCCGAGCAACTTGCGGAACACCAATGGGTAGGCCACAAGGCACCCAATGGCGGCCATATTGAGTATGTTTGCGCCCAACACCGCCAAGCCCCCATCGCCCAGCAGAGCCTGTACGGCCACCACCGCCGAGAGCGTTAGGAAGCCCGCCCAAGGGCCCAGTATGGATGCAAGTAACACCCCACCGAGTAGGTGGCCACTGCAAGCGGCCCCCGGGATGGTGTAGTTAATCATCTGGGCGGCAAAGACAAATGCTCCCATAATGGTCATCATCGGCAGGGTGTTGGAGTTGGAACTCTTCTTGGTTTTGACTACGGCCACGGCAATGAGAGCCGCCGCAGCAACTCCTCCCACGATAGCCTCGGTGGGAGAGAGTAGGTGATTTGGTAAGTGCATAGTTATCAGTCTTTTTTGGTTGGTTTATGGTTGTTTGCGATTGGCAACATAAAGAGCCACGTGGCGATGCAGAACGGGGCCGTCAGCGAGGGGAGCCCCACGGGTGCGAGCAACTCGTTCATTGATGCTTGTACAAAGACCGTGCCCACGATACCCACAAGGGCCCACACTGCTTTGCGCAGGGGTGTGTGGATGGGGGCGAGGGTGCCGAGGGCTATGGCTGTGAGCACAGGGCTGAATCCATACATTCCGTGGGCTATGGCCTCGGTGGGGGCACCAAAGAGGAGTGCCACCGCCGCACCGCCTGCCGAGCCCACCACCGCCCACAGTGCCGCTGCGGGGCGTGCTATGGCAAGGCCCACCACAAAGAGAGCCCCCGTGAGCCACGAGTCAATCAGAAACACCTGACTTATCCCGCGCAAGGTCCACTGGCAGAACTCAATGAGCGTGGGTAGGGAGTCGTGGGATAGGTGGGTGTGTACGAAAGAGGTGGGGAGCATAGGGTGGGCAAGGGCCACGATGTCAATCCCTCCGAACATACGGGCCGCAGCGAGGAATATCCACGTGGAGAGCACAAAGGGGAAGGTGTAGGAACTCACCCCGAGCGGCTCGCCAAGTCGGTTGAGCCCCACTCGTACCCAAGTGGTCATTGCGGCACACACCACAAGGGCTGCCCAACCGAGGGGCGTGGAGCCGAGGAAGGTCATCAGGGCACACCCAACGAGTATGCCGTTGAACCCCCATAGGCCCTGTGTGGCCTCATCGCGAGGGTAGCCGAGCAGACAGCCGGTGAGTATGGCCACCGTGGTGCCCACCACAGCACCCCACGCCACTTCGGGCGTGCCTGCCGAGTAGGCTCCCAAAAATATGCCGGCCAGCAGTAGCACTCCGCACCAAGCGTTGGCTTGGAACATCACTTGCGCCACCGACCGAAACCAAAGTTTTATTGCGTTCATAATTAGCGAGTTGTTGTTATTGTTATTGTTATTGTTATCTGTTATCCGTTAGCTGTTAGATATTTCCATTTTCAATTTTCAATTTTCAATTGTCCATTCCCTTTTTATCGCCACGGGAAGCGGTCGGGGAGAGGTTTGCCCTTGATGCGCAGACGAAAGGCGGAGCCCAACGAGTGGATGCGGGCTTTGAGGACCTCGGTGGAGTTGGCAAGTAGCCTCACCACAAGGCCCACACCTCCGCTTAGGAGCGATATGCTCATCGCCTCCGAGGGGGTGTAGCGGGGAGTGAACTGCTCATAGAGGTCGCCCACAATCTCCGCAGGGGCAAACATCACCACCGAGGCGTGGTGCCGATAGGGACCCAATGTGCTCAACCTCTCGGGCGAAAGCGTGTGCGGCTCCACTCGCCACCGCTCCCGCAACAACACCCTGCCCTCGCACTGCGCCACCAACGAGCCCTCGAGCAGGTCGTAGTCGAAACACTCCCCGTGGTACAATCGCCCACAGGTGTAGCTCTCGGCATAGAAGAGCGAGGCGGTGGGGTGTAGGTCAATGGTAGTGTGGGCCACCAAACGCGCCCCACGGTGGGGGATGGTCGGCTCGGGTATCCACTCAAGGTAACTACCCTCGGCCAGATGGAACGTCTGCGTGAGTCGGCAATGGTCATATTCCATTGTGGCGACCTTCGTGGCCGCACCAGTGGAGATGTGGGCCATTGCATTGGGCCCCAGCGAGATGTGGTGCTCGTAGCGGTCGCCATCCACATAGGGTCCTCCGGAGGAGAGTATGTAGACACACGGCAACGAGGGCAACTGCTCATCAAAATAGAGGGCTTGCTGTACCACAATGGGCACTCGGCGGTGGAGGTGGCGGAGTATGGACCGCCCGCTGCTGTCCACCTCAAACCCCATTGAGAGATAGCCACGCTTGGCCTCAATCTCTCGGTTGAGGGCCATCGGTTGTATGTTTTCGTGGGGGAGCATAGGTCTGCCTGAGTGGTTTAGACGGCCTCCACACTGTCGAAGAGAGCCATCTGCTCAATGAGCCCCACGAGGGTGTCGATACCCTCGCCCGTGAAACAGTTGGTGAATACAAAGGGCTTGCCACTGCGCATAAGTTGCGAGTCGTGCTCCATCACTTTGAGGTCGGCCTTCACGTAGGGTGCGAGGTCGGTTTTGTTTATCACAAGAATGTCGCTGTGCGATATGCCGGGCCCATCTTTGCGAGGGATTTTGTCGCCTGCGGCCACGTCAATCACGTAGATGAAGAAGTCCACGAGTGCGGGGCTGAATGTGAGCGTGAGGTTGTCGCCACCCGACTCAATGAAGAGTATGTCGGTGTCGGGAAACCTCTCTTCCATCTCCTCCACTGCGGCCAAATTCATTGAGGGGTCTTCCCTCACGGCGGTGTGCGGACAGGCACCGGTCTCCACTCCTGCTATTCGCTCGGAGGCGAGTGTGCCACGCAGTATGCGGCGCACGTGTTTGGCGTCCTCGGTGGTTACGATGTCGTTTGTGATGATGACCACCTGCAAACCTTTTGCGAGTAGTCGTGGTGTGAGTACCTCAATGAGTGCGGTTTTACCGGAGCCCACGGGCCCACCCACACCTATTCGGCAAATGTTTTTTGTCATTTGTAGATGATTAATGTTCAACTTACTCACAAAAGAGTAATTAGTGAATGTTTTTCTTTTTGTTCTTGGGTATCTTTTTTAATACCCGTGCCTTCCTGAAAATAATTCTCAATTAACCCACCTTCGGTGGCTTTTAGTTGCTCTCGCTCGGCAAAGTGTGCAAGCACCCTCTGCCCTCGCTTACTCGCAACTTTCTCAATTCTCAATTCTCAACTCATAAACATCCTTCGGGTGCCCTTTTCGTGTAGCGAGGTGGCCACATCAAGCATCGGGGCGAAGGAGCACATATCCTCAAGGGTACGGTGGCGACTGTCGGCATAGAGTTCTTCCACAAGTGGGGCCAACCGCAGGGCAATTTGCTGCGTCTCCACGTGGGTAATGCGCATCAGTCGCAGGGCCGCACCGAGCACCGAGGAGGCAACCCCATAGAGGTGCCCCACGAAGAGCTCCTCCTCGCCCACACCCCACACCACGGCTGCCACCGCCTGAGCAATCGGATAGGTGCCAACGGAGTGGTCGGAGTGTACCCAATGGTGCCACTGTCGCACGATGTGTGGCACGGGGGCGGGGGAGGTATCAAGGAGTAGGTCGGTGAGTCGCCGCCCCATTTTGAGGGTCATCGAGCGTGCCTCGGCCGAGATTTTGAACGACAAGAGGTGGCTGTCCGACACAACAAGTTGGTCCAAATAGCCCTCGGTGGCGGCACGGTAGGCGTGGAGCATAGCCACACAATCGCACCCTGCGGCCACCCGCACCAGCCCCCTTGTGAAGTCGCCCAACGTGAGTGCATCCTTCACCACTCCCTCCGCCACGGCCGCCTCCAAACCGTTTGAGAAGGCAAAACCGCCCACGGGAAAGGCCGAGTCGGCCATCTGCACAAGTCGGCATAGGGAGCGCAGAGAATGGGAGGGAGTGGCATCAGAGGAATGTATCATAGGTAGAAAGGGGTGTTAGAGGAACGTGTCATAGGGAGTGGAGGGAGAGGTGTAGGCGTGGCTGTGGGTGGAGGTGGTGTGGAAGTGCTCGTGCTGCCTGCGCGAGCCACCAAACAGCAACCTCACCTCCGAGGGGGAGAGGTAGGGCAGCACCTCCTTGCCGGGGCGGAAAGTGAACTCAATGCCCCCAAAGTTGTGGGTGCGCATCACGCTGAGCATCACCTTGCGGTCCACGGTGAGTGGCACATAGACCTCCTTACCCTTGACCACCGCCGGCCAATGCTGGTTGCCGAGGGCGTGTCCGAGTTCTATGGCTGTGGCGAGGGCCTCCTCGGTGGGCCGTAGTGCAAGTGGGGATAGGCTGATTACCAGCACCTCCCCCAACTTGATTTTCACTACGGCGGCACTGTGGGCCTGCGAGTCGAACTGGATGATGTCGCCATCGTGGAGCCTTTCGCCCCTCTCAAAGGCCATAGGGTAGGCCTTGCCACTTGCGCCCACGGCCAACAGACGGCTCTTTTGGGCATTCCATTGGTCGAGTTCGATGTAGTCGATGTCGGCTCCGAGGAGCCTGCGCCTCCACTCGTCAGAGGAGACATTGCCGAGGATGTTTCTGTAGATGTTCACGATTGCTGTGTGTGTTGTGTGGTTTACTAACTGAAAAAATAGAGTTGTGCAAGCGGTAGGCTTTGGGCGGGTGTGAGGTTGATGAGTTTGCCGTCTACGCTCACTTGGAAACTCTCCGGATTGACCTCAATGAGTGGGGTGGCTCCGTTGAGCACCATATCCCCCTTGGTGAGGGTGCGGCACCCACGCACGGGCACCACCTGTCGTTGCAGTCCCAGTCGCTCGGCTATGCACCTGTCGGCTGCCGCCTGCGACACAAAGGTGAGGCAGGTGCGCTGCAAGGCACCTCCATAGGCACCGAACATAGGCCTGTAAATCATAGGTTGTGGGGTGGGGAGCGAAGCGTTGGGGTCGCCCATATTGGCCCACGAAATCATACCGCCCTTGATGACCATCTTGGGCTTGGCACCGAACATTGCGGGCTCCCACAGCACAAGGTCGGCCACCTTGCCCACCTCCACCGAGCCCACCACCGAGTCGATACCGTAGGTGCGGGCGGGGTTGATTGTAACCTTGGCCACGTAGCGTAGCACACGGAAGTTGTCGTTGTTGGGGGCATCCTCGGGCAACTTACCCACCCTCGACTTCATATAGCAGGCAGTCTGAATGGCACGCATAAAACTCTCGCCCACACGCCCCATAGCCTGTGAGTCTGACGACACCATCGACAACACACCGATGTCGTGCAGATAGTTCTCGGCGGCCTGCGTCTCGGGCCTCACACGGCTCTCTGCAAAGGCTACATCGGAGGGTATCTTGGGGTTGAGATTGTGGCACACCATAATCATATCGAAGAGTTCCGTCTGCGAGTTTATCCCATAGGGCAGGGTGGGGTTGGTGGAGGAGGGTAACACGTTGGGCATTGAGGCCACCCTCAGCAGGTCGGGAGCGTGTCCGCCACCTGCGCCCTCGGTGTGGTAGGTGTGTATGGTGCGCCCATCAAAGGCGGCGATGGTATCCTCCACATAGCCACCCTCGTTGAGTGTGTCGGTGTGGATGGCCACCTGCACATCATAGCGGTCGGCCACTTTTAGGGCGGTGCGTATGGCTTCGGGTGTACTGCCCCAATCCTCGTGCACCTTTAAGCCCATCACTCCTCGCTCAATCTGTTCGGCCAGTGGACCCTTGCGAGAGCCGTTACCCTTGCCGAGGTAGCCGATGTTGATGGGCAACGCCTCGGCTGCTTGGAGCATACGTTCAATGTTCCAGTTGCCGCTGGTTATGGTGGTGCCGTTGGTGCCATCGGTGGGACCAATGCCACCTCCGATGAGGGTGGTGATACCTCCGGAGAGTGCTGCATCCACCTGCTGGGGCGAGATTACGTGTACGTGGCCGTCAATGCCGCCTGCCGTCAGAATGAGGTGCTCGCCACTGATGGCATCGGTAGAGGGCCCCGTAACCATACCACGGCTTACGCCATCCATAGTGTTGGGGTTGCCCGCCTTGCCAATGCCCGCAATGAGCCCATCTTTTATGCCCACATCGGCCTTGACCACTCCGAGCATAGGGTCTACGATGGTTACGTTGGTGATGACCACATCGAGTGAGCCCTGCTCGCTGGTGGTGCCGTTGTCCACACCCATACCATCGCGCAGGGTCTTGCCACCGCCATAGACCACCTCATCGCCATAGGTGCGCAGGTCTTTTTCTATTTCGATGTAGAGGTCGGTGTTGGCGAGCCGTATGCGGTCGCCCACCGTGGGACCATAGAGGTCGTTGTATTGCTGTCTGCTGATTTTCATCTTTCTGTTAGTTTTCTATTCCACTACTTTTAATTCTGAATTTTGAATTTTGAATTAACCCACCTTCGGTGGCTTTTAGTTGCTCTCGCTCGGCAAAGTGTGCAAGCACCCTCTGCTCTCGCTTACTCGCAACTTTTTGCATTTTGAATTTTGCATTTTGAATTTTGAATTTTGCATCCCCCTCCGCCTGTCCAGCCGTTCACGAGGCCACCGAAGCCGACAATGCGCCTGCGACCTCCGTAGGCCACGAGTTCCACCGTGCGTGCATCGCCCGGCTCAAAACGTATGGCTGTGGTGGCGGGGATGTTCAGATGGTAGCCAAAGGCCTTCGGGCGGTCAAACGAGAGGTGGCGGTTTACCTCAAAGAAGTGGAAGTGGGAGCCCACCTGTATGGGCCTGTCGCCCGTGTTGCGCACCTCAATGCTCACGGTGCTGCGCCCCACGTTGCACTCAATGTCCCCCTCGGCGAGGACCACACCACCCACGGGTACTCGCTCTGTGTCGTTGTTGGGGGTGGTGGCGGTTGTTGCTGTTGTTGTCTTTTTCTTTGCCATAGCCGTAATACTATTTTATGGGGTTGTGGATACTCACCAGACGGCTGCCATCGGTAAAGACCGCCTCCACCTGAAGCAGCCCTACCATCTCGGCCACGCCATCCATAACATCATCCTTTGTGAGGGCTTCGGCTGCACTCTTCATCACCTCCTCCACACTCTTACCCTCTCGGGCCTCTTCGAGTGCTACGGATGTGATGTAGGCAACCGCCTCGGGGTAGTTGAGCCGCAGTCCGCGTGCTTTGCGCCTCTCGGCAATAAGGCCCAAACTCAACAGCGTGAGTTTGTCCTTCTCTCTCGGTGTCAAATGCATAAATTTTCCTAACTTTGTATGTCGGCTTGATAGGCGTTTAGGGGGTGTGAGTGGAATTGCAAACCTTATGCCGAAATTGTGGCACACAAGTTGGAAAGCAGAGAAAGAGAATATCAAAAATAGAACGCAGATATGATTAAGGCGATGTTGATTGCGGGCTGTGGTGGCTTTGTGGGCACCTGCCTGCGCTACCTTACGGGTAAGTTGTGCGAACAGTTAGGCCACGGAGGGGGATTTCCGTGGGGTACTTTTGTGGTCAATGTGGTGGGCAGTTTCCTCATCGGAGTGCTCTTTGGGCTGGCCGAGGAGCGCGGAGTGCTCTCTTCGCAGATGAGCCTGCTGCTGATTACGGGCTTTTGCGGTGGCTTCACCACCTTCTCCACCTTTGCGGATGATATGTTCCTGATGCTGGGGCGCAACCAGTGGGCTCTGTTTGTGGCCTATGTGGTGGGTAGTCTTGTGCTGGGACTTACGATGGTGTGGCTTGGCCGAAAGGTCATAGTATAGAAAAGAAGCCGTCTAACAAGGTAATTTCTGCGTTACGCTTGCCCTCAAAATCCTCATTTACGCCGAGTAAACTGCGGTTTTTCGTGCTACGCAAGCCTTGAAATTCCTCTTGTTATACAACTTCTGAAAAAAAAGGTGTGTCTAAAAATGATTAGACACACCCTGCGTTTTTGATTTTATATCTTATTTAGTACCTACTTCACAGCGATGCAGTCGATTTCCACGAGTGCACCTTTGGGCAGTGCGGCAACCTCATAGCAGACACGTGCGGGGAAGGAACCACTGAAGTAGTCGGCATAGATGGCGTTCATTGCGCCGAAGTCGCCAATGTGCTGCAACAACACGGTGGTTTTGACCACATCGCAGTAGTCCATACCTGCCTCACGGAGGATGGCACCGAGGTTGTCAAGCGATTGGCGGGTTTGTGCCTCAATACCTTCGGGCATTTCGCCTGTGGCGGGTATGAGTGGAAGTTGGCCCGACACGTAGAGTGTGCCGTTGGCATCCACGGCTTGGCAGTAGGGGCCCACAGCAGCGGGTGCAAGGGGCGAACAAATTGTGCGTTTCATAGTAATTCTATCTCTATTTATAGGGTTTATGCGTTTTTCTCGCCACAAATTTATATCTTTGCCTTTGGATTTCAAACAACAAAAGAGGACAAAAATGAAAAAACTCTCCTTAATTTTGGTTGTAGCCCTGCTGGCTACTGCCTGCTGCAACTGCCGCAACGCTTCGCCCAAGAACCACAAACCCCTCAATGCCACCGAGTGGACACTCTGGCAGATGAATGGCCGCAATGTGGCTGCCGACCTCACCGAGGGTAAGGCCCCCACTCTGGTACTTTCGGCCGATGGCTCCTATGGCGGCTTTGGCGGATGCAATAGCTATGGCGGAGAGTTCAAAATCACCCCCTCGGAGATTAAGTATCAGAAGGAGAGTGTGGGTAAGATTGAGTTTGGACCGATGTACTCCACCAAACGCTACTGCCCCGATGACCGCTTTGAATATGCCTTCTTCAATGTGCTCGATGGCGTGGACTCCTTCACCATTGAGGGCGATGTGCTCTACCTATTTGAGGGTGGCGAACTGAAACTGGTCTTTCGGGCCAAGTAGGGTGGCCAAGGCTATGTAGGGTTGGCACAAAAACCCCTGCCAAGCAGCATACAACAAGGGCGTTCCGAACTCGGTGTGTCGGAACGCCCTTGTTGTATGTCGGACCACAATAGGGCCCCTATGACGTTTGATGTTATGTAGTCTGCTCTCTTACGTGGTAGCCGGTCGGAATGTTTGACTTGGCAGGCTGCCTCCACAAACGGAGTGGGGGAGGCTAACCCTCCACCTGCATTTCGCAAAGTTCTTCGCCACTGATGTGGACAACTTCGCCATCCTGCACCACAACCAAGTTGCCATCCTCTCGGATGGTTTTCTCTATCAGACGTTTGTGTGCCAGACGAACTCCGTCATCAATTTTTTCTTGCAGTTTTTGTATCTCCAAATCACTCATAGGTTGCCCATTATTTTGTTAAAAGCCTCCTCGTTACACACCTCTTTCACCTCTCCTTTGGTGCCCCAAGCGATGCGCTTCACGGCCTCGGCTCCACTGTTGTCGTAGATGGTCCACAGGTCGCAGATGGGCATATAGAGAGCCTTGAAGTTGCTGATGCCTGCATCATAACGGCGGCGAATTACATCCTCCGGAATGTTGTGGCCTCCCTCCTGCACTCTCGTTGCGACACGCTCAATAGCAAGTTCGGGTGTCGGCAGCCAGAAGAAAAGTAGTGTTACGAAGTATTTTTTTGCGTGTGCTTGCTCAATAAATTTTGTGTAGGAGCGTGAAGCGAGGGTGGTTTCAAAGGCGAAATCTTCGTCTTGACACAGCAGGTCGTCCATCCTTTGGAGCATCAATCGGCCCGCCTCAATGGCCATCCTCTCGGGGTTGAAGGGCGACAAACCCTTGGCAATCTCGTCTGCATTCACAAACTCACGACAGCCCAACATATCGGGCAACACGGTGTATGAGGCGGTGGTTTTACCCGCACCATTACACCCTGCTATGATGTAGACCTGTCGCATAAATTACTCCTCTTTGCTCGGCCTTACAAGGCCAAACGTAAATGCAAATATATAAAACATTTTCTAAAAAGACAAATACCGAGCCGAAAAGGACGTCCAATGTCTAACGTTCAACGTCTAACGTCTAACGTCTTTTTTTATGGGCCTTAAATTCCTTAAACTCCTTAAGCTCCTTAAAGCCCTTAAAGCCCTTAAAGCCCTTAAAGCCCTTAAAGCCCCCTTCCTTATTTTTCCCTCTGGGACAGAAAGTCGCACATACCATACAGGGCGGTGCGATAGGGCGAGTCGGGGTAGTGGGAGAGTGCATCTTTGGCCGCCACAAGGTAGTTATTCATAATCTGCTCGGCACGCTCCATCCCCTTGTGCTGGTTCACAAAACTGCGCAACTCCTCAATGGCTCCCTCCTCGGTGGTGGTGCGCCCAACAAGGGTCCTTATGCGACTTTCCTCCTCGGCCGACACACAACCCATCGCCTCCAACAATGGGAGGGTAATTTTGTGCTCTCGCAGGTCGGCACAAGTGGGCTTGCCGGTCTGGTCGGCAGTGGCATAGTCAAGGATGTCGTCCTTAATCTGGAAGGCCATACCGACATTGTGCCCAAATTCGTATGCCTTGTCCACCTCGGTAGCCGAAGCACCCACCGACAGGGCTCCCACTCCGCAACTGATAGCCAACAGTGAGGCGGTCTTTTTGTCTATGATGTCGTAGTATTTCTCGTGAGTCATTGCGAGCGTTTTGGTCTGCTCGTCTTGGATAACCTCACCCTCGCAGAGCCATTTGATGCTGTGGGAAACGTAGGTGAGGATGTCAAACTCCATACTCTCCATACCCATTTCAAATATGCGTGAGAGGATGAAGTCGCCCGTGAGGATGGCGTTTCGCTTACCCCACTTTTGGTTGATGGACGACTTTCCGTGGCGCAACTCGGCACGGTCAATCACATCATCGTGTACAAGCGAGGCGGTGTGTATGAGCTCAATGAGAGAGGCAGCCAAATGGGTGCGCTTGCCAAATTTGGTCCCCTTGTTGTGAAGGCCGGCAAAGAGCATCACCAAAATGGGACGTACACCCTTGCCACGGGTGTCGAAAATGTATTTGAGAATATCGTCAAAATAGGGGCTCTCGGAGTGCAGGGCTGTGCGCAAGAAGTGCTCGTATGCAGCCATCTCCCCAACCAAGGGAGCCTTTATTTCGTCAAGAGTTATATGTTTGTTGTCGTTCATCGTTTTGTTTGGGTTGCAAATGCAATGCAAATGTAGGGATAAATTACCGATTTCGGAATATGTCGGAGAGATGAGGTGAAAAAAAGGTTTGTTGATGTTGTCATTTTCGGATAAATAACCTAAATTTGTGAAAACTCTAACCGAGAGAAGAACGACAAAATGTTTAACCTAAAATAAAATTGTAACACTATGAAGAGACTTTGTATGATTATGTTGGCTCTGGTGATGACCACCGGAGCATTTGCACAGCAGATGTGGCTGGGCGGTACCGCCTCGGTGAGCGCAAGCGGCTCGGCAACCCTCAATGTTGCTCCCACCTTTGGATACTTCATCACGGAAAACATTTCGGTGGAGGGCACCCTCGGCCTCACCTTTGGCTCGGGTGTCGGCACCTATGGTCTCACAGCCGTTGGTCGCTATTGGATTCCCATCAATGAGAAGTTGAGTTACACCCCCGGTCTTGCACTGGGCTACAAACTCACCCACAATAGTAATTTGGATATCAACGTGTCCGACTTCAACTTCGCTGTTCATATTGGTAGTTTTCACTACAAAGTGAATGACAAATGGATGCTTGGAGCCAATTTCAGCAGTTTCTCGCTGAACAATATTGGCGATGGTAACCGCACCACATTCTCCCTCGGCACCTCCACCACCATCTCGGTTAACTACTTCTTCTAAGAGTAGAGGGGAGGACTTTTGTGTAGAAAGGTAACCTTTCGGGGTGCCTGATACACCTCCGCAATAAGACACACTTCGGAATGAGGCACCCTGAAAAAGCCTCGCCGAGGTGTGTCTTTTTTGCTATACATATATATTATATGGGATGTCGCCTGAGGGCACAGAGCCCTTGTGGATGAAATGGGGCTGTGGGCAATGTTAAGCCAACGTTAAATCGCATTTTGCCCCAAAAACGTAATGTGCAGATTTTCCGCAATGTACAATTTTGGTGCCAAAAAAGTGCAAAAAAATCTTTGTGGAAAATTTGCAGAATTGGAAAAAGTGCCTACCTTTGCATCCGCTTTCGAAAGTTAAATACAACCGACCGAGAGCAACGTTCTGAAAAGTTTGAATTGAAATTTTTTCAAAATTTTTTTGCGAAAAATTTGGAAGTTCAAAAAAAGTCCTTACCTTTGCAGTCCGCTTTGAAAGATAAGCGGCGTGGCAGACGGATAAGGTCTACACGAACAATATGTTCTTTGAAGTATTGAAGCAGCTAAATACGTTCAAAAATATTCAAGGTTTTTGAATTCAATGCCTTTGAGAAACAAGCCAAGATATTAAAACTTTTTTTACAATGGAGAGTTTGATCCTGGCTC
>JAFQNC010000039.1 GCA_017396085.1 Tidjanibacter sp. | reverse complement strand
GTTAGCTTCCACCTCTGCCGTGATAGTAGCAAGGGCGTGGACGTGGTAACCATTGATGACCACACTAACGACTATGCCTATGGTGCCCACACCACTTTTAGCGATGGAGTGAATATGAAATGGCTCACTTTCTCCGAGACCCACACGGGCTTCAAGGGCGAGAGTGGCATCAGCTACTACTCCGAGAAACTCAACACCGAGCAGGACCGCAAATTCTATCGCCTGACGGCCACCAAGAGTGGTGCATCGGATGTGGTGAGGTTCATCACGGTTATCCACCCCGACACCTCGGCCAAGATTAGTGCCGAGTTTACAGCGGCCTATTCCGCTTCGGGAGCCTCGCTGAAAGTAACCGTGGATGGCAAAACCTACAACCTCTCCTACAAGTTGTAAGAAAGTAATGTTGTAATACGGCAAAGCCCGAATTTCTGCTGAGAAATTCGGGCTTTATATTTACTATTTACTATTTACTAATTACTCTTTACTCTTTGAGAAACTCTTTGATGTTGTTGAGTACCTTTTCGCTCAGGCGGTCGAAGGCTTGGATGGTGCGACCGGTGGAGACGTTCACGGTGCGCACCTGAGCGTGGCCTACGAGGTGGGCTCCACCGAGTGCGCCGAGGGTGTCGCAGTAGAGGCGGTTGCTCGGCTCGCTTTCCAACCAACGGAGCATTGGAGCCTCGTCCCACGCAGGCGACAGACCTGTGTTGAAGAGCACCTTGTGGCTACCCACGGCGGCAAACTCCTCTTCGTGGAGCAGCACAGTGTTTTTGTTCAGACAGCAGAACACCACATCGCTCTCTGCAAGCACCTCTTTTAGGGGCATATAACGGTAGCCTTTGGCCTTGGCCCACTCCTTCTCGGAGCGTGCGAAGTAGCTAATCTTGGCACCGAAGAAAGTCATTGCATCGGCAATCATACCGCCCGACTTGCCGAGTCCTACAACGCCCACTTTCAGCCCCGTAATCTCCCTTGGAGTGCCCTCCCAAGGCTCCTCGCCGAAGCCGTGGAGCAGGCGCACGAGTTCGCTCACCACATACTCCACAACGCCCTCATCGCCATAGTCGCGTATGCCGGTTACGGCAATACCTCGGGTGGCGGCATAGCGGATGTCTACGTTGGCACTCTCGGGCGAGTAGAGCGAGCAGCACATACCAACGTACTTCAGGTTGGGACACTGCTCCATTGCGGGGCGTTCAAGGCGCGAGGTGTAGCTCAACAGCACCGCATCGGCATCACCCACACGGCGGGCAATCTCCTCGTCAGAGGAGGGAATATCGTCATACATAACGACCTCTTCGGCAAGCCCTTGGAGTTCTGCCTCGGCCGAGGGTATGAGGCTTACGGGCTCAATGGCAACGAGTTTTCGGAATTTTGTCATAGTGTATAATCTCTCTTTTAGTGAATTGACATCGGTTTGCTCCACAAAGATACAACGAATTGTGCAAAGAGAAAAATCGCTTGTGGGGCGAAAAATGTTGATGTTCGGATATTGTATATCCGAAAAAAAAGGCTACCTTGCAGGCATAAAAATATTCTCGATAGCAGTATGAAAAAAATCATCCTCACCGCACTCCTTGCGGTTTGCACTTTGGCTGCCGCACTGGCAATTCCTGCCAAGCCCGGAGCCTACACCTTTGTTCAGTCGGACGGCACGGTCCTCACGCTCGAAACCTTTGGCGATGAGTTCTGCCACTACACCCTGATGGACCGCACCTACACCGTGGTGCAGAAGTCGGGCTCTACCGATCTCTACTTTGCCACAATGAAGAACGGGCAGTTTGTGGCCTCGGATGTGTTGGCTCGCCCTGTGGGCAAACTCTCGGCCGAGGAGCGCAAGGTGGCAAACAAGAGTGTGGGCTTGCGCCCGAGTGTGAACACTGCCATTGGTCGCCACCCTGTGTGTGCGAGCGACCTTGTGCTCACCCGCTCGGCAGAGCAGACCAGCCGCACCTCGGTGGACCAAGCACTGAAAATCGGCCGCTGGGGTGGCGCACGCAAGGGTAAGATGAAGGGACTTGCAATCCTTGTGGAGTATAGCGATGTGGCATTTCAGAGCACCGCCACCGCCAATGCCGACTTCACGGAGATGCTCAATAGTGAGGGTTACAGCAAGAATGGGGCAACCGGTAGTGCAAGGGACTACTTTGTGGCAAACAGCAACGGAGAGTTCGACCCCGAGTTCGTTGTTGTGGGCCCCTACAAACTCTCCAACCCCCGCAAATACTATGGCGAAAACAGTGAGGCCGGTAGCGATATGAGGCCTGCATATATGATTTTGGAGGCTTGTAATTTGGCCGACCGTGAGGGACTTGACTTCTCGCAGTTTGATGGCAACAACGATGGCCAGATTGACCTTGTGTTCGTATTCTTTGCGGGCAACAACGAGGCCGAATCGGGAAGGCAGTTCCCCGATGCTGTGTGGCCCCATATGTCCTACATCACCCCAAGGAGTGCCAACTCTTCGGGCAACATCGACTCCACCGAGCAGCCCGTGTTTGACGGTAAGATACTCTACACCTACGCTTGTACCTCCGAACTTAAGGGCGCAGGCAAGGAGTATTCGGGCATCGGCTCCTTCTGCCACGAGTTTGGACACGCCATTGGCCTGCCCGACAACTACGACACCGATGGCGAGAGCAATGGCTCCGCATTTGGCCTCCAATATGCCGACATTATGGCCGCAGGTAACTACCTCAACGATGGCCGCACTCCTCCCGCCTACAACATCTTTGAGCGTTGGTTGCTCGGCTGGGCCTCGCCAAAGGAGATTACCGAGGCAGGTGAGTATCGCCTTGGTCCCCTCTATGACGACCACGGCTTTGTTATCTTCACCGATGAAAATCGTGATGAGTTTTTCCTCTTTGAGAACCACAATGCACAGGCTAACGGGAAAGCCTTTAAGTGGGATAAGTACCTCCTTGAGGGCGACAGCAATGTGAACTATCCGTCAGGTTTTGCAGGAGGTAACGGTATGTTGGTCTACCACGTGGACATCGGCACCGATGTGCTCCCACGCTGGGATGCCAACCGTGGCAACGCCTACTCCGCCCACGAGTGTCTGAAACTCTTCCGTGCCGACCCCTCGGCCCCCAATAGCGAGAGCCGCAGGTGGTTCTTCCCCGGAGATGCGCAAATCACCTCGCTCACCGACAAATCCACTCCCGCCTTTGTGGATTGGAGTGCTGTGCCACTCGGACTGAAGATTGCCAACATTGCCCTTGATGGCGAGGAGGTGGTGCTGACGGTGCTGGTGGATGACCTTAGCTATGAGGTTCACCAATATGATGCCTTTGTGAGTTGGGAAACAAGCAAACACGACTACGCCAAGTGGAAGGTGGTCTACACCGACTCAAAAACTTCGGAGCAGAACACCCTCGAGACCACCGACAAGTTTGTGGTGCTCCCGTTGCTTGCTCCCCGCACCGAGTATGGAGTGGCCATCTATGGTGTGGACACAGCGGGTGTGGTGAACGAAAACGCCACCTATACCTTCCACATCACAACGCAGGGAGGCCCCGCCATTATCTCATCGGCTCGCTCGGCCCTCAATATGCAGGCTTCCTATGGCAGGAACGACAACGTGTGGTTGAGTGTTAAGGACCTTGACTGCACTCCGGAGGATATTACTTGGTACATTGATGGCAAGAAGAGCGACAGTGTCTACCTCAAACTCTCCGCAGGCAAACATCAGGTGTGTGCGGTGGTTACCGACACCGAGGGCAACACCGAGTACATCTACCGCTACATCACGGTGAAGTAGGGTAGAGTGGGTTTTGAGTGATAACAACCAAGTAGAGTTTTGTGTGCAACGAATTGATAGGACAACAATATGATGAAACGAATTCTTACAATAGCAATGATTGCCGTGGCCACGGTGGCCACTCTTGGCTCCTGTACCACCAAAGAGGAGGTGGACAAACAGTTGGAGACGCTGACCAACTATGTCGGTCTGCAAAATATCCCCGGCGTGTATGTTTGTGAAAACGGACAGGGTAAGCCGGTCTACACCTTTAACCAGAGCGATGGGCAGGGATATTTCAACAAGTCGAAACTTACCTACCGCATTATGAACAACGATGGCAGCAAGTATGTTCAGTTTGTGCTTTCGGCCGAGCCTGTGGTGGGTGAGAGTGTAGATGTGAAAACAACAGTAAAGGGCATCAAGGGCCTTTCCAATAGTGTCTATAAGGGCCTGAAAGTGGACCGCATTGAGGACAACCTGCTCTACCTTGTGGGCGGAGCCACGGCCGATTACACGGCCCTCATCCTTGTGTGGGTAGAGTAGCCCCACCAACAGCCAACAAACATCAGCCCCTCGCAGATGTCTGCGAGGGGCTGATGTTTTTGTGTTAGCGGTTAGCGGTCAGCCGTTAGTTTTGGTTGTCATTAGGGGTATTAAGGGCTTTAAGGACTTTAAGGACTTTAAGGTCTTTAATGGCTCCCAGTTGCCCCAGTAGACCCAGTGGTCCCAGTCGCCACCTTCAATTCCTTTTCTGCTCTTCCTGCTCTTCCTGCTCTTCCTGCTACTAATTACTCTTTACTCTTTACTCTTCCCACAACTCCTCAAGGCCTACATATTGGAAGTAGTCAATGCCGCGGAAGGCGGGCCACGCTGCTCCACGCTCGGCAAGGCTCTTAAGCACATCCACCACACCCTGCCAGCCGAGCGGTTTGAGCGAGGGCGACACGTTGTCGAGGTCGTTTTGGTGCACCTTCACAGCCACCGACACACGCCCATCGTGGGCCCCTGCGGTGGAGGCCTTCAGATAGTGCTCCACATCGGCCCAAATCTTATCCGCCGTGGTGCGGTAGGCCATAACCATTATCCAGTCGCAAACGCCCAAAAAATCGCCCGCACAACCCTTGCTCAACAAGCCTTGGTCGTATTTGGGCTGGAAGGCCGAAAACACGGCCTCACAGAGTTGTAGGTCGCCCAGCAGCTGGTCGGCATAGCCGAGGCGGTCGAGGGTGAGCCCCACGAGGCGGTCGTTGCTGCCTCCCTTGCCATAGTTGTTGGTGCTATCCCACCAATAGCCGAGGGCAGCAGCATTGGAGTCGCCCGCCTTCACCGTGTGTGGCTCAAGGTCGGCCGAAATGCCGTCAATCTTCTCTCTGGGCTCCACCGAGGAGTTCCACGACAGCACAGCCTCCACCTCGGTGCGCACAACCTCGGGGTCGGTGTATATGGATTTGTTCTCAAGGCGCATAGCGTAGACCTTCATCCCGTAGAAGTGGCAGAAAGAGATGAAATTCTCATACCACGTCCTCTTCGTTCCACCGGCCGCAGAGGTCAGCACCGCGCGCGAAATGCTCAAATAGACATCGCCCATACCGAGCAGAGCCAAGCGGGCTGCCAACTTCTGGGGCTGCTCGGCATATTTCTCCACCGTGGCCGAGTAGACATAGACCGCACTGCGCAGCGTGCCCTTCTCGGTCCCTGTGGCCGCACGCAATTGCACCGCTTTGGTACGCATACTCTCGGTAGCCCCCGCAGTGGCAACAAGCCCATCGGTAATGGGAACTATGGTGTTCTTGTCGGTGGGGTTCTCCTCTCCACCCAAGTTGGGGCGTTGCGGTGCCTTCATACCCTCCACGCACGACACGCTGCCGAGCAACAGCAGCGCACACAGCGTACTCACTAATCTCCTAATCATCATACCTTATTATAATATATAGACACATAAAACATCGTTGGTCGGTACAATATCCCCCCCCTCTCTCTTTGACCTATGCTGATAATTAGGCCGAGCGGGGCATAGCAACCATTCCTACAAACAAGGGAGGCGACCGACTTGGCGCCTCCCTTGTTTCTCAAAGCGGTCAAATGCCCAAATTATTTGGCAGCCTCAACCGATGCTTTACGGAACTCTTTCATAAGTTTTGCTACCTCCAAAGCAGCTTTACGAGCGCGGGTACCGGCAGCTTTGTTGCCTTTCTCAACTTGGAGTTTAGCGTTTACCTGAAATGCCTCAATCTGGGCATTGATTTTCTCTACTAATGCTTGCATAATTTTAAAGTTTAATGATTATAGTTTATGTGTGGTCTTTTGGCAAAGTTATTATATTTTTTTCAAATACAATAGTTTTTTGCGTTTTTTTTCTTGCTATTTGTCCTTTTTTAACAACTTTAAGAGCCTTGTGATGATGGTTTTCTTGGTGTCCTCATCTTTGTGGCCATAACCATAACCGTAGCCATAGCCGTAACCGAAACCTGTGCCACTCTTCTCACCACCATAGTAGAGTTTGCCAACTCCCACCTCGGAGATGATGACACCCATATTCTTCAACGACTGGCGAATGGTAATTGCTCTCAGAGTCTCAAACACGGTCTTGTCGGTGTGGCCCATACGCATACAGTAGAGTGTAACGTCAGCCAACCTGTTGGCAAGCATAGTGTCGGTTACAAGAGCGATGGGGGCTGTGTCGATGATGATGTAGTCATACATACCTTTCAACTTCTCAATCACCTCGTCCAACTCTTTGCGCATAACCAACTCGGCAGGGTTGGGAGGAATGGTACCCACGAAGAGGGCATCCACACCGTGTACGCAATCCTTAACGATGAGTTTATCAAGGTCGCTCTCCTTGCCCACGAGGTAGTTTACAATACCTTGGGGGTAGTGGGTTGAGCCGATGCGTTTCTCCATCGAGCCCTTACGCATATCCATATCCACGATGATAACCTTCTTGCCTGTGATTGCAAACGAAAGCGCAATGTTGAGTGCGCAGGTGGTCTTACCCTCCGAAGGCACGGTGGAGGTGGTCATAATTACCTTACCGCCCACAGGTAACATAAAGTCGATGTTGGTACGCACCATACGGAATGCCTCGGCAATGGAGTCGCGGCTGTTGGGCGTAACCATAATATCGCTGCTGTTCTTGTTGGGCTTGGCAGGAATGGCACCAACGATTGGAATATCTGCGGGGAGCATATCCTCAACCTCCTCTGTGGAGTAAATCTTCGTGCGCAATGCCTCGGCGATGAAAATCACCACAACGGGGAGTACCATACCCATAATCAGAGCCAAGAGCATAATCATAGCAGTCTTGGGCGAAATGGGCACTGCCGAAGGCTCGGCGGGGTCAATAACCCTCGATACCGAAGCGGTGGTGGCCAACTTTAGGCTGGTCTCCTCGCGCTTGTTGAGCAGATACTCATAGATGCGCACCTTAATCTGCTGGTTACGCATAATCGACTGCGACTCCTTCTCAATGGTAGGCAGGTTGCTCACTTTGTTCTTGTTCTCGGCAATCTGCTTGTCAAGCGAGCGCAGCTGCACCTCCAGAGAGTTGCGCTGGTTGGTAATCGAAGCGGGCAGCAGGCTCTGCATCTCCAAGATGGCCTCCTTGCGGCTCCTTACCTGAGGGTTGCTCAACACATTATCACCACCCACACTGCGGTACTCCAATACAGCAGAGTTGTAGTTGTTGATGAGCGTTGCAAGTGAACCATCGCCACCAATACCAAGGCTGGGTATCATCTCTGCCTTGCCCTGAATGGACTGCACGAAGTTGAACACATCGTTGAGGATGCTGATTTGAGTCTCCACCTCTACGGCTTGCTCCTCAAGTTTGGCCACAGCCTGAACATAGAGATTGGCCTCTGTTGTGGAGTTCACGGTCTGCGAACTCTTGCGGTACTTCTCCACCGTGGAGTCCACATCATCAAGGTCGCCACCAACGATGGCAAGCCTCTCGTCTACAAACTGCATTGTAGCCCTTGCAACGGCCCTCTCACCCTCTTTGGCGTCCTCGTTGTAAACCTTGATGAGTTCGTTCACGATGTCTGCCGACTTCTGGGGTACGGAGGTCTTCATACCCACGCTGATAAGGCTTGTGGTCTTGCTGGAGGGGGCCACACTGAGGTTGGCCAACAGCACACCTGCATAACTTTTCACACTGTACACCTTAACAATGTAGCGGGGATTTACCTTCTTTTTGGGTTTTGCTTTGGGCTCTGCCTCTTGCTCATCCTCCTCTACAACGGGAGCCGTGTAGTAGGGGTTTTTGGCGATGTGTACAATACCCATACCGCCATAGATGGGCTGGTCGAGCGTTGTGGTGAACAACTCTTCTCTCTCTTCGCCACGCTTGGTGTACTCAATCTTACCACTAATGGTGCCATCCTCAAGCAGGGTGAGGTCCATAACAAAGGGAGTCATCAGCGAGTCTACCACAACTTCCACGGGTACGGTGGGGGCGTAAACCTCCACGGAACGCAGTTTGGAGGGGCGATAGTAGAGCACGTTGGCGTTCATATTCTCCACAACCTTCTGCATCAGCGAGCGTGAACGAAGAATGGCAGCCTCGTTGTCTACCACCGAGGTCTGACGCATCATACGGAAGTTGGTCATTGTGGTAACATCCGACTTCACACTCCTTGACGAGTTCTCATCAACATAAATCAGAGCACTCGAAGAGTAGGTTTTGGGTGCAACTTTGCAGTAGAGGTAACCGGCTCCAAGGCAGATTATGATTGAAATCATAAACCAGAACCAGTTGCCAATAAAGAAGCGCCAAATAGAACGGAGCGACAAATCTGTACCGCTCTCCTCAACCACAACCGAGGATTGAGGATAACCATTTTGTATGTTGTTTTTTTCCATAATCGTTTGTGTGCGATGTTTTGGTTATTGTGTTGTTCTCCTTTGCCTTGTACTGCTTAACTACCTAACTCGAGAAGCAAAGGTAATGTAGTAAATCATCATAGCGATAGATGTGCCCAGCGAAGCGAGCGAGGTGATGATGGGGAAGTAGGTGGTGAAGGTCGAGACGCTCTTGGCTTTTGCACCCACGGGCTCCACATAGACCACATCGTTCTGTTTGAGGTAGAAGTAGGGCGAAGTGAAGATGTCTTTCGACTTGAGGTTGAGAATCTCCACGTGGCGCTCTCCGTTCTCCTCCCTGATGACCATCACTTTGGACCTCTCGCCATAGACGGTCAGGTCGCCTGCGAAACCGATAGCCTCCAAGAGGGTCAAGCGGTCGCCGGGGAAGTTGTAGGTACCGGGCCTTGCAACCTCACCGATGACGGTAACAAAGAAGTTTACAAAAGTAACCGTAACCACAGGGTCGGGCATCACGCTCTGAAGCGTATCTTGCAACTGTTTGGCAAGTTGCTCACGAGTGAGGCCTTCCACTTTGATTTTGCCCAAAACGGGGAAGTTGATGCAACCTTCGCTATCCACGGTGTAGCCCTCATAGGTTACGTTGGAGATAACCCTGCTGGATGAGTTTGCCGCAGCGGTTGTGCTGGCAATCTGACTACGAGCCGAGAAGAGGTTGTAGGGGATTGCGAGTTCGGGGGTGCTTGACGACACGGAAATCATCAGCACATCACCGGTACGAATGGTGTTGAGTTTCCCCACAGCCGTATCCAGTGCACCGGTTTGTGCATCTTGGAAATAGGCGAGGTCTTTTTGGCTGCCACACGAGCAAAGTGCAAGTGCGAGGGCAGCGCAAATAACGATTTTTTTGAGCATAATTTTATGGTGTTTTGATTACTAAATTCCACAATTCGGGCAAATATACTACTTTTTATTTAGATAGCACCCAAAAACTTGCAAAAAGTTTGGCGAAAGGGGTATTTGTGGCCAGAAAGGGAATTCAAAATTGAAAATGGAAAATTGAAAATGGAAAAAGTTGCGAGTAAGCGAGGGCAGAGGGTGCTTGTTGGCATCCAAAGGCTCGAAAGAGTGCAGACCTAACATCTACACAAAACAGGCAACGCCTGTGCCGAGCGAGAGCAACTAAAAGCCACCAAAGGTGGGTTAATTGTGGTGCCTGCGGCGTATTTTTATCTCGGGTATTAAAAAAGATACCCGGGAGTTGAAGGAAGCAACCGCTACCGCTTGGGAGCCCCACCCATAGTACTCCTCCCCTACGATAGGGAAGGTTGGGAGTGTGGCTATTGCCCACGAGGACAAAAAAAGCCCTTAAAGCCGTTAGTGGCCTTAAGGGCCTTAAACCCTTTAATGACAATAGTCGGTACTCCTCTCTTGGCCCTATTACTCCTCCAATGCTCGGGCGAGTTGGTCGGGGCAGGAGGTACCCTTGCCTCGGCAGTCGATACCCTTCAGCAGGGCTGCAACTTCGCTCACGGGTCGCCCCTCCACCAGACGACACACTCCCTGTGTGTTGCCGTGGCAACCGCCCGTAAATTGCACCTTTTCAATGGTGGCACCATCATCGGAGAGGGTGATGTCAATCACCCTCGAACAAACCCCCTGCGGGTAGAAAGTTTTGTGTATGGACATATAGCGTGACGATTGTTTTTTCAAATGGCTAATGGCTAACAGCCTAAAAAACGTGGTAAATACCCACATTTACAATGCCTTTGGCGCCCCAGCCAACCTCGGCAAAGCCACCTGTGCGACTGCTGCCATAGGAGAAACTCAGCGGGTAGAGATTGCCCATAGGGGTGAGCGCAGTGTTGGGTCCGTTGTTTTCCACATCGGCACCCGATTGCTCGATGACCATAGCCGATACACCGAGGCCCCACGAGCCATACATAGAAAATTGGCCTCTGCGGAAATAGGTTGTTTTGGCAGCCACACAAAGGGTGGGGTAGAAGGCTGTGGCCTGCTTGTTCACCACACCGGTGGCTTCGATGACGGATTGGGACATAATGAAACCTGCACTTGCCGATAGGCCTACGGCAAATCGGTCGTTGCAACCATAGAGGATTTCCACATTGGGGTTGAGCAGAAGGGTGAGCTCCTTGTGCTTTGTGCCTTCGGTGGTGTCGATGGAGCCAAGGCCGGCCACCAGTGCGCCCACAAAGTCGGGTAGCGAGAGCCAACCTACACCGCCCTTAATGCTCCAATCGCCTTTGGTCTGCGCCGAGGCGGGAGCGATTGTTGCCGTAGCAAACAAAATAGTTGCCAAAATGGTAAAAAATCGTTTCATATCTCTTCAATTTATTTAAGGGTTAGAAACTCTGTTTTTACAAATATACAAAAAAATTTTATCTTTGCAAATAATTTTAAGCACACATACTGTTTATTTACTCTTATGAAAAGAATTATGATTACTCTTTTTTCCGTGGCCGCACTTTGTTCGTGTGGTGGCGAAAAGAAAACCCCCGCAATCAACACCGCCAATTTTGACGACAACTACGCCCTGCAAGATGACTTCTATGAGCACTTTACAGCAGGCTGGCAGCGCAATAACCCGATGAAACCCGAATACTCCCGCTATGGAGCCTTTGATATGCTCCGCGAGAGCAACGAACTGCGCATCAAGGAACTCTTCTCGGAGTTGCAAACCAAGAGTGTGGAGCAGGGTAGTGTGGAGCAGAAGATTGCCGACCTCTACCTTATGGGCCTCGATAGCACCCGACTCAATGCCGAGGGTGGTGCTCCACTCAAAGCGGCTCTGGAAACCATCGAGAAGGTGGGCTCGCGTGGCGAGTTGAGCGCACTGCTGGGCCACCTGCACCGCACCAGTGGCAATCCATTCTTCTACGCTATGGTGTCGGCCGATGAGATGGACACCGCCAACAATGTGCTCTACCTCGGTCAGGCAGGCCTTGGCTTGGGCGACAGGGACTACTACTTTGATGAGAGTGGCGAGGAGATTCGCAAGGCCTATGTTGCCTACATTCAGAAGATTATGGCTCTGGCAGGCTACACCTCGGAGGAGAGCGCACGCATTGCCGAGAGTGTGATGAAGATTGAGAACTCGCTGGCCGAGTCGCACTACACCAACGTGGAACTCCGCAACCCCCACCGCAACTACAACAAGACCACCTCGGCAGCCCTGCGCAAGAGCTATCGTAACATCAACTGGGATGCCTATGCCGAGGCGCTCGGACCGACTATGCCCGAGGTGCTTGTGGTTAGTCAGAAACCTGCACTCGCAAGGGCCAACAAGTTGCTCGGCAGTGCCGACCTGCGCAGCATCAAAGACTACCTGCTCTTCCACGAGGTTCGTGGTGCAGCCTCCTATCTCTCGGATGAGTTCTCGCAGGCCAACTTCGACTTCTATGGTCGCACCCTCTCCGGCCAGCAGGAGCAACGCCCCCGTTGGAAACGCTCGCTCGGAACGGCCAACTCGCTCCTCTCGGAGGCTGTGGGCGAAATCTATGTGGCCAAGTTCTTCCCTGCCGAGTACAAGGAGAAGATGCTCGCCATTGTGGGTAACCTTCAGGTGGCCCTCTCGCAGCACATCAACGCTTTGGAGTGGATGAGCGACCAAACCAAAGCAAAGGCACAGGAGAAACTCGCCACCTTCACGGTGAAAATCGGCTATCCCGACAAGTGGAAAGATTATGGCTCGCTCACCATCGACCCCGCAAAGAGCTACCTTGAGAACATCAAGGCCGCCAACGAGTGGTACACTGCCGACAACCTCTCGGAGTTGGGCCAGCCCGTGGACAAGGCCAAGTGGTTTATGAGTCCGCAGACGGTGAATGCCTACTACAACCCCACCACCAACGAGATTTGCTTCCCCGCAGCCATCCTGCAACCTCCCTTCTTCAATCCCGAGGCTGACGATGCGGTGAACTATGGTGCAATTGGTGTGGTAATTGGCCACGAGATGACCCACGGATTTGACGACCAAGGCCGCCAATACGACAAAGACGGCAACCTGCGCGACTGGTGGACCAAGGCCGATGCTGAGGCTTTCGACCAGAGGGCCCAAAGGCTTGTGGCACAGTTTGATGCCATTGAGGTAAACGAGGAGGGACTCCACGCCAACGGAGCCTTCACTCTCGGTGAGAACATTGCTGACCAAGGTGGCTTGAGGGTGTCCTACACAGCACTGCAAAATGCCCTTGGCGGAGTGGAGCCCGAGAAGATTGACGGCTACACCGCAGTCCAAAGGTTCTACATCTCCTACGCCACCTTGTGGGCACAGAACATCCGCCCCGAGGAGGTTATCAGGCTTACCAAAGTGGACCCCCACTCGCTGGGCAAATGGAGGGTTAATGGCACCCTACCCAACATTGCCGAGTGGTACGATGCCTTTGGCATCACCGATGGCGCAATGTACCGCCCCGCAGAGGAGAGGGTTGTCATCTGGTAGAGTGAGTATGCTTCATCCTTGCATCAGTGGGGGTGTAGTGACAGATTGGATAGAGAAAAATCGCCTACGGAGGTACGAAAACGCCTCCGTGGGCGTTGGTATATAGAGAATTAGGTTAGGAAATAGAGAGAATACGAGATTATGGCAACCGACACAATATATCAGGACTTTCGGGAGCTTTGTGCTGCACATTACAGCGAACACAGTCAGGGGCTCATCTGCCGTGCGCTTGCGATGGCGGAGGAGGCCTTGGAGGGGATGGTGCGCTACGATGGCTCGCCACTGATTGGACACTCGGTGGGCACAGCCCGCATTGTGGCCGATGAGGTGGGCTTGGGGCGCAACTCGGTGGTGGCTGCACTGCTCCACGATGCTGCCCGTATGGGTAGGCTCAATCTGGGCGAGGTGAACAAAATCTTTGGCGAAGCGGTGGTGGGTATCATCCTCGGTATGAACGACATATCGAGCATCAACACCAACAGCGACAAGGAGCAGATTGACAACTTCAGGGACCTGATTATCTCCTACTCAACCGACCCGAGGGTGATACTCCTCAAGTTGGCCGACCGTTTGGAGGTGATGCGCAACATTGATATGTTCCCTCCCAAGAAGCAGCTCCAAAAGAGTTGGGAGAGTATGAACCTCTACGCCCAAATCGCCCACAAACTCGGCCTCTACAACATCAAGAGCGAGTTGGAGGAGATTTCCTTTGCCCACATTGAGCCGAAAGCCTATGCCGACATCAGCCGCCGCTTGGCCGAGAGTGCCGAGCAGAGGGCCGAACTGATGGCCAACGTGTTGGTGCCCATTGAGGAGAAGATGCGACAGGGGGGCATAAAGTATCACATCAAGAGCCGCACCAAGAGTGTCTACTCCATTTGGCGTAAGATGGTGCGCCAGAAGGTTAGTTTTGACGAGGTGTATGACATCTTTGCCATCCGCATCATCATCGACTGCCCGAGGGAGGCCGAGAAGATGCAGTGTTGGAGTGTCTTTTCGATAGTTACCGACTTCTACACCCCCAATCCCGACCGTATGAGGGATTGGATTTCCATACCCAAGAGCAACGGCTATGAGTCGCTCCACGCCACGGTGTTGGCCTTTGGTCAATGGGTGGAGATTCAGATTCGCACCGAGCGTATGGACGAGGTGGCCGAGAGGGGTATTGCTGCCCACTGGAGATATAAGGGTGTGGGTGGTGGCACCATCAGCCACGAGCAGTGGTTGGCCCGCCTGAGGGAGATTATTGAGGAAAGTGGCGACAAGTCGGGCATTGCCCGCAAGTTGGACGCCTCAATGACCTCGCGCGAGGTCTTTGTGTTCACTCCCAAGGGCGACCTGCGCAAACTACCCGAGGGTGCCACGGTGCTGGACTTTGCCTTTGACATTCACTCCTCGGTGGGTGCAATGTGTGTGGGTGCGAAGATTGGCGAGAGGAATGTTTCTATCAAGGAGCCCCTGCACAATGGCGACATCGTTACGGTCCTCACAAGCAAAAACCAAAAGCCCAAGAAGGATTGGCTCTCGGTGGTGGTTACGAGCAAGGCCCGCCACCGCATCAAGGTCTGCCTGCGCGAGGAGGAGAGCAAGATGGCCAAGTTGGGCAGGGAGGAACTGGAACGCAAACTGAAGAATTGGAAACTGACCATCTCCATTGATGACGCCGTGAATGCCCTGTGCCGCCACTACAAACTGCGCACGGGTATGGAACTCTATGGGCGCATTGTGGACGAGAAGGTCGATATGGGCGAGGTTAAGGAGATAATTACCCGCCACTTGGAGGTGGGCGACACCCCGCAACCCCCTGCACCCCGCAAGGAGCCCGCGCCTGCCACACGCAAGGAGAGCCCCATTGCGGAGGAACTCATCTTGGGCGATGAGGTACACGGACTCAAGTACAACATTGCTCGCTGCTGTAACCCCATTTTTGGCGATGACGTGTTTGGCTTTACGACCATTTCGAGTGGTATCACCATCCACCGCAGCGACTGCCCCAATGCCAAGAGGCTCAAAGAGTTGTACCCATATAGGGTGATGGCGGCCCGCTGGCGTGGCGAGCAGAGCAAGGGTAGTTTTATCGCCACGGTGAGGGTGGTAGCCGAGGATAGCCCCGGGGTGTTGAGCCACATCATCGAGAAGGTGGGTGCGCTGAACATCAACATCCGCTCGGTGGCACTTTCGCCCACGAGGGATGGCCTTGCGGGCGGAACAATCAACGTGGAGGTGCCCTCCTCGAGCGTGGCCGATATGGTAACCTACGCCATCTCCAAGGTAGACGGAGTGAAAAAGGCATACAGGGTGAATAAGTGAATTGAGAATTGAGAATTGAGAATTGATAATTGAGAATTCAAAGGGCCATTTTTACTATTTAACAATTTACTAATTACTAATTAACTTACTTGTGGAACGATTTGGATTGAGATATTGGTTGCTCATCTTTTTGCTGATGCTGACCCTCACGGGAGCAATCACGCTGGGCGACATTTTTAGGTTTATTTGTGGAGCAGTGGGCGTGCTGGTGCTTATGGTGTTGGTGTTCAACATCGTACTGCGTGTGCGCATCAACAGGGCTCGCCGTGAGGCCGAGGCACGTGGCGAGGAGTTTGGGGGCTACACTTGGCACTTTGGCTCCCACAGCCACACCTATGGTGGCGGACAACAGCAACAATCCCGCAACAACCCCAACGAGGGCCGTGTAAGGGTTAGCCGCACCGAGGCCCCGAAGAAAAAGAAGGTGAGCAAGAACGTGGGCGAATACGTGGACTTCGAGGAGGAGTAGACACACCAAGAAGTAAGGCAGCGAGTGCCCAAACTTGTTGAGAAAGAAAAACATAACGAATGAATACAATAGAACAAAGGCTCGGCTTTGACCGCATACGCACCCAACTTGTGGAGCGATGCTCCACCCACCGTGGAGCCACCCTGATGCAGGAGGTGGAGTTCTCCACCGATGCAGCCGAGGTGGACTACCGACAGGGGCTCACCGAGGAGTTCCGCTTGGCCCTCCAAATGGAGCAGGAATTCCCCAATGGAGAGTTGGTGGATTTTGGGGCCGAGGTGAGCAAGTTGGCTGTTGAGGGCACCTTCCTTGAGGGGGAGGAGTTGTTGCAGTTGCGTGTGGGATTAAAGATGGTTGGCGAGGCTGCGGGCTTCTTTGTGGCTCGAGAGGAGAGGTATCCGCTGGGTGCGGCAATGTCGCAGGGAGTGAAGGCTTTTCCGGAAGTTGTGGGCCACATCGACACCATCATCGACCGCCACGGAGAGGTGAGGGATGGTGCCTCACCCGAACTCTACGACCTGCGCCGCTCCATACGCTCCCACGAGGGACAAGCCGCCAAACGACTCCAAGCAGTGCTGGCCGAGGCCATAAGGCAGGGCATTGTGGATGCCGATGCATCGCTCTCGGTACGTGAGGGCCGCACGGTGATACCTGTGAGCGCATCCAACAAACGCAAACTCAAGGGTTTTGTGCACGATGAGTCGGCCACGGGTAAGACCGTCTACATTGAGCCCGTGGAGGTGGTGGAGATTAACAACGCACTGAAGGAGTTGGAGTATGCCGCACGCAGGGAGGAGATTCGCATCCTCACCGAACTGGCCGCCTACATCCGCCCCCATAGCGAGGAGTTGGCCGCAAGTGGCGAGTATTTGGCCCAGTTTGATATGGTCAGGGCAAAGGCTCGCTGGGCGGTGAGCAACGGGGCCTACAAGGCCATTGTGTCGGAAGACGGCGTGCTGCGCCTTGTGGATGCACGCCACCCACTGCTGCAACAGAGCCACGCCAAGGAACACAAGGAGGTTGTGCCACTCGACTTGGTGCTCAATCCACAGAGGAGGATACTTGTGATTTCGGGCCCCAATGCGGGTGGTAAGTCGGTGTGCCTCAAAACGGTGGGCCTGCTGCAATATATGTTCCAGTGTGGAGTGCCGGTGCCTGCATCCTCGGTGAGCGAACTGCCCATCTTTGAGGCTATCTACATCGACATCGGCGACCAGCAGAGTATCGACAACGACCTGAGTACCTACTCATCCCACCTGCTCAATATGAAACGTATGCTCTCGGGCACCTCGGAGCGCACACTCATCCTAATTGACGAGTTTGGCACGGGCACCGAGCCGGTGATTGGCGGAGCCATTGCCGAGGCTATGTTGGAGCGCTTCTTGGAGAGGGGCACCTATGGAGTCATCACCACTCACTATACCAACATCAAATATTTTGCATCCAACCACCGAGGGGTGGCCAATGGTGCAATGATGTTTGATGTGCAAAACATCAGGCCCTTGTTCCGCCTTGAGATGGGCGAGCCGGGCAGTTCGTTTGCCATTGAGATAGCCCGCAAGATTGGCCTTCCGGAGGAACTCATACGGAGTGCTTCGGAGAAGGCGGGCTCGGAGGTCATCAGCCTCGAAAGACAACTGCGTGAGGTGGCCCGCAACCGCAACTACTGGGAGCAGAAACGTGAGCGCATCCGCATAGCCGACCGGCGTGTGGAGGAGATGGAGAGCGAGTATGCCGAGCGATTGGCAGCCCTCAAAGAGGAGCGTGCCGCCATCATACGCCAAGCGAAGGAGGACGCCAAGGGTATCCTTGAACAGACCAACCGTACCATTGAGAACACCGTGCGCATCATCCGTGAGTCGCAGGCCGAGAAGGAGACCACCCGCTTGGCCCGCCGTGAGATTGAGGCTCTGAAGGAGAACGTAATCAATGGTGTGGACTACCTTTCGGCCGAGAGCGAGAGGGTTGAGAGGGAGATGGAGAAGATTGAACGCCGCCGCCAAAAGCGTGCCGAGCGCAGGGCCCAGAGGGGCGAGGCGGTGAGTGAGCCGAAGATTGAGGAGCCGAAGGTGCTCCCTGTGGTTGTGGGTGCCAAGGTGCGCATCGTGGGCCAAGAGGGGGTTGGCGAGGTTGTGTCAATGAAGGGCAAGAAGGCCACGGTGGCCATCGGTAACATCACCACCACCATTGCCATAGACCGATTGGAAGCAATCAGTAATAGTGAGTTCAAGAAGCAGACACGCCCCACCACTGCCCGCACGGTGGTGAGTGTGGACATTTCGAGCCGCAAACTTGCCTTCAAGGACAATATCGACATCAGGGGTATGAGGGCTATGGAGGCGTTGGAAGCGGTGCAGGACTTCATTGACGATGCCATAATGGTCGGCATTGGGTCGGTTACGATTTTGCACGGCAAGGGCACGGGCGCACTCAAAGAGGAGGTGCGCAAGTACCTGCGCTACATCCCGCAGGTGGCCTCTGCCACCGATGACCACCCCGACCGCGGGGGTGCGGGCATCACGGTTGTGAAGTTCAAGTAGAGGAGTGGGAGAGTAGATGGGCCACGCTACCGTGCCCGCTGTCCCGCTTACTGCAATATAAACGGAGCCGAAAGCAAGTGCGCTTTCGGCTCCGTTGTGTTTTCAGGGTGTAACTCGTTGTGTTTTGGGGTAGACAATCTTGTGGTTTAGAACACAATGGGCGAGGTGATGTTTTGCAACACCGCCACCACCGACCAAGCGGCAATGGCAGGTGTGGCACTGTAGACATCCACCACCGCACGCACCTCCGAGTTGCGGATTTCCACCCTTTGGGTGTCGCCACGGAAGTAGGGCGATGATTGCATCGTAACCTTCAAGTTGTCGGGCCCTACCGATGCACGCGAGGCAGCCACGGTTACGTTTACTCGGGTGGGGAACTTGGCGATGGCCTCCTTGGCGGTGCCACGGAACACAACCCTCTGCTCGCTGTGGAGCGACTCATCGTAGACATCGGTGCCACGCAAACCGTTGGGGCCCTTCTCGTTGAAGAACTCCGCTGTGGCACCACCCATAAGGGTAGCTGTGCGCAACACGTCAAAACCACCCGTGGCTCCCGATGCAAGGTAGATGCGCCTGCCGGCTTTGCGTGCAGCCTCGGCGGCCTCGGCATAGAAGGCGTCATCGGCAAAGGCACCGATGGAGAGCGTTACAATCGAACACCCTGCGGCGAGGGTGGGGAAGGTGATGGCCTTCATACAGGCAGGCGATGCGGCCTCCACGAGGTAGTCGGGCCTAAGGGCCAAGAGCTCCTCCAACGAGCCACACACATTGCACCTTATGCCCTTGTGGGCAAGATATTCTCCGAGGGCCTCGGCACGCTCTGTGGTGCGTGAGTAGAGTCCCACCAATTCATACTCCGGCAGCAACCCTTGGGCCACTGCATCGGCCACAATCGTACCCAGACGACCGCAGCCCACAATTACCAATCTGTTCATAATGTGAACAAAGGTACAACAAAATTTTTTGTAATTCCCGAAAAAGAAGTATATTTGAGAGATATTTGAACCAATATCGGAGATATTGAAACTCGAAAACTTCAAAAACCAACAACATAAAGACCTGACTTTTCGCTATGAAACGACTCATTGAGTGTGTGCCCAACTTCAGCGAGGGGCGCGATTTGACCGTCATCAAACAGATTACCGATGCCATTGAGAGTGTGGAGGGGGTAAAACTCCTCGATGTGGACCCCGGCAAGGCTACCAACCGCACAGTCGTAACCTTTGTGGGCGAGCCCGAAGCGGTTGTTGAGGCCGCTTTCAGGGGTGTGCAGAAGGCTTCGGAACTCATTGATATGCGCTACCACAAGGGCGAGCACCCACGCATTGGTGCCACCGATGTGTTGCCTTTGGTGCCCGTTGCGGGCATCACTTTGGCCGAGTGTGCCGAACTTGCAAGGGCCTTGGCCGAGCGCATCCACAGCGAACTTGCCATCCCCACCTACTGCTACGAAAGCGCAGCCCTGCGCCCCGAGAGGAAAAACCTTGCGGTGTGCCGTAGGGGCGAGTATGAGGCACTCCAGCAGCGCATCACGCAGGAGAACGAAATGCCCGACTTCGGTGGCGGAGAGTGGACCGAGCAGGCGGCCAGAAGTGGCGCAACGGTGGTGGGCGCAAGGGACTTCCTCATTGCGGTAAACTTCAACCTTAACACCACCTCCACCCGCAGGGCCAATGCCATCGCCTTTGACGTGAGGGAGAAGGGTAGGCCTATGAGGGAGGTGCCCATTGTGGGTAAGATTGTCAGGGACGAGAATGGCAACCCCATTATGATTCCCGGCACGCTGAAGGGCTGCAAGGCCATCGGTTGGTACATTGCCGAGTATGGCATTGCGCAGGTGTCAATGAATATCACGGACATCGCTCAGACACCTCTCCACGTGGCTTTTGAGGAGGTATGCAGGGCCGCAGCCGCAAGGGGTGTGAGGGTTACGGGCACCGAGATTGTGGGCCTTGTACCCCGCTCGGCACTCTTGGAGGCCGGCAAACACTTCCTGCGCAAGCAGCAACGCTCGTTGGGTATCACCGATGAGGAGATTATCGACATTGCTGTGCGCACTATGGGCCTTGCCGAATTGTGCCCCTTCAAGCCCGAGGAGAAGATTGTGGAGGCACTCATAGAGAAAGATAATCAGACCAAAAAACTCATAGACCTCACCTGCCGTGGCTTTGCCGAGGAGACCTCCCGAGAGTCACCAGCTCCGGGTGGAGGCTCCATTTCGGCCTATATGGGTGCGCTGGGTGCCGCTTTGGGTACTATGGTGGCCAACCTCTCGGCACACAAGCCGGGGTGGGATGATAGGTGGGAGTTCTTCTCCGATTGGGCCGAGAAGGGCAAGGCGGTGATGAACGAACTGCTCCACCTTGTAGACGAGGACACCGAAGCCTTCAACGGTATTATGGCCGTGTTTGCAATGCCCAAAGGTACTCCCGAGGAGAAGGCTGCAAGGGCCGAGGCTATGGAGAGAGCAACTCTCTATGCCACACGTGTGCCCCTCAAAACAATGAAGGCCGCCTTCAAAGTCTTTGAGGTGGCCGAGATGATGGCTGCCGAGGGTAACCCCAACTCGGTGAGCGATGCGGGCGTGGGCGCATTGGCAGCGAGGGCTGCCGTGCAGGGAGCCTACCTCAATGTGAAGATTAACGCTGCGGGCCTCAAAGACCGCCTTGTGGCCGAGGAGTTGCTGGCCGAGGCAGGGGAGATTGCCCGCAAGGCCGACAGCGAGGAGAGGCGCATCGTGGAGATTGTGGAGAGCAAGATAGACTAAGGACTATAAACAGAGAGAAAAAAACATACATACACATCATTGCCGCTATAAAGTTATGACACTCAAAGAGTTCCAAGACGACATCCGTGCAGGCATACCCGCCATCCTGCCCGCCCCAAAACCATACGACACGAGCGTAAACCACGCCCCAAAGCGTAAGGACATCCTCACGAGGGAGGAGAAGGTGCTGGCTGTGAAAAACGCCCTGCGCTACTTCCCCGAACACCAACACGAGGAGTTGGCGGCAGAGTTTGCCGAGGAGTTGGAGCGCTATGGCCGCATCTATATGTACCGCCTCAGGCCCGACTACGAGATGTATGCCCGCCCTGTGGAGGAGTATCCGGCAAGGTGCCCACAGGCGGCTGCGCTGATGCTGATGATTCAGAACAATCTGGACAAGGCTGTGGCCCAACACCCCCACGAACTCATCACCTATGGCGGCAATGGTGCTGTGTTCCAGAACTGGGCACAGTATAGGCTCACGATGAAGTACCTCTCGGAGATGACCGACCACCAAACCCTTGTGATGTACTCGGGCCACCCGATGGGACTCTTCCCCTCACACCCCGATGCACCGAGGGCAGTGATAACCAACGGTATGGTCATACCCAACTACTCCAAACCCGATGATTGGGAGCGAATGAACGCTCTGGGCGTGTCGCAATATGGTCAGATGACCGCAGGTAGTTGGATGTACATCGGTCCGCAGGGCATTGTGCACGGCACCACAATCACGGTGCTCAACGCAGGCCGCAAGCGTATGAAGGCGGGGCAGACCGACTTGGGCGGTATGCTGTTTGTGTCGGCAGGCTTGGGTGGTATGTCGGGCGCACAACCCAAAGCGGGCAACATTGCAGGCGTGGTGAGTGTGGTGGCCGAGATTAACCCTGCGGCTGTGCAGAAACGCTATGAGCAGGGCTGGGTAGACGAGGTGCACACCTCGCTGGACGAACTCATCCCCCGCATACGCAAGGCGAGAGCCGACAAGGAGGTGGTGTCAATGGCCTATCAGGGCAATGTGGTGGACCTCTGGGAGAGGTTGGCCGAGGAGGGCATAGATGTGGACCTCGGTAGCGACCAAACTTCGCTCCACAACCCTTGGGCGGGTGGCTACTATCCCGTGGGCTACTCCTACGAAGAGAGCCGTGAGATGATGGCCGAGAGGCCCGAGGAGTTCAAGAAGGCTGTACAGGCTTCGTTGCGTAGGCACGCAGCGGCTGTGAACTGCTTGGCCGAGAGGGGTATGTACTTCTTCGACTATGGCAATGCCTTCCTGTTGGAGGCTTCAAGGGCGGGAGCCGATGTGGTTAGGGCCGATGGCTCGTTCCGCTACCCCTCCTATGTGCAAGACATTATGGGCCCGATGTTCTTTGACTATGGCTTTGGTCCATTCCGCTGGGTTTGCACTTCGGGCAAGGCCGAGGACCTTGAAAAGAGCGACCGCATAGCCGAGAGGGTGCTTACCGAGATTAGGGCCGAGGCTCCCGAGGAGATTTGCGGACAGTTGGACGACAATATTTTGTGGATAAGGGAGGCCGGTCGCAACCGAATGGTGGTGGGCTCACAGGCCCGCATCCTCTATGCCGACAGCGAGGGCCGCATCAAAATTGCAAGGGCCTTTAACGAGGCCATTGCAAGGGGAGAGATTAGTGCCCCGATTGTGCTTGGCCGCGACCACCACGATGTGTCGGGCACCGACTCGCCCTATCGCGAAACGAGCAACATCTACGATGGGTCGGCTCGCACGGCCGATATGGCTGTGCAGAACGTCATTGGCGATGGCTTCCGTGGAGCCACGTGGGTATCGCTGCACAATGGCGGTGGAGTAGGCTGGGGCGAGGTTATCAATGGTGGCTTCGGTATGGTTGTAGACGGTAGCGAGGAGGCCCGCAAACGCATCGACTCGATGCTGCTGTGGGACGTGAACAACGGTATAGCACGCCGCAGTTGGGCCCGCAACGAGGGCGCAATGAGTGCCATAAAGCGAGAGATGGCCCGCACCCCCGACCTGAAAGTAACCCTTCCGAATGTGGCAGACGACAGCCTCATTGAAAAATACATCAAGTAGAAACTTATAACACAAAACTAACTACACCATAATTATGAAACTGCTTCGTTTTTTTGCAACCCTGCTGGCCACAGTGGCTATGGTTGCTTGTGGCGACAAAGAGCCGATAGAAAACCCCGATAATCAAGGCGGAGCCCCCGATGGCGCACTGATGCCCCCAAGTGGAGTGGCTGTGGTGGAGGGTACACTCACCACCACCTCCGTAACCATCAACTGGGAGGCTGTGCAGGGAGCCGTGGGCTACAAATATGTGCTCCAAAAGGGCGCAATGAGGGTGAAGAGTGAGCAGACCACCGCCACCGAAGTTACCTTCAATGACCTTGAAAAACAGACCGACTACCGCTTCTACCTCTATGCACTTGCCGAGGGTGGTAAGGGCAACTCCAATTCGAGCGAGGTGCTCAACTTCCGCACCCTCTCCAAAGAACCCTCCGCATCGGGACTCCCCGTGCCCAACTTGGTTGTGGACTGCAAGGGTAGTGGCGACTACACCACCGTGAAGGCTGCCATTGCTGCCATTCCCTCCACCTTTGAGGGTAAGTTTGTGATTTACATCAAGGAGGGTACCTACAAGGAGAAACTCCTCCTGCGTCAGGACAACGTGGTGTTGGTGGGCGATGGTGCCGACAAGACCATCCTCACGTGGGACGACTATCAGGGACTCTACAATGGTAGCACAGAGAGCGATGAGCGCAACCGCCGTTCCTACACGCTCCGCACCGAGGGTAAGGGCACAATCATTCAGGACCTCACGATTGAGAATACACACCAGAATAACACCGGCTCCGGCGACCAAGCGATGGCTGTGGAGGTGTTCAACGGTAGTGCCTCGTTCTTCAACTGCAACATCACCGGCTATCAGGACACCTTCCTCGGACGTAACAACAACGTCTATGCCTACGTGAAGGATTCGTTTGTGGAGGGCAACGTGGACTTCATCTACGGCAACAGCGTGATGCTCTTTGACGGGTGCCAAATCAACGTGAACCGCAATGGAGCAGCCATCACTGCTCCCTCAACATCGGCTGCTGCTCCCTATGGCATCACCTTCATTGGTTGCGAAGTTACGGCCGATGAGGTTGGTTTCGATGGTAAGACCATCAGCAAAATCTACCTCGGCAGGGCGTGGAAAGATGCTGCCAAGAGTGTGTGGATAAGGTGCAAGATGCCCGCAGTGCTCGACCCCGCAGGTTGGATGGCCAATATGAATGACAGCGTGCAGGATGATAAGAAAATCTTTGCCGAGTGGGGCTGTACCTATGCCGATAGTGCCGATGGCGACCTCTCCAAACGCCAAAACGGAGGCCGTGCTCTGACCGATGCGGAGGCTGCCGAGTACACCTATGAGAAAATCTTTGCGGGCGTAGACCACCTTGCAGCCACCAAGTATGAGGTGGAACTCAAGTAGTTGGGCGCACAACAATAGACGTGAAATTAAGATTAAACAAACACACATAACAGATAGTAGACTTATGGACCATCATCATCACATAATCTCTTCCGCACATCTCACTCCGAACGAGGTCATCACCGCCGTGAGGGGTGGCTACACCCTCTCGCTCTCCGAGGAGGCAAAGGCCGCAATCGAAAAGTGCCGTGCCTACCTCGACCGTAAGGCTGTGGAGAGCCCCGTGCCCATCTATGGAGTAACCACCGGCTTCGGCTCGTTGTGCAACATCTCCATTGAGAAGGAGGACCTCTCGGCTCTGCAAAAAAACCTCGTGATGAGCCACGCTTGTGGCACGGGCGATGAGGTGCCCGAGGAGATTGTGCGCATTATGATTATGCTCAAGGTGCAGTCGCTCTCCTACGGACACTCGGGCGTGCAACTCGCCACCGTGGAGAGGCTCATTGATATGTTCAACCACCACTACACCCCCGTGGTCTACCAGCAAGGCTCGCTCGGTGCTTCGGGCGACTTGGCTCCGCTGGCCCACTTGTCGCTCCCACTGCTCGGCTTGGGCGAGGTAAGTACAGCCGAGGGTGAGCGCATCAGTGGCGAGGAGATGAACAGCAGGGAGGGGTGGGCACCGCTCACCTTGCAGTCGAAGGAGGGCTTGGCACTGCTTAATGGTACCCAATTTATGGCCGCCTATGGCGTGTGGTCGCTTGATAAGGCCCGCAGGCTCTCCGATTGGGCCGATGTCGTGGGCGCAATGTCGTTGGAGGCCTTTGACGGCAGGATAGACCCCTTTGCCGGCAATGTGCACCAAGTGAGGCCCCACGCAGGACAAATTGCCACGGCCGCACGTATGAGAGAGTTGCTTGAGGGGAGCCAACTTATTGCACAGCCCAAGAAACACGTGCAAGACCCCTATTCGTTCCGCTGCATACCGCAGGTACACGGAGCCTCCAAGGATGCCATCGCCTATGTGGGCTCGGTGATTGAGACCGAAATAAACTCCGCCACCGACAACCCAACGGTCTTCCCCGATGAGGATGTGGTGGTGTCGGCAGGCAACTTCCACGGCCAGCCACTGGCCTTGGTGCTTGACTACCTCGCCATTGCCGTGGCCGAACTGGGTAGTATCTCCGAGCGCAGGACCTACAAACTCATCTCTGCACAGCGTGGACTGCCGAGTTTTCTTGTGGCCAAGCCGGGCCTCAATAGCGGCTTTATGATTCCGCAGTACACCGCAGCCTCCATCGTGAGCCAAACCAAGGGGCTCTGTATGCCCGCTTCGGTGGACTCCATCCCCTCCTCGCAGGGGCAGGAGGACCACGTGAGTATGGGCTCCAATGCGGCCACCAAGTCGGCACGTGTGGTGGACAACGTGGAGAGGGTACTGGCCATTGAGTTGCTCAATGCGGCCCAAGCATTGGAATTCCGCCGTCCGCTCAGGTCGAGTGAGCCCATTGAGAGGCTCTTTGCCGACTTCCGCAAGATGGTGCCCTTTGTGGATACCGACAGGGTTATCTATCCGCTGATAGCCAAGGCGGTGAAGTTCTTGCAGGCAAGCACACAACCACTCCTCCCCTAAGTTAGGGGAGGTGCCCGAAGGGCGGAGAGGTCTGTTATTTCTCTTGATTGAGGCTAAATATAAGAAAGAATGAATCGTTTGCTAATCAAAAACATACGCACCCTTGCGGGTATTGTGCCTGCCGACACACTACTGCTGCGTGGAGAACAAATGGGCTCCGCCGAGCAGATTGACGGGGCGTGGCTCTTGGCCGAGGATGGTGTGATTGTGGGCTTTGGCCCAATGGAAACCTGTCCGGCTGAGGAGGCCGACAAGGTGGTGGATGCCAGTGGAAGAGTTGTCTTTCCGGCCTTCTGCGACTCCCACTCCCACATTGTCTACGCAGGTTCGCGTGAGGGCGAATTCAGGGACAAGATTGCCGGTATGACCTACCAAGAGGTGGCTGCCCGTGGCGGTGGTATTCTCAACTCCGCCGACCGACTCCACGAAGCCTCCGAGGAGGAACTCTTTGAGGCCGCCTACCACAGGGCGTGGAGGATGATTCGCACGGGTGCAGCCACGCTGGAGATTAAGAGTGGCTATGGACTTACCACCGAAGACGAACTCAAAATGCTCCGTGTGGTGGCCCGATTGCAACGAGAACTACCCGCCACGGTGAAGGCAACCTTCCTCGGTGCCCACGCTGTGGGTAGGGCCTTTGCGGGCCGCCAGAGCGACTATGTGGACCACGTGTGTGAGCAGATGTTGCCCGCCGTGGCCGAGCAGGGCGTGGCCGAGTTTGTGGATGTGTTCTGCGATAGTGGCTTTTTTACTCCCGAGGAGACCGCCCGCATATTGGAGTGTGGAGCGAGGTATGGACTCAGGCCCAAGATTCACGCCAACGAACTCGCTTCGAGTGGGGGAGTGCAAGTGGGTATACGCTACGGAGCCCTCTCGGTGGACCACTTGGAGGAGGCCAACGAGCAGGATGTGGCCGACTTGGCTGCCTCCGCAACCATCCCCACGGTGCTACCCGGTGCATCGTTCTTCTCAAATCTTCCCTTTGCGCCCGCACGCAAGATGATTGATGCAGGCCTTCCGGTGGCCATTGCAAGCGACTGCAACCCCGGGTCATCGCCTTCGGGTAATATGGTCTTCCTGTGGAGCCTTGCGTGCATCAAGATGCGCCTCACGCCCGAGGAGGCTCTGAGCGCACTCACCATCAATGGTGCTGCCGCTTTGGGGTTGAGTGCCGACCGAGGGGCCATCAGTGTTGGCCGCAGGGCCGACCTCGTGATTTCCAAGCCCGTACCCTCGCTGGCCTACATTCCCTACAGTTTTGGCGAGGAGTTGGTGGAGAGCGTGATTATCAATGGTAAAATGGTATAGAAAAAAGCAGAACAGATGAACAACTTTGTATTCCAGAACACAACAAAACTCATTCTGGGCAGGGGCGAGATTGCAAAACTTGCAGGCCTTTTGCCCAAGGATAAACGCATATTGGTTACCTTCGGAGGTGGTAGCGTGAAACGCAACGGAGTCTACGACCAAGTGGTGGCAGCACTCGAAGGATTTGACTACCTCGAATTTTGGGGCATAGAGCCCAATCCAAAGGTGGAGACACTGCGTAAGGCGGTGGAGGTGTGCAAGAACGAAAACATAGGCTTTCTGTTGGCTGTTGGTGGTGGTAGCACCCTCGATGGCACCAAACTCATTGCTGCAGCCGCACTCATTGAGGAGGATGCGTGGGAACTTGTGCTCAACCCCAAGTTGCAACGTGGTAGCCTTCCGTTTGCGAGTGTGATGACTCTGCCTGCCACAGGCTCGGAGATGAACCGTGGGTGTGTGATTTCCAACCTCGCTACGGGCGAAAAGTTTGCATTCTACAACACATTCCCCGTTTTCTCCATTCTCGACCCCACCACAACGTTTACCTTGCCAAGGTATCAACGTGCCTGCGGTTTGGCCGACACTTTCATTCACGTCATCGAACAGTATCTCACCTGTGTGGACGAATCGCCACTGATGGACCGTTGGGCCGAGGGCGTGTTGCAAACGGTGGTTGAGATTGCACCAAAAGTGCTCTCCGATGAAAACGACTACGACACAATGGCCAATTTTATGCTCTCGGCCACTATGGGACTCAATGGTTTTGTGGCAATGGGTGTAACGCAGGATTGGTCCACACACCGCATTGGCCACGAGATTACGGCTCTGTGTGGCACCACCCACGGCCAAACCCTTGTGATGGTGTTGCCCGGTGTGATGAACGAACTGAGGGAGCAGAAGGGAGCGAAGATTGTGCAGTATGGCGAGCGAGTGTGGGGCATCACAGAGGGTACCACCGAAGAACGCATCGACCGCACCATTGCTGCTACGGAGGAGTTTTTCCGTTCACTTGGACTTGCCACTCGCCTCTCGGAGTTGGGCATTGGTGAGGATGTTGTTGAGGAGATTGTGCGCCGCTTCCGTGAGCGTGGCACCCGCTTGGGCGAGCAACTCAACATTGATTACGCCGCCACCGACCGAATTCTCCGCCAGCGGATATAGTGGGGGATTTTCTTCCTCCACAGAAGAATGATATAATAGTAGTGTGGCTATTCCTCCGTCAGAGAAGAATGTGATGGTGTGGGCCACCAAGAAACACAAAAGGCGCTCCTTCGCGGGAACGCCTTTTGTATTTGACCTTTTGTGTGGTCAGATACCGTAGTAAATCGTGGGTTGCGGATTATTTCTTGTTGAAGAACTCCTTAACCTCCTCGGTGGGAACTACGTCAGTTTTGAAAACGTAAGCACCGGTCTTCTCCGATTTAACCATTTTGATGCATTTGGTAAAACCCTTGTTTGCACCCTCTCTCTTAAGTGTTGCAACTACTTTCTTTGCCATAGTTCAATTCCTCCTTATTTAATCTCACGGTGGATAGTTACCCTCTTCAAGTAAGGATTGTATTTCTTACGCTCCATACGGTCGGGTGTGTTCTTTTTGTTTTTGGTAGTGATGTAACGGCTCATACCGGGAACACCGCTAGCCTTCTGCTCGGTACACTCGAGAATTACCTGTACTCGGTTACCTTTACCTTTTTTTGCCATACTCTTTGTTCTCTGTTAAAAAAGATTAGTGAATTTTAGCGGGTGCTTTAGCCTCTTTGAGTGCTGCATCCAGACCTTTTTTGTTGATGGTTTTGATACCAGCTGCGGTTACTTTGAGGGTAATCCAGCGGTTCTCCTCCTCGCTCCAAAAACGCTTTGTCTTCAAGTTCAGATTGAATTTGCGTTTGGTGCGCCTGTTCGAGTGAGAAACATTGTTTCCCGACTGTGCAGTTTTACCGGTGATTTCGCAAATCTTGCTCATTTACAATAAGTTAATTTATTTGTTAATATTCTACGCCTAAAATAGGCCCGCAAATATACGAAAAAAATTGAAAATGGAAAATTGAAAATGGAAAATTATTGTACTTGTGATGCTTTGTTGTAAACAACCAACACGAGTAATGAATTCGTTACCCGTGTTGGCTAAATTTTGAATTTTGAATTATCCCAGCATCTCCTTCACCTCGGCGGCTACGGTTGCGCCATTGAAGCCAAACTTCTCGTCAAGCACCTTGTAGGGGGCCGAGTAGCCGAAGTGGTCCACGCCGTGAACAATGCCGTTCTCGCCCACAAGGCCGGCCAACGTAATGGGCAAACCTGCGGTCAGACCATAGCGGGGCACACCTGCGGTGAGCACTTCGCTCTGGTACTCCCTGCTCTGGTCGCGGAACAAGCCCTCGCTGGCCACACTCACGATGCGCACGCCAATGCCCTCCTCTTTGAGCAGTTCGGCTCCCTCCACGAGGGTGGACACCTCACTACCACTGGCAATCAGCAACGCCTTGGGCTCCTCGCAGTCCCACACCACGTAGCCACCTTTGGCCACACTCTTGGCCTCCTCGCGGCGGTTGCCGGTGAGGGTGGGGAGGTCCTTGATGTTCTGACGCGAGGTGATGAGTGCCACGGGCCTCTGCTCGGCAAGTGCGAGCCTCCAAGCCTCCACCGTTTCTGCGCCATCTGCGGGGCGGAGTGCCAACAGGCTACGCTCGCCATTGTGGTTTTTGAGGTGCTCGAGCAGGCGGATTTGAGCCTCGTGCTCGATGGGTTGGTGTGTGGGGCCATCCTCGCCCACACGGAACGAGTCGTGGCTCCAAATGTAAACAACGTGTATGCGCATCAGTGCGGCAAGCCTCACTGCGGGTTTCATATAGTCGGAGAATACGAAGAAGGTACCACACGCAGGGATAACGCCTCCGTGCAGGGCCATACCGTTCATAATGCAAGCCATAGTGAGCTCCGACACGCCTGCTTGGAAGAACTTACCACTCCAATCGCCTTTGGCAAATGCGTGGGTTTTTTTGAGAAAACCATCGGTTTTGTCGGAATTACTCAGGTCGGCCGAAGCGACAACCATATTCTCCACCTGCTCGGCCAATGCGCCCAACACGGTTGCACAAGCATTGCGGGTGGCGCAACCTGCGGCCGGAGCGATGGAGTCGTAGTCCACAGCGGGGGCCTCGGCGGAGAAGAACTTGTCCATCTTGGCGGCGAGTGCGGGGTTTTCCTCCCTCCACTTTCGCTCCACCTCTTTGCGCTCGGCGGCCCACTGGCGCAACTCCTCACGCCTTGCGGCATAGGCTTCGGCCACCTCGGGGAATATCACGAAGGGCTCCTCGGGGTTGCCACCGAGCCCAGCAATGGTGCGTGCGGGGTCGGCACCTGCGGCCGATATGGGCTGTCCGTGGGTGGATACTTTGTTCTCGTAGGAGCCTCCCTCGCTGTCCACGGCACCCACACCCATCACGGTCTTACCGATGATGAGCGTAGGCCGCTCGCTCTCGGCATTTGCGGCCACGAGTGCTGTGCGGATGCTTTCGGCATCGTTGCCGTTGCACTCCACCACGTTCCAATTCCAAGCCTTGTATTTGGCTGCCACGTCTTCGGTGTCCACCTCTTCCACGGTGGTGGAGAGCTGGATGTTGTTGGAGTCGTAGAACATTATGAGGTTGCTCAAGCCGAGGTGGCCTGCGATGCGGCCCACGCCCTGCGATATTTCCTCCTCCACGGCGCCATCAGAGATGTAGGCGTATGTCTTGTGGGCGGTCCACTCTCCGAACCTTTCGGCGAGAAAACGCTCGGCCATTGCGGCACCCACCGCCATTGCGTGTCCCTGCCCGAGGGGGCCGGAGGTGTTTTCGATGGCGTGTGCGAGGTCCCTTTCGGGATGCCCGGGGGTGTGGCTGCCCCACTGACGGAACTTGGCGAGTTCATCCAGAGGCATTGCGCCGGCGAGTGCGAGCACGCCATAGAGCATAGGCGACATATGCCCGGGGTCGAGGAAGAGCCTGTCCCTCCAAGGGTAGGCGTAGTTGTCGGGGTCGTAGCGCAGGAACTCGGAGTAGAGAATGTTGATGAAGTCTGCGCCACCCATTGCGCCACCGGGGTGTCCGGATTTGGCTTTTTCGACCATCGACAATGCGAGGATGCGGATGTTGTCTGCTGCTTTGCGTGCGAGAGTGTTGTTCATAACTGAAAAAAAGGTTTTATGGTTGTTATTTTTGTGTTCTTATTTGTCTACGGTGGATGTTCTTTTATCCTACAAATATACGCAAAAAGATTGCACCTTCATACACATTGCCCACAAAAAAAAGAGCAGCCGCTTCACAGCGACTGCTCTCCTCTCAAAATTATCATCTAAAAACTACTCGTTAGAGTGGTTTGTCAAAGCTCCAAGACTCATTCATAGAGCCGAGGCTACCCAAACCGGGAACATAGAAAAGTGTTGAGCTATAGAGCGTGTTGCTTTCTGCATCATAGACGGTGCTCTTGGGGTCAACATTGAAGTACCTCACGATGGGATAACCGGCAGCGTAATCCAAACCGCTATAGTACCCAACATCGCCGTAGCTGTCGGGCTCTGCAAGGAAACCAAGAGTGCCATCAAACAACGAGAACTCAAAGAGTATATTTCCATCACTATAGGGGTCCAAAATCTTATACATAGGTGAACCCTCGGTTTTCAATACCACTACATCGGTGGTTGTGTAATAACTATCTACTCCTGTGTACCAAACATAGAAGTAGGACGTCATCGTACAAGTGCAGTACTCGCTCCAAGTGTAGTCCCTAAGGATGGTGAGTGCGCACAAAGTCACATCATCATCAATCTGGGTGGGCTCCATCTGCAAGTAGAAACCAACTTTCTTACCGGCAGTGAACTGACGGCGGTCGAAAGTGAGGGTTGCAACAGCCTCATACTGGTCTACCTCAAATTTGGCCTGCTCGAGAACCATCAGAGCGTAGTCGGGGTTTGCCGAGATGCTCTCACCATTTGCGTCCAAAATCTGGATGTTGGTGGTGTAGGTCTCGGTGGCGATACCACGCGACACGGGAATCTCGATAACGGTACTCTCATCGGGAGCAAATGCAAAGTTAATACTGCTTTGGTCGAACACAACCTCACTGGGTTTGCCCTCGAAGATTGTGCCGTGCCAGCCCTCGGGCTCGTAGTTACACGAGGTGAGTGCAACCACAGCGGCGAGCATCAATATGTTAAATATCTTTTTCATAGCATTAATCTCTTTTTCTTTGGTTTAACACTCAATTAACGGGGGTTCTGGTCCTCTCCAATATTCAAGGCTTGGTTGTTGTCGAACTCCTTCTGGGGGAGCAGAATGGTGAACCTCAAATCGCCGGGCTTGGTTGTCAAGCCGTCTACGCTACGAGTGTAGCCGAGGTTGAGACGCTTGAGGTCGTACAGACGACCGGTAGCTTCACCCCACAACTCAACCCTCCTCTGCCAGAGTACCTCATCCATAAGGCTTTTGGGAATCAATGCAGCGGTGGTGTCATCGTTGAATGCATCCGAGTCCTGACGAGCATCCAAGCGGTCGGCATATTTGCTGTCACGTTTTGTACCGAGCTCGGCCAGCAGAGTGCGAGCGTTGGTCCAATCTTTCAGACGGCAAGCAGCCTCGGCAGCAATCAGAATGGCCTCCTCTGCACGCACGATAATCTGGTCGGCAACAGAAGTAGCAGCATCCTTGTAGAGGAACTTGATGGAAACGGGTGCGTCTTCCATAATGAGTTTACCATCTTCATCCTCAAAACCTTTGGTGTTAATCCAAGCCAAACGCTCGTCGGTTTCGGGAATGCTGGCATACAACTCATCCGAGAAGCACTTTTTCTCTGATGTGCAGTAACCACCATTGTAGGGGTCCATATGACTGATGAAAGGACCATAAGGACCTGTCTGGTCGGCAACAACTTGGAAGCCCCAAAGAACGTTCCCCAACGAAGAGTCGTTGAGACCGCCCATATTCTTCACGCTCTCAACACGCACCAAACCGGGTTTGGTCAGAGCCTCGGTTGCGAGGTTGTAAGCCCTCTGCCACTCACCCTCTGCGAGTGCAGTACGAGCCCACAGTACACAGTTGGTGTAGAAGTCGATGTGCGACACGTGGGTCTTCTTGTAGCCACCCTCTGCTACAACCTTGAAGAGGTCGTAGGCAGCCTTGTAGTCGGCATTGATTTGTGCATAGGTGTCGGCCAAAGTACCACGGGTTTGACCTTTTGTATCCATCGAGGTGGGAGTGGTGTAGAGAGGTACACCGGGGGTCTCCTTGTTCTCGGGGTAGTTACCCTGGCAGAACCACTCTGCCAAAGCGTTGTAGGCAAATGCACGGATTGAGTAGGCCTGGGCTACAACATCCTGACCGGCAAAACCCTCAGCAACGAGGACATCCTCTTTGGCAATAACATAGTTTGCCTGTGCGATGATGGTGTAGTAGTAGAACCACTGCTGTCCCTGACGACCATAGGAACGAGTGAAGTCGCCATCGGTGTCGAGCAGGTGGTCGTAGTAGTACCACTGGTTGCCTGCATCATAGGGATAGTTGTCCTCACCCATCAGGTCAAAAGCAAGAGTCCTTGCCAAAATTCCATAGTTCTCCGCAGCCCAAGAAGATGAAGCTACACCCTGGTACATATAGGAGTAGATACCACTGATTGCAACTTGTGCACCAGTTGCATCGGTAATCAGAGTCTCTGCCGAAATCTCGTCAGTCGGTGCAGTCTCGAGCAAGTCCTGGTTGCAACTTGCCAATGTGGCGGTTGCTACCAACGCAAGTATATAAAATATCTTTTTCATAAATATTCTTCCTTAATTATTAGTTTGTCAATTCTCACACTTGTCGCAATCGATTAGAACGAGAAATCGAGGCTGAAAGAGATTGTTCTTGTGGGAGCATAAACGTAGCTGGTACCACCGCTAATGCTATACTGGGGGTCCATACCCTGAATCTGGCTGAACATAGCCAAGTTGTCGGCCGAAACAGCAGCCCTCAAACCCTTGATGCCAAGGCGGCTTACGATGCTCTGGGGCAGGGTGTAACCGAGGGTGATGTTCTTGATGGCAACATACGATGCATCAACGAGGTCGTCGCTGGTGGTGATGCCATACTTACCAATGTCCATCCTGCGGATGTCGGTAACATCACCGGGCTGTTTCCAAGCACGCAGCAAGTCAACGTGTTTAGCCTGTGCGGGATAGTAGAAGTCTTTCAAACCGCTGTAAACACCATCGGTCATCACGCCACCAAACGAGAAGTTGGTCTGTACCGAGAGGTCGAAGTTGCCCAAGCGGAAGTAGTTGTTCCACGAACCATAAACATCGGGAGTCCTATCGCCACATACAACCTTCGATGCCTGTGCATCGGCCTGTTGGTTGGTGATGTAATCACTTCCGGGTACCTTCTCGCCAATCATATGGCCATCGAAGGTAGTACCATTCTTCGTGTTGAACGCTTCAATTTCGTCAAGGTCTGCAAAGGTTTCGTAAGCCCAGTAGAGCTGGTCGCCGGTACGGGGGTCTACACCTGCCGATTTAGGTACGTAGTACGAGTAAACGGGCTCGCCCTCGCGGATAATCTGGTTGCCGCTAATCTGGTCGTTCTTCTCACCCTTTGCTTTGTCCACCTCAACGAGTTTCAACACTTTGTTCTCGTTGTGCGAAGCCATCAGAGTAGAAGTCCACTGGAACTTCTCGGTGTTCACGATGTCCACACCCAAGGTGAGCTCAATACCCACGTTCTGCATATTACCTGCGTTACGATAGTAGCCGCTGTAACCACTCGACCAAGGCAAGGGATAAACAAGCAACATACCATCCGTCAGACGCTTGTACCACTCAACGCTCAAGTTTACGCGGTCCCACAAGCGAGCCTCCATACCGATGTTGAGGTTCTTGTTCTCCTCCCAGCTGATACCCTTGTTCTCAATGCTACCAACCAAGCCACCGAACTCACTTGCATTGCTCCAAGCGAGGCTGTAAGTAGCCTGCCAGGGGTAGAAGCTGCTCAAAGTATCGTTACCCTGAATACCATAGCTGGCCTTCAAAGAGAGGTTGTTGATGCCCTCAGCGTTCTGCATAAACTCCTCCTGCGAGATACGCCAGTTACCACCAACGCTCCAGAACTGACCCCAACGGTTGTCTTTGTAGAAACGCGAAGAACCATCGGTACGCCACGAAGCGGAGAGGTAGTATTTGTCGGCCCAGTCGAAGTTCATACGAGCCAAGTAGGACTCCATACGGTAGTTGGTGGATGCGCTGGTTGCTGCGGTGATTACGGTACCTGCGCTGAGCTCATAGAGACCGTCCATAGGGAAGCCGGTCTTCTGGGCCTCAAGTGCCCACTCCTCATAGTCGTAGTACTCGTGACCAACCAACAGGTCGATGTGAGCCTGACCGATGGTCTTGTTGTACGAAAGCAACTGGTTGAGAGTGTAGTTCAACGAACCAATGTTACCCTTGGTCAAACGACCTTTCTGGTCGGCTGCGTTACCGTGCAAGGTGTTGTAGGCCTGAGTGGAGTTGCTGTTGTAGTAGTCAGCACCGAGGTTTACTTGGAGTTTCAAACCATCCAACCACGAGCCGGGTTTACCAAGCAGGTCTACGTGACCACGAATCGACATATTGTCGGTAGTAGCCTTGTACATATCGTCATACAGAGTAGCAATCGAGTTGAAGTTGTTCTGCTGACCCGAAGGACGCTCGTCCTTACCGTAGTCAAAACGCTTGTTGCCATTCTCGTCAAGTACAAATGCACCCTCCTGCTCCCTGTCGCGGATGTAGACGGGATAGATGGGACCCATCAAGAATGCCGAATACCACACGTTGCTGGTCGAAGAACCGGTTGCACCCATAGAGTTGCTGGTCGAGCGCGAGAAGTTGGCACCCATACCTGCGTGCAACCAAGGCCTTGCCTGGGTGTCCACGTTCAACCTACCGGTGATACGCTCGAAGTTGGTGGTAATCAGAGTACCATCCTCGTTCAAGTAACCTGCCGAGAACATATACTGGTTCTTTGCATTACCGCCATTGAAGCTCAGCATATACTCCTGACGAGGAGCAGCATTGTTGGTAACCTCGTCAATCCATTTCTCATCCCAGTAGAGAGTTGCATCCTCGCGAATCTTACCGGTCTCGGGGTTAATCAGCATCTGCTCAACAACGGGGTTGTCCTCGTCATCAGCCACCCACACGTTGTAGTTGTAGGGGTTGTAACGCTCGTTGCTACCGAAAATCCTTGCACGACCCTGACTCATTTCATACAGACCCTTCAAACCTGCTTGGTCAATGGGAGTACCACCGCTGATGGCCTGCTGACGGTAAGCCCAATACATAGTCTCCATAAAGTCCTTGGTGCCCATAGTCTCGTAGTTCTCAAACGCACGGCTCGATACACCATAGCTGGCCTTGAAGTTGATGTCGGTACCTTTGTCCGAACCCTTCTTGGTGGTAATCATCACAACACCGTTGGCACCACGCGAACCGTAGAGTACCGATGCAGCAGCATCTTTCAAGATGGTGATGTTCTCAATATCCTCGGGGTTGATAGCGTTAACCGAGCCACCGTAGGGTACACCGTCCACAACGTACAGAGGGGTTGAACCTGCACTAAGAGAACCAATACCACGAATTACGATGGTAGAACCGCTACCGGGCTGGCCACTACCCGAAGTGGTCTGGATACCGGGGGCAAGACCATCCAGAGCCTTCGACACGTTGGCCACCTTACGAGTTTTGAGTTCTTTGTCGCTAACCACAGCAGCCGAACCGGTGAAAGAGTCCTTCTTTGCGGTACCATAGGCAACCACAACTACGTCCTCAATCTGGGTGGTGCTGGGTTGGAGGGTTACGTTCACCAAGGTACGGCCGTTTACCTCTACAAGGTTGGTCTTCATACCCACGTACGATACCTCCAAAGTTGCGTCAGCAGAGGCCTGAATCTGATACACACCGCTGGTGTCGGTGATGGTAGCCTCTGTTGTACCTGCCACGGCTACGGTTGCGCCTATTACGGGCTGACCATTCTGGTCTGCAACTGTACCGGACACTTTCAGAACCTGTGCTTCTGCACCCAAGCAGAGCATCAAGATTGCAAAAACTGATAGTACAATTTTTCTCATACGATTAAGTTTTTAGTTAATAATAATGATTGTTCTGTTTTTCTGCACTACGTCTTTTTTCGGCGTGAAAAAATTAACCTAACTATTTGTTTCTAACCCCTTGTTTTATCCGGCCGAAATCAAAGGCGGAGCACAACTTGCAAATGCTAAAGTACAACACATTTTCAAAACCTCCAAACTTTTTTATCACTTTTTTTGAGGGTGGTTACGGGTTGAAATTAAATGTGGCTTGATTATGCGAAAGTGTAATTCGAAATATGGGCTTTGGTGCGTATTTATTGCAGTGGTTTTTTCAAATTTTTTAATATTTGTAAGCGCAATGCCGAAAAAATGGCCAAATTTTTCCGCCCGAATTGCCCGAAATTTAGGGTTTGTGATACCTTTTTTTGCCCCTGTAAAGTGGTTTGATTTTTAACAAATGGTGGGCATAACTTACAAATTATAACAAACCTCACAATCTTCCCGCATACCTATATATTATATATATGGCCCTCAGATGCCACTTTCACCCCAACTGCTTGGCCATAAGGTTGGGCTCGGAGTGGCAATGGCAGAGGGTGTACGTGGCGGGTGGTTACAATTTGAAACTGATGCTTGCCAAAAACATTGTAAAATATAATTTTCGGGAGCAAAAAGTGAAAAAATGAGGGGTGAAGGGTAAAAAAGTGGTGTGAAAAGATTGGCGATTTCAAATAATGTCCTTACCTTTACCCGATTTTATGTGCGTGCGTGAGTTTGCTTGCCTCGTGCGCTGATAAAACGAAAGATTTGAATAAAAAAAGAAATATAAACCAAACTTTTATTAGTCTATGAGAAAAATTCTACTATCGGTTTTCGCAGTGCTGTTGATGTGCGTGGGCGTGTCGGCACAAAACCTGCGAATTACCGGTACGGTTACGGACTCCTCGGGTGCGCCAATGTTGGCCGTTACGGTGGCAGTGGTGGGTACGACCAACGCAACCATCACCGACCTCTCGGGTGCCTATGAGATTTCGGCTCCGAAGAATGCCACGCTGGAGTTCTCCTACGTGGGTATGGCTACCGAACTGGTGGCTGTGGCAGGGCGCACGAAGATTGATGTTGCGCTGAAGGAGGATGCCCAGCAGATTGAGGACATCGTCATCACGGCCGGTTACGGCTCGGGCGTTGCATCCAAGTCGTTGGTCGGCTCGGTTTCGAGCGTGAAGGGCGACAAGATTGCCAATGCTCCCGTTGCCAACGTGTCGGACGTGTTGCAGGGCAAGGTGCCGGGCCTTCAGATTTTCACCTCCTCGGGTGAGCCTACCGCCACTTCCACGCTGATGATGCGTGGCGTGTCGAGTATCAACGCAGGCTCCGAGCCGCTGATTATCCTTGATGGTGCTCCTGTTACTTCGGCAATTTTCAACAACATCAACTCCAACGATATTGAGAATGTGGTGATGCTGAAAGATGCTGCCTCAACCTCCATCTATGGTTCGAGGGCTGCCAATGGTGTCTTGTTTGTAACCACCAAGAAGGGCCGCCGCAATCAGGAGCAGTCGATGATTCAGATTCGTATGCAGGGCGGTTTCTCTTCGATGATTAACAACCGCTCGTTTGTGTTGATGAACGCTGTGGAGCAGATGACCTTTGAGGAGTGGCTCTACCCCGAGTTGTTGCGCAACTCGGAGTGGCTGACCAAGAAGTGGTATGTGGCACAAAACGACTTTAACTTCGACTGGAAGGACTATGCCTACCAAGGTAAGGCTCCGTTGCTGAGCACCGATGCTTCAATTTCGGGCGCAAGTGGCAGCACCAACTACTACGTTTCGTTTGGCTACTTGGATACCGATGGTATTGCACCCTCTTCGAGGAATACCCGCTACACCTTCCGTACCAATCTGGACACCAAGGTGAAGGATTGGCTGAGGATGGGTATCAACGTGGGCCTCACCTATGCCGACTACGAAACGAGTGTGCAGGGTTGGTATCAGGAGTCGGTGGACGGTATGGTCTATGGTCAGGCCCCCTACAACGCCCCCTATGAGATTATCTACCACGAAAATGGCAAGATGAGCCTTGGCGAGGAGTTGTTGCAGTTTGACTTCTACGATGATATGTACAACCCTTACCACTACTACGAGAACAACAAGGGCTACAATAACGACATCTCTCTGTCGGCCAACTCCTTCTTTGAAATTACCCCGAAGGAGGGCTTGATTATCAAGGCAGCGCAGGCTATTGACGGTTACGACTACCGCCACACCTCGCTGATGTATCCCGAGTATGCCTATTCGGGTGGCGAGGGCCAACGCACCGAGTATTTCAGCCGCTACTACCAGATGACGGCCACCAACACTGCCGAGTATAAATTCTCCGTTGACGACCAACACAACTTCACCACTCTGTTGGGCCAAGAGTCCATTTTGGGTAGGAGTGATAGGTTTGGTGTAACGGCAAAGGGTATGACCGACCGCAGGTTGATGATGATGACGGCCGGTAAGTCCAACCTCACCGAACTCTACACCCACTCGATAACCGATTGGTCGAGCAACTCGGTCTTCAGCCGTGTTAATTACAACTACGATGAAAAGTACTACGTGGATGCTTCGCTGCGTGCCGATGGCTCCTCGAAGTTTGGTGCCGACAACCGCTGGGGTGTCTTTTGGAGCATTGGTGGTATGTGGAACATCAAGCAGGAGGAGTTTATGTTCGCAATGCCCGAGGTGAACGATATGAGGTTGAAGATGAGCTATGGTACCACGGGTAACTCCAGCATTGACAACTACCTCGCTTTGGGTCTTATCTCTTCGGGCGCAATCTATGACGAGCAGAATGGTACGGTGATTGGCAACCCTGCCAACCCCGACCTCACGTGGGAGGTTGTGAAGAGCTTCAACGTGGGTATTTCTACGAGGTTGCACAACCGCTTGAATTTGGAGGTTGAGTACTACAACCGTGTTACGGAGAATATGTTGATGTCTATTCCCTACTCGGCCACCACGGGTTATTCCAGTGGCTGGGGTAATGTGGGTAAGATGCGTAATAGGGGTGTGGATATGCAGTTCTCCTACGACCTCTATCAGAGCGAGAGGGCTTTGTGGTCGGTCTATGGTAATGTCTCCTACAACAGAAGTAAGATACTTGAACTCTATGGCTCCACCACCGAGTATGCCGTTGGTAACATCGGTGTCGCTCACGCTGTTGGCCACAGATTTGGCGAGTTTAGGATGGTTGAGTTTGCCGGTGTAGACAAGAGGGATGGCCGCCCGATGTGGTACGACATTGACGGCAACATCACCAAGACCTACAATGCAAACGATGCACAGTGGAGTGGCAAGAGCTTCATTGCCGATTGGAATGGTGGCTTTGGCTCCTCGCTGACTTGGGGTAACTTGCAGTTGAATGTTGATTTTAGCTGGGTAGGCGAGCGTTGGATGATGGTGAACGAGAAGTTCTACACCGCCAACCTTGCTTCTCACGCAGCCGGTAAAACCCACTACGAGCGTCAGTTGCTCAATATGTGGCGCGAGCCCGGTCAGGAGACCAACATCCCCAAGGCAGGTACAGTGTGGGTGAACGACTCTTCGGCATTCTCCAATGCAGCCTTCCTCCGACTGAAAAACCTCTCCCTCTCCTACAACATCCCCGGCAACAGGCTTGGCTTGGGTAGTTTTGTGCAGGGTGTGAGGGTCTACCTCATTGGCCGTAACCTGCTGACTTTCACAAATCACATTGGTTTTGACCCGGAGTATTTGGGCCTCACGACTCAGGGTACCTACCCCGGTACTCGTCAGTACACCGCAGGTCTTGAACTTACGTTCTAATTGATGCAGAGAAAGGAGATGACAACTATGAAGAAGACAATATTATATATAGCATTGAGCGCAATTGTTGCGCTGGGGACCACCTCTTGCAATATGGAGTTCTTCCCCTACGACTCGTTGGAGATTGGCAATGGTATGAAGACCTATCAGGATGCTGCCTCCTACCGTGTGAGTATCTACTCTCCGTTGAAGAGTTTTGTTGGCTCGTTGCGCGAGACGGTTGAGGATACCCGCTCGGACCTCTTCAACGCCAAGGCCGACTTCGGCAACTACTATGGTAGGTGGCACTCGTGGCAGAACGACATCACCGACACCGAGGCAAATTCGGTGTGGTACAGCGACTATGCCATCATCGGCAACGTGAACTTCGCCATTGATTCCTACACCGACCTCATTGACAATGCCGAGGCACTTGGTATCAGCGATGAGGAGGTTGTGAAGATTGAGATGTTCCGTGGCGAGGCCTATATGGTGCGAGCAATGGCCTACCTTGACTTGGCCACCAAGTTCTGCGTGGCCTACGATGAAGCCACGGCAGATACGCCTGCAAGCGGTGTGCCTCTGCCCACCAAGTATGAGCCCACATCGGATGCGGCTTCCTACCCCGGTAGGACCACTTTGAACGAGACCTACACAAGGATTTTGGACGACATTGCCGATGCAGAGTTGGCCATTGAAACCCTCGGAGCGCAGAACTCTGCCTACTTCACCAAGGATGCCGTGTTGGCCCTGCGTGCACGTGTTTACCTCTATATGGGCCAGTGGGATTTGGCTGTGGAGGATGCCCTTGCGGTAATCAACAGCAACCGCTATGCTTTGGCCAGCACTCCGGAGGCTATTCGTATGATGTGGGATGGCGACACCTCTTCGGAGAATATTATGAGGATAGCCAAGAACAATAAGGACCAAGGTGGCACAACCGGTGGCTACTACTACATCAACGACCAGAATAAAGGCGATGGTACCACCCCCAACCCACAGTACCTGCCCACCAAGACGTTGCTTGATATGTATGACAAGACCAACGATATGCGCTATCCTGTCTACTTTGAGACTCACAACGTGAAGGCAGGCTATGAGAAGGCCGATATGGTTGTGTTCTACAAGTTTAAGGGTAACCCCTCACTGCGTACTGATGCAAGGTGGAACTACGTTCATATGGGCAAACCTTTCCGCTTGGCCGAACTCTACCTCATTATGGCAGAGTGCCTTGTGGAGTTGGAGGACAAAGATGGTGCCGAGTTTTATCTGAACGAGTTGCGCAAGGCCCGCATCACCGGCTTTGATAGCAAGAAGACCTATGGCAGCCTCGATGCACTGCGCCAAGAGGTTAGGAACGAGAGGGTGAAGGAACTCGTTGGCGAGGGCTTCCGTATGCACGACCTCAAGCGTTGGGGCTTGGGTATGACTCGTGGCGTGTCGCAGAACGCTGCAATGACTCACACGGCCTATGATAAGGTTTCGGTTGAGAGTGGCAACTTCCGCTTCTTGTGGCCCATTCCGAAGTCGGAGATGGACGCCAATCCTCAGTTCAAGGGACAGCAGAATGCTGGTTTTTAGTGAGTACAAAATTTACACACAAGAGAAAATATTACAAAAAGAATATGAAATACGTTAAATTTTTGGCTGTTGCGTTGGCATCCCTGCTTACCCTTGCTTCGTGCGAGAGTGGCTCGGTGGGCCAAACGATTGTTCAGTTTGCCGACCAGCAGTATGAGGGTGGCTTCGGCTCGGGCTGGATTTATGTGCCTCTGACTCTTTCGGGCACGGAGATGAACACCAAGGATGTTGAGGTGAGCGTGAAGGTTGTACCTGTGGATGGTGAGTACACCGAGGCTGTGGAGGACAAGGACTACCAAATCACCTCCTACGACCTTGTGTTCCGCCCGGGTGTGGAGGAGGTTGCTTTGGAGATTGAGTTGATGGAGACCGACCCTATGAAATTGCCCGACATTATGGAGTTTAAGTTGGAGATTGTGGCGTCTAACACCAACGTTGGCGCAAACCACCAGTGCCTTGTCCACTTGGAGAAAACCACTGCCGACCGCTTGTGTGGCGAGTGGTATCTCTCCTTTGAGGCCTATCCCAACTATGGCGACATTATGAGTCCTATGCGTGTGAATGTAACGTGGAATGATGCCACCAACAGTTTTTCGATGTTGGCACTCAACAACCCCTCGTCAGTCTATGGTACCTACCCGCTGACTATGGTGTTTGACCAAGCAAAGGACTATATTATTCTGCCTGCCTATCACTTCATTGAGTGGTATCAGGGTGGCGACCAGATTATCCTTGCACAATTCCAAGCCACCAATGTGCGTGAGGCGGTGGCCGATGATGGCTCACCAATGATGATTTGCGACCGCAGTGGCGATGACATCATCGGTACCTACGACAAGGAGAACTTCCAAACCATCACTTTCCCTGCGAGCGATACCGCTATGGCCATTGGCTACACCTTTGTGGATGAGAGTGGCAACCCCACCTACTTCAGCTTCTTCGGTACGGGTATGAGGAATGTGAAACTCACTCGTACAAGACCACAGTAGGCGAGAGGGTGTAGGATATACAGCAACAAATGCGACAAGGGCGTGCCTATGAATGGGCACGCCCTTGTCGTGTTTTGTTACAACTGCCACCAAGGCTGTTTGGGGACCATCGTTAGTGCCCTTACAACAGCCTCTTTACGAGCCCCCACAGACGGTAGGGCATATAGCGGAAAGGAAGGTCCACAAGGGGCGTGGTGCTCACCACCGAGCGGGTGTGGCTGAACGCCTCAAAACTCAGCCTGCCGTGGTAGTGGCCCATACCGGAGTTGCCCACGCCACCGAAGGGTACCCTCTCGTTGGCAATGTGCATAATGGTGTCGTTCACACAGGCCCCACCCGAAGAGGTGTGCTCCAACACCGTGCGGCTCTCCTGCTTGGAGCCAAAGAAGTAGAGCGCAAGGGGCTTGGGCCTTGCCACAACGAAATCCACCGCTTCGCTCAAATCCTCAAAGGTGAGCAGGGGCAACACGGGGCCGAAAATCTCCTCCTGCATCACGGGCACCTCTCCGTTGGGTACTTCCAGCAGGGTGGGGGCGATGTACCTTTGTGTACGGTCGTGCTCTCCTCCCACGAGAGGGTGCCCATCGGCAAGGTAGGAGGCCACGCGGTCGAAGGCTTTGTCGCTCACAAGGCGACCGAAGTGGGGGCTTTCGGCTATGTTCGCTCCGTGGAGTGTGTGCAGAGCCTTTGCGAACTCGGTGGCGAATTGTTCTTTGAGGGAGGAGTGGATGAGCAGATAGTCGGGGGCGATGCAGGTCTGACCTGCGTTGAGTGTTTTACCCCACGCAATACGCTTGGCAGCCACCGCCACATCGGCCTTGCGGCTCACGATGCAGGGGCTCTTGCCGCCCAACTCCAACACCACGGGAGTGAGATGCTTGGCTGCGGCCTCCATCACCGTGTGGCCCAGCGAAGGGCTGCCCGTGAAAAATATGAGGTCAAACTTCTGCTCCAAGAGGGCTCCATTTACATCTCTGTGGCCACCGAGGGCGAAGATGTACCTCTCGTCAAATGTGAGCCCAATCATCTGCTCCAACACCTGCGACACGTGTGGCACCGCAGGGGAGGTTTTGACCACCGCAGTGCAACCTGCCGAAATGGCTCCCACGAGGGGGTTCAGAAGCAACTGCACGGGATAGTTCCACGGGGAGATGATGAGTGCCGTGCCGAGGGGTTGAGTGAGTATGCGACTGCGAGAGGGGGCCATTTTTAGCGGTGTGCTCACCCTCCGAGGGCGCATCCAACGGCGCAGATGACGCAGGTGGTTGCGTATCTCGCCCCTTACGATGCTTAGTTCGGTAAGAATGGCCTCCTGTGGCGACTTGTGCAGGTCCTCCCATAGGGCCTCACAAAGGGGCTGCTCCCACTCCGTGAGGGCCTCCAGTAGGCGTTTAAGTTGCCTACGGCGAAACTCATAGGGGAGCGTTGCTCCCGACCTGAAATACTCTCGCTGTGCCTCCACTTTGGCACCCACAAATTCCGATAATTGGCTCATAGTGTTGTTGAATTACAAACAATTTCGTTGTCGCCCTCCCCGCCACTTCTACATCTTGTTCGGCATAGGCGGAGGGCTACCTACCCCAAAGATACGACCAAAAAACAAACCAACAAAGCCTCGGTGGGCTGTTTTTGTTTGAAGGCAGGGTGTTTTTGCACAAAATTGTAATTCTTTTGCATAAATATGTAGTTCTAACCGCAGAATGTTGCCTACTTTTGCGAGTGGAAAACTTGGTGTAGTACACGCAGAAAAATAACAATAATATATATGTATATGCAAAAGTTTTGGAATTTTGTTGCTGTTGCGCTGGTTGCTGTTGGTGCAGTGGCTTGTATGGAGAATCAAGACGATGTTGTGAGCCAACACGGAGAACTATCCTTCTATGCCGAGATTGGTGGCGAAGTCTCTCGTGCCTACATTGACGACACCGATGGCAACAAGGTGTGGGACACCCTGTGGGAGGAGGGCGACAAACTCCAAGTGGTTGAGAAAGATGACGATAGTGGCACCACCTTTGTGTTTACCTGCACCGATGCGGCCACAGGAAAGTTCTCGTGTACGGCAGAGGGCGTGAAGGGACTTGTTGGTGGCGCAGTTACCATCCAGTCGCTGAGCAATGAGTTTCACTCGCTGATGGGCAAGAATGGTATCACCATCTGCACCGATGTGCAGGAGTTCACTCCCTCCCAGTCCATAGAACTTGCAGCGCAGTCATCGTTCTTCCACTTTACCTACGCAGGCGATAAAGATGTGGAAATCTCCGTTGTGAGGGCAAACGGCGAAGAGTATGGCGTTTTCGTAGACGAGTTGCTGAATACGATGAGCGAGATTACCCTTGCACCCGCCCAACGTGATGCAAACAACGGCTACTTTGTCCCCTTCAAGGCGGGCGGCTCCACCTACACCTACGAATTCATTTGCACCATTGATGGCGAACTGTGCAAGGAGGCAACCCTTCAGTTTGCCGATGGCGTGGTCTATGAAATGGGAACCTTGACGGAGCCGGTATATGAGCCCACCGAGGAGGATGCGAAGGTCAATTTGGAGGTCTTTGAGTTGCTCAACCTCGACTACCCCGGACTCGAAGATGTCAAGAGGGAGTACAACAAACAGCACTATGCCCACGCAGCCAACGCTCTGCTTGAGTATATGCGCAACCGCACGGTGGTCAATACCCTCAATCCGCTTACCGATAATAGCATCACCACAGCGGCCCAATTTATTGCCGACCAAGCACTTGACCTCCGCTTTGCGGTTAAGGCCAATACTTGGATGGATGGAGAACAATACTACTCGTTTAGCGATGGCAACGGTGGTATCAACTGGGATTTGGAGGTGTCGGCCGCAGGTACGGAGTTCTACCAGAAGCACTGGCACGCTTGGTTCTACTACCTCGGTCAGGCTCTCTTCGTTACGGGCGATGACAGGTACTTTGATGCGTGGAAAGAGCAGTACTCCTCGTGGATTGAGACTTTCCCCATTCCCGACAGTAGCGTTTCTGATTCGGAAATCAATGCAGGCAACAGGGCGTGGTATGCACTTTCGGCTGCCAACCGTATCACTTCGCAACTGACCAACCTGCCCTATTTCCTCACCTCCGACCACTTCACAGGCGATTGGTTGTCCACAGTGCTGGTGGAATTCCACAAGACGGTGGAGTATAGCCTTTCGAGGCCCTACTACACAAGGAATCACAACATCCGTTTCTCGCAGGATGTGGCCACAGTGCAGGCTGCGGTGCTGATGCCTGAGTTCAAGAGGTCGGCTGAGTGGCTTGCAGATGGTGGCGACTATGTGGCGTGGCAGGCAACCCAACAGTTCAATGCCGATGGCTCGCCCGTGGAGTCCTCGCCTCACTATGCGTTGGGTGTCATTGAGAAATTCCGTCTTACCCACGATTTGGTTGAGGCAAACGACAAGTTGTCCTATTTCCCTGCCGACTATATGAATTTGCTCAAGAGTGCTTGTACTTTCATTGTAGACTATATCTACCCCAACTACACTTGGGAGTGCTTCAACGACACCTTCCAGCAGACCAAGAGCGTGCTCACTCGCAATGCGGGTAACTATGCCAAGATGTTCCCCGATGATAACGACAAATTCCTCTATGTGAGCACAAGTGGCACAAGTGGCACCAAACCGACCGAAAAACTCATCAGCTACCCCCAAGGCGGCTTCTACTTCCTGCGCAACGGCTGGGATAGCGACTCCACCATCCTTATCTACACCAACAACTCCAACCCCAACAAATATTCCCACTGCCACCACGACAATGGTACCTTCTCGCTGTGGAGCCGTGGCCGTAACTTTATGCCCGATGCAGGTGTCTACTCCTATGGTGGCACCACGGAGTTGGATGAAATTAAGGCCCGCAATAGGTCGGCTGCATACCACAACACCCTCACCAAAAATCTCCAATCCATTGGGGACGAATATTGTAACGGCAAACACCTCCTCTCGCAGGAGCAGTCGAATGGCGTGCGTGTGGTTGTGGCAGAGAACGCATCCTATAGCAACCTCACCCACCGCAGGGGCGTGTTTATGGTTGATGATACGTTCTATGTGATTGTGGATGAGGCCTATGGCTCGGCTTCTTTCACAGAAGTGAATGTTAGCTTC
>JAFQNC010000038.1 GCA_017396085.1 Tidjanibacter sp. | reverse complement strand
TTCTCTAATACCCGCCATATACGGCTCCTTCTGCCGAAATTAACAATATGGTGAGGTAACACAAAAATGGTATATGTACCAACCACTTATCACATTTTGTCCTCATCCTGCCATTTTTACGCAAGTTCTTTGTATATTTGTGGTGCTAACCTCCAAAACGCCACTGCCCTATGAACTCACTATTCCCTTTCATCGACAAGGTTGAGCATCTGCGAGAGTCCGACTCCCGTATGGCACAACTCATCGAGCGCTTCGGCTACATCGAGCGCAACACCCATCGTCCACTCTTTGAGGCATTGGTGGAGAGCATAGTGAGTCAGCAGGTGGCTTCGGCCTCGGCCGAGCGCACAATGCGCAAGATTGCGGGTGCTGTGGGCGGCAGTGTTGTGCCCGCCACCATCGCCTCGCTCGGACGTGAAGGGTTGAGAAAGTGTGGAGTGGCAGCCCGCAAGGCCGAATGGATTGTGTCGGCAGCCGAGAGGTTTGAGACCGGAGGTTTTGGAGAAGAGGAGTTGCGGGAGTTGAGCAACGAGGAGGTTGTGGACCGTCTGACCTCGCTGGGAGGCGTTGGGCGGTGGACAGCCGAGATGCTCCTGATGTTCTCGCTCGGCAGGGAAGATGTGCTCCCCACGGGCGACTTGGGCCTCCGCAAGGCACTCACGGTGCTCTATGGCGAGCGTAAACTCACCACCAAGCGATGGGCACACTACCGCAGACTTTTTGGTCCCTACTGCTCCATCGCATCGTTCTACCTCTGGGCCTATGCCAACAATCTGCCCAAGAAGATGGCGGAGGTTACCATTCGCCCACTCGCCTTTGGCCGACTCAAAGATAGGCGCATAGCCTACGACTACTACCCCACCTCGCGAGGCGAAATGCTCGTGGCCTCCACCTGCAAGGGGGTGTGTCGTGTAGCCTTTGCCGACGACCGTGAGGAGGCTCTTGATGAGTTGAGGGCAGAGTTCAGAGGTGCCACCTTTGAGCAGCGCAAGGAGGAGTGCCACAAGCAGTTGGTGCGTTCAATGGAACGCAAGAGCGCAACCGACCTCACCCTCTACTTGCAGGGCACACCCTTCGAGCGCAAGGTGTGGAGAGAGGTGGTGAGGATACCCTACGGCATCACGGCGAGTTATGCCGACATTGCCGCACGCACGGGCTACACCAAGGCCTACCGCTCGGTGGGTAATGCCGTTGGAGCCAACCCCGTTGCGATTGTGATTCCGTGCCACCGCATCATTCACGCCGATGGCACCTTGGGCGACTACAATGCCGGCGCCGAGAAGAAACACACGCTCCTGGAGCGAGAGCGAGAAATCAACACCCTCATCTTATAGGGGAGGGCAGTAAATTATGTATGTATAACTATATCCGATAAACTCACAAAAAAGCGATAATGAGAAAACAGATACTTCTTCTTTTGGCCGGCTTGGTGTTCTCCACCTCGGCGTGGGCCTTCAACTACGAGGCCCTGGGTGTCCACAGCCCTGCGATGAACAAGGATGTGATGGTGAGCATCATCACCCCCGAGGGCTACTCCCCCACCGCTGCCGAGCCCTACGATGTGGTCTACCTGCTCCACGGCCACAGTGGCAACAACGAGTCGTGGTACAAGCAGGGCCACGTTGGGCCCTATGCCGACCAATATGGCATCATCATAGTCTGCCCCGATGGGGACAAAAGTTGGTACTGGGATAGCCCCGTGGACCCCACCTTCCGCTACGAAACATTTGTGGCCGAGGAACTTGTGGCGTGGGTGGATGCAACCTATCGCACCCGTGCCGACCGCACCGGCAGGGCCATCACGGGCCTCTCTATGGGTGGCCACGGAGCCCTCTGGCTCGCCATTCGCCACCAAGAGACCTTTGGTGCCGTGGGCAGCACCTCGGGAGGTGTGGACATCCGCCCCTTCCCGAAGAATTGGAATATGTCCGAAAGGCTCGGCACCATTGAGGAGAACCCCCACTATTGGGAGCAGTACACCGTTACGAACATTGTGGAGCAGATTCCCAACGATGGGTCGCTGGCGATGATTGTGGACTGCGGTGTGGCCGACTTTTTCTATGAGGTGAATTGCGAGTTGCACGAAAAACTGCTCGCCCGAGGCGTACCCCACGACTTCTACACCCGCCCCGGCAAGCACAATTGGCCCTACTGGACCAACTCCATCAAATTCCAACTCCTCTTCTTCGACAACTACTTCAAGCAGAATAACTCAACGCAAAAAAAACAACATATCACTATGGAATTCAAAGGACTTGTTTACAAGGTTTTGCCTATGGTCAAAGGCCAAGGCGCAAGGGGCGAATGGACCAAACAGGAGGTTGTGTTTGAGATGCCCGATGAGTTTAACCGCAAGTTGTGCGTGGGCTTTTGGGGCGACAAGGCACAGGATGCAGCCTCGCTCAAACCCGGCGAGATGGTGGAGGTGAGCATCAACCTCGAATCGAGGGAGTATAACGGCCGTTGGTACACCGAGGCAAGGGCGTGGAAACTCACCCGCCAGAGTGCCGCCACTCCCGAACCCGCCGCAGCCCCCGAAATGCCCCCATTCCCATCCACCGAGCCGGCCTACTCTGCTCTGCCCGAGGATGATATGCCTTTCTAATTAGTAAAGAGTAAAGAGTAAAGAGTAATTAGTAATTAGTAATTAGTAATT
>JAFQNC010000037.1 GCA_017396085.1 Tidjanibacter sp. | reverse complement strand
CAAGCCTTTTCGGCACTCTATCAGAAATATGTCGATAGGGTCTATGGGTATGTGCTCTCAATGACACACAACCAAACCACAGCCGAGGACATCACGCAGTATTGTTTTATGAAGGTTTGGGAGCATCACGCACGACTCCGCTATATTTTTTATAAATATTAGGTGTGAGGTGGGGATGAATTTTCGAACAATTTTGTTATAGTTTTGATAAATCCTTTTACGCAGGGCATTATTGGGTGTTCCAAAAAGTGTGGTATGTAACAAAAAAAGCAAATGCGGACAACCTGTCCGCATTTGCTTTTTTTTGACCAATGAGCCTCGGTGGCTCATTTTTTTCATTTCCGATTCTTTGTGTCTGTCCTGTTCCCTCGACCTCGGGACGCCTGTCTATTAGCGGTCGAGTTTGAAATCCTGACCGAGGTACACGCGCCTTACCTCCTCATCTTCGGCAAGGTCTTGGGCACTACCTGCTTTGAGCACTCGCCCCTCAAAAAGTAGGTAGGTGCGGTCGGTAATGGAGAGCGTTTCGTGTACGTTGTGGTCGGTGATAATCACACCTATGTTCCTGTCTTTCAACGTAGCCACAATGCTCTGAATGTCCTCCACGGCGATGGGGTCCACACCTGCAAAGGGCTCGTCAAGCAGGATGAACTTGGGGTTAATGGCCACGGCACGTGCAATCTCCGTGCGCCTACGCTCACCACCCGAAAGTTGTATACCTTTATTCTTACGCACCTTCTGCAAGCGGAACTCCTCAATGAGGCTCTCCACTCGCTCCCGCTGATACTCCTTGGAGTAGTCGGTCATCTCCAGCACCGCTTTTAGGTTCTCCTCCACGGTCATACCTCGGAACACCGAGGCCTCCTGTGGCAGGTAGCCGAGGCCCATTTGGGCACGTTTGTAGACGGGTAGTTTGGTAATCTCGGTGGAGATGCCGTTCTCCTCCACAAAGATGCGGCCATCGTTGGGTTTAACCAAGCCTACAATCATATAGAAAGTGGTTGTCTTGCCGGCACCGTTGGGTCCCAGCAGGCCTACAATCTCACCCTGATTTACATCAATGGAAACGTGGTTTACCACCGTGCGGCTCTTGTATTTCTTGACCAGTTCGGAAGTGTACAATCTCATTTTTTCAAAAAATTTTCCACAAAGTTAGTGCATTTTTCGAAAAAATCAGTATCTTTATATTGTGAATTGCGCAAGTAAGTGATTTTGAATATGGAAAAGGGAGTACAAGACGATTTGTTATTGAGCAAGTTAAAGGAGTATTTCGGCTTCTCCTCCTTCAAGGGAAACCAAGAGGGAGTAATTAAAAATGTGCTCGCAGGTGGCGATACCTTCGTGTTGATGCCCACCGGCGGCGGCAAGAGCCTTTGCTATCAGTTGCCGGCATTGATGATGGATGGCGTGGCCATCATCATCTCGCCCCTGATTGCACTGATGAAAAACCAAGTAGATGCAATGCGTACCTTCAGTATGGAGGAGGGTATTGCCCACTTCCTCAACTCCTCGCTCAACAAGGCGGCCATTATGCAGGTCAAAAATGATGTGTTGGCCGGCAAGACCAAACTCCTCTACTTTGCTCCCGAATCACTCACCAAAGAGGAAAATGTGTCGTTCCTGCGCAAAATCAAAATCTCCTTCTATGCCATTGACGAGGCCCACTGTATCTCCGAGTGGGGCCACGACTTCCGACCGGAGTATAGGCGCATACGCCCCATTGTGAACGACATCGGGCGTGCTCCAATCATTGCACTGACCGCCACGGCAACCCCCAAGGTGCAACTCGACATTCAGAAAAACCTCGGTATGATGGATGCCAAGGTCTTCAAGTCCTCCTTCAACCGCCCCAACCTCTACTACGAATTGCGCCCCAAGCACGATGTGAACCGCGACATCATCCGCTACATCAAGCAGAATGAGGGCAAGAGCGGTATCATCTACTGCCTCTCGCGCAAGAAGGTGGAGGAGTTGGCCGAGCTGCTGGTGGCCAACAACATCAAGGCCCTGCCATACCACGCAGGTATGGATGCTGCAACGAGGGCGGCCAACCAAGACGCTTTCCTTATGGAGCAGGCCGATGTGATTGTGGCCACGATTGCCTTCGGTATGGGTATCGACAAACCCGATGTGCGCTACGTCATCCACTACGACATCCCCAAGAGCCTTGAAGGGTACTATCAGGAGACAGGTCGTGCGGGCCGTGATGGTGGCGAGGGTAGGTGTATTACCTTTTATAGCTATAAGGACATCCAGAAGTTGGAGAAATTTATGCAGGGCAAGCCCGTGGCCGAGCAGGAGATTGGCCGCTTGCTGTTGCTCGAAACGGTCTCTTATGCCGAGAGCTCCATCTGTCGCCGCAAGTCGCTGCTCCACTACTTCGGTGAGGAGTATGGCGAGGACAACTGCGGTGCGTGCGACAACTGCCTCAATCCCAAACCCAAAATCAATGCACAAAAGGCTATGTGTACGGTGCTGGAGGTGCTTGACGGTGTGGGTGGCAAGTTCAAGAGCGACTACATCGTATCTCTGCTGTTGGGTAAGAACAACGCCCTCATCAAGTCCTACAACCACCACAAGAGCGAGTGGTTTGGCATTGGTGCCGAGCAGAACGATAAGTTCTGGGGCGCAGTCATACGCAAAGGACAGATTGAGGGCCTCATAGACAAGAACATTGAGAACTATGGCCTGCTGTCAATCAGTGCGAAGGGCGAGGCCTACCTCGACAAACCCTATCCCGTAACCATAACCCTTGACCACAACTACGATGAGGAGCAGGAGGATGATGCCGTTGCAGCCAGCATTGGTAAGGGTGGCGGTGCTGCCGATGAGGAACTCTTTGCTATGCTCAAGGACCTCCGCCGCAAGGTGGCCAAGCGACACGACCTGCCCCCATTTGTAATCTTCCAAGACCCGTCTTTGGAAGATATGTCGGTGCAGTATCCCATCACCATAGAGGAGTTGCAGAACATCAGCGGTGTGGGTGCCGGCAAGGCGAAGAAGTTTGGTGAGGACTTTGTGAAACTCATCAAGGCCTATGTGGAGGAGAAGGAGATTGTCCGCCCGCAGGATATGGTTGTAAAGAGCGTGGTAAACAAGAGTGGCAACAAGGTGTTCATCATTCAGAGCATTGACCGCAAGATGGACTTTGAGGACATTGCGGGCGCTAAGCACCTCGAAATGGATGAGCTGCTGAGCGAGATTGAATCCATAGTCTACTCCGGCACAAGGCTCAATATTGACTACTACATCAATCAGGTGGTAGACGAGGACAAGGCCGAGGATATATACCTCTACTTCAAGGAGGATGCCGAGAGCGATAGTTTAGATGATGCTATGGAGGAACTCGGTGGCGACTACACCGAAGAAGAAATTCGTTTGGTGCGTATCAAATTTCTTTGCGAACAAGGCAACTAAAAAACGCAGATTGCACGGCAACTGCTGCGTTGCACTGCGATAAGCGGGCTCCTCATTTGCGAAAAGCAAACTGCGGGCCCGCTTTCTTGTGCGCCTTGCATTTGCCGCACACTTTGCGTTTTTTACCGTTACCAAACGTCAGTTTGCACCACCGCCAAAATGGGGAAAGCGTCATTCTGACGCTGGCACAAAATTCCCTCCGCACTTTGCGTTTTTTTGTGGTCTAATGTCTAACGTCTTTTTTAAGGGCTTTAAGGACTTTAAGGGCCTTAAGGGCCTTAGGGGCCTTAGGGGCCGACTGGGTTTTCTGGGAGTGATAGCCCATTCTTCCCATTCCTCCTATCATTCATAGTTGGCCTAATAGGCCCAGCCACCCTTTCTGCTCTTTCTGCTCTTTTTGCCCTTTCTGCTCTTTCTGCAATACACTACTCGCCCTCTAGGCAGCCTCCCTCGATTTCTGCTCTGCAAAGGGCCACAATTATTCAAAATTGTGGCGATTTTGAGGTGGGGAGAAATAAAAACACCTTCGGTGTGGTGTCGTTCCCGATAAAATTCCTATCTTTGCAGGAATTATTATCCTTTTGCACAGAGGCTATGAAAATTGCTATTGCCCAATTGAACTACACGGTTGGTGGTTTTGAACAAAACAAAATCAAAATCATTGACGCCATATCTCAGGCCAAAAAAGAGGGCGCAGACCTCGTGGTGTTCGCAGAGAGTGCCATCAGTGGCTCGCCGGCCTACTCACTGCTCGCACGCTACAACTTCCTCGATACAGCCGAAGAGACCCTTGTGGAAATCGCAGCCTTCTGCGATGACATCGCTGTACTTGTGGGACTCCCCGTGATGCAGAGTGGGGGCACCTACTGCGCTGCTGCCTACATCAAAAACCGCAAAATCCTGCGCTACATAACCAAGAAGAGCAAGGCTGCCGATGTGGATGCACCCTACATCAGTGCCGGCAAGGGTTGCGAGTACATCAAACTCGCAGGCGAAAAGGTTGCTGTGGTGCTCGGTGGCGACCTCTACAACGAGGCTACCTACTCGGATGCCGACACAATCATCGTGTTGGGTGCCGACCGCTATACGCAGGGCCGCATTGAACGCCGCTACGACACTCTCGCCCGCAAGGCCTACGTGGCCGATGCCACACTGGTGTATGTAAACCAAGTGGGTGGCTCCGAGGGTGTGGTCTACGATGGCTCCTCGGCAGTGTTCAATGCACAGGGCAGGGCGGTGAACTTGTTGGGTAGTTTTGTGGAGGAGATTGCCTTTGTGGACACCACCGCAACAAATCAAGAAATCGAAGTCCCCTATCAGGATAAGATAGCAAACGTGCGCAGTGCGCTCCGTTTGGCCATTAGCGACTACTTCGAGAAGCAAAATCTCTCGAAGGCTTGCTTGGTGCTTTCGGGTGGTATCGACTCCTCGGTGTCGGCCGTGATGCTGGTTGATGCGCTGGGTGCCGATAGGGTGGTGGCGCTGCAAATGCCCACGAAATATTCCGATGACCACTCGGCCGCCGATGCGGAGGAGTTGGCTCGCTCGTTGGGTATTGAACTCATCACGGTGCCTTTGAACGACATCTACCGCAGTAGCCTTGATACCATTGTGGCTGCCATTGGCGAGCCCGACTCGCAGAGGTTGGAGGACAACTTCCAGATGCGTTTGCGCACTGCCTTGTTTATGGCTGTGTGCGAAAAGAGGGGATTGGTGCCCATCAACACTGCCAACAAGACCGAGTTGGCCATTGGTGCGCTCACCCTCTATGGCGACACCGCAGGTGCCATCAGCATCCTCGGCGACCTCTACAAGAGCGATGTGTTTGCTTTGGCCCGCCACCTCAATTCGGAGAGGAGGGTTATTCCGGAGCATATAATGCTCAAAAATCCCTCCTCGGAACTCCACGTGGAGAAGGATGAGGCCCCGCTGCCATCCTATGAGGAGATTGACGCCATTCTCTACCGCCTGTTGGAGTGCTGGCAGAGCAGGGATGAGATTATTGAGGCGGGTTTTGACGAGGAGATTGTGGACAGGGTGCGCCGCTCAATGTATGATGCTCTCAACCACATCTACCAATTCAGCCCCATTGTGGAACTCTCCACAATGCCGTTGGACAAGAGTTATGTGGACCTGCCCAAGGGACAACAGTAGAATTCAAAATTCAGAATTCAAAATTCAAAATTAAGGTAAAGTTGCCGTAGAAAGCAGAGAAGAAATAGAAGCAATATTATGGGAAAGATAATGGAGCACGAGGCCGAAATCGTGGAGATTTGTGCCGAAGAGGGTCGCATTGAGGCCGAGATGATTGTGAGTAGTGCCTGTGGTGGATGTAAGGCCAAGGAGATTTGTGGCAAGAGCGAGAGCCAACGCCGCAAGGTTACCATCTACAACGACCACACCGAACTCTATCAGGTGGGCCAACAAATTACGGTCTACATTGAGGAGGTTATGGGCATCAAAGCGGTACTTTATTCCTACATTGTCCCCTTTGTACTGATGTTGGTGGCTCTGTTTGCAACCACATCGTTGGGCGAATTGGTGTCGGGTGTGTCGGCTCTGGCCACCTGTGCGCTCTACTACGTGGTGTTGGCCTTCTTCCGCAAAAGGCTTGAGAAGGTCATTGTGTTTCGCATCAAGCCCCCTTATTTGGGATAGGTCCGACAAGGCCAAAATGATATTCACCCCCGCCAGAAGTCTTCTGACGGGGGTGAAATTGTTATAAACAAAACTCGTTAGACGGGCTTGTTCAAAGGGCACACCTACTGACGCGTAAAGGTTTTTGTCGTCAGATTGTAGGTGTCCACGAATTGAGCACCCTTGACAATGATTATATCACCTGCTCGTTCAATTGTCAGAGGGCTTTCCAACTGATTTTGGTAGGGCTCGTGTAGGGCCACAAAGGTGGTTGCCTTTGTGTGTCGGCGCACCACAGCCATCGGACGGCGAGGGTGTTGATATGAGCCATTCCAACCCTTGGAACAAGAGATATATGTCGGCAGGGAAGTGGTGATGAGTTGTGTGTTAGGCTCGTGCAGCACAGTAGTGTGTACACCGATGCTGTCCGTGTCCAAAAAATCCATCTGAACAGCATCAAGACACGGTGCCATTTGGGTGTGCATCAACCACCAGCGGTCATCTCGCTTTGATTTGCTGTCCACATCACGCAAGCCATACTCGGCCGACAGCTGTGGATAGTCGCTCCAAGTGCCGACTCCCGAATACTCCCCACGCCCCAGTGAGTGCAACAAATAGTCGTAGGTGTGCTCACTGTCCGATTCAAGGGCAAAGATGTCGAGCACATACTCCGGTGTTACGTAGAATGTGCGTTTTTGCCACACGCCACCATAGGGAGAACCCTCGCACGAGATGCATTGCATAGGTCCCTGCTGCTCTATTTCGGAGAATGGCACTCCCGGCACTTCCGGCTTTGTACGGCCCAACTTAATCACCGACACGTCAGGTTCTCGGCCATCCACAACCACCGTGTTGTGGTTGCAGATAAGCCCCGACATAGGGGTGTAGTTGGCACGGCCCTTTCGCGGACAGAGGTAGTCCCAATGCAGCATATGGTCGTTGTAGATGAACTTGTCGAAAGCAGTCAGCGTGAAGGAGAAATGGTCGTTATGGCTGTGGAATTGCTGCGATGCACCATTGCGAATATGCACAACCAGAGAGCCGCTCCACCAATAATCACGCCCCTGCACACTCTTAATGTAGGCGTTGCCCATCTCCGGATAGACCACGCTGCGAGCCTCCGGAGCAACTGCCTCATCACACGAGATGCCGTGAGTCAATGCACTATACCCCCAGAAGGTCGAGCACCTATCATCACGATTGGGATTTTGTGCCACTGCCCACGCTGTTGTCGGAGTGCGATAGGCTGCGTGGTAAACCTCGTGTTTTTGGTTTGTGCGATGAATCTTCCCAAAGGAGGACAGGATGGGGGTGTGCTCGTTGAGAACCTTGCCTTTCGCCCATCCTTGGCGCACACCGCCATCGCCATTGTCAAATCCAAAGCCATTGGGTGCTGCCGCCTGCAAAAAACTCTCATACATACGATACATCGAGGCGCCATTTGGGGCTTCGTAGTAGTAGAGGTCTTCCGGATAGTTGTTTTTACGGGCTGCCTCGGCCAGTAAAGTCATACAACAGTCCACATAGCCGAATGTGTAGTGAAGCGGCTCGGGAGCAAAGCACCCCTCATCACGAAAACGCATCAAATAGGATTTGAATCCGTTTTCACCATTAACGGCCAAATCAACAGCCTGTGTGTCATTGCTCACAAAACCATATATGCCCAAGACGATTACTCCGAAAAATTGGACATTACCGAGGCGCTCTATACGATGCTCATAACGCTTACCCTCTGCAATAATCTCCTCAATGCGCTGCTCCATTAGTGAGTGGTATGGGCGCATCAAGGGGTGATTTTTTATCATATCGTAGGCCGTCAGATGAAAGAGCGAATACCAACCCCATTCCCAATATTTTTCAAACGCCTTAGTTGTATCGTGCAGAAAGCAGGGCTGATTGGGTTGGTCAAGTTTGAAATAACTCACGATGTTATCTATCGCCTTTGGCAAGTGGGTTTCATCTCCGTCAATACGATAGCAAAGAACCGCATCGCGAGTCCATCGCCCCTCATAACTACGCCGAGGGAGTCCATCAAGACCTTTGAGTGGCTTGTATGCTTCGGCCTCGGGGTCTGCCAACTCCTGTTTTAGGCGTTGGTACAAATTCTTGGCCCACACTTGTGTATCAATGCGCTCACGTATCTGCTCAATGGTTTGTTGATTGTAGAAGAGTTTCTCCCCACCGCCCTGATAGTGATTTGGCCACTGGCTGTCTGCCAATGCCAATTGGCAGGCCAATAGGGTGCAAACAAACAATAAAGTTTTTTTCATAGTTTAATGGCTTTTTGGATGATACAAATTTAGGAAGTCGGAGGCGATATGTATATCAAATAGATACGTTTTGATAGCAATATCGTTCTTATTGGTTGCATTGTATTGCCGGCAAGAAAGACGGGGTTGATATGCTGTGGTGGAGTGTTGGGCCTTGTAATAAATTGATTGATAGCGTGCTATGTTGGTTTGATGGTGTGCCGTTTAGTGTGCCTTGACCCCAAATCGGGTCTTGAAATCTCTTGATTTTTATGCCTAAAAAAATGCCGATGGAATTTGCACACTAAAGAGAGAATTCCTAATTTTGTAGGTTGATTGGAATTTACTATGCGCCCGAACAATATATCAATCAAAATAAAACTAACTGTATTAACAAAAAACATCTAATCTGTAATGGGAAATTTGTTGTATACCGTGTTGGTTATCAGCGGACTTGGTGCCCTGCTGGCACTGCTTCTGTTTCTGGTTGCCAAGAAATTCAAGGTAGAAGAGGACCCCAGAATTGACGAGGTCGAGAAGAAATTGCCCGGAGCAAATTGTGGCGGTTGCGGTTTTGCAGGCTGCCGTGGTATGGCCGAGGCATTGGTGAAGGAGGATGACATTTCATCGCTCTACTGCCCCGTGGGTGGTGGCGAGTGTATGAAACTCATCGCCGCCTACTTGGGTAAGGTTGCCGCCGAGAAGGAGCCACAGGTGGCTGTGGTGCGCTGTGCCGGTAGCTGCGAGAATCGTCCGAGGACAAATGTCTACGATGGTGCCACTTCGTGCGCTGTTGCTGCTTCGCTCTATGCGGGCAACACCGGTTGCGCATTTGGTTGCATCGGTTTGGGCGACTGCGTGAGGGCTTGCGACTTTGGGGCTCTGACGATAAATCCCGAGACCGGACTGCCCGAGGTAGACGAGGAGAAGTGTACCGCTTGTGGCGCTTGCGTGAAGGCTTGCCCGAAGATTGTCATTGAGTTGCGCAAGAAAGCACCCAAGGGCCGTAAGATTTACGTTTCGTGCGTCAATAAGGACAAAGGTGCAGTGGCTCGCAAGGCTTGTAAGGTTGCTTGTATCGGCTGTGGTAAGTGTGCCAAGGTGTGCGCTCACGGTGCCATCACCGTTGAGAACAACCTCGCCTACATCGACTACACCAAGTGTAAGTTCTGCCGTAAGTGCGTGGCAGAGTGCCCCACAGGTGCTATTGTGGAGTTTGGTTTTCCTGCACGTAAACCCGCAGCAGAGGTGAAACCCGAGGCCCCCAAGGCTGCCGCCACTCCCAAGGTGGAGGAGGCTCCCAAGGTGGAGGAGGCAGTGAAAGTGGAAGTTAATGAAACCGCAAAAACAGAGTAGAGAGTATGAAGACATTTCCTATTGGCGGTATTCATCCGTCTGACAACAAACAGTATAGCAAGGGTGCGGCCATTGAGCGTTTTCCCCTGCCCAAAACGGTTGTAATTCCTTTGGCTCAGCACATTGGTGCCCCTGCGGTGGCTTGTGTGGCTAAGGGCGACAAGGTGCTTGCAGGTCAGGTTATCGGTACTGCGGGCGGCTTCGTGTCGAGCAATATCCACTCCTCTGTGTCGGGTACGGTTACGGCCGTAGACGCCAAAGCCGATGCACAGGGAATGATGAAACCCTGCGTAACCATTGCGGTAGAGGGCGACGAGTGGGTAGAGGGTGTTGATTTGAGCGACACTCTTGTGAAGAACATCAATTTGGAGGCCAAGGATATTATCGCAAAGGTATCCGAGATGGGTATCGTTGGTATGGGTGGTGCAACATTCCCCACCCACGTGAAACTCTCGGTGCCTCCCGGAAAGAAGGCCGAGTGCTTGATTATCAACGCTGTTGAGTGTGAGCCTTACCTCACTGCCGACTACCGTGTGATGCTTGAGAAGGGCGAACAACTGCTGGTTGGTGCAAGGATTTTGGCAAAGGCTATTGGCGTTGATAAAATATATATAGGTATAGAGAATAATAAGCCCGATGCTATTGCTGCACTGAAGAAACTTGCCGGTGCATACGTGGAAATTGAGATTGTGCCCCTGAAGATGCGCTACCCGCAGGGAGGCGAGAAACAGCTGATTGCTGCTGTTACAGGTCGTCAGGTTCCCAGCGGTGGCCTTCCTATTGACGTTGGTGCCGTGGTGCAGAACGTGGGTACGGCTTTGGCAGTCTATGAGGCTGTGATAAAGAATAAACCTCTGGTAGAGAGGGTTGTAACCGTAACAGGCTCAACTCTTGCTTCACCTAAGAACCTTCTCGTTAGGGTTGGTACCCCGATGAGCGAACTTATCGCCTATTGTGGTGGTATGGAGGGCGTTGGTAAGGTTGTGGCCGGTGGTCCTATGATGGGACGTGCGGTGAGCAACGTGGATGCTCCTGTAACGAAGGGTACTTCGGGCGTGTTGCTCATTCCCACTGCCGAGTCGCTCCGTCAGAAGCCCGACACCTGCATCCGCTGCGCTAAGTGCGTGGAGGCTTGCCCTATGGGCTTGGAGCCCTATCTGCTCTCGAAACTCTCCAAGAAGGAGATGTATGACGAGTGTGAGGCACACAACATTGCAGATTGTATCGAGTGTGGTTGCTGTACGTTCAGCTGCCCCGCCTACTTGCCGCTGCTCGACTGGCTGCGCATCGGTAAGGGTGAGGTTATGAAACGTATGAGGGCCCGCGCCGCTGCAAAGAAATAAACATAGGAGGAGAAACGAAAATAAAAGTATAAAGACTATGAGTACTCAAAAATTGGTAATTTCGCCTGCTCCCCACGTGCACGGTAGCAACGACACTCGCCGAATGATGGGCGATGTGCTGATTGCATTGCTGCCCGCTTTGGTGGTGTCGGTTTTGGCCTATGGCTGGCAGGCATTTATCGTAACCGCTTTTTCGGTGGCTTGCTGCGTGCTGACAGAGTGGTTTGTTCAGAAATTTTTGCTCAAAGGCCCCGCAACCCTCGGCAACTTGTCGGCTGTGGTTACGGGTGTGCTTTTGGCCTTCAACTTGCCCGCAAACATTCCTCTGGGCCTTGTTGCCATTGGTGCTGTGGTTGCCATCGGCATCGGTAAGATGACCTTTGGTGGTTTGGGTAAGAACCCCTTTAACCCCGCATTGGTGGGCCGTGTGTTCCTGCTGATTGCATTCCCCGTGGCAATGACCACCTTCCCCGAGGCTGCCGGTGCAGTGAGTGGTGCCACTCCTCTGGCTGTGGCCAAGGAGGCTCTGAAAGTGGGCACTCCCATGAGCGAGGTGATGCAGAACTTCGACTTGGGGGCTATGAGCCTCGGTATGAGGAGCGGCTCGCTGGGTGAGATTTCGGCTGTGGCTCTGCTTTTGGGCTTTGTGTGGTTGCTCGTCAGGAGGGTTATCCGTTGGCACGTGCCCGTGTTCGTGCTGGGCACTATGGCTCTGATTTCGGGTATCACTTGGGCCATTGCCCCCGAGCAGTATATGAGCCCCTTGTTCCACCTTCTGAATGGTGGTGCAGTGCTGGGTGCTGTGTTTATGGCCACCGACTATGTAACCTCGCCGATGACCACCAAGGGCGCAATAATCTACGCCATCGGTATCGGTATGATTACAATGTTTGTGCGCCTTTGGGGTGCCTATCCGGAGGGTATGTCGTTTGCCATTCTGATTATGAATGCAGTGGTGCCTCTGATTGACAAATATGTGCGCCCCAAACGCTTTGGTGTTGTTAAATCTAAAAAATAAGGAGGCAGAGAAGAGTATGAAAAGTTCATTGAAAAATATGGTCCTTGTGCTGTTTGTCATCTGCCTTGTGGCTTCGGGTGCCGTTGCTCTTGTGAACAACGTAACTGCCGAGCCCATCGCAAAAGCGCAAGCACAAAAGGTTGTGGCTGCACTCAAAGCAGTGCTGCCCGAGTTTGACAATACTCCCGAGGCTGCCACCGTGGAGGGCTTTGAGGGTGTCTACTACGAGGCCAAGAGTGGCGACCAGACTGTTGGTTATGCCTTTGAGAGCACTTCGCCCAATGGCTTCAACGGAAATGTGAAACTGATGGTGGGCTTTGCTGTCGATGGTACCATCGTGAACATCGAGGTGCTGGAGCAGGCCGAGACCCCCGGTTTGGGTACCAATATGACTGTGGCCGACAATGTGCTGCTGCTCTCTTTTAGGGGCAAACAGGCTGCGGATGTGAATATGACCGTGAAGAAGGATGGTGGCGATGTGGATGCACTCACCGCTGCAACCATCTCTTCAAGGGCCTATACAGACGCTGTGGCTCGTGCCTACGCTGCATTCAAGAGTGTTACCACGGGCGAAGTGAACGCCTACACCTCGGCAACCCAACTCAAAGCGCAAACCGAAAATGCCACTACTGCAACCGAGGCTCCCGCTTGTGGAGGCTGTACCAAAGAGGAAGCACAAGAGTGTGGCAAGGGCCCTCACGGCAACTGTGGCGCAAATTGCAAACACAAATAGTACGTTAATACGAAGAGATAGAAAACTATGGGTAAGAATTTATCGACTTTTACTTCGGGCATTGTGAAGAACAACCCCACCTTCGTATTGGTGTTGGGTATGTGCCCCACGCTGGCAACCACCTCCTCTGCCGCCAATGGTATGGGTATGGGCGCAGCGACTATGTTCGTGCTGATTATGTCGAACATTGTGATTTCATTGATTAAGAACCTCATCCCCGACAAGGTGCGTATCCCCGCCTACATCGTGGTGATTGCATCGTTTGTTACGGTTGTGCAGTTGCTGATGCAGGCCTACCTGCCTGACCTCTACAACACCCTTGGCGTGTTCATCCCGCTGATTGTGGTGAACTGTATCATCTTGGGCCGTGCCGAGGCATTTGCTTCGAAAAACGGTGTGTGGGCTTCGGCTTTGGATGGCGCAGGCATTGGCTTGGGCTTCACCTTGTCGCTCACACTGATTGGTATGGTGAGGGAGATTTTGGGTAATGGCCAGATTTTCGGTATGGATTTGTGGCAGGGTGGTGGCGCACTCATCTTTGTGCTTGCCCCCGGTGCCTTCATCGTGCTGGGCTACCTGATGATTTTGTTCCGTAAATTAACCGCTAAAAAGTAGTAGACTATGGAGATGTTCGCTATTATCATTGGAGCAATATTTGTGAACAACGTTGTGTTGTCGCAATTTTTGGGTATCTGCCCCTTCTTGGGCGTGTCCAATAAGGTTGAGACCTCTATGGGTATGGGTGCTGCGGTTACCTTTGTTATGGCCATCAGTTCGCTGGTTGTCTACCTGTTGCAGTACTACGTGTTGGTACCGCTGGGTATGGAGTATATGCAGACCATCGTGTTTATCCTTGTGATTGCTGCGCTGGTGCAGATGGTGGAGATTATTTTGAAGAAGATTTCGCCCTCGCTCTATCAGGCTTTGGGTATCTTCCTGCCTCTGATTACCACCAACTGTGCTGTGCTTGGTGTGGCTCTGCTGCTTGTGCAGAAGGAGTTTAACCTCGTGGAGTCGGTTGTTTATGCCATCTCCACCGCACTTGGCTTTGCTCTTGCGCTTGTGATTTTTGCAGGTTTGAGGGAGAGGCTGGAGTTGGCCGACACCCCCAAGGCTGTGAAGGGTGTGCCCATCGCACTGATTACCGCAGGTATCTTGGCAATGGCCTTTATGGGCTTCTCGGGCTTGGTTTAGTTCGGGCGGCGTAACAATAAGTATTGAACAAAAAGCGTGTGTTCCAAAGGCGGAGCACACGCTTTTTGTTGTTGGAGAGTGTGGCTCGGGAACTCTCCAAGTAACCCATTTCGTGTAAAAAACAAGTGTTGATGCAAGGATTTTTCAAAAGTAGAGTACAATAATTCAAACCTTTGGAGGTGCGGAAAGTTGTTGGTATATTTGTTTGTGCAACTTTGCACATTGGAAAATGAATTGTCAAAATAAACTAATAACCCCATACCGTATGAAACACACATTTTCGCTTTGGGCCGCAGTGGGAGTGGTTGCTCTCTTGCTGGGAGGTTGCCGCAGCAACGAGCCCTACGTCATCTCAAAGGCGACAATGCAGGACAAAATCAAAGGAGGCTGGGCCGGTCAGGTCATCGGTTGCACCTATGGTGGCCTCACGGAGTTCAAATTCAAGGGGGTGCCCATCCCCGAGGAGTACGAAATTCCGTGGTACGATGACTACGTGAAAACAACCTTCGAGAAGCGTGCGGGCCTTTATGATGACATCTATATGGACATCTGCTTTATGGAGGTAATCGAAAAACACGGTATGGATGCACCCGTGGACGTCTTCGCCACCACCTTTGCCGGTGCCGACTACAAACTCTGGCACGCCAACCAAATTGCCCGCTACAACATCCTGCGTGGCATTATGCCCCCGCAGTCGGGCCATTGGCTCAACAACCCCCACGCTGACGACATCGACTTCCAAATTGAGGCCGACTTCATCGGTCTGATGTCGCCCGGCTTGGTGAACGAATCGAGCCGTTTTTGCGACAAGGTGGGCCATATTATGAACTATGGCGATGGCTACTATGGGGGAGTATATGTGGCTGCAATGTATGCAATGGCCTTCGTGAGCGACAGTGTGGAGGAGGTCGTAACCGAGGCCCTGAAGGCTATCCCTGCCGAGAGTCGCTACCACAAGTGTATCGCCAACACCATTGCCCTCTGGCGCAAGTATCCCACCGATTGGAGGGCCGCTTGGGAGGAGTTGCAGCAGTTGCACGGCGAGGAGGACATCGCTTGTGGCTATGGTGTGTTGCACGAGTACAACATTGACGCTGCGCTCAACTCGGCCTATGTGGTCATAGGACTGCTCTATGGCGAAAAGGATTTTTATAAGACGCTCGACATCTCAACACGATGCGGTCAGGATTCCGATTGCAACCCTGCCACGGCGGGCGGCATCCTCGGTGTGATGCTTGGTTATGAGGGTATTGGCGAGGAGTGGACACGCTCCATCGAACTCGTGGACGAGGTGAAATTCCCCTACACGGACTCTTCAATGAAGGATGTCTACGCCCTCGGTATGAAACACGCCACCGAGGTGGTCCGCAGGGCTGGCAGTGAGGTTACCGAGCAGAACTTTGTTATCCCCCGCACCAAGATTGAGCCCGTGGCACTGGAGCAGTGTTTTGAGGGGCTCTATCCCGTGGAGCGCATACACCTCGATGAGAACGTGACCGACAACGTGTTCCGTGCAAAATTCCACGGCACGGGATTCATCCTCCACGGCACAATGCGCCAAGGCAATGGCTCGGAGGACTATGTGGCTTGGTTTGACCTCTACCTTAATGGCGAGAAGGTGGCTACCTTCGATATGCCCATCAACTTCCTGCACCGCCGCTACGACATCTACCACATCTATGGCCTTCCCAAGGGCGACTATGAGTTGGAACTCCGCTGGACCAACTACCAAAAGCCCTACAAACTCTTTGTGCGTGATTTTGTCTACTACACCGACCAACCACTCTAACGTGTGATAATAATGAGTTCTATGATACGAAAAGTGTGCAAAATATTGACTCTGCTGCTCTTGGGCACCACCTTTGGGGTGGAGGCTCAGGTGGTGTTGTCGGACGAGAAAGGGGCCTTTGAGATTGCCTCGGGCCGCCGCACCGCCACCATCGTCTACGACTCGGCCGATGCCGAGGTGGTGGGCAAAGTTGCAACCCTCTTTGCTGACGATGTGAAGGCCGTGAGTGGTCGTAGACCACGAGTAACCAACTCCTTGCCCTCCTCGGCCGCCAACGTGGTTGTGGTGGGCACCATTGGGCAAAGTGCCCTTGTGGACCGCCTTGTGGCCGAGGGTAGGATTGATGTGAGCGCCTATGAGGGTGGCTGGGAACGCTATGGCGTTTTCTGCGTGGAGCACCCCTTCAGGGGCATTGGACGTGCGCTGGTGGTGGCAGGCTCCGACCGCAGGGGTACCGCCTACGGTTTGCTCTCCATCTCGGAGGCCATTGGGGTGTCGCCTTGGTATTGGTGGGCCGATGTGCCCATCAGGAAGCGTGCGAGGGTGGCCGTGGGGGTGGAACCCTTTGTGTCGGCTGAGCCAACAGTCAGGTATAGAGGTATTTTCATCAACGATGAGGATTGGGGATTGCTCCCGTGGGCAACCAACACCTTTGAGCCCGAGGCAGGCACCATTGGCCCCAAGACCTACGCCAAGGTGTGTGAACTGCTCCTGCGCTTGAAGGCCAACTACCTCTGCCCCGCAATGCACCGCCGCTCGGTGGCCTTCAACGAGATTGCCGAAAACAAGGTGGTGGCCGACAGTTATGCCATAGTGATGGGCTCGGTGCACTGCGAGCCACTGCTCTACAACAACGCCCGAGAGTGGAACAAAAAGGTGCAGGGAGAGTGGAACTACCAGACCAACAAGGCCACAATCAATGGCGTGTTGCGCAAGAGGGTGGAGGAGAACGGAATGTATGAGAACATCTACACGCTCGCCCTGCGTGGCCTGCACGACAAGGCGATGGAGGGCAGTCGCAGTTTTGAGGACCGCAAGGCCATCTTGGAGAGCGCACTCAACGACCAAAGGCAGATTTTGAGCGACATCATACAGAAACCCCTTACAGAGATACCTCAGGCTTTCACTCCCTACAAGGAGGTGCTCGACATCTACGAGAAGGGTATGCTCCTGCCTGACGAGGTAACCATCATCTGGCCCGATGACAATTTTGGCTATATGAAACGATTGAGCAACCCCAAGGAGAGGTTGCGCTCGGGCCGCTCGGGTGTCTACTACCACGTCTCCTACCACGGCAAGCCCCACGACTACCTATGGCTCTGCACCACTCCTCCACAACTTATGTATGAGGAGTTGTCGAAGGTCTATGCCACCGGTGGCGACCGCATCTGGTTGCTCAATGTGGGCGACATCAAACCCTGTGAGTTCGCAATGGAGTTCTTTCTCGATATGGCCTACGACTTCCACTCGTTTGACTATGAGAGTGTTGCCACCGCCCACGGACGTTGGTTGGGAGGCATCTTCGGAGAGCAACACACCGATGAACTCACCCACATTATGAACGAATACTATCGCTTAGCCTTCACGAGTAAGCCCGAATATATGGGGTGGGGGTTTGAGTGGAACACCAAATACAACAAGCACGAAATCGTAACCGACACCGACTACTCCTTCGCCAACTACAACGAAGCCGATGGCCGCTTGGCCGACTACAAGGCCCTTGGGCAGAGGTCTTCGGCACTCTATGAATTGCTACCCGAGGAGGCTCGGGCGGCCTACTATCAACTCGTACACTATCCCGTGAGGGGTAGCGAAGAGATGAACCGAATGTTGCTGCTGGCACAGAAAAACCGCTGGTATGCAACCCAAGAACGTGCCGCAACCAACTCGTTGCGTGGGGAGTCGCTGGCAAGTGAGCAAACGCTCAAAGCACTCACTGCCGACTACAATGGTATGCTCGGGGGCAAGTGGAAGGGGATGATGAGCCTGCGCCACGGAGTTACGGCTCGCTACTTCAACACCCCCAAGTTGGACTCCATAGAACTCCACAGCGGGGCCGTGATGGGGGTGTGGTGTGAGGAGAACGATGTGGTGCGTGGTGGAGCCAACTTTGCCGCTCTGCCTACTTTCAACGCTCTGCTGCCCGAAACACACCGCTTGGAGATTTACAACAAGGGGTGTGAGCCCTTTGAGTGGAGCTTGACTTGCACGGCCGATTGGATAATGACCGACAAGGTTGGCGGTATTGTGGAGGAGCAAGAGCAGGTGCAGGTGTCCATTGATTGGAGTGCGGTGCCCAAGGGCGAGGAATTGCTGGAGTACATCCACATTGTGGGTGCAGGTGGCTCCAAACGAGTGGCTGTGTCGGTGTTTAACCCCGAGGTGGAGGAGGGCGCAGAGAGCCTTGCGGGGCTGTTTGTGGAGAATAGGGGCTATGTGTCTATTCCTGCTGCGGAGTTCCATCGCAAGGTGGAGAACGAGGATATTGAGATGATGCTGATTGAGAACCTCGGCGTGGAGAACACCTCGGTGCAGATGGGTAACCCCTTGGCCAAGGAGCAAAATCTCTACGAAAAGGGCCCCTGTTTGGAGTATGACTTCTACACCTTCAGCGAGGGCTCGGTGGATGTCTACACCTACACCCTGCCCACCTTCCAACTCTATGACAAAGAGGAATTTGGCAACGAGTATGGTGGCCACGATGCCACCAACAAGGAGTTGCGCTATGGGGTAAGCATTGACGATATGTTTGTGGCCACGCCCACCATCTCATCGCACGAGTACTCCCAGCCTTGGAGCGAGAGTGTGCTCAAAAACTGCTCCATCAAAAAGACTACAATGAAGGTGGATGGCGCTGGTCGCCACACGCTGAAGATACTTTGTGGCGATGCAGGAGTGGTGGTGCAGAAGATTGTGCTCGACTTCGGTGGGCTCAAACGCTCCTATGTCGGCCCACGTTCAACCAAAGTGAAATAGGTGAACAAACTTGACCACAATAAAAGGCGTGTAACTCCGAAGGTTACACGCCTTTATTGTTGTTAAGTGTAGTCCTTACTTACAGCAGTATGAGGCTCACGGCCATAATAGCCATACCGAGGAAAATGCCCAGCAGGGCGATGTGATTTTCGCCATATTGGTGTGTGGCGGGCAGGAGTTCGTCAAACGAGATGTAAATCATTATGCCCGCAACGGCCGCCATTACGCAACTCAATAGCACGGGCGAGAGGAACGGCATCAGCAGTGCCCACGCAAGCAATGCTCCAAGTGGCTCGGCAAGGCCCGAAGCAAAGGAGTACCAAAAAGCCCTCTTGCGGCTACCGGTGGCGTGGTAGATGGGCACCGACACGGCAATTCCTTCGGGGATGTTGTGGATGGCCACCGCCACGGCAATGGCCAAGCCCATACCGATGTCCTCATAGGCGGCCATAAAGGTGGCAATACCCTCGGGAAAGTTGTGGATGGCAATGCCGAGGGCCGTAACGAGGCCCATATGTTTGAGGCGGTTGATGTTGGCGTGGTGGTGGTTTTGGTTGTCCTCACCCTGCATCTCCTCCACGTTGTGGAGTTCGTGTGGGTTTTCGCTCTCAGGAATGAGTTTGTCGATGAGGGCAGCCAGCAGCACTCCGCCGAAGAAGAGCCCAATGGCCACTAAATCACCCATTTGTGCATCGCCCAGCAGAGTTTCCAACTCGATGCGGGAGGTGTGCAACATCTCCATAAACGATATGTAGACCATCACTCCGGCCGACAGACCGAGCGAAAAGCAGAGGAACTTCTTGTTGGTGCGCTTGGCAAAAAAACCTATGACACTACCGATGCCGGTGGCAAGACCTGCAAAAAGTGTGAGTAAAAGAGCGCCTATTATGTTTTCGTTCATATAAATTTTTATTACCTTTGCAAAGGTAATTATAATTTGGCCACAATGTATCCCCACGATTGGGTATATTTGCGTGGCTCCACACATTTTTTTAACACAGCCACTTGCTATGAATCAAGAGAACAACAAACCCAGAGTCGTATTGCACGATAAGACTTTTGAACTCTCCATCCCCTATGCCGAACTCGACAAGGCCATTGCCGCATTGGGCGATAAAATCAACGAAGACTACAAGGATGTTGAGACTCCGCTCTTTCTGGGTGTGCTCAGTGGTGCCTTTATGTTTATGAGTGAGTTGATGCAGAAGATTAACTTCCCTTGTGAATTGTCGTTTGTGAAACTCTCTTCGTATAGTGGTATGACCTCTACGGGTAAGGTGCAGGAACTCATAGGTTTGCGCAACAATATTGAGGGTCGCCACGTCATCATCGTGGAGGACATTGTGGACACAGGCGAGAGTATGGAGCACCTGTTGCGCTCGCTGGCCGGCCACCGTCCCGCAAGTGTGGAGATTGCCACCCTGCTCTTCAAACCCAGCAAGTTCAGCAAGGACTACGATGTCAAGTATCGTGCCTTGGAGATTCCTAACGATTTCATCGTGGGCTTCGGCTTGGACTATGATGAGTTGGGCCGCAACCTCAAAGATATCTACACCGTTGTAAATGAGTAGGATTGATGCCGACATACTCCAAGGGGGCAAGTTGTTGCCCCTTGTGGAGGATTTCTATACAATTCAGGGCGAGGGCTTCCATAGTGGTAAGCCCGCCTATTTTATACGCCTTGGCGGTTGCGATGTGGGGTGCAAGTGGTGCGATGCAAAGTTCACTTGGGATGCACGCAAATTCCCACCCGTGGAGGTGGAGGAGATTATCGCTCGCGCCTCCTCCTATGAGGCGCAGGCCATTGTGATTACCGGTGGCGAGCCGCTGCTCTATCCCCTCGGATTGCTCACCAAAGGGCTGAAAGAGAAGGGTTTGGAAATATTCCTTGAAACTTCGGGTACCTCGCCGTTGAGTGGCGAGTTCGATTGGGTGTGCCTTTCGCCCAAACGTCAGAAGGCTCCTCTGGATGAGGTGTGTGCCGTGGCGAGCGAATTGAAAGTGATTGTGGAGAGTGCCGAGGATTTTGCTTGGGCCGAGGAGTGTGCCGCAAGGGTGGGCGAGGAGTGCCTGCTCTACCTGCAACCCGAATGGAGCCGCTATGAGGCTGTCATTGGGGAGGTGGTTGAGTATGCCAAGGCGCATCCGAGGTGGAATGTGTCGGTGCAGGTGCACAAGTTTATGCACATACCATAAGAGATAATATAGCGCAACGAAAGCGTTGAGAGGAGGGCGTATGAAAAATTTTCTGAAAAAATATTGGCATTGGGGCCTTGCTACTCTGGTCTTTGTGGTGCTGGTGGTGTTTTTTGCCGACCTGCCCCTCGTGGACTATTTCAAGACCAAGGCTTCGGTGCGCAGATTGAAGGCCGAGAGAGAGGCCTTTGAGGCTCAGATTGAACGAGATAGTCTGTTTTTGGAGAACCTCAAAGATGACGCTTTCCTTGAAAAATATGCCCGTGAGAAATTCTATATGCACGCCGAGGGCGAAGAGATATTCCTCTTTGAGTAGATGCAGGAAAGAGTAGTAAGTGTAAAAAGTGAAGAGAAAAATAGATGGCAGCACAATTGAAACATAAGGTTGTGAAGGGAGTGGCGTGGTCCACCATTGAAAAGGTGTGCTCGGCTTTGTTGCAACTTGCCGTGAGCCTTGTGTTGCTAAATCTGCTTTCGCCTGAGGATTATGGTATTATGGCCATTGTGGCTGCCTTTCCTGCCATACTTATGCCGCTTGTGGATAGTGGCTTTTCGCAGGCTCTGATTCGCAAGAGCGAGGTGGATGATGTGGACTACTCCTCGGTGTTCTACGTCAATATTGCCATTTCGGTGGCTCTCTACACCATCTTGGTGGCACTCTCGCCCGCCATAGCCAATTTCTTTGATGTCCCGCAGTTTGTGGTGCTGGCTCCGGTGCTCTACCTGCTCATTCCAATCAATTCGCTCTCCAATATTCAGAACGCCATCTTGTCGCGCTCTATGGAGTTCAAACGCCTCTCGCTCTACACGCTGGTGGCCAATGCAGTGTCGAGTGGCGTGGCCATTTGGATGGCTGTGGAGGGCTTGGGGGTGTGGGCTCTGGTGGGCCAAAGGCTTGGTGTTGTGGTGGTTAAGACCGTAATGCTGTGGTGGGGTAGTAGTTGGAGGCCCAAGTGGTTGTTCTCGCTCGACCGCATCAAGGCAATGTTTCGCTATGGCTCACGCATACTGCTGAGCGACCTTGTGAGCAACATCTACTACCAGATTTCCAACCTCTTCATCGGCAAGTTTTACACCAAGGCAGAACTCGGCTACTACGACCGAGGCAACAAGATTAAGGAGATGCCCGTAACATCGACCATTATGGCGGTGCTGAACGTTACTTTCCCCGCCTTCTCGCGCCAGAAGGATGATAAACCAAAACTTGCACTCAACGCCCGTAAGGTGTTTGTGCTCTGGGCTTTTGTAATGTTGCCACTGATGGGCGGACTGATTTTTGTGGCCGAGGATATGTTCCGTGCCCTGCTGCCAGAGGTGTGGCTACCTGCGGTGCCCTACTTGCAGATTTTGAGCATCGGTGGACTGCTGGCTCCACTGTCGGTGATTTCGTTCAACATTGTGAAGGTGTGCAGCGATGGCAAGATGATTTTCCGCATCGAGTTTGTGAAAAAACTCATTGCCACGGCAGTGCTGGCCATTACCATCCCCATAAGTATTAGGGCCATTGCGTGGGGTCAGGTGGCGATTTTTGTGTCGGATATGATTGTGAACACCCTCGCTGCCCGCCACTACGTCAGGGAGTGGTCGCTGTGGCGCAGAATTAAAGACGTTGTACCCATTGCGTTGGCTACGCTTGCGATGTTGGCCATCGTGAGTGGGGTGGGCCACCTGCTGACGGGTGCGAGTGCCTTGGTTGTGTTTGTGGCCAAAATCGTTGTGGGCATTGGCTCCTATGCCCTGCTGGGCGAACTCTTCCGCCTTGAGGCTTGGCGAGAGATGAAGGAAATCCTTGTCGGCTACTTCCCCAAGAGAAAATAAAAGATAATGTATAACATCATATAATCAGGTACTATGGAACATACAAAGCGCAGTAGTATGAAATTTTTGTTATTGGTGATGATATGTGGTATCATAGAGGGGCAAGTATCGTTGTGCAACGCTCAAAATAGTAGCCATATTCAGACGAGGCAAGGGTGGGATGAATTGTTTCCCATTCATGGCGATGTTGTATCTGTAATACGCAAAGAATATACACTAAATGATGTTTTTGGACAACACGTTAAGGATGACAAACCATCTAATACTGAAGTATATAAGTTTAATACCTTGGGAGATGTTGTAGAGTGTACGAAATATAAAAGCAATGATGTATTAGAGTCAAAGACTTTGTATAAATACTCTCCAGACAACCTATTGGTTGATAAATCGTTATATGGAGAAGACGGCTTTCTATCTATTAAGACTTTGTACACATATGATGAGAATGGGTTATTGACTGAAACGAAGGAATATAGTGGTAGTGCCAAGATTATTGTCAAGGAAAATTATACATACCATACGGATAGTATGCAGGTGAAATATACCTGGTTTAGAAAAAATGGCGACATATCATTTGTCACAAAGGAAACACTTGATAATAGTGGTAATACGTTAAGTAGTGAGTTGGATTCTAATGGTGATGGAACGTTTTATCGTAATAGATGGAATAGTTACCAATATGGAGAGGATGGGACTATAAGCGAGATAGTTAGCTATAATGAAAATAATATAGCCGTAAGCAGAGAGCTAAGGGAATATAATTCTGATAAGTGCGTAATCGCACTCTTTGTTTATGATTATGAAAATAAATTAAGTGATAAATATGAGTATCAATATGATGAATTTAATAATGTAATAGAAATAAGGCAATATTGGTCAGAATTATTATTGCCTCAAAATATAGTTGAATATTATTATGATTATCGTGATGATGTGGAAATTGACCTTCAAATACCTGACTCATACGAAGAGCCTGCATTTATTAAAGTAGATGTGATGCCCAAGTTTATGGGTGGCGACCTTAATACATTCCGTATGTGGTTTGCACAAGAATTTAAGATCCCAGAAAAAGCTGTACAGAAGAAGATTCAAGGCAAAGTAGTAGTTCAGTTTGTTGTAGAGAGGGACGGCTCTATCTCCAACATAGAGTTTTTACAATCTCCCGATCCAGTATATAATGAAGAAATTATAAGAATATTGAATAAGTCTCCTAAATGGACTCCAGGGTATCAGAGAGGAGTTCCTGTCAGAGTTAGATATATACTGCCCATTGATTGTAGGTTCTAATAAGGAAACTTTGAGCAATATTTTCTTATTATCGTGTAGTGCAGAATGAGTGTATAGAGAGCCTGTCTAACAAGTTTTTTGTTAGGCAGTTTTTTTAGTTATAATCGTAGTAAATAGTAAATAAGATTTGGAAAATAGCACCAAAAGATATATATTTGTGTAAATAAAGAAACGCAGTGATTTTGCGTTGAACTGTTT
>JAFQNC010000036.1 GCA_017396085.1 Tidjanibacter sp. | reverse complement strand
AACATCAATTTAACGCAAGTCTGCATCGCTTAATGCTATTTTATCGAAACTTTTACGATTCCCGTCTATTGAAATTTTACCTCCATAAATCCACAACAACAAACAAGCCTGCCTAACAAAAAAACTTGTTAGACAGGCTCTGCTGCGCAGCAGCGGGGGCGTCTGTTTTGGAAAGGGCAGAAAGAGCAAAAAGGGAAAGAAAGGGAAACTCCCTAAACTCCCAGTTGCCCCAGTCGGCATAGAGGGCCTTAAAGCCCCAAATGCCATTAAAGCCCTTAAGGCCCCCAAACACAAAAACCCCTTCCGAAACTCTCGGAAGGGGTTTTTGTGTGTTAGAAAGAAACGGCTCCTTCCCAACCACTATTTACTATTTACTAATTACTCTTTACTAATTACTATTTAATCAGCGCCACTCCAATCGCAGACGACAGGCGGGTGTGCCCTGCTCCGACCGGATTTCGTAGGTAGGATTGGGGGCCTCATCGGTGATGATGGTAAGTCGCTCGCCGTGGTAGGTCTCGTGCATATAGTTGATGTCCACCCTCACACCACGCTCGGCGGTGAGTGCCTCAAGGGGCATTGAGTCGAGAGCCATACGGAGGTAGTTGATGGAGTAGGTGTGGCCGTTTCCGTCAATGTAACTGTAGAGCACCTGATGGGTGTAGCGGGCACGCTCCTCGGGCGTGGAGAGCCTCACGGGCGGAGTGGTCTGCGGCACAAGGTCGCTATCCACCGCAGCGCAGTAGAGGGGATAGTCGGTGAGGTTGAGCGTGCGGCGCGTGGAGAGGTCGATGGCTGCCCAGATGGTGGATGCGTGGGCAATGAGGAGCCCCTGCTCATCGTAGACCTCAAAGTTACGTGTGGTGGCCAAGCGGTTCACATCGCTCACCCAAGTGGCCACCGTGATGCGCTCCAACTGCTTCGGCAGGCGCACCACCTCCATACCCATTCGCAGGATAACCCACCCACAGTTGGGTGCGAGCATATCGTTGCCATAGCCTTGGAGCATAGCATCGGTGCTGGCCGTGGTGAGCAGATAGTCGCCGAGTCCCATCAGCGTGAGTCGCTGTGTGAGGTCGGCTTGGTAGGGCTCAATTCGGTAGGTGTATGTACGTTTTTTCTCCATCATTCGGTGTTGTAAACCTCGCAAAGGTATCAAAATATGCTTAAAATATCAAACCTTGGCGCCCTTAATTGGAAATCGGGCAGGGAAGAAAAGTGTGCCGTGGGTGTCGGACTTTGTCGCAAATATATTATATTTGTGGCTGATTACAGAATATGTAGTCCCAAATATTGGATGGCATTTAGGCTATTGCTTTCTCAGTAAAACTACCAAACTATTTACGCATACAAGCAATAGGCACTCTGAATGCCCACGTCTTTTGGCGTGGGTTGTGCTTATGTATGTATGGTGCTTGGTCGTACCTTCTGAGAATAAGTTACACCCACGTCTTTTTTTGTGCTGTAACCAAACGATGTCCACCCGTGGAAATATGGTTAGGAACAGGTAGACACAAAACGAGCAAAGACGATGACATCCCCCACAACAAATAGGGCCACAAGGGCAGGCCAAACGGCACAAAACCCCACCCACGGACCTTAGGGACTGCGCCCTAATTTGCCACACTCCTATACAATATTGCCTGTCAAATGTCGTTTTAGAGAATGAAAATGTAAAAAAACGATGCCGAAAGTTACATTTTTGAGGGAAAATTACTACCTTGCAGTGTAAATGTGCCCGCACATAGTAGGGCACCATCGGGGTGGAGTGTGAATGTGCCCACCCCACAGGAACAGGTTTAGATTAGGTAACAGACAAAGACAAACAAAAAATTCACAAACAAACACTCAACGATTATGTTTAAGAAACTTTTTTCGATTGTAGCCTTCGTAGCCCTCAGCATTATGGGCGTACAGGCACAAATGAATCCGATGGAGCCCCTGCCACAGGACCCCGAACTGCGTAAGGGCGTGCTCGAAAACGGACTCACCTACTACATCAAACACAACGCCAAGCCCGAAAATCAGGCCGACTTCTACATCTACGACAAAGTGGGTGCAGTGCAGGAGGAGGAGCACCAGATTGGTCTGGCCCACTTCCTTGAGCATATGGCCTTCAATGGCACCAAGAACTTCCCCGACAAGAATATGATTAACTACTTGGAGAGTGTGGGTGTGAAGTTCGGCGCCAACCTCAACGCTTGGACCGCAATGGAGCAAACCCAGTATATGATGCAGAGTGTGCCCCTTGGCGACCCCACCGTTGTGGACAACGTGCTGATGATTCTCCACGATTGGGCCTACTACATCTCGCTCGAAGAGGAGGAGATTGACAACGAGAGGGGCGTTATCATCGAGGAGTTGCGCACCCGCAACGATGCCAACTGGCGTATCCGTGAGAAGAGCGCACCCTACATCTATGGCCCCACCCGCTATGCCGAGCGCAACATCATCGGTACCATTGAGCAACTCCAGTCGTTCACCTATGACGACATCCGCGACTTCTACCACAGTTGGTACAACACCAAGAACCAGTGTATCGTGGTTGTGGGCGACTTTGACGTAGACGAGATGGAGCAGAAGGTTATCAAGACTATGAGCGACATCCCCGCAGTGGAGAACGCCGAGGAGATTGCCTACATCCCCGTGCCCGCCACCGTGGAGCCCCAAATCGGTATCTTCACCGACCCCGAACTTACACAGACCAGCGTGGAACTCATCGCCCGCAGGGATGCAATGCCCAAGGAGATGAACAACACCCTCGTGTATGAACTCTACAGCATTTTGGATAGTTTCGTAAATTCCATCGTGAACGAGCGTCTGAACGACATCAGCCAACAGCCCAACGCACCCTTCCTCAGTGCAGGCAACTTTAGCGGTAGCATCACCCGCTCGATGGACATTATGGAAATCTACGCCTACGCACGTGAGGGCGAGGCCTTGAAGTCGTTTGAGGCCATCTACACCGAGTATGAGAAGGTGCGCCGCTATGGTTTCACCGTGTCGGAGTTTGAGAGGGCACAGGCCAAGATTTTGCGTAGCAACCAGCAAGCCTACGACCGCCGCAACGACCGCCGCCACAGTGAGTTCGTGGGTCGCTACACCAACAACTTCGCAAACAACACCCCCCTCTACAGCCCCGAATTTGAGTGGCAGCTCGACAGCACCCTCATCTCTTCGCTTGACATCGCAACCCTCAACCAGTTTGCACAGCAGATGCGCTTCACCCCCACCAATCAGGTGGTGCTCATCAGCCAGCCCGAGAAGGAGGGCCTCGCAGTGCCCACCGTGGAGGAGGTGCAGGCCATCATCGCCAAGGTGAATGCCGCCGAAATTGCAGCACCCGTGGACAACACCGTGAAGAAACCCCTCATCCCCGAGGGTACCAAACTCAAAGGCTCCAAGGTGAAGAAGACCACCACCGACAAGTTCGGCAACACCGTGTGGACCCTCAAAAATGGCGTGAAAGTGGTGCTCAAACCCACCGACTTCAAGGCTGACGAAATCCAACTCCACGCAGGTATTATGGCCGGTCAGAGCCTCATTGCTACCGAGGATATGGTTATGGCCGACAACCTTGACACCTTCATTGCCTACCAGGGCGTGGGCGAGTTCAGCAAGACCGAGCTCACCAAGCAACTCGCAGGTAAGGCCATCAGTGTTTACCCCTTCGTGGGTGGCTCGATGCAAGGCATCAACGCAATGTGCTCGCCCAAAGATTTGGAGGTTCTCTTCCAGATGCTCTACCTCTATGGCACCTCGCCCCGCTACGATGAGGATGCCTTCAACACCGTGAAGGACCAGCTCGTGAGTGCCTACACCAACGTGGAGTCCGACCCCAACTACGCACTCCAGAGGGAACTCTACAAGTCGCTCTACAGCAAACCCGACAGGGCCAAAGCGTGGAGCGTGGAGGAGATTAAGGGTCTTAACTTCGAGCAGTACCAGAGGGTTTACAAAACTCTCTTCTCCAACCCCGATGATATGACCTACACCATCGTGGGTAACTTTGACGAGGCCACCATCAAACCCCTCGTGGAGAAGTACCTCGGCTCGCTGCCCAAGACCAAGGGCACACTCGCCTACAACAGCGCCAACAGCAACGACTTCCAGACCGGCGACCGCACCAACCGCTTCGCTGTGCCTATGGAGATGCCCAAAACCACCATCTACTATGTGCTCACCGGCCCGATGGAGGTTAATTTGGAGAACAGCATCTACCTCTCCGTACTCGACCAGTTGCTCGACATCCGCTACACCAAGAGTATCCGCGAGGAGAAGGGTGGCACCTATGGCGTATCGTGCTCGGCAAGCCTGAGCACCCTGCCCAGTGAGCCCGACTTCTTGCTGATGATTGGCTTCGACACCAAGCCCGAGATGGCAGACGAGTTGCGCGATATGCTCCTGCCGGAGGTTGAGCGCCTCGCCAATGAGGGTCCCACCGAGGAGGAGATGGGTAAGATTAAGGAGTTTATGGTGAAACAGCGTGCCGACAACCTCAAGCAGAACGGCGCGTGGAAACAGTGGATTAGCAACTACCACCTCACCGGTGTGGACTACACCAGCGACTACGAGGCCATCATCGGCGCCCTTTCGGCCGAGAAGGTTAAGGCCATCGCTGCCAAGACCTTGGAGAGTGGCGACGTGCTGAAACTGATTATGGACCCCGCCGTGGCCGAGTAAGACCACCCAGACACTGATATGCAAAAAAGGCTCCCAAACTTGGGGGCCTTTTTTTGTATGGGAAGAGCAGAAAAGGCAAGAAAGGAATTGAGAATGGAAAATTGAAAATTGAACATTTTGGTGTGCCTTCGGCACGGGTATGAAAAAAGATACTCGTAAATGAGGAGCGGCGCGAAGGGCCCTAAGGGCTTTAAGGCCCCTAAGGCCCTTAAAAAAGACGTTGGACGTTAGTGCAAGGCGACTCAATTCCCCCAAGCCACTCTCCCCCTAAGTTAGGGGGAGTGGCTGAAAGCCGAGGGGGTTTGTCTATCGCAACCCCACAAACCCCTCCGCCCTTTGGGCACCTCCCCTAACTTAGGGGAGGAGCAGGCACAGCCTGTTTTGTGATTTTGGTTGCGGTGCTATCAAGCGTTCGAAAGCGGTAAAAAACGCAAAGTGCGGTGCAAATGCAAGGGCGTCAGAATGACGCTTTCCCTATTTTGACTGTGGTGCAAACTGACGTTTGGTAGCAGTAAAAAACGCAAAGTGCGGTGCAAATGCAAGGAATACAAGAAAACCCCCACCGCAGTTTGCTCACGCAAATGAGGTGGGGGTTTATCGCAGTATGACGCAGCAGTTGCCCGCAATCTGCGTTTTTTATGCGCCGTGACAGTGCTTATACTTCTTCCCCGACCCACAAGGACACGGGTCGTTGGGACGAACTTTCTTCTCAACGTGTACGGGCATAGGACGACTCTTCTCGCCCTGACCGGCAGCCGCAGCAGCAGCCATACGAGAAGCCTGCAACTTGTTCACATCCACCTTCTGCTGATTTTGCTGACGCTGACGCAAGCGGTCCTGAGCGTTCTCACGTGTGGGAATGTAACCCTTCAGCAGGATGGAGAGCACCTCGCGGTTTATCTTGTCAATCATCGCACGGAACAGATTGTAGGCCTCAAGCTTGTAAATCAACAAGGGGTCCTTCTGCTCATAGGATGCGTTCTGCACACTCTGTTTGAGGTCGTCCATAGCACGCAGGTGCTCACGCCAGTTGTCATCAATGGTGGTGAGCATTGCGAGTTTGGTGAACATCTTGTAGATTTCGGCACCCTCGCTCTCCACCGCACGTTTGAGGTTGGTGGCCACGTTGTAGACGAGAGTTCCGTTGGTGATGGGCACATAGAGGGTCTCCACTTGGTCGCCCTGCTTATCCATCACGTTCTTCAACACGGGCATTGCGGTTTGTGCCACAATCTGTGCCCTGCGAGCGTAGGCGGTGCGGAGGTCATCAACGATGAGTCGTGCAAGTTCCTCCTTGGAGGCCTTATTGTAGGTGGCCTCATCGAAGGTGGGCTGCATAGCCACCTGACGGATAAGTTCGATGGAGAAGTCCTCAAAATCAACGCCCTGCGTGTTCTCCACGAATGCATCGGCAAAGTCGAGCATCATATTGTTGAGGTCAATCTCTACCCTCTCGCCGTGAAGTGCGTGGCGGCGCTGGGTGTAGATAACGGTACGCTGTGAGTTCATCACATCGTCATACTCAAGCAGCCTCTTACGCACGCCAAAGTGGTTCTCTTCCACCTTCTTCTGTGCCCTCTCGATGGCCTTCGACATCATACCTGCCTGAATAACCTCGCCCTCTTGGAGTCCCATTCGGTCCATCATTGAGGCGATGCGGTCGCTACCGAACAGACGCATCAGGTCATCCTCCAACGACACAAAGAACTGCGAGGTACCGGGGTCGCCCTGACGTCCGGAACGTCCTCGGAGCTGACGGTCCACACGGCGGCTTTCGTGTCGCTCGGTACCGATGATGGCCAAACCACCTGCCTCCTTCACCTCGGGGGTGAGTTTGATGTCGGTACCACGACCTGCCATATTGGTAGCGATGGTTACCTGACCGGCCCTACCTGCTTCGGCAACAACCTGTGCCTCAAGGGCGTGTTGCTTGGCGTTGAGCACATTGTGTTTGATGTGGCGAATCTTCAAGATGCGGCTCAAAAGTTCCGACACCTCCACCGAGGTGGTACCCACAAGCACGGGCCTACCCTCGCCCACGAGTTTCACAACCTCCTCAACCACAGCGTTATATTTCTCCCTCTTGGTCTTGTAGACAAGGTCATCACGGTCGTCCCTTGCGATGGGCCTGTTGGTGGGGATAACAACCACATCGAGTTTGTAGATACTCCAAAACTCGCTTGCCTCCGTCTCGGCCGTACCGGTCATACCACCAAGTTTGTGGTACATACGGAAGTAGTTTTGCAGTGTGATGGTCGCAAAGGTCTGAGTTGCGGCCTCCACCTTAACCCTCTCCTTGGCCTCAATTGCTTGGTGCAGACCATCGGAGTAGCGGCGGCCCTCCATAATACGGCCCGTCTGCTCGTCAACGATTTTCACCTTGTTGTCGATGAGGACATACTCCACGTCCTTCTCAAACATACTGTAGGCCTTGAGGAGCTGGTTCACAGTGTGTACCCTCTCGCTCTTGATGGCGTAGTCGGCCAACACGGCGTCCTTCTTTGCAGCCCTCTCCTCGGCCGAGATGTCGCTCTTTTCGAGTGCGGCAACCTCGGAGCCGATGTCGGGCAGCACGAAGAATTTGTCCTCACCCACAGCGTCAGCCAACATTTGGTGGCCCTTGTCGGTGAGTTCCACGGTGTTGAGTTTCTCGTCAATCACAAAGAAGAGTTCATCGGTAATCTCCGGCATCCTCTCGTTGTGGTTTTGCATATAGATGGCCTCGGTCTTTTGCAGGAGCACCTTCATACCCTGCTCGGAGAGGAATTTGATGAGTGCTTTGTTTTTGGGCAGACCCTTGTGTGAACGGAGCAGCCAGATGCCACCCTCATCGTTCTTACCCTCGGCAATGAGTTTCTTGGCCTTCACAAGGCAGTCGTTGGCCAAGTTACGCTGGAGGGAGTAGAGCCTCTCCACGATGTCGCGGTATTGGTCGAAGAGTTGGTCATCGCCTCGTGGCACCGGGCCGGAGATGATAAGCGGAGTACGTGCATCGTCAATCAACACCGAGTCCACCTCATCCACAATTGCAAAGTGGTGTTTCTTCTGCACCAATTCGGCAGCCTGAATGGACATATTGTCCCTGAGGTAGTCAAAACCGAACTCGTTGTTGGTACCGAAGGTGATGTTTGCGGCATAGGCCTGCCTACGCTCGGGCGAGTTGGGGCGGTAGTTGTCGATACACTCCACCGAGAGTCCGTGGAATTGGTACATCGGGCCCATCCACTCGCAGTCACGCTTGGCCAGATAGTCGTTCACGGTAACCACGTGCACGCCCTTACCGGCAAGTGCGTTGAGGAATACGGGGAGGGTTGCCACAAGTGTCTTACCCTCACCGGTTGCCATCTCGGCAATCTTACCCTTGTGGAGCACCACGCCACCAAAAAGCTGGCAGTCGTAGTGAACCATATCCCACTTGATGTCGTTACCACCTGCGGTCCACGTGGTCTGCCAAATGGCCTTGTCGCCCTCAATGCTCACAAAGTCGCGGTCGGCAGCCAAATTGCGGTCGAACTCGCTGGCGGTAACCTCCACGGTGTCGGCCTCGGCAAACCTGCGGGCGGTGGATTTCATAATGGCAAATGCCTCGGGCAATATCTCATCGAGTTTCTTCTCAATCTTCTCGTCTACCTCCTTGGTGAGGTTGTCGATTTCTTTGGAAATATCGCTCTTCTTCTCAATGCTCAAGTCGCCTTCAAGTTCCACTTTGAGGGCCGCAATGCGCTCCTCTTCGGGGCGAATAAACTCGGCGATTTGTGCTTTGAGTGCGGTTGAGCGGCCACGCAACTCATCGTTGGAGAGCGCATCAATCGAGGGGTAGAGAGCGATGATTTTGTCCACATAGGGTTGAATCTCCTTGCGGTCCTTGTCGCTCTTTGTTCCGAAAAACAGTTTCAGGATGGATTGAACTACATTCATATTTTGTGTGTATCGTTTTGTATTTCAACAACTTTGTGCCCCAGCACTACTGCTTGTGGCACCTAAAATCGTGTAAAGTTACGCTCTTTTTATCTGTTTTGCAAGAGGGCACGCACCGCATCCGCCCCTATCGCAATAGGTCTGCAACTCAATGAGTGCCTGCGAGTCGAATGCCGATGTGCAGGGCACCCCTGCGCCTGTCCATTTGCTCACTATGCGGTTGTGCTCGGCAGGCAGTTGTTCCAGCAGTTCCATTGCCCTCTGCTTGATGTCCTCCCTCTGCATCACCTCGGCGTAGGCGAACTGCAAGGGGACCACAAAGTTGATGGTCATCGTTACTATCTTCTCCCTACCCAATCGCTTTGGTGCCCCTACGGGCTGACCGCCAATGGTGTAGTGTTTCTGCCAATAGGGGCTCACTTCGGCCGATAGGAGCCTTGCCACATCCTCAAAGGTTTCGCACCCAACCACATCGTCAAAGAAGAAGTTGGGCTGTGCTACTATGGCCGCAAGTTGGGCTATACGCACCACAGGGCAACCTGCCGGAAAAGAGTAGTTGCGGTCCCACTCGCCTGCCTTCATCGTTTTCAGGTCATATTTTGTGGCGAGATAGCCGAATTCCTCTTGCAGGCGCACGATGTGGTCGTCCATATAGTCGCCATTCAGCAGACCCGAGGTGCCCAACAGCAGGGCTTCAACCCCACCCTCGCGGCCTCGTTCCCTCACACACATACGGAATGTGGCCTTGGAGGCCAACTTCACAAAGGCTCCGCTATTGCGTGGTGCGCCCATAGCGTAGGCAGCCATTTCGTGGAGGGTTTGGTTCCAATCTCTCTCGCACCCTTCCCACATATCCAACACCCTACGGCTCTTGCGCAAAAGTCGCTCCACCAGCAGACTTTCCACCACCTTTGTGCGGTGCAGGGAGTCGCAGGTAGCCAAAAGCAGCGAGCAATCTGTGCGTTGGTCGTGGTCGTACATTTTTTCTTCCTTCTCTGTACTCTGTTATCTGTACTCTATTCTCTCTCCTACAACATACCGAGGGCCATCAGAGCCTCCTCGCTCATCATCTCCTTGTCCCAAGGGGGCTCAAAGACAATCTCCACGATGACCTCTTTTACCCCTCGCACCTTCATCACCTGTGTGTGTACCTCCTCCACGAGGTAGTCGGCCATAGGGCAGTTGGGGGCGGTGAGTGTCATACGTATGTTGGCCACACCATCGGGGGTGTAGTCTATCTCATAGACCAAGCCGAGGTCGTAGATATTCACAGGAATTTCGGGGTCGTAGATGTTTTTGAGCACATCCACAATCTGTCGCTCGGTGGTCTGTATCTCTTCGGGTGTCATACTCATAAGTGTCGGAAAAGGTCTGTGTCAGTGTGTGTGATAGTTGGGGGTGAAGTAACCCATTGTAGGGGGCCTAACGATTGGCTGTCGTAGCCGAGAAGGCCACCGCATAGCGTTTCATCTGGCTGAGCATCTCGCCGAGGCCGTTGGCGCGTGTGGGCGAGAGGTAGGAGCGGATACCTATGCGGTCTATGAAGTAGAGTTCGGTGTGGAGAATCTCCTCGGGGGTGCGCCCACCGAGTGCCCTTGTGAGCAGGCCGGCAATACCCTTGACGATGAGTGCATCGGCATCGGCCGAGAAGTAGACCTTGCCGTCATCCTCCAGCCTTGCATCAATCCACACCCTCGATTGGCAGCCGTCAATCAGATACTGCTCGGTCTTGTGCTGTGGGTTGATTTCCTCGCAGCACTCGGCCATATCAATGAGGTATTGAAGCCTGTCATCGGGGTCGTCAAACATCTCAAAATCAGCGATAATTTCCTCCTGAACGCTATCCTTTTGTTGTGTCATAACCTATGGTTGTGTTGTTACGTCAAAAATAAACGTGTAAAGATACATCATTTATTGTGAATTTGCCCTCTCTCGGCAGTGAAAAGAGCCCCCTACCTGCCAAAAAAGTCCAATTCTTGTTCCAAAGTACCCTCAGGCAGTTCGGTTTGGAGTGCCTTGGCCTTGCGTAGCATTGTTGCCTTGAAGTGGGCCCACTCGCCACTGTCGGGGTGCAACGGGCGGTGAGCTGCGGCCCTACGCAGGGCCTCCACCCTGCGGCCCAACTCTGCGGTGTGGGGCTCCACATAACGCTCCACAAACCTCTCCCACACATAGTCCACGGCCTCCTGCGAGGGGTGTACCAAGTCGGGCCCCACAAAGCGGTAGTCCCTCAGGTCATCAAGCACGATTTCGTAGGCAGGGAAGTACTCCACCACCTCTGCGCACCTCTCGGCCACCTGCTCGGCGGCCAACCTCAGCACCGCCTTCGACACCGCATTGCCCTCCAACCCATCGGCCAAGTGCCTAACGGGGCTCACCGTGAGAATTGTGCGTTTACCTTTCAGGGGGCCCTCCACGAGGCCCACCACACTCCGTGCAACCTCCTCCACCGAGAGCCTGCGGCGCACAAACTCCTCGGCAGGCATCTTGTGGCAGTTGGCCACCACTCGGCCACCTCGCTCATAGACCCAAGCGGTACCGAGCGTGAGCACCACCGTGTCGGCCTCGGCCAGAGCCTTGTGCCCACAGGCCACCGCCTCATTGAGGGCGGCAAGCACACGCTCCTTGTCGGTGCCATCGAAGGCTCCGTGCGCTGCATAGGAAAACCACACATCGCCCCTGTTGTGGAGTTCTTCGGCTACGAAAGGAGTACCCTCAGTGAGCCTCTCTATGGTAGCGACAATACTCTTGGGGTTAAACATCTCGCCCAGCGGGTTGGCAACCACGGGAAGTCCCCAGAGGGCCATTCGGGCGGCAACATTGTCGGCAAAGCAGGAGCCCACGGCAACGATGTGGTCGCTGTGGGAGAGTCGCCACTCACTCGGAGTGAGGGCTATTTCGGTGCGAAATTTCATAGTGATGGGTTTTGTGGCAAAGGTAAAATAATTATCTTTGTGGTCATAGAACAAATGCTCGGAAAAAATGATACTCACCGCCTACCCCAAGATAAATCTCGGACTCGACATCTTGCGCCGCCGCCCCGATGGTTACCACGAAATAGACACCCTGATGTTGCAGTTTCGTGGCGTGTGCGACACCCTTGAGGTTGTGCCCACCATAGACGGAGCCATTCATCTTGAAGCCAACGGACTCACCCTCGACTGCACCTCCGACCGCAACCTTGTGGTCAAGGCGTGGATGCTGATGAGAGAACGCTATGGCATTGGCGGTGCCCACATCCGACTTGACAAGCAGATACCCTTTGGTGCTGGCTTGGGTGGCGGTAGTGCCGATGCAGCCGCAACCATTGTAGCCCTGAACGAGATTTACTCCCTCGCTCTCTCCACCCCCACATTGGAGTCGTTGGCAGCCGAGTTGGGTAGCGATGTGCCATTCTTTGTTACCTCCCAGCCTATGTTTTGCCGTGGTCGTGGCGAAATTCTCACTCCCACCATCAACCCCGCCAAGGGGCTTTGGTGTGTGGTGAGCAAGCCCTCCTTTGGTATTCCCACAGCCGAGGCCTACGCCGGCGTGGTACCCCACACCCCCGTAGCACCGCTTGAAGAGCGTCTGCGCCTACCACGTGAGCAGTGGCAGGAGGCCATTGTAAACGATTTCGAGGCATCGCTCTTTGAGCAACACCTCGAACTTAAAAACATCCGCAGAGCGTTGCAACGCAGCGGTGCGCTCTATGTGTCGATGTCGGGCTCGGGCTCGGCTATGTATGGCCTCTACGACCACTCTCCTGCCTACCAGCCCGCCTATGCCGATGAGCGCATATTCTGCGCCAGACTTTAATCATCCCCCTTGCGCCCGAGGCGTGAGATGATTGGCTTGTGGTCGCTCATTGGCTCATCGTAGGAGTCGTAGGACTTAACCTCAAAGGCCTCCTTATCCACCATCACATAGTCTATGCGGAAGAGGTTGTAGAGCCCCTTGAAGGTGTGCTCCACGCCCCTACCCTTGGCCACAAATGCATCCACAAGGTCGTTGCGACCACATATCGTGCGGTAGGCATACGACATCGGCGTGTCGTTGAAGTCGCCACACACCACCACAGGGTGTGGGCTCTCCCCAATGGCCCTCGACACCTCCTTGGCCTGCACAGCACGCAGGCGATAACTATCGGTCATCTTATCGGCCACGGCAAAGAGTTTCTGCCCTGCCAACGTATCTCTTGCAATGCTTGGGTGGAGTGTGGACACCCTCTCCTCTTGGCTTATGCCCGTGGATTGGAGGTGGTTGTTGAACACCCTGATGGTGTCGCGGCCAATCTTCACATCGGCCCACACGGAGTAGACATTCAGGCTGTCGGCACTCGCCACACCCCTGCGCACAATGGGCCACGCACTGAAAATCGCATAACCCGACCCCACGGCCTCCTCCCCCTCAGGGGCGCCATTAACAAAGTAGCCATAGGAGAGTCGTTTGAGTTTGTCTTTGAACTCCCCGAAGGTCTGCCCCGAGGAGAAGTGTGCCTCCTGCAAGCAGAGCAATTGCACCCCTTTGTTGTTCACCCACTCGGCCACGCGGTCGAAGTTTTCCACCCCCTCCGGAGCATCCACATCGCTGAAATTCATCACGTTGTAGGTGGCAACCACGATGTCCTCCCTTGCCCTATCCACCACGGCAGGTTTGGTCCTCACGTCCGAGCGGTAGAAAAGGCCCACGCCTCCGCCACCCACCAGCAGCATCACCAGCGGTAGCCACACCCACTTACTCCACCTTACCACCCACCACAGGGCACAAAAGAGGTCCACGAGATAGACAATGGGGAAGAAGAGCCCTGCAAATGCAGGCAGAGAGCCGTGCTCGGGGCTAATCACCCTTGCGAGCAAGCCCAGCACCAAAGCCACAGCGGCCAACACCGACACGACTGCCATCACAACATCAAACAGTCCCCATACGAAGTGGCGTTTAACCCCTCGTGGGCGTTCTCGTTTGACCTTGCGGTTTTCGTTGTGGTAGTATCCCTCCTTGCTGCGTTTCATAGTGGGCAGAGTGTGGAAATGTTCTTATTGTGGGAGTGTGTATGGAGCGTGTTAGTACCAAATTTGGTTTTTCTTCTTCCAGTAGCGCAACAGCAGAAAGCCCCAGAGCATACCTCCGAGGTGTGCAAAGTGGGCCACATTGGAGCCCGAAGAGGCGATGCCGCCAAAGAGTTCGAGTGCGCCATAGAGCACCACAAACCACTTGGCTTTGAGTTGGATGGGCGGGAAGAGCAGCGCAATGATGTTGTTGGGGTGCAACATACCATAGGCAAGCAGCAGGCCAAATACGGCACCACTTGCGCCCACGGTGGTCATCATAGGCACACGATAGCCCTGCGACACCAACACCGAGGCCTCGGCGAAGTTCACACCCAACTGAATGATGCCCGCACCGATACCGCAAACGAGGTAGTAAATCAGAAACCTCTTGCTGCCGAGGTCATACTCCAATATGCGTCCAAACATCCACAGGGCGAACATATTGAAGAAGAGGTGGGAGAAGTTGGCGTGCATAAACATATAGCTCACCAACTGGAACACCTCGCCAATTCCCCAAGGAAAACCGAGTGCCAGAGTGTTCATCATCCAAGCCTTTGCGCTTGCGGGTAGCACCTGCTGTGTAAAAAAGACCAACACGTTGATAATCAACAGGTCTTTCACCACAGGCGGAGTAACAAATTGACTTCTATAGTAACTATTCATCTTTTTTCGGTGTTATTCTAATTGTGGTCTAACGCCTAACGACCAAGGTCTTTTTTTAAGGTCCTTAAGGCCCTTAAAGCCCCTTTCTGCCCGTTCACAGACGCCCCGCCCTTCGGGCTGTTCGGCGGGGCCGCCGAGCGCAATTTCGACCACCCCTCCCGACCTCCCCTATCGTAGGGGAGGGGTACTCAGAGGGGGAAAATTTTGAATTTCAAAACATCCCCTTAATCTCGCCCTCGCTGAATACCTTTACCACAGGTCTGCCATCGGGAGTGTAACTACAATCGGCACACCCCTGAAGGTTGGCCAGCAGGGCCGTAACCTCGCTCTGCGAGAGAGGTTTGATGGTGCGTGTGCGGGCCAACGACATCGCTGCACTCTCCTTGCGGCGCTGTTCGGGTAGGTCCACACCATCCCTGAAAGCATCTATCATATCGTAGACCACATCCTCAAGTTCCTCAATGGCCAAGTCGGCAGGTAGAGCCGAAAACTCCACCGTGTTGGCATCCAACACCGCAAACTCAAAGCCAAAGGCTGCAAAGTCGGCGTAGTTCTCGCCCAGCACATCCACATCGTCTGACGAGAGCACAAGCCTCTCCGGAAAGAGCAGAGCCTGCCCCAACGATTTGCTGTCGCCCAACATCAACAGATAGTGGCGGAAGCGCATAACCTCCCTTGCTCGGGCCAAATCGACCACCGCAAGTCTTCCGTTCAGAGTGGTTGCCACATAGCCCCCCGAGAACATCAGCGAGCCCGAGAAACCTCCCGAATCAATCTCCAACTCCAACTCGCCCTGATTGGCCTCGGAGCTGCCACCCTCAATAAATTCAAGGATGGAACTATCGAATTCCCTCTCCTCCGGAGTCTCCTCACTCGATGGATAGGGCACCACAAAGTCGCTCGCAAACCTGCTACCACCACTGCGGAGCGCACTACCTCCACTCACAGTGCGGCCACCCTGAGCACCACCGCCCACACTCTCCTTGAAGGGGTTGTAGAAGGGGTTGATGGTGGTCGAAGGCTCGCTCATACTCCTGCGGGCAGTGCCGTCAAAGACAGGAATTTCCACCTCGCCCTCGTCCTCAAAGTCCATCATCGGAATCACTCCCGTCTTGGCGAGCGACTCCCTCACTGCCGCATTGACAATCTGCCAAATGGCCCCCTCATCGGAGAACTTAACCTCGGTCTTTTGGGGGTGTACGTTCACATCCACCCTGTCGGTATCCACGGTGAGGTAGAGGAAATAGGAGGGTTGCACTCCCGTTGGGATGAGTTTATCGTAGGCCATCAGCACAGCCTTATGCAGGTAGGGACTCTTGAAAAAGCGGCCATTGATGAAGAGGTACTGGTCGGCACCCCTCTTTTTAGCCACCTCGGGGCGGCCCACAAAGCCCTCCACCTTCACCAGTGTGGTGTCGGTGGACACTTCCAGCAGGTTGGCTGCCACAGCCTTACCCATAAGTGCCGCAATGCGCCCTTTGAGTCCGCTCACGGGGAGGTTGTAGAGTGGTGCGTCATCTTTGTAGAGCGCAAAGGCAACCTCAGGGTGGCACAAGGCCACACGGCGGAATTCGGTCTTAATCTTTGCCGCCTCCTTCTCGCTGTCCTCAATGAACTTCCTGCGGGCAGGCACATTGAAGAAGAGGTTGCGCACCTTGAAGGTACTACCCTTCGGGGCCACCACAGCCTCCTGCGACACAAACCTACCGCCCTCCACCACAATCTTCACACCCAGTTCCTCCTCGGCTGTGCGGGTGGTTAGTTCAACCTGAGCCACAGCCGCAATAGAGGCCAGAGCCTCGCCCCTAAACCCGAAGGTCGAAAGGCGATAGATGTCCTCCAGCGAGGTGATTTTGCTGGTGGCGTGTTTGTCGAATGCCAAGCGCGCATCGGCAGGCTCCATACCCTCACCATTGTCGGTTACCTGCACAAGCTCCCTGCCATCGGCCCTAAAACCGATGGTAACCATTGTGGCTCCGGCATCAATGGCATTCTCGGCCATCTCCTTGACCACCGATGAGGGGTTACCAACAACCTCTCCGGCAGCAATCTGGTTCGACACGCAGTCGGGCAATAGTCTTATCTTCATCCTTTGCTTCTCTCTATGGATTTATTGGCGTGAAGAGGTATCAGAAGTTGAACGTCTCCACTATGGACTTGGCCAACATCACAAGGCCCACAATCAGCAAGGCCGCAAAGAGCAACCTCAACTTGTTACTCTGCTTGCGGGAGGCGATGTTTCGCTCGGCCTCCTGCTGACGGCGCTCACTGCGCGCACGCAAGATGTCGCCGGGTTTACGCTCCTGCTGTTCCCCCTCGGCCTCCCTCGGAGCGTGTCCGAGTTCGATGCGGCGTTGGTTGCGAGCCTCCTGCTCGGCATCGTAGTAGCGGGGGTTGTAGTTGAATTGGCGGGGCTTACGCCTGATGGATTGACCTATTCCGAACATAATCTTTCTCCTCCTTGTGGGTTATCCTATTAAACACTTGCAGGTGGCCCCGAAGAGCCACCTACAAATGTACGTTATTTTATCCGAAAAAATTACGCATTCTGTCAAAAATATTCTGCTCCCCACGCACCGTGTCGGTCTTTTTGAAGTTTGGCTGTGCGGAGAGTTTCTCCAGAAGTTTCTTCTCCTCGCTGTTGAGTTTGGTGGGAATCACTATGTCCACAATCACAAGGATGTCGCCACGGCCGTAGCCATTGACCTCCGGCAAGCCCTTACCTTTGAGCCTCAACACCTTGCCAGCCTGCGTTCCGGGGGCAATCTTGATGCGGGCCTTGGAGTCGATGGTGGGCACCTCCACCTCGCCACCGAGTATGGCTGTGGTTACGGGCACCTTCAGGTTGTGAAGCAGGTCGTTGCCATCCCTGACAAGGTCGGGGTTGTGCTCCTCCTCAATGACCACCAGCAGGTCGCCATTGATGCCTCCGTGGCGGGCAGCATTACCCTTGCCACTCACCGAGAGTTGCATACCCTCGGCCACACCTGCGGGGATGCGTATCTCCACAACCTCCTCGCCACGCACAACACCCTCACCACGACACTTCGAGCAGGGCGCAGTGATGACCTTACCCTCGCCACCACACGTGGGACACACCCTTTGGGTTTGGGCACGGCCAAAGAAGCTATTGACCGTCTCCACCGTGTAGCCGGCACCGTTACAGTTGGGACAAGTGGAGTAGGAGTGCGAGTCCTTCGCACCCGTGCCACCGCACTGGTCGCAGGCCATAAGTTTGGAAATCTTAATCTTCTTGGTGCAGCCCTCGGCCACCTCCTTGAGCGAAAGGCGCACCTTCACCCTCAAGTCGCTGCCACGATTGACACTCCTGCCACCACGGCTGCCACCGCCACCTCCGAAGCCACCAAAGCCGCCACCAAAGTGGCCACCAAAGATGTCGCCGAAGTTGCGGAAGATGTCCTCCATCGTGAAGCCACCGCCACCAAAGCCGCCAAAGCCACCGCCACCTGCGCTACCATCCATACCTGCGTGGCCGAACTGGTCGTAGCGGGCACGCTTGTCGTCATTGGAGAGCACATCGTAGGCCTCGGCAGCCTCCTTGAACTTCTCCTCGGCCTCCTTATCGCCGGGGTTTTTGTCGGGGTGATACTTCACGGCCGCCTTGCGGTAGGCCTTCTTTATCTCATCAGCACTGGCGTTCTTCTCCACGCCAAGCACCTCATAGTAATCTCTCTTTGCCATATCTTTTTGTCTACCGGCGACCGCAACAGCCAACCGTCTTTTGTTAATTAGTAATTAGTAGAGAGTAATTAGTAAATATTTTTTCTCACTTCTTTGCGGGTATCTTTTTTAATATCTTGGGCTATTGGGCCGACTGGGCCGACTGGGTCTGCCGGGGTTTTAAGGGCCTTAATGGCCTTAAAGGCCTTAAGGAGTTTAGAGAATTTAGGAAGTTTCTGCTCTTGGGTATCTTTTTTAATACCCGTGCCGAAGGCACACCTCAATTTTCAATTTTCAATTCTCAATTCTCAATTCTCTTTCTGCCCTTTCTGCCCTTTCTCTCTCAATTCTCAATTCGAGCGTAACGCAGCAATCGCCCACGAGATGTGCTCGTGGTGCCCTACTCGCCCACTACCACCTTGGCGTAGCGAATAACCTTCTCCTTGAGTTTGTAGCCCTTCTGCACCACGTCAATGACAAGGCCTTTCTTATCTTCGCCGGCGGGGAATTTGGCCACAGCCTCGTGCAGGTCGGTATCGAGGGGCTGCCCAATGGCTTCAATCTCGCTCACACCCTTCGATTTGAGCGCATCGGTCATCTTCTGGGCAATGAGTTCCACACCCTCGCGCACCGAAGCAACATCGGTGGCGTTCTGCATTGCGGCCAAAGCACGACCGAAGTCGTCCATCACACCGAGCATCAGCTTGATAACATCCTCGCCACCACTCTCAATGAGGTCCATCTTCTCCTTGAGGGTGCGCTTGCGATAGTTGTCAAACTCGGCGCTCAGGCGCAGATACTTATCCTTCCACTCATCGGCCACATCAGCCACAGGTGCCGTTTTGTCAGTTTGCTGGTCGGCAGGCTCTGCCACATTGTCAGTCGCAGCCTGCTCTGCGGTGGCATTTTCAGCCTCCACATTGTGATTTTCTTCGTTGTGAACCTCTTGGTTTACAAAGGTTTTCTCGTCTTTAACTTTTTTGGTCATATCTCTTTTTGTGTTGTTTCTACCCCCTATGGCTCAAAATGCGTGCCGACCACCAAAAACTGACAAAAGCCACTTTGGGAATTGAGAATTGAGAATTGAGAATTTCCCTACACTCCCTAACCTCCTTAAAGCCCTTAAAGCCCTTAAAGCCCTTAAGGGCCTTAAAAAAAGACATTGGACGTTAGACAAAAAACGATTTTTGGGTGGAGAATTTTGTGCCAGCGTCAGAATGACGCTCTCCCCATTTTGGCGGTAGTTCTATCAAGCGTTTGAAAGCGGCAAAAACGCACAAAACGAGATGAATGCAAGGCACACAAGAAAACGCCCTCCGCAGCAGCCACAGGCTGTTTTGTGATTGGGTCGGATAGCTAAAAACGATTTTTGGGTGGAGAATTTTGTGCCAAACAAGAAAGCGGGCCCGCAGTTTGCTTTCGCAAATGAGGAGCCCGCTTATCGCAGTGCGGTGCAAAATTCGCCCGCAAAAATCGTTTTTTAGTTGTTGTAAGCGTACATCTTCTCAATCAACATCAAAACCTTGTTCGAGTAACCCCACTCGTTGTCGTACCACGAAACGAGTTTAACGAACTTGGGAGTGAGCTGGATACCGGCCTCAGCATCGAAGATGGAGGTGCGAGCATCGTCAATGAAGTCGCTCGAAACCACTGCATCCTCGGTGTAGCCAAGAATACCCTTCAACTCGCCCTCGGAAGCCTCCTTCATTGCAGCGCAAATCTCTGCGTAGGTAGCCTCTTTTGCGAGAGTACAGGTGAGGTCAACAACCGAAACGTCAAGGGTAGGAACGCGGAACGACATACCGGTAAGTTTGCCGTTGAGCTCGGGAATAACTTTACCTACAGCCTTAGCAGCACCGGTGGAGCTGGGGATGATGTTGCCGGCAGCAGCACGGCCACCACGCCAGTCTTTTACCGAAGGACCGTCAACGGTCTTCTGAGTAGCGGTGGTTGCGTGTACGGTGGTCATCAGACCCTCTACCATACCGAACTTGTCGTTGATAACCTTAGCGATAGGAGCCAAGCAGTTGGTGGTGCAAGAAGCGTTGGAAACGATGGTCTGACCGCAGTAGGAGTCGGTGTTCACACCGCAAACGAACATAGGGGTGTCGTCCTTCGAGGGAGCCGACATAACCACATATTTAGCACCAGCCTCAATGTGAGCCTGAGCTTTCTCTTTGGTGAGGAAAAGACCGGTGGACTCAACAACGTACTCTGCGCCAACCTCGTTCCATTTGAGGTCTGCGGGGTTACGCTCTGCGGTTACGCGGATAGCGTTGCCGTTTACAACGAGTTTGCCATCAACGATTTCAACGGTGCCGTTGAACTTACCGTGAACGCTGTCATATTTGAGCATATAGGCCATATACTCAACGTCAATAAGGTCGTTGATACCTACAACCTGAAATTTGTCTGCCTGATTGCAAGCAGCGCGGAATACCAAACGACCGATACGACCAAAGCCGTTGATACCAATCTTAATCTGTGCCATAACTTTGTGATTTAGTTAGTTAATATATTGCTGTTAATATTTTCACACCGCAAATGTATAAACTTTATGCCATTTAGCAAAAAGATTTATTAAAATTTTTTAGTAACCCACAAAAAGTAACATAAATTTAATATAGGTGTGGGGAGGGAGGAATTCAAAATTGAGAATTGAGAATTGAGAATTTTCCCATTCTGAGTTAGAGGGGGGCTGCGGAGCAGCGGGGAGGTGTGTCGCCGAAAGGGCAGAAAAAGCAACAAAGGGCAAGAACGGGCGGAACGGGACTTTAAGGGCCCTAAGGGCTTTAAGGACCTTAAAAAAGACGTTAGACAACAAATGCAGAGAGCGGAGGGAATTTTGTGCCAGCGTCAGAATGACGCTCTCCCAATTTTGGCGGTAGTTCTACCAAACGTTTGAAAGCAGTAAAAATGCAGAGAATCGGATGAGTTCAAGGCGCACAAGAAAACCACCTCCGAAGTTTACAACACGTAAATGAGGAGGTGGTTTATCGCAGTGCAACGACGAAATCGCCGATTATCTGCATTTTTTACTCGTAGAGATTGTCATAGTGCGACGAACTCTTTTCGTATTTGAGGTCCTGCAAGAGGGATGACTTCACGCTGATGTTGAAACTCCAACTCTTGCGATAACCAAACGGCACACACGAGAAGTTCATCTGCCAACAGTGGAGGTCCCTCACAAGGGTTACCACACCCGGGGTGAGTTCCTTGCGGTCAAAGTCAAAGCCACCCGTGTAGGAGATAGCCCAGTTGTTGTTTTTGTCCAGTGTGATGGAGCCGTTGAAGCCGAGCGTATTCACAATGCGGGCTTTGATACCGTTGTTGGTGTAGTTGATGGAGTAGTTGAACGAGAAGTTCCACGGCATCGAGAAGTCGTAGTACTGCGAGGTCATCAACTGTCGGCGCAGGGCGGGGTCCAACGGGTCGTTGGGGTCAAAGAAGAAGGGGTTGGAGTACTCCGGATACTGCTTTGAGATGTCGTTGATGGTGGACTCGGTGTAGAGGTCGGAGGAGTTGAATGTGTAGCCACACGACCAGCCGGTGGATGATATTCGGCCGGGGATACCCCTACGCAGGAGCAGTTTGTCGTACCTCACGCCGGTCTTTTTGTCCACCTCATAGGGGTCCAGTGTCATCGAGATGTTGATACCGAACTTGGGTATGATGCTGGAACGGATGCGCACGGGGATGTTGGAGAGTTTCATTGAGTCGGCCAAGAAGTTGTAGCTGAACGAGAAGGAGAAGTCGTCAATAATCTTGACCTTCTTCACACCCGTGGTATCTTGGTCGCTCTTGACCTTTGCTTCAAGGGTTTGGCCCACCGACACCGAGAGACTGGCGTTACGGCCACTGCTCGGCACTCCATACATTTCACCCGAGTAGGGGGAGTATTTTTTTGTGCGCCCATCGGGGGTTGCCTGTATGGTTTTCCAATAGCCATACTTCTCCTTGCTGAAGTCGGGAGCGATGGAGCCGCTGACGCTCAGGTTGATGGTGTGTCGCACGGCTTTGAGGTAGGCATTGGGGTTTTTCATCTGGTAGGAGCCGTAGATGGTGGTGTTGGCCGACACGGAGGCGTTGTAGTCGTAGACACGGTAGAAGCCGCGTGTGGTGTCGGCAACGATGGATTGGGAGGCCTCATCCCAGTTCTGATTGATACGGCGGAAGTACCACCTCTCGGTGTAGTTCACCGAGGGTGAGAGGTTGATGTAGCCCAACACGTTGAACGATGCGCTGACAGGGATGGAGTGCTTCACACCGTTTTTGAACTCGCCGAGTGTTTCGGGCTTGGTGAGTTGTTCAAACTTGGTGTTCACGGAGTTCTGCATCTGCGCCTTGTAGGTCATTGCAATCTTCTCATACCACCTCTCCTTGCCGACCATCACCTTGCGCTTGAAGGGATAGAAACGGCTCACGTTGAAGTTCACCGAGGGGAGGCTGAGCGACACATCGCCGGTGTTGAGGTTTTGCGAATACTGCATATTGGCGGTCATCGACATTGGGGTACCCTTCCACGAGTGCGAGTAGGCAATGGAGGAGTTGGTTTGTGCCGAGAGGTAGTCGCTGAGCGAGTTGGAGGCCAACTTGTTGTAGCCGCTGGTGGAGAAGTTCACGTTGGCCGAGAAGGTGGAGTTGGGGTTGTACTTGGCATCCTGCGAGTGGGTCCACGTAACTCGGAAGTTGTCCTGATTGGTGTAGTCGGCCGAGCCCTTTTCGCCGATGATGGTCTTGGCGAAATTGACACCCACCGAGCCGTTGAACTTGTAGCGCACACGGTAGGTGGAGGCTGCATTGACCTCCCACGAGCCGAGGGTGTAGATACCGCCCGTAACCCTCAGGTCCACATAGTCGTTGAAGGAGAAGTAGTAGCCACCATCGCGCAGGAAGAAACCACGTGTGGCGTCCTCACCATAGGAGGGCATAATGAAGCCCGTCTTGCGCTCCATATTCATCGGGAAGAAAATCTCCGGAATGACCAACGGCAGTGGCACATCGGCAATGACAAGGTACAAGGGCCCCGACACGATTTTCTTGCCGGGGATGAACTTGGCCTTGGTCATATTGATGTAGAAGTGTGGGTGGTCGGTGTGCTCGCAGGTGGTGTAGACACCGCCGCTGATGTTGAACGACTTGTCGTCCATCATCTTCACCTCCTTACCCGTCAGATAGCCCTCGCCATCTTTGGTCACTACGCCATAGATTTTGGCCCTCTTGGTGTCGATGTTGTAGGTTACGGTGTCCATCGTGTAGGTGGAGCCTGCATCGGTGAACTCGGGTCGGGTGTGGCCATAGGCGGATGTGTCGGCCTTGCCATAGGCGAGAATCTCCTTCTTGTCCATCGACACCCGCATATAGTCGGCCTTCATATTCATATTGCCGTAGGTTACATCGCCCTGCTCGTAGATGTGTACCATCTTGCCACGCACATCGTAGTAGAGGGAGTCTTTGTTCTTACCGCTGATGACCTCATCAAGGAAGTTGCGCTTCTTGCGCCCGCCGGGAAGGATGGAGTCGGCCTCGGTTGTGAGAAGGCTGTCTATGCTCTCTTGATTGGCCCTCATTTGGAGCGAGTCGGGACCATTGAAGGCTGCTTCGCCCTCAAAGTTGCGCATTGTGCGGAGCGAGTCGGCCACGAGCGTGCGTGCCGTGCGCACACTATCCGCTGCGGGGAGCAAATTTTTTTGCTCCTCGGCGATGTTTTGCGCCCCCAACGAAGTTGCCACAAGCGAAAAAAGAGCAACCAAGAGGTGATATTTTATTCTCCTAAAATCCAAAATCTCACAAAAAATCATTACCTTTGCCGACAAATGTCGGCAAAACCCCACCAAAGGTGACATTCATACCGCTTTTGTGCGCCAAATTATTCAGCAAAAATAGCAAAAACAATGAAATCAACAACCTTTCTCTCGCTCATATTAACGATTTGTTTGCCACTTGTGGTATCGGCTCAGGTGAAAAAAGAGGCACCGGAGAGAGGTTTACACACCGTGGTGCTCGATGCCGGCCACGGAGGTAAGGACCCCGGGTGCTCGTGGGGCGACAAGTTGGAGAAAAATCTCAACCTCAACATTGTCCTCACGCTGGGCGAAATGATTGAGCAAGCCTACCCCGATGTGGAGGTCATCTACACCCGCAAAGACGACCGTTTCATTGAACTCCACGAAAGGGGCAACATCGCCAACCGTGCCGGTGCCGACCTCTTCATCTCGGTCCACACCGATGCAGTGAGCAACACCGAGGCCCACGGTAGCAGCACCTACATTATGGGTAACGACAAGAGCGAAAAGAACCTCGCTGTGGCCCAGAGGGAGAACTCGGTGATTGTGCTCGAGGGCGACTATGAGGCCAAGTATGAGGGCTACGACCCCAATAGTGCCGAGAGTTTCATCATCTTCTCGCTGATGCAGTATGCCCACGCCGAGCAGAGTATGGTCTTTGCGGAGATGGTGCAGAAGCACTACGCCCGCACCACCAAGATTACCGACCGTGGCGCACGTCAAGGCCCCTACCTTGTGCTGTGGCGCACGGCAATGCCCTCGGTGCTCACAGAGGTGGGTTTTATGACCAACAAGGGCGACCGAGAGTACCTGCACAGCAAGGAGGGCCAAGCGGCCGTGTGCAAGGCACTCTTTGATGCTTTCAGCGAGTACCGCACCCGCTGCAACACCAAGGCCGGCGAAAGCGTGGCAGGAGTAGAGCCCAAGCAGGCAGAACAGCCAAAGGCCAAGGTGGAGGTCAAGACCGAGCAACCCAAAGCAAATGTGGAGGTCAAAACCGAGCAGCCCAAAGTGGATGTTAGGGTAGAGCAACCAAAGACCAATGTGGTTGTGAAAACCGAGCAGGCCAAACCCAAAGTGGAAGTGAAGGCAGAGGTCGCAAAGCCCAAGGCGGAGGCCACAGCGGAGCCCAAATATTTCGTGCAACTCTGCACCCTCTCGGCCAAGAGCAACCCCAACGATGGTAAGTTCGGAGCCTACAAGGGGCGCATCGTGCAGGCCCAAACGGCCACGGGCAAGTGGCGTTGTATGGTGGCTGCCGAGAGCCTTCAAGCCGCACGCACATTGGCTGCCGAGGCCAACCAGAAAGGTTTTCGTGGAGCCTTTGTGGTGGCCCTCAAAGGTGGCGAATACAAGAGAGTGAATTGAGAAAGTTGCGAGATTTGCAACACTCCGCAAACTCCACAAGACTAACTCCCTAAACTAAAAACGAAGAGATAAAACAATACCACTATGAAACGTACTACACTATTGCTTATCACCCTGCTTGCCACAACAAGTTGGTGGAGCATCATCGGTCAAGAGAGCAACAATGCCGAGAACAAGGCTAATCCCATTGTGGCTTCCGTGGTAGAATGGGAGCCCCAAGCACCCTGTTTCTACAATCCTCCCATTGATTGGGACAAACCCGATTTGAAGATTCTCGACATCGGCAACAGCTACACCATTGATGCACAATCCTACCTCGAAAGATTGGCCGAGGCAGCAGGGCTGGAAGACAATTACAGCCTCTACACAGCCTACCGTGGCGGCGGCTCGTTCAAAAATTGGGTGGACATCTACCACGACCGCGACACCAAGCACTATCGTGTCTACAAATGCGCCGGTGCCGAATTGGAGGGCGTGGGCGGCAAAGCCAAGGCCGGCGAGGGGGAACTCTTCCGCCAGACCATAACAAGCACCAAGTGGGACATCATCATCATTCATCAGGTGAGCGATTTCTCCAACGACTTCTCCCTTTGGGAGGGGCACGGCGATGGTGGCTATCTCAACGAGTTTATTGAGATTTTGCGCCGCACCAACCCGCAAGCCTCCATTGGCTATCTGATGATTCACAGTTACAGGGCCGATTGGAAGAAAAACACCGAGCACGATTCACTGAAAAGGTGGGTAAACATTGCCGGCTCCAGCAAGAAGTTTGTGGAGCGCTATGGTATTGACTTTGTGATTCCCTATGGGACCGCAGTGCAAAACCTGCGAGCCACCTCGCTGTGCGACCAGAACGAATTTTCGCACGATGGCACACATATGGCCAAGGGTTTGGGCGACTATGTGGCCTCGTGTTGCTACTTCCAAGCCCTCTTTGGTCCCCGATTTGGGGTGAGCGTTATGGGCAACACCTACCGCCAAACCGACTTGGATGAATCAACACCCGGTGTGCAGAACATCACCGACACCACTGCTCCCATAGCCCAAAAGGCCGCCGTATTGGCTGTGAGCAATATGTGGCAGGTGCGCAATCCCGAAGAGTGGGAGTTTTAGGAGAGAACAATCTGAACGAAAAACAATCAAAACTTAAATAAAAAGAAAAAGATGAAAAAGTTTTTATTCTCATTGGCTATGGCAGCAACTATACTGACAGGTTGCGACTCGCTTCGCAACAACCCCTTGGTTAATCCCGGCAACACCCCCTATGGCTCTGCCGAGTTCTCCAAAATCAAAATCGAGCACTATATGCCCGCCTTCGACCACGCTTTGGCCGAGGCAAGGGCCGAAATGGAGGCCATCATAAACAACCCCGAGGAGCCAACCTTCGAGAACACTATCGTGGCTATGGAGCGCAGTGGCGAGTTGCTCAACCGTGTGAGCACCATCTTCTTTGTGCTCAACAGCAACGAGACCAGCGACCAGATGCAGGCACTCGCAATGGAGGTGCAGCCCAAACTGGTGGAGTTCTACAACGACATCAACCTCAACCCCACCCTCTGGGAGCGAGTGAAGAAGGTCTATGAGGGCAAAGATGCACTCACCCTCACCACCGAGCAGGCCAAACTGCTCGACAACACCTACGATGGCTTTGTGCGCTCGGGTGCCAACCTCAACGATGAACAAAAAGAGGTCTACCGTGCCCTCTCCACCAAACTCTCCAACCTCACTCTCCTCTTTGAGCAGAACGTGTTGGCAGCCACCAACGCCTTCTCGCTCAACATCACCAACGAGGCCGAGGTGGCCGAGTTGCCCGCCTTTGTGAGGGATGCGATGGCTGCCGATGCAAAGGCTCGCGGTGAGGAGGGTTGGACCGTAACTCTCCACGCAGCAAGTATGTACCCCTTCCTCACCTACTCCTCCAACAGGGACTACAAAGAGCAGGTGTGGAAAGCCTACAACTCGCGCTGCATCGGTGGCGAGTTGGACAACGTGGAGGTGCTCCGCAAGATTGCCAACCTGCGCTTGCAGGAGGCTCAGCTCTTCGGCTATGAGTGCTTTGCCGACAGGGTGCTCGAAAAACGTATGGCCGAGAACACCGCCACGGTGGAGAGTTTCCTTGACGAACTCCTTACCGCCACAATCAAATATGCCCGCAAGGATGTGAAGGATGTGGAGAAGTTTGCCCGCCGCAACGGCTTCAAGGGCGAGATTATGCCTTGGGATTGGGCCTACTGGAATGAGAAATACAAGGTTGCAACATACAGTTTCAACGAGGAAGAGGTTAAGCCCTACTTTGAACTGAACAACGTGAAGAAGGGCATCTTCACCCTTGCCGAGAGGCTCTATGGCATCAAATTCGTAGAGAACAAGGAGGTGGATGTCTACCACCCCGATGTGCAGGTCTACGAGGTGCGTGAGGCCAACGATGAACTGTTGGGCCTGCTCTATATGGACTTCTTCCCCCGCGCCACCAAGCGTGGCGGTGCGTGGATGACCTCATTCCGCGATATGTACACCACCGAGGATGGCACCGAAGTGAGGCCCCACATCTCGCTGTGTGGCAACTTCACCAAGCCCACCGAGAGCACTCCTTCGCTGCTGACCTTCGATGAGTTTGAGACCTTCCTCCACGAGTTTGGCCACTGCCTGCACGGTCTGTTGGCCGAGGGTACCTACTCTTCGCTCACCGGCACTTCGGTCTACCGCGACTTTGTGGAGTTGCCCAGCCAGATTTTGGAGAACTGGGCCGTGCAACCCGAGTTCCTCGACATCGTGGCCGTACACTACCAGACCGGCGAGAAGATGCCTGCCGAGTTGAGGGAGAAGGTCATTGAGGCCAAGAACTACCTGAAAGCCTATGCCAACGTGCGTCAGGTGTCGTTTGGTCTGACCGATATGGCCTACCACACCATCAAAGCCCCCATTGAGGGCGATGCACTGGCCATTGAGCGTGAGGCTATGGAGCCCACCAAGACTCTGCCCGTGGTGGAGGGTACCGCAATGGCTCCTGCCTTCACCCACATCTTCTCGGGTGGCTATGCCGCAGGCTACTATGGCTACAAGTGGGCCGAGGTACTCGATGCCGATGCCTTTGCACTCTTCCAGCAGAAGGGAATTTTCTCTCGTGAGGTGGCCCAGTCGTTCAGGGACAATGTGCTCTCAAAGGGTGGCACCAAGCACCCTATGGAGCTCTACGTTGCCTTCCGTGGCCACAAACCCGCAACGCAGGCTCTCATTGACGAGATTGTTCCGAGGAAGAAATAACACATAGAATTGAAAGTGGAAAATCGGCAAAGTTTGATTTTCCTTAATTCTCATTTTTAGGATGAACTATTCGTTGAAGGATATTGCACGCATTGCGGGTGGCACCCTCGTTGGTGCCGACCGGTGTGTGGGCCGTGTCATCACCGACAGCCGCCATAGTTTTGCCACCGAGCAGAACCCTATGTTTGTGGCCATTGGTGGTGTAAATCACGATGGGCACAACTTCATTGACGACCTCTACCGCCGTGGCCTGCGTGCCTTTATGGTGGAGCGAGAACTCAACTTTGAGGCGTGGCCGGAGGCAGGTTTTGTGGTGGTTGAACGCTCCCTGAGGGCTCTGCAAAGGGTTGCAGCCGACTACCGTGCAGGCTTCCGTGGCACGGTGGTGGCAATCACGGGCTCCACGGGCAAGACCACAACCAAGGAGCTCATTGCCGAGGTGGCACCAAAAGGGGTGCGACTGTTCCGCTCGCCGAGGAGTTACAACTCCCAACTCGGTGTGGCCCTGTCGTTGCTGATGATTGAGGGCGATGAGGACCTTGCTGTGATTGAGGCAGGCATATCCCGCCCCGATGAGATGGCCCATTTGGAGGCTATGATACGCCCCGATGTGGGCATCTTCACCTGCTTGGGCTCGCAACACGATGAAAACTTCATCGACCGCAGCCACAAGGCCTCCGAGAAGGCTGTGCTTTTCAGTCGCTGTGGCAGGGTTATCTACGATAGTTCCAATCCCTACATTGCCGAGGCTCTGGTGGCCACCAAAGACAAAATCGGAGCCACAAATATTCCCACTATGGTGGCGGCACTCTATGAGAGTCTGGGCTACGACCGCAAATCCATTGAAGAAAGGTTGCAAGATGCAAAACCCATAACCCTAAAAATGTCGCTCGGCGAGGGGCTCGGAGGCTCCATAATCCTCGGCGACACCCACAATTCCGACACCAACTCGCTGGCCATTGCACTGGACGAGTTGGAGAACGTGGCAGCCGCAAGGCGCAAGGTGGTGATACTCTCCGACATACCCTACAGCACCCTGCCCGAAGAGAGGCTCTACTCCCGTGTGGCCGAACTCATCGACAGGGCCGGAGTGAGCAAGTTCATCGGCGTGGGCGAACACCTCGTGGCCTACAAGGAGCACTTTGAGGTGGAGAGTGAGTTTTACGCCTCGGTAGATGAACTCCTTGCCACCCTCTCGCAGGACAAGATTGAGGGTGCTGCAGTGCTCATCAAGGGGCACCAAATGTCGGGCTTCGACCGCCTTGTACACGCACTCTCGCGCCAAAGCCACACCACCGTGTTGGAGGTAAACCTCTCTACAATGGTTGCCAACCTCAACCTCTACCGCCGTATGTTGCCCGAGGGCACAAGGCTTATGGCAATGGTGAAGGCTTCGAGTTATGGCCACGGTGGGTATGAAATTGCCACCACGCTGGCCCACGAGGGTGTGGACTACCTCGCTGTGGCCTTTGCCGATGAGGGTGTGGAGTTGCGACAAAAGGGTATCACTATGCCCATTGTGGTGCTCAATGCCGATGCCGACAGTTTCCTGCTGATGACCACATATAGACTTGAGCCCGAAATCTACAACCTCACCTCCCTGCACGCCTTTGCGGAGGCTGTACACAGGGCAGGCGAGAGCGACTACCCCATCCACCTGAAGGTGGACAGCGGTATGCACCGCCTTGGGTTCCGAATGGAGGATGTGGAGGTGCTCTCCGAGGAGTTGGAGAGGCTCAAAGGGTTGGTTACGGTACGCACCATCTTTTCCCACCTCGCCACGGCCGATATGCCCGAGGAGGAGGCCTTTGTGCGCAGCCAGCAGCAAACCTTTGAGGCGGTGTCGGATGCCATAATGAGCCGACTTCCCTATACCCCCCTGCGCCACCTCAACAACAGCGCAGCCATAGAGCACTACCCCGAGTCGCACTACGATATGTGCCGCCTCGGTATCGGACTCTACGGAGTGGGTGCCAAGGGCGCAAAGCCCATCGCAAGGCTCACCACACGCATCGTGCAGGTGAAAACCCTCACCAAGGGCGAAACGGTTGGCTATGGTCGTGCAGGAGTGATTGACCACCCCACGGAGGTTGCCACCATACCCATAGGCTATGCCGATGGTCTTGACCGTAGGCTTGGCGGCGGAGCGTGGAGCGTCTGCATAGGTGGCCACAGGGCTCCGATTGTGGGCAGGGTGTGTATGGACAGCTGTATGATTGACGTCACGGGCCTCGGAGCCAAGGAGGGCGATGAGGTTGTCATCTTCGGTGGCGAGGGCGGCAGCGTGGAGGATATGGCCACACTGCTCGGCACCATACCCTATGAGGTTATGACCTCAATCTCAAAGAGGGTTAAGCGCATATATATAAAGGAATAAAGCGGAGAGTTGTTTGAAAATGGCCTACGGAAAAATCTATATGCTCCCCTGCCCCATCAGCGAGGGTAATCCCTACGATGTGTTGCCCGAGTACAACCGCTCGGTGATGGCGGGGTTGGACTACTTCATCGTGGAGAACGTGCGCACGGCTCGGCGCTTTCTGAGTGCCGCAAAGATTGGCCGCCCCATTGAGGAGTTGGAGTTTGCCGAGTGTAACGAACACACCACAGCAATGGAGATTGAGCCCCTGCTGCGCCCTGTGTTGGAGGGGCGTAGTGCGGGTATCATCAGCGAGGCCGGACTGCCGGGCGTGGCCGACCCCGGGGCCGATGTGGTGGCCGCAGCCCAACGCAGGGGCATTGAGGTGGTCCCGCTTGTGGGGCCTTCGAGCCTGCTGATGGCACTGATGGCCAGCGGACAGAACGGACAGAGTTTTGCCTTCAACGGCTACCTACCCATCAAACCTGCCGAGCGAGCCAAAGCGCTCCGCCACTTTGAGCGCAGAGCGCAAACCGAGGGGCAGAGCCAGATTTTCATTGAGGCTCCCTACAGGAATGAGAAGTTGTTTTCGGATATGCTTTCGGTGCTGTCGGGCGGCACGAGGCTCACGGTGGCTGTGGACATCACCTCCCCCACCCAACAAATTCGCACCCTCACGGTGGAGCAATGGCGCCATCAGCCCGCTCCCGAGATGCACAAACGCCCCACAATCTTCATCGTAGGGCGATAGAGGGGAGGGAATTCAAAATCAACACTACCGATGCGATAAGTTTTGCAAAATAGTGTGGTGCAAAAACAACAAGGGTGTGTCTAAATATTTGTTAGACACACCCTTGTTGTTGAAAATCGTATAACGAGAGGTCTTTCAAGGCTTGCATTGTTCCACAAAAGAGATAGGAGCGCAGGGCAACACCACAACAGACAAAAAATGACCACGAAAAAGGAGCAGAATATGTCATTCTGTTCCTTTT
>JAFQNC010000035.1 GCA_017396085.1 Tidjanibacter sp. | reverse complement strand
CAGTTCAACGCAAAATCACTGCGTTTCTTTATTTACACAAATATATATCTTTTGGTGCTATTTTCCAAATCTTATTTACTATTTACTACGATTATAACTAAAAAAACTGCCTAACAAAAAACTTGTTAGACAGGCTCTTTTCTTACGATTGGTGTGGCACTCCCCGTAGCAGTCAAAATCGCTTAACTTATTTGCAATCGTAAATACCCACCGCAATTATAGCACTCTACACTCCTAAGCACTATCACTATCGTAGAGGAAACCCACTTGGGACTCTCAAACACTATCGCCCCATTATTCATAGCCGCCCCCTATCAAATAAAAGCGGTTGCAAGTGTGTGTCACTTGCAACCGCTTCTTTGTGGGCCCAGAGGGGCATGATCCCACGACCTTCGGATTATGAGTCCGCTGCTCTGACCAACTGAGCTATGGGCCCTACTGCGTTTCAGCCCACAAAGGTAGAAATAAAATTGAAATATCAAAACTCCAAACCCCAAAATTACTCCACGCTCCAGCCGGTAATGGTGGAGATGTAGGGGATGAGCAGCATCGCAAACTTCTTCTGCCCCACCCTATTGGGGTGTTCCGATGCGCCCAACTCCGAAGGTCTTGCAAACGATTCGGGAAGCACACACGCAAAGTGCAGGTTGGGCTCGTCTGAGTGGCTGATGCGCCACACGTAGTCGAAGGTGGGCTCAAAGACGTAGGACGACACACAAAGTATGGGCACACTCTCGCCATAGGCTCCGCGCACCTTGGCAATGAGAGCCTTGTAGCCCTCGGAGAACTGCTCAAAAGAGGGCCACGGTTTGGTCGAGAAGTCGTTGGTACCTAGGAATATGACCACCAAGTCGGGAGTGTAGGTGGAGCCAAAAGTCCACTTCTGCGCTCCCTTGTCGGCCTCATCAAAGAGTTGGTCGTAGCGGTCAATCATCGTGTAGTCCGAGGTGGGGTTTGGGTCGCCATAGTTGCGCACCATACCCTGTCCCGAGTGGGCCACAAGGTTGTAGTCGGCCCCAAAATAGCGGGCCACATAACATCCATAGGCGAAGTCGCAGTTTTGGGTTTCGGCCGTGTAGGGTTCATCGCCCGATGCGGAGTCGGTGCCGTAGCCTGCGGTGAGTGAGTCGCCAATGAACTCAATGTGTCGTGTGGGGCGAGGGGCTGTGTCGGCCACAAGGGTACCATCGGTGGTGAAGGAGTGGAGTGTTGTGAGTCCGTTGAAGCCTTCGGTGCGGCGTTGGAGCCTCACGCGATGGGTGGCGTGGGGGCCCTCAAAGAGGAGCACGGTCTGCTGTTCGCCCTCGGTCCTCACCACCGAGCGCACTCCATCCACGAAGATGTTGAAATAGTTTTTGCCACTATCGCTCACCTTCATCTCCAAGCGTGAGCCTGTGAACACAAAGTCGGCATAGGTGCCACTCCAATCGAAGCGTACATCGCCCTTGTCGGCCACGGCCTCATATCGGCCCACCCAGCGCACCAAGGGGCTGTTGGCGGGATAGGTTGCACCAAAGGCACACGCCCACGCAAGCAGTGCCACAACTGCTGTAAATACTCTTTTCATCTCTCTCCCACTTATTTGTTGCTTTCCACGTTTGTTTGTTGTGCTTTGTCGATTGCGTCTTTGAGGTTGTCCCACCACCCACGCGAGCAGATGTGGCACATATCGAAGAGCATCATACCGCCGCCACTGCTCACAATGGCCTGCGTTACGGCCCTTTCAAACCTCTCAACATCGCCCTCATACTGCTCCACGTAGATGGAGCCCACCACGGGCTTACCCGTAATTTGCTCGGCCAACTCGGCTGCGCCCTCCACGCAGTACCAATAGTTCATTGCCTCGGCATCCATACCGGCTTCCATACGCTGTCCGATGTTGGGGAAGAAGTTGTCCACCTCCCACTTGGTTACGGGGGTGTAGTAGAGGCCGGTCATATAGACATCGAGCAGGTCGGCATAGCCGGTGTTTTTATACTCAGGTGTGGCCCAATCGAACTCCTGCGAGGGGTCATAATCGGCACTTGCCCAGTTCACGCCCACGTAGTAGTAGGTTGGGTACCAAGCACCCGTGTAGTCGCCAAGCAGCAGGTTGGGGTTGATGGCGTGGATGCGCTTGTGGGCCTCCTCAATGAAGGACTTGATGGTCATTGCCCTGTACTCCACCCACTTGTTGAAGTGTAGCCCGGGGGTGTGTCGCCACTTACCGTCCTCACACTCCCTCCAAGTCATAATGTCCTGCGGGAAACGCTCCACCTTCACTCCTGCATAGGCCTCAAACTGCTCACGCGAGAGGTCGCTGAAATCGGCCCAAATGTCATCGTATCGCACGCGGTCGAAGATGAGTCCGTCAATGGTGGGATACTTGCGCACAAACTCCTCCAAGATGGCGAGTTGGTACTCCCTGACCTCGGGGTTGGCAGGGTTGAGCATACCGTTGTAGTTCCAATGCATCTCGCTCACGGGGAGCATCTGGTTGCGCCACCAGCCGATGCTCTGCCACTCGGGGTGCTCGTTGTAAATGATGCCTCGCTTGATGTAGTTGTGTCCTCCGCAGAAGATGTTGAGCGAGGCGAAGCAACCGAGTCCGTGCTTGCGGCAGGCCTCCTCGATGTGGGCGAGCATATCGTACTCCTCCGAGCGCACCACTCCGTGCCACTCGCCCATATAGGGTGCGATGTCGCTCTTGTAGAGCACCTCACCCATAATGCTCTTAACATCGGCCACCACATCCGTGAAGCCCACCTCTTTGATGCGGGCGATGTAGAGGTCGATGGAATCGGGCGAGGAGAGTCGCTCGAAGTTGGCCTCGCAGTCGAGCCACATATAGAGCCTTTTTTCGGGTGTGCGGTCGGCCGAGCAACCCACGGCCACCATCAGAGTGAGTGCAAAGAAGAGTAGTTTTTTCATACCTATTGTGTTAGTTTCTATTTATTAGTTCTGCAAAGATATAACAATGGCGGTGGGCACACGCCTTTGGGCACCATCGGAGGGAGCATTGAGGGCCTTGCCGTCTTTGCCCACCATCACCGAGGAGCCGCCGCCATCGAGGTTTACGGCCCACTGCACGCCCAAACCCGCAAGCATATCGGCTGCTTCGGGCAGAGTGTAGCCCCAACTACCGTTGGACTGGCGACCATCGCACACAAAGAGCACAATGCGCCCATCGGCGGTGTAGCCAACGATGGTGCGCGGGTTGTAGACCAGTGCACCCGTGCCACCGCTATGGAGCACCTCTCTCCAGTAGTTGCGCTTGGCCACATTCTTGCCTTCCCACAAAATCATTGGGCCACCACCCACGGCCTCCTGCGGAGTCCAGAGTGTGCCCCCATCGGTCGATTTCCAAGGGGTGCTTGTGAATACGCCCTTCTCCTCGTTGTTACCCTTGGGTGCGAGGAAGGCATAGGGCTTGTCGCCGTCATCGGGACAGCAGTAGACCCACTTGGCATCGGGGGTGCCATCGGCGTGTACACCAAAGGCTGCACGTGTGGGACAGGCGGTGTAGGAAACCCCCTCGTAGGTGGGCCACACATATTGGGCGGCTATGGACTCCACCTTGCCACCCGAAATGAGCAGGCTGAGCGACGTGCCATCCCAAAAGTAGCCACCATTGGTTGCGAGCAGTGGAGTGCCCCCTTTGAAGGAGGCGAATATGTCGGATGGTGTAGCGTCTTGCTCAACGTACACCGCATTGAATTTCAGCGCAGGGTTGGACTTGGTGTCCACAATGGCGTAGTAGCCACTGCAATAGTCATCGGTGCCATCCTCATAGAAGTTCTTGAAGTAGTAGACCTTCATTCCCTCGGGATAGCCCTCTTGTGCCACGAGTTCGTTGCGTCCCTCGGGTTGAGGAACATCGGGCTCGGGTGTTGGTTTTTCGGGGTTGTTGGGGTTGTTGGGTTGCGTGTTGTCGGGCGTGGGGTTGCAAGCCACGGCCAACGACACACATAGGCACAAAGTTGCCACTATGGAAAAAATGCGCTTCATCTGAGTTTTCAATGGTTTCAATTTTCTTGGGTATCTTTTTTAATACCCGCAGGTTTTAGGGCTTTTAAGGGCTCTAAAGTCTTTAAGGGCTTTAAGGGCTTTAAGGGCTTTAAGGCCCCTAAGGGAAATATTTTTCTCTGTACTCTGTTCCCTAAAAAGGAGAGGGCAGTGCAGTTCTCCTGCCCTGCCCTACTCCCAAAAAGAATGTGCGTGTATGTGTGAGCAGGGAAAGACTCCTCGCTCCATTTTATCTTACAATGCAATGAAGAAGCTCTCAAATGCGGTGGTCGAGTTGCAAATGTAGTATACATTGATACCACCCTCCACAGCCTCCAAACATACATCCGAAGTGGTCAAAGGACCCTCGGTAGTGTAGTATGAAGTGGTTGAAGGAGTGCCAACCAACTCAAAGCCAGTTGCTGTTTGAGTGAAAACCTTAATCTTTGCCAAACCGCCCCAGTGAGGGAAACCTGCCGATGCAACAAATGCTACATAAGGAGTATTGTTTACATAAATAAGGTCGGTTGCATTCGAGATACCATCCCAATCGAAGAGGTTGGGTGCAAGTTGAGTTGCATTTGCACCTGCTACACTGTAGATACCGTTATCAGGATAGGTCGCCAACATAATTGCACCATTTGCAACAGAGGTACCGAGAAGTGCGAAAGAATTAAGGTTGTTGGGGGCTCCCGACCAATAGTTAAGTTGACCTTGGTAATTATCTTTCATACCATCGAAGCCAGTCATAGAGAAATTCTGAACCTCGCCTGCAACACCATTGACAATATCCCAACCAGCTACAGCATTAACACCAGCCCCATAGGGATTCTCCTCGGGAACAAGGATAGCTGCATTCTTGGTAACATCACCACGAACAGCCAAACCACAACCATTGTGGCGGTTAGCAGCAGTAGCCTGCACAAGTTTTACAGCAGTAGTGCTACCGGGTGTCAAATACCATACTTGGAACGAATAGTTACCATCCCATACATTATTGTGAACACGAGTGGTCATAACAAGGTTGCCTGCGTCATCGTTAGCAACATAGTAGGGCACAAAACCACCGGTTACGAGGTCGCCCTCAACAGCACCGGTTGCTTTGTTTACGAGTTTGGGCATAGAGCCATTACCTGCACAAACAACGAGTTTGCCATCATAGAGAGCCATCGAAACAACAGCATTCGCAGTGGAGCCATCAGTAATTGTAACGCTACCAACCTGAGGAATAATGGTAGTCGAATTAACCGAGAAGATGTAGCCAGCCTGAGTGAGATAGACGTCAATAGGGTCAAAACCCTCTGCCTCCAAGGAGATGGTAGCAGTACGATTTGTCAAAGTACCATTTTTGGCAACTTTGATAACGTGTTTGGTGGTGGTCAGACCACGGGTGCCCTCAACAACTGCCCAATCGGCATCGGAGGTAATCTCATACTCAATGTTGGCATTGACGGGAAGCTCAACCTCGCCACCCTCATAGCCGATGTTCAGCACCTCCAACTCGCCCACATTTACCTCATCGGTCTGCAACTGGGTAACGGCAATCTGAAGAGGAGTTGCGTTGCCGGCAGCGATGGTGATGGTAGCGCTCAAGTTGTCGTAGGAAGTGTTCTCTGCGGGAACGCTAACGGTCAGCTCAACAGCCTCACCTGCAGCACCCGATGCGGGCTCAACGGTCAGCCAAGTCTGGTCGGCAGTTGCGGTCCAAGCAGCGTCAGTTGCGATAACAACGGTCTTCTCGCCACCCTTAACGCCGAAAGCCAAAGTTGCCTCCTGCTCGGCATCAGCCAGCTTTACGTAGTTCTGTACCTCGGGCTCGCAAGCCAATGCACAAGCCACGATTGCTACGATTGCAAAAACTTTTTTCATACTTTTTGAAGAATTTAGGTTAAATAAATAAGTTTGTTTGTTAAGGATTTTCCTTCTCTTTTTGTGGTTAAAAAATCTCTATTTTTCCGCTTCCGATGCTCAAAACAAACATTTTAAGCCCACGGAAACATCTCAAAAATAGATTTTCCAAACCACACAAACAAACTTTTTTACTCAAAAAGCATTTATTTATTATTTGATTTTATTTCACAATAGCAACACGCCTACAAATCAATTACTTACACAAACACACACCGCACACACTTTTCTAAATTGTTTTATTTTATCGTGGCAATACTGCGGGTTGTTTAATAAAAAGGATTAGGAAATTGGGTGGCCGACCGGCAGTTGGCAGTTGGGCCGACTGGGATTTATCCGATAAGGCCCTTAAAGACCTTAAAGACCTTAAAGACCTTAAAGCCCTTAAAGTCCTTAAAAAACCAAAGTGCCCAGCCCCCCCCAAAAAAAAACAACAGAGGTGATAGGAGGTTGGTCATTGTGCCAATCACTCCTATCACCCCTATTGCCTTATGGGCATAGCAGTCGCTCTGCCCTCTCTATCGCAGCGACAGTTCGTCTACAAAGAGGAACCCTGCACCGCCCGCAGCGTAGGCGTGCCACGAGGGTATGCACCTCTCGCTCTGCACACTAACCCTCACCCAACGGCCCTCGGCAGGGGCAAACTCATAGGCGTGGGCATAGACTCCGTGGTCCTGCTCCTTTGTCATCGGGGCAATGGCCTGCTCAAAGGCGGTGGTCCAGTGCTCGCCATCGGTGCTAATCTCCACCTTCACTCCCCTCGCATCAAGGCACCCATCGTCCTTATTGACGCACACGTTGAAGGCCAAGCGGCTCACGCTCTGCTCCGAGCCCAAATCTATGGTGGCCACGCAGTCGGCACCGTGGAAGCCCAACCAGCGGCCCGTGCGGTAGTTGCCATTACCCACAAGGCCATCCACAAGCACTCCGGCGCCCTCGTAGGTGTAGTTGGGTGCGGGTTGCTCGGCAAGTGCCACGGCACACAAGGTGCTCTTGCTGAACTCCACGGGCAGACTCACCTCATCGCTGCACACTCCACCACGCACAGCCACAGCACGCAGGGTGCAACTCTCCTCCACCCTCACGGGGCCCTCATAGAGTTTGGACCTCTTGGTGGGCTTGCGCCCACTGGTGGTATAGCGCACCTCTGCATTGTCCAAAGTCGAAAGGCTCACCTCAAAGGCCCTCTCGCCCTCGGCAGGGGTAATATTGACATCCACATCGAGCACATAGGGGGCATAGTTGTAGCCGAGGTGCTGGTAGAGCCTAATCATCGGTTGTAGGCGGGTGAGGAACTCCTCGTAGTTCTTCTGCTCGGGGTTCATCCACTGCACCTCACACAGCGCAGCAGCACGGGGTAGCACCATATGCTCCACGTGGTCGGCACTCTTGATGTACTCCCTCCACACGTTGGCCTGCACGCCAAGGATATACTCCCTATACTCCTCGGGCACATTACCCACGGGGTTGTAGGCGTAGACGTTCTCCAACGGATTATAGCCACCAATGGCAAAGGGCTCACGGGTAATCTCACGTGTTTGGTAGTAGTCGAAGTAGAGGGGGTTGTTGGGGGTCATAATGGAGCGCACACGCCTCTTGGCAGCCTTAATGCCACCTGCCTCGCCTCGCCACGACATCACAACCATATTCTCGCCCAAGTTCTCGCCATCGAGCACCTCATCCCAGCCGATGACGGTCTTGCCTCTCTCGCCCAAGAAATCGGCCATCTCCCTCATAAACCAGCCTTGCAGGGCCTCCTCGGGCGACTTGGCCTTGGTGTTGCGCAAGCCCAAAGCGTCAATGCGGGCTTGGCATTTGGGGCACTCGTGCCACCTCACCTTGGGGCACTCATCGCCACCGATGTGAACATACTCATAGGGGAAGAGGGCCACAACCTCCTCCAACACATCCTTGGCGAACTGCACCGTCTGGTCGTTACCCACACAGAGCAGGTCCTTCGACACACCCCAGATGGTCCACACCTCATAGGGGCCACCCGTACATCCCAACTCGGGGTAGGCAGCCAGCGCAGCCACCATATGGCCGGGCATATCAATCTCGGGGATGATGTTGATGTGTCGCTCGGCAGCGTAGGCCACCACCTCCCTAATCTGCTCCTGCGTGTAGAAACACCCCTCTCCATAGGGCACACCGTCCCACACGCCCGAATTGCGGCCAATGACAGTCTGACTGCGGGTGGTTGCCACCGAGGTCAGCAGGGGGTACTTCTTAATCTCAATACGCCAACCTTGGTCATCGGTCAGGTGCCAATGAAAAGTGTTCATATTGTGCAGGGCGAGCATATCAATATATTTCTTCACAAACTCCACCCCATCGAAATGGCGCGACACATCGAGGTGCATACCTCGGTAGCCAAACAAGGGCTCATCGCTCACCTCCACGGCGGGCAGTTCCACGCTCCTGAACTTGCCCACGGGCAGTGCCTTACGCAGGGTTTGGATACCATAGAAGAGTCCATCGCCCGAAGCACCCACAATCTGCACTCCCTCCGAGCACACCCTCAGTCGGTAGCCCTCAGGGTTGGCAATGGTGGAGTCGATGGTGAGCACGATGCCACCCTCTACCCCACTCTGCGGTGCGGATAGGTTGATGCCCGTGGACATAGCCACATACTCCACGAGGAACTCGGCATCCCTCTGGTCCACACCCTCACCATAGGCCACGGCGGTTGCTTTGGAGAGTGTGTAGCCCTCGGCATCGGCCACGTAGACAACACTTTGGGGTTGTGGAATAACGTTATCAAAGTTGGCGACACCAACTTTTGCTGCCCCACAGGAGCAACTGCACAGCGCACACAAGAGCGCAATCAGCGGAAAAAGTTTTTTCATTATGGGTTGTTTTTGTGGTTTTTTCAAATTATGGCAAAGCGATGAAGGAAATGGAAAATGGGAAATTGTGGTGTGCCTTTGACACGGGTATTAAAAAAGATACCTGTGCTTTTAGGTGGCTGCCCTTCCTGCCCTTAATGCCCCTAAGGCCCTTAAAGCCCTTAAAGCCCTTAGAGCCCTTTATTCATCCGAGCGTAACGCCGAAATCACCCTGCCTAATATATAACAAAAAAAGCGTTTTGCAGTGGGGATTTCAAGGCTTGCGAAGCACAAGAAACCGCAGTTTACTCAAGGTAAATGAGGATTTCGAGTGCGAGCGTAACGCCGAAATCACCCTGCAAAACGCTTTTTTTTACCAGTTCATCTCCACGAACACCTCTATAGCCTGATACTCTGCCATACCGAGAGCATCGTAAAGACGTGCGGTGTTCTGGGTCCTGTCCTCGGCCCTCTGCCAAAACTCCCTCTTGTCGGCACCGGGGAAGGGTACAATGTCCTTCTGCGAGAGGTGGCGGTAGATGGCGTGGCGTTTGGCCACAATCTCCTCGGGGCTCAGTGGCACTGCCATATCTACCATACCGAGGTTCCACTCCTGCCAAGCACCACGGTAGAGCCAAATGTGGCTCTCCTTATTCCAAGGCTGCTCCTTGGTGCGCTCCATAGCCTCAAACACAGCCTCCGTACAGATGCGGTGGGTACCGTGGGGGTCGGTGAGGTCGCCGGCAACATAGACCTGATGGGGCTGAATTTTCTCCAGCAACTCCACGATAATCTGAATGTCGGCCTCGCCAAGTTCGCCTTTCTTGATACCGCCCGTTTCGTAGAAGGGCAGGTTGAGGAAGTGGGCGTTGGTGCGGTCGTCAAGTCCGAGTGAGCGACAAGCGGCACGAGCCTCTGCCCTACGGATGGCGCCCTTAATATCAAGCAGTGCGCGAGGTTCGGGTTTGCCCTTCTCCTTGCTTGCGATGATGGCCTTGACCTCCTCATAGCGGTCGCCAAAGCCGAGTTCCCTTGCGGTGTCCACATTCTGCAACACCACATCGTCATAGACAGCCACATTACCCGAAGTCTCATAGGCAACGTGTACATCGTGGCCCTGAGTTACAAGGCGGTGGAATGTGCCACCCATCGAAATCACATCATCGTCCGGGTGGGGCGAGAAGATAATCACCCTCTTGGGATAGGGAGTCGAACTAACGGGACGGGTGGTGTCATCGGCATTGGGTTTACCACCGGGCCAGCCGGTGATGGTGTGCTGAAGGTCGTTAAATACGTTGATGTTGATTTTGTCATAGGGCCCCTTCTGTTCCAACAACTCGCCCAAAGAGTTCTCGATGTAGTCCTCGTAGGTGAGTTTGAGAATGGGTTTTTGCACCTTCTCACACAGCCACACCACAGCCTTGCGGACAAATTTTGGAGTCCAATCGCACAAGCCCACCAACCAAGGGGTGGCTATGCGTGTGAGGCGGGATGCGGAGTTGTCATCGGCATAGACAGTGATGTTGGGGTGCTCTTGCAGGAGCGATGCGGGCACAGCTCTTGTGGACTCGCCCTCAACCACAGCCCTCACCACATCGGCCTTGTCCTCGCCCCAAGCCATCAGGATGATGCTCTTTGCGCTCAACACGGTACCGAGGCCCATAGTGATAGCCATCTTGGGCGTGTTCTCATCGCCAAAGAAGAGGCTGCTCTGGGTGGTGCGTGCATTGTGAGTGAGTTGCACAAGGCGGGTGCGGCTCTTGGCGTTGGAGCCAACATCGTTGAAACCGATTTGTCCCTGCTCGCCCATACCGATAATCATCAAGTCCACACCGCTGGCAATCTTGTCGTAGGCGGCGCAGTAGGTGCCAAGTTCGTCTTTGGAGATGTGGCTGTCGATGAGGTGTACATTCTCGGGCCTGATGTCCACACGGTTGATAAACTCCTCGTGGATACGGTAGTTGCGGCTCTGTTGCTCCTTGGCGGTGATGGGATAGAACTCGTCAAGCGAGTAGACCGACACCCTCTGGAAACTCACCTCGCCACGCTCACAGCGGGCTGCCAACTCACGGTAGAGGCCCACGGGGGTGCGACCTGTGGTGAGTCCCAGCGCAAAGGTTTTCTCCTCCATACCGTAGTCGTCAATGGGGCTCTGCACGAAGTTTTTGATTGCGGCCACAACCCTATCGGCGATGGCTTGTACAGCCTCGGGCTCGGTGGGATAGACTTTGGTGGGGATTTTTTCGTAGCGATGAACGATGTCGTAGGGATTCACGCCCTCTCGGAGTCCGCCGTGTACCGGCAGGGTTGTTTTCTTTTTCATAGTGCGTATGGTATGTGTGTTTCTTATGCTTCTTTTCTCGTTTTGGTGTCCTATTGTCCTCTTTCTATCTTATTGCATAATTGCATTATGCAAATATAGTTCATTTGTTGCAGAATTATTCACACTCCTACAACATTTTTTCACGTTCTCCAAAAGAGGCGCAATTTTGTGGTGAGCATTGTGAGCAAAACGGAGAGTGTGGTGAGCACCACTCCGTGGAGCAGACCGAGCCACGGAGATGCATAGAGAGGCCACAGCAGGGCCACTCCACCGGTGAGGTTGAGCAGCGGGTAGACCACCAAGTCGCAGGCCACGTAGGCAACCATTGGGTTTTGGCCACTCTTGGTGAGGAAGGCGGTCGAGCGGTGGCAACCGAAGTAGTCGCACACCACGCTGAAGAAGAGCAGAGCCGAGGTGGCGAGTGCTGCCGTAAGGAGCAGGTAGCTCACCGTTGCGGGGTCCTTCTTCACGCCCCCTTGCAGAGGCTCGGCCACAAGGCCAAGCAGCAACAATATGGTCATCAGTGTCAGCAACTTGCGCCACAGCACACCCATTGGCGCATCCACCCTTCGGAGCAGAGCCCACAGCACCACTACGGCCACCGCAGTAATGACAAAGGCCCACCCAATCAGGTGGTTATTGACGCTCCACAGCAGGCCCACAACAAGCCCAAATGCAACCACAGCCACACCCACCGCAGGCAGGTCGCTGCGCCCATTGCGCTGCCCCACGCCACCGATGCGCATACTCTCCACCAGCCACTCGCCCGCCACGCTCGCAGGGATGAGGATGAGCAGGTAGCGCACATAGTCCATACGCAGCAGCCACCACACGGGCGACCAGCCCATAATCCCAGCGGCCCAACTGCCCTGCACATCGGCACCCAGCACCAGCAGGGCAACCACGCCCATCACAACAAGGCGCACAGCCACATTGCGTGCCGTGAAGATGTAGAGCACTCCGCCAAAGAGGGCCACATTGGAGAGAATGAGGATGATGATGTTGCTAAACTCTGGGCTGAATGTTCGCCCACCCGCATAGTCGGTAGCCAGTAGCAGGGCCACAGCCGCACCATAGGCGGCCACCTTCACCCCCACTGCACCCCACTTGGGCAACCTCTCAAAGCGCACAAACATCGGGAAGAGCAGTCCGAAGGCGAGCAGTGCCAACAACCAACTCCTCACATCCTGTGGCGAGGAGAGCACATAGGGGTAGAAGTGTTGGATGAATATGGCAAAGAAGGCGAGTTGCAACCACCTCAAAGCGGTGTCGGCCACAAGGCGCCACCTTGCCACTCCCCTATCCAAGCGGCTCCCCAACGAGAAGGGCAGTGCCGCACCCATAGCAAACAGGAAGAATGGGAATACAAGGTCCACCCACGTGAGGCCCGAGATGTTCATATCGTAGGCGTGGGTTGGGGGTGGAGTTTGTGCGTGGTACATCCACGAGGGCAGAATTCCCGCCACCACCGTGGCCGAGAGCACCATTGTGATGATGGCATAGCCACGTAGTGCATCCAGCGCAAATGCTCGTTGTTTCATAGGTCGGATAGGTTTTTGGAAAAAAATTGTGGGCTCGGCAGGTAGTCAGCCGTCCGAGCCCTTGGTTGGGTGCTCGTTCCTTGTTGAGTGGGCATATAGCCTACTCGGGACGAGCGGTGTAGGTATTACCGAAGCGGTCGGTAACCCTAATCTCAATGTCGGCATCGGCCCTTGTGGGCACAGCCTTGAAGAGGTGGCTGGTGGGCACGGGGGCTATCCACTCATAGACCACCTTCTTTTTGTCGGAGCAGAGTTCGTAGGCAGCCTTATCGTGGCCCGTGAAGCGTTCCATCGTGGCGGTTTTCACACCATCCTCCCACATTTCCACCGTCCACCTGCTGTCCCAATTCCACACGTTGGCCACCACAGCCTGTGGTTCCTCTTTGAGCCAACCCGCCTTGTAGGCACGCAGTTGGTGCTCGCGCGAGAAGCCCGAAGATTTGTAGTACCACTCCACACGGCCATCCCTAACCTCATAGACACCATAGCCACGAGGGGTGCCGTCCAAGCAAATCTCCCCCTTCCACCAAGTGCCACACACGGCTCCTGTGTTGTGCTCCATCGGGCCCTCTTTGTGCTCAATGTTGAGGTTGAAATGCATATGGCCCGAGAGGATGTGGGTGTCGTAGCCCTCCACCAATCGCAACAGAGCCGAGGCGTTGGTGGTCTGGTCGGCCAAGTAGCCATAGGTGTACTCAAAGGGTTTCTGCTCGGCTGTCATACGCAGTGGAATGTGCTGCACAATGAACAAGAGAGTACCCTTTGGCACAAAGGCGAGGTCGCCACGCAGCCAATCAATGGTCGCTTGGTCGTAGTAGCCGATGTAGAAGTAGTCCCTGCCGAGGAAAAAGTTGTTGTTCAGCACCACATAGTGTGCTCCCTGCTTGTTGAACGAGTAGCGGGCGGGCGAAAAAGTCCTCTCAAAGGTAACATAGGAACTCTCGTGGCAGTCGCCATAGTAGTTCATATCGTGGTTACCTATGGCCCTAAATGTGGGAATTGCCCCCTTGTCGGCCACCTTGAGGTAGGGCTCATAGAGCCAAGGCGAGTCGCCCACAATGTCGCCACAGTCGAGGCTGAACACATCGCCCTCGGCCTGTGCCGCAAGTTGCACCATATCGTCAAGCACCACCCCGTAGGAGCGAACATCGTCCAGCGAGGTCATCTGCACATCGGCCGTAACGAGTGCGGTGTGGTGTCCGTTGTCCTTCGGATTGCGCCACAACTCAAAGTCGTAGCCCTCGGCCCTCTGCTCGTCCACAGCCACAAAGAACTGCGGGCGGCTACCCTCACAAGCGGTCCGATAGCCCGCAGGGGTGGAGATGTAGACCTGACCGGCACGCCCATCGAGCAGCAAGCGGTAGGTGCCATCGGCATCGGTGGTGGCAAAATTGTAGCCATCCGTAACGACCACACCCTGCACACCGCCCTCGGCAGCACAGTACACCCTGCCACTGACCTCCGTGGGACGAGCGGCACACACCCCCACAGCCACAATTTGTAGGAGCAGTGCCGTAGTAATAAAAAACGTTACTTTCTTCATCATAGAGTTTGCCTTTATGCCCTATTTTGCCGACTCAATGTAGGCATTGATACCCTGTTTGAGGGCACTCCAATAGTTGTACATCTTCACGTGGATGAGGTCGAAGAGGAAGTAGCCATCACAAGCGTTGATGGCGGCATCCACCGTCTGCTTGGCCTCGTTGGGTTTGCCACCATTGGTCCAGCCCGTACCGTTGCCCACATCGGGACCACCAACCACCACGCAGTCGCCCATCGCCTTGTTGTGGGCCAACTTGCAGAAGCCCTGCACGCTCCACTCGCCACTGCCATAGATGCTGGTGGTGCTTGCATAGGCACCGATGATGAGCACGTCCACGTGGTCGGCGTAGCCGTAGTTTTTGTAGTCGGCAGTGGCCCACTTGTAGTAGGCGGAGGTGTTGTACTTGGGGCTCGCCCAATTCACACCCATAGTGTAGTAGGTGTTGTACCAACCGCCCACGTAGGCACCAAACGAGATGTCGGGATTGACACTCTTCACAGCCTCCCTTGCCTCAACGATGAAGTCGTGGATGGTCTTTGCTCTGAATTCGAGCCATTTGAGTTGGGTGGCTCCTATCATTGCGGGCAGGGTACTGGAGGTGCCCGGAGCAAACACATCGCTCGGCCAGTTGGTAATGGTCTTGCCGATGTATTTCTCAAACTGCTCTCGTGAGGTGTCCGAGAAGTCGCACATCAAATCATCATAGCGACAGCGGTCGAGGATGATACCATCCAACTCCTTGTAGGCAGCCAAGTCTTTGAGCAGATTGCACAGATATTCAACCACTTCGGGGTGAGCAGGATTGAGAAATTTGGTACCATAGGACTCCACATCCATCATATTCTGAAGGCTATCGGTGGTGTTGAGTACCGTAACCCAATCGCGCTTGCTGCTGTCGCGATAGACAAGTCCCTGCGCTTCCAAACCATAGGAGCCTGCATTGCCCGTAGCCATAGTGTTGAAACCTGCGTGTACACGGAGACCTGCCTTGTGGCCTGCCTCAATGAAGGCTTCCAAGTAGTCCCAATCGGCGGTGCGGCGTACCCAATGGTAGCCACCTCCGCCCTGCCACGAGCCGAGTTTGTCCACTTGTGCCGTGTGGGTGGTGCGATAGAGCACATCGCCCATTGTGGGCCTAACGTCTACCACAATGTCCGTAAAACCGGTATCTGCCACCTTTGCCATATCGCTCTCGATTTTGGCCTTGTCGTTGGCGTAGTCGTGGAAGTTGGCCGCAGCGTCAATCCAGATGTAGCGGGGCTTGAGCGCAGGCTCGGGATTGGGCTCGTCTGGGTTCGGCTCATCGGGGTTTGGCTCGTCTGGGTTCGGCTCATCGGGGTTTGGCTCGTCAGGCGTGGGGTCGGGCCACTGCCACTCGGGCACATAGGGCTCCTTTTCCTCGCAGGAGGTAACCGCCACTGCGGTTACTCCCACGAGCATAAGCATCAGTAATAGTTTTTTGTATCTCATCATAGAGAGAGAAAAAAGTTGTCGTGTTAGACTTTGTTCCGTTCACTATTCCCCCTACTCTTCGGCAGCCGACTTGTCGATGCAGTCCACCTGATATGCACCCAGTACTCGGTTGTTGTTGTCGATATAGTAGAGATTCATATAGTAGCCATCGGCCGAGGGCACCAAAATGGCATCACCTGCATCTACCACATTACCTCCGTTTCCACCGCCTTGGGTATAAAACGATTGGGGAATAACTTTCATTACCAAGGATGTCGAGGTGGCCAAATCGCCACTCACGGTCTTCATATCACTCATATCATAGAGATATATGAAGGAAGTTTGGTCTAACCAAGCAGGCCAGTGGCCAACGTGGAACACCAATCCATAGCGAGCGCCATTGAAGGTCTTTATGTCAATAGCAGAGGGTATGGGCTGGTTGGACAAACTTGTGTCGGGAGTAAGCAACTTAGTACCACTGAAATTGCCGTCATAATAGTACACTACATTCTCATCATAAACCGACAAGAGTACTCCATCTGCGGCAGAAACGCCAATAGCTGCAATAGCGGGGAAACTATTGCCCGGTACATACCAATAGCCAACGCCCCAATTCGGGCCAACAAAACCGGTCAGTTGTTGTATTTTGGGCTCTTGTATCACACCGGCTTTCACTTCCCAATAGACAATGCTATTTACGAGTCCACCCACATCCGTTGCTTCAAGAAGAGTAACAATTATTGCATCGCCGTCAATATCTCCCTGTACACTCATACGGCCACCGAGAGGATAGCCCGTCTGGTTGTCGTAAGAGAGGAAGAGCGTGGGAGCCTTCGTAACGTCATTGGTACGCCAGATGCGGAACAGCCCATCACTATGCGAGCAAATGAGCATATTACCAGCATCATCATTCTTCACGAAACCGGGGATTGCATCGCCCAAAGTGATTACTCCCTCCCTCTTGCCATTGGCTTTGTTGAGGTAGATGGGGGTGTCGCCATTGCCGGGGCAAATCACAACATAATTTCCAATAGCGGCAAGCGAGAGATTGTTGGTAGCCACGCAGGGAATGCCTACGCCCTCTATTTCGAGTACCCAAAGTTCCTCCTCACTACCTGCTGCATAACCGTAGTTAACCTTCACGGGAGTTTCGTTCTTCACAATCAGTTTATACTCCTCAGTGGAGCCATCGTGAGCGGTAACCACAAAGGTTTTCTCCTTCGTAAGGTCCACACTCTCCATTCCGTCAAACGAGCCGGTAGCGTGGGGCGAAAGAGTGTAGCCCACCTTACAAGCAGACACGTCATCGCCATCGAAGTAGGAAATCTTTATCTCTTTTTTCACCTTGTCAACCAGACAAATAAGAGGCTTGCCACCACAAGTTACCGAGAAGCTCGAAATATCCTTGCCGGAGAGTTTGGTAATCTCGCCACGGATGACAATGTCGTGCTCCTCGCCCCGGCCATCGGTGTACTTGAAGTGGTTGTCCTTTGTGAGGTCAAGCAGAGCCAGACCGGGGTTGAGGAAGCAGTTGTAGTCCATAGCAGCAACCACCCTCATACGGGTGATGTCGGTAATCTGCGTGTTGCTATTCTCGGGGTAGAACCAAGGAATGGGGATAACGATGGGCTCATCCAGCGAGGTTACATCAACGGAGAATTTTGCCAGCGGGTCTTTCGACAGCGGCTCGTCCACAAAGTAGGCGGTCAGACTCGAAATGCCGATGGTCTCGGTGGTTGGAGGCACCTCCACAGGCTCTTGGCACGAGAACACACCCACCGCCATCAACAGTGTCAAAATGATATTATATTTTTTCATATTGTGCATAAAGTGTCTATATGGTTTCTATTTCTTTCGCTAACTTCACCTCTACCTCCACTCTTTGTATTGGTCCACGAATTCGTTACCATCGAGTTCAGCCTGTGGCAGGGGCACACGGTAGAGCCTATCCTCGAAGTAGCGGGTACGGTCATCACACTCGATGTAGGTATATTTGAAGGATGTTTCGCTCAGCTTCTCCACAGCGAGGCCGTGGGTACGATAGTTGGAGAAGGCTGTGTGGGCCAACTTCAAACGGCGCATATCCCAGTAGTATTGGCCCTCGTAGGCGAGTTCCACCTTGCGCTCGTGGTAGATGGCCTCAAGCAGTGCATCGCCCTTCTTGTTCACTTTGGGCAGGCCTACCCTCTCCCTCACCTCGTTCAGTGCGGTGCGTGCGTTCTTCTCGCCCTCGGCATCGGAGCCTTTGGCCGAGGCCTCGGCATAGTTGAGCAGCACCTCGGCATAGCGAATGGCAATCCAAGGTTGTGTGCTGCGCGAGTAGGCAGTAAGGTCGTGGCTCTCATCCACGAGTTTGCGCAGGAAGTAGCCCGTTACGGTCTTACCCTCGTTGGTGGGCTTCTGCCTCCACATCATAAAGCCATCCACACCGCCCTCAAAAGGCTCGATTTTACGCCCTTTCCAGTCGGAACCATTGTAGAGTATGGTCGCCGCAAAACGCGGCTCCAAAAGGGCGTAGGGGGGGATTTCTGTGGTCCCCTCGGTGGTGTGCCACTTGCTCCAATCGGGCACGCCGCCGGTGGCCAACTCATAGCACTCAACCATCTCCTGCGTGGGGTTACCCAATGCGCCCAACACACGGCCGGGGTCGCCACCGGGGGTGAAGTTGTCGTCAAAGTTGTGGGTTACACCCTCGCGGTTGTACTCATACTCCAAGATGGACTCGGTGTTGCCCTCGGCCTTGGTCTTCGACCACGCATCGGCATACTTGGCGGTAAGTTCAAAGCCTCCCTCGTCAATCACCTCTTTGGCAACCTTGGCAGCCTTATCCCAACGCTCGGCATAGAGCATCGCCCTTGATTGCAGAGCCAGCGCAGCCCATTTGGTCAGGCGACCTGTGGCACTCGCCTCCGGCAGGCTCTCGGCAGCAAAGTTGAGGTCGTCTTCCACGAAGTCCCAACCTGCCTTCTCGCTTGAGAGGGCCTTGTTGGCGGTAATCTGCTGCATATCGTAGTCGTAGATGATAATCTCCTTGTAGCGTTTCATCAACTCAAAGTAGATAAAGCCACGGAAGAACCTCACCTCACCCATAAGGCGGACATAATCGGCCTCCGAGAAGTTTGCCTTGTACTCGTGCAGGTTGCTGAGTGCCTGATTGAGCGAAGCCAACTTACCATAGCACCAATCCCAGTTGCCGAGATAGAAAGCGGCTGTGGATTCGGGCACGTTGCCATAGGAGAGTTCGTTGGCAAACCACATATGTACGTTCTGCTTGTCGGAACCATATTTGAGCACATCGGTCATACCCTCCGAGAGGCCCACGGCCGTTTGGGCGGTGTCAAATTGGCCAAGTGCGTCAATGATGTGGTAGAAACTGTTGATGTTCAGTTCGGCATACTCTGCCTTACTCCAAATCAGTTTGTCGGACACGCTACCCGTGGGGTTGGTGTCCAGAAAGTCCGAGCAGGAGGTCATACACAGAGCCCCCGCCAGAACCATTACCAATCTCAAAAATCTATGTTTCATAATTTCAATATTGTCTTTCTGTTGTGTTTAGTTTGTGTGCGGTCAATTCTCTGTGTCCTGCTTAGAAGGTGATTGACACACCACCCATATAGGTCCTCTGCTGGGGATAGTAGCCGTTGTTTACACCGGGCGACTCGGGGTCGATACCCTCTGGCAGACCGCTGAGGGTGAAGAGGTTGGCACCCTCAACATAAAGACGCAGGTTGTCAAGGCCAATCCTCTTACAAATGTTCACAGGCACGGTGTAGCCGAGCTGGAGCGATTTCAGACGCAGATACTTACCATCCCTAAACCAGAAGGTCGAAGCCAAACCGTTGTTGTTGGTGGGGGCATTCATAGTCAGACGGGGATAGGTAGCGTTGGGGTTGTCGGGCCTCCAAGCATTCTCCACCAAGTAGACAGGCGAGTTGCCACCCTCCTTGAAGGTCTCGGTGAAGATGGTGTTGTCATCGTTACCGTTGCTGTAGGTACCCGTGAGCGACACGTCAAACATTGCGGCACCCACAATGAGGGCCGACATATCGAAGTTGCGCCAACCCAACGAGAGGTTCAAACCGGCCGTAATTTTGGGCCTGTTGCTACGGCCCGAGAAAGCCTTATCCTCGTAGTCCACAATACCATTACCGGAGAGGTCCACATACTTGATGTCGCCCACCCTCGGACGCTGCTCAAAAGGCCAAGGCGAGTTGTCAATATCCTCCTCGCTCTGGTAGAGTCCATCGGCAATCCAACCGAGCATTGCGCCAATTTCCTGACCGGCAAGACATTGGTAGTCGGGAATGTCGGGTTTGTCGGTATATTTCAGCCAGCGGGACTTAGCGTAGGTCAGATTGAGTGCAGCGTTGATGTAGAGTGCATCCACACCGCTACCGATGGTGCTGTGGTGTGTGAGCACAACCTCCACGCCACGGCTATCCTGCTCGCCAAAGTTCTCCACCGAGGGGAAGTAGCCACCCATAGAGGGAGGATAGGAGCCACCCATATAGGTCAGCATATCGTAGGTGTGGGTGTAGAACAGGTCAAACTCCACGCCCAGCAGGCCACCCCACATCGAAGCATCAAAGCCGATGTTGTAGGAGCGAGTGCGGGCCCAAGTGAGGTTGAGGTTGGCCACACCGTCCACAGACATAGTGTTAAAGCGGTTGCCTGCGAGGTAGACGGGGGTACCCTGTGAATAGGTATTCAGGTAGGAGTAGGCACTCACGTTGTCCACGCCGACCTCACCCATCGAAGCCCTCAGTTTGAGGTTGGTGAGCCAATCTTTGCTATCCTCCATCCACTCCTCTTCGCTCACGCGCCAACCCATTGAGGCTGCGGGGAAGAAGCCCCAGCGTTTGCCATCCACGTTACCGGCAAACTTGTAGCTACCATCGTAGCGGCCCGAGAGTTCGAGCAGATATTTTCCATCGTAGTCGTAGCGCAGACGGCCCACAAAACCCATCTGGCGAGTGAGTCCGCTGCCACCACTGATGGGGTTGTCATCAGGGGTTGCAAAGCCGAGTTCGGGCAACTCCACAAAGGGGAGGTCCTTACCATAGGAGGCAATTTGGCGGTAGTCATACTGCCTCATCTCGCCCACCAGCATTGCATCCACATTGTGTTTGTCGGCGATGGTGGTGGTGTATTGCAGTTGTGCGTTACCCAGCAGCGAGGTTGCGCTGTAAACACCCTCGCCGAGGGTATTGTAGGTATGGCCACGCACGTCCACTACCTTGCTATAATTCATATTGGTGGAGCCATCCGTTGGGGCCGAAGCCAGCATCACATAGAACGGAGTGGCCAAAATCTTGCTAATGGAGTAGCCGTGGTCAAACGAGCCCATAACCCTTGCGGTGAGGCCTTTGAGGAAGGGTGCCTTGTACTCCAACTCGAGGTTGGTCTGCACCTCATAGCCACGGTTGCGATTGTAGCCCGACTGCTCCACGGCAGCGATGGGCGACACGTAGTTCACATTGTGGGCCACAGCCGTGGGAAGCCCTTGCCAAGTCTTGGGCAGGTAGGGGTGCATCGCAATGGTTTGGCGAGCCACACTCATCCAACCATCACCTGCCACATCGCCTGCTGCAAAGCCCGGGTTGCTCTTGTTGTCCATACCGGCCGAGAGGTTGAGCGACAGTTTGAGGTCTTTGGTAACCTGCGAGGTTACGTTGCTACGCAGGTTGTACTTCTCATAGGTGAAGGCCGAGATGTTACCCTGCTGGTTGAGGTAACCGAGGGAGGTGTAGTAGCGGAGTTTGTCCGTACCGCCCTGTGCGGTGATGTTGTGTTTGTAGTTCACACCGGTGCCAAACACCTCGTCAATCCAGTTGGTATCGGCCCAACCATCCGAGTCATCGCCATTCTTCATCAGCTCCACCTGCGCTTTGGTAAACACGGTGGGATAGCCGTCCATCTCGCACGCCATATTATAATAGGTAGCAAACTGCTCGGCATTGAGGAATTCGGGATAGTTGGCGTTGCGGGAGATACCCATTGTACCGGTGTAGTTGAGTTGGTTCTTACCCTCCTGACCGCTCTTGGTGGTTACGATAATCACACCACCCGCACTGTTCAGACCATAGACCGCAGCAGCCGCAGCATCTTTCAGCACCGAGATGCTTGCAATATCGTTGGGGTTTACATCGTCAATCTTACGGGGCACACCGTCTACAATGTAGGTTACTCCATAGTAGGAGCCACGCACCGTCAGCGATGCACCATCCATACCGGGCTCACCCGACTCCTGCACCGAAGCGATACCTGCCACACGACCACCCAAAAGGCTCGACACGTTGGTCGAAGGTGCCTTGGCAAGTTCATCGCCATCAATGGCCGAAATGGAGGCCGTCATACTCGATTTGCGCTGTGCGCCATAGCCCACAACTACCACATCGTCAATCACATCGGCACCCGACTTCATCACAACATCAATCCTGCTGCGACCTGCCATCTTCTCCGTGTGGTCGTCCATACCGAGGTAGGAGTAGAACAACACAACCTCGTTACCCTTCATCTCCTTGGGTACCGAGAGCGAATAGTAGCCATTGATGTCGGTGGAGGTACCAATCACGCTCCCCTCAATCACCACGGTTACACCCACCAGAGGCTCTCCGCTATCATCCTTAACGGTACCGCTCACCTTCAACTGGGCAAACACACCCATTGAGCAGAGCAGCATCGCAGCGAGCAACAAGCCTCGTCTGAAAAATCTACTTGTAGAATTACACATAACTTTCTTCTCTTTGCGGTTAATTTATTTGATTAGTATTTTGTTTATTTAGAGTCCCGTCTATTTCACTCCGCCAGCAATTCCATTGGCAGTTCCGCCGGCAATTCCACCGGCAATTCCACCAGCAATCTCCTCGGCAATCTCGGCAGCCTCAATCAGCATACGGGGCACGTGGAAGGGGCCCTTGAAGATGTTGCCCTTGGCGGGTTGGGCCACACTGCCATCGCGGTGCAGGTAGCCATACCACTCGCCCTGCTCCTTGTCTTTGAGGTGTGCATAGGCCCACTCGTTGGCCTTGCGGTGGAGTTCCAGATACTCCTCATTGCCGGTGGCCTGATAGCAGTAGAGCGATGCGATGATGGCCTCACACTGTGGCCACCAGAACTTCATATCCTGCGAGTAGTCCTGCGGGGGGAAGCCCTTGCAGTCGCGGAAGTTGATGATGCCGCCATACTGGTCGTCCCAGCCCCAGCCCCAAGCCCAGTCAAATATCTTCAGGCCGATGCGGGTGAGCCTCTCGTCCCAACCCCTGCGTTTGGCCTCGGCGAGGATGAACCAAGCCGTCTCGATGCAGTGGCCGGGGTTGATGGTGCGGCCTGCGCAGGTGTCAATCAGTTCGCCCTCGGGGCCAACCATCTCCAGCACAGTCTTATACTCCTCATTCATCAGGTAGCGCTCAATCTCGTCAATCGAGCGGTCAATCTGCTCGTCAAGTTCGGGAGCATCAATCACGCTCTTCAACACGGCCGCCACATTGATGAGTATCATCGTAATGGAGTGTCCACGGCCCTGCACGGTGGTCTTGGGAGCCAAGAAACCCGGGGTGGAGAGCATACGTTTCATTGCCCTAAAAACCTCCAAAGCCTTCTCGGCATAGCTCCTATCGCCCGTAGCCTTTGCATACTCGGCCATAGCGATGGCGGCAAAACTCTCCGAGAACACATAGCGGCGTTTTTGCACCGGTGCGCCCTCAGCCGTAACGGTGAAGAACATATGTCCATCGCTATCCACGCAGTGTTTTTCAATAAACTCAATGGCACTTCGGGAGGCCTCCAACCACTCTTCCCTCTTCTCTACGCGGTTGTAGGCTGCGGCTGCAGTCCAGCCCCAGCGGCCCTGAAACCACACCGACTTGGTGGTATCCATCAGCGTTCCGTCCCTATCCACACAGGTGTAGATGCCGCCATTGACCCTATCCACGCCATTCTTCATCCAGAAGGGCATCACATCCTCGCACAACTCGTGGCGGTAGGCTGCTGCACACTCCTGCAAATATCTCTTTTGTTCGTTTGTCATAAGTGTAGTAGTAGTTATATTGTGTACGTGTGTTTGTTTACTCTCTATTCTATCTCTTTTTGTCCTGCTTGGTCCAGTAGGCCTCAATCTCCTCCAACGAGCGTCCAGTGGTCTCGGGCACCAAGCGCCACATAATCAGCATATAGGGTACGCACATTGCGGCAAAGAGGAAGAAGGTACCCGACTGGCTCCAACCCAACAGCACGGGAGTGAGTTGGCCAATCAGATAGGTACCAATCCAGAGTGCGAAACCTGCAATGCTCATAGCCCTGCCACGCACACTGTTGGGATACATCTCGCTCAGCAGCACAAACACGATGGCCGAAATGGAGATGGCGCAGCAGAATACATAGAGCAGGAAGAAGGTGAGCATAAAGCCGTTGCCGAGGCCCAGTTGTGCGCCCCATTGGAAGTAGATAGCGATGCACACAAGGCAGGCAATCATACCCGACACACCCCAGTAGATGAGTTGCTTGCGGCCCACCCTATCAATTATGAACACCGCCAACACGGTGGTGAGCATATTCACCACGCCCACCAACACAGTGGAGAACATCGGGTTGTCAAATCCCGCCTCGGAGAAAATCTTGGGGCCATAGTAGAGCACAGCATTCACGCCCATAAACTGGCCCAAGATGGCAATGGCACTACCGATGAGCACGGCTTTGAGGATGCCCGGTTTGAGCAAATCTCTCCAACTACCCTTGTTCTCGCCCGCCATCGACTTCTCGGTGGCCTCAATCTCTGCCTTGGCATCGGCCTCGGTGCGGTATATCCTACCGTAGACCTGCGTTGCGCGGTCAAACTTCCTATTGACAACCAACCACTTGGGGCTCTCGGGGATGAAGAATATAATCACAAAGAAGAGCAGTGCAGGCAACGTTTCGCTACCCAGCATACCCCTCCAAGCCTCCGAGTTGAACATCCTCTGCCAGAGCGACAAGTCGCCCGTCAGTGCGGGATTGATACCCGAGTCAATCAGCCAGTTGGCAAGGTAGGCAAGTAGGAAGCCCATAGTAACTGCCAACTGATAGAGCGACACCAATGTACCGCGCACCCTTGCAGGCGATACTTCTGAAATATAGATGGGCGACACGATGGAGACAATGCCTATGCCCACGCCGCCAACAATACGGTAGGCCACCAGTTGGTCAAAACCACCGCACACGGCACAACCTATGGCCGAAATGCTGAACAGGGCAGCCGCAATGAGCATTGTGAGTTTGCGCCCCAACTTGTCGCTCATAGCACCCGCCACGGCCACACCGCAGATGGAGCCAATCAGAGCACAGCCCACATACCAGCCCTCACGCATATCCGTGAGCGCAAACTGGCCCTTGACCATCTCGGTGGTACCCGAAATCACAGCCGTGTCGTAGCCGAAGAGTATGCCACCAATGGCCGCCACAATGGCCATAAAGACCACGTAGCCCATATTCATATTGTTTGTTGTTTGTTTCGTTGTCATCGTTACTTCTCTTTTGTCCGTATTTGTAATCTCTTTGGTAGTGTCCGAAAAGCCACACCCTCCTTCTACTTGATGTTGAAGTACTCTTTGTAGCGATTGTAGAGGTGGCCCGCTTGCAGGTAAGAGGATTGGGGCGAGAGGAAGTGGGAGAACTCAAAGGTGATAGCCTTGTCGTAGCCGGCCCTCTGGGCAGCCTCCAACTTCATACGCAACTTGTCGAACTTGATGGGCAGGAACCTGATGGGCATATCCCTATCAAAGGTCTCGGCATTGGTCCAGCACTGCATACCATAGCGGTCGGCGAGTTTCTTATTAACCTCAAAGAAGGCGTCCAGTTCGTTGTAGTCGATGTGGCCGTCTTGGAATGCACAGGCATCCACCACATCGTGTATGCCGTCAAAAATCTCGTTCCACTCCCTCTCGTGCTCGGCCACACTAACCGCATCGGCATTGGTGAGATTGTTGGTACCCATAATGGCCTTCTTGCCGTCAATCCAAGGCGAGATGAAGGTGGGAAGTCCACCCGACACATCCTTACACTGCTTGCCCATTGCGTGGAAGGCACCAATGGCACCTTTGGTCTTGCGGCTGATTTCGCCCGATATGTACCATCCGCCAAAGACATCTTTGTACTTCTCGCCATAGCGTTCCCACACCTCGTCAATCACATAGCGGTTGTCCTCAATCTCCCAACTCAGGTCGCCCGTATCCCAATACTTGCCCGAGTCGTAGAGGCCAAACCAAAACTTCATTCCGTGCTTGCGGGCCAAGCGGAGGAACATATCCACCAAGTCCACCGAAGGCATATAGCACCCCTTGCCGAGCAGATACTTGGAAGGGTAGGTGATGAACTTGCGGTAGCCGGAGCGAATCATAATCACGGTGTCGATGCCGATGGCCTTCATATTGGCAAAGTCGGCATCCCACTCCTTCTCGCCCCAATTCTGGTGAGGAATATCGTGGGAAATCTCATCGAGGAATGTACCGGTAATCTTGAGCGCATTGCCCTTGGGCACGAGCAGACCACCCTCCGTGCGGCAGTAGTCATCGGTGGGAAGTTCGGCGCCCACCCTCTCTGCGCCCCTTGCAACTGCACCGGGCACCAACGCTGCTGCACCAACTGCGGCCGTGGTTTTGAGAAAATCTCGTCTGGAAAAGTTTTTCATAGTGGCGTTTAGGTTTTCTTTATGTTTTATTTATCGTCTTTCGGAGCAGACCTATTTATAATAACAGATACTCGCACCAAAAATAAAACTTATGATTTAATAAAACAACAACAATAAGACAAAACAATTTATTTTATTTATTCTTCCCCAAAACCTTTTATAACACACTACAACACAAGACCTTGCAAACCGCACCACCCCATACACTTACTAAATCATTTTATTAAATAGAGAGGGTTTTTGGATATATAAAATAAAAGTTGTAACTTTGTGAGCGACAAGCAAACACATTCACAAACATCCCCAAAAGCCTACCCCTATGGCCCAAAACACACACATCCGCCCCAAGGCTCTGACCGATGCCGAGGCCATCAAGCAGACCATTCTGCGTTACTGCATCTACGAAGGCAACCATATGATTCCCTCGCTCGCCGAGGCTCTCGGTTACAGCGTGCCGACAATCACCAAATACATCGGCGAACTGATGGCCGAAGGGTACTTTATGGAGTATGGCAAAGTGGCCTCACAGCGAGGTCGCAAACCCGTGGTCTATGGCGTCAATCCCTCCTCGTGCTTCTTCGTGGGGGTGGACATCGGCCGTTTTGCGCTCAACATCGGCATAATGAACCTCGTGGGCGAGATTATCCACTCCGACACGGTTGATACCTTCCGTTTTGAGAACACCCCCGCAACGCTTGACGAGGTGTGCGCACAAGTGCGCAGAGTGATTGGAGAGGTCGCCATCGACACCTCCAAAATTGCCAACATCAACGTAAATATTTCGGGCCGCGTGAATGCCGAAACGGGCTACAGTTACTCCATATTCAACTTCGAGGAGAACGATGCACCGCTGGCCCAAATCCTCTCCGATAAAATTGGCTACCCCGTTCAGATTGAGAATGATACACGTGCAATGACCTATGGTGAACTTGCCAGCGGTAATGCCCGCCGCTACCGCAATGCGCTCTTTGTGAATGCCAGTTGGGGCCTCGGTTTGGGCATCATCATCGGCGGGGAACTCTACTATGGTAAGCACGGCTATTCGGGCGAGTTTGGGCACATCAACGTCTACCAAAACGAGATTATGTGCCATTGCGGCAAGAAGGGATGTCTGGAAACCGAGGTGTCGGGTAGTGCCATATACCGCAAACTCTGCGAGCGCATCCGCAACGGCCAGAGTTCGGTCCTCTCGGAGCAGGTACACCACGGGCGCACCATATCCATAGCCGACATTGTGGATGCCGCTAACCATCAAGAAGATACGCTCTGCATTGAACTCATTGAGCAGACCGGCTCCGAACTTGGGCGATTGCTGGCCAATATGATTAACATCTTCAACCCCGAAGCGGTGATTATTGGGGGCACGTTGGCACTCGCAGGCGAGAGTTTCCTATCGCCCATAAAGTCGTCAATACGCAAATATTCGCTCAAACTGATGAGCCGCGACATTGATATTATGCTTTCGGCTATGCCCCTGAGTTCGGGTATGATTGGAGCCTGTATGGCTGCCCGCCAAAGACTCTTCCCGATATAGGAAAACGGCAGGCTCGGCCTTCATCACAATGCGCAAGTGGTTGAAATAACTTGCAGGCAACACCCATAATTTTGAATTTTGGCAAATGCGAGTAAGCGAGCGCAAAGGCTGCTTGCAGACTCTGCCGAGCGGGAGCATTTTAGACAAAACAACGTTTTGTCAATTTTGAATTTTGAATTACAAAAAGCCCTCGGGTCCGAGGGCTCTTTGACAGGCCTAATCCACCACAATCTCCAACTCGGAAGAGGTGCGCCCACCGAAGTTGGATTTGATGTAGGTCATCAGGCCGAAGTTGGTCCTCACATTGGGCAGTGCAGGGTTGTCCACACGAAGGTGTACACTCTTGCCCTCGCAGCCCAAAGCCTCCCTTGTAAGAAAACTCTCAATGAGGTCCCTCTGCTCATACATAGGTCGCCACGAAAGACTGTGGCCTCGTTTGCAAACATCATAGAACCAGTGCGATACGCCCGCCTTTTTGAGCGACTTCGAGATGGCCTCCGAGCCGAAGAGCGACACCCCAAAGAGCGATTGGCGACCATAGGGCACATTGCGGTCGGCATTGCCGTGGCAGAGCAACATCGGGCAGGGAGTGCGTTCCCAGCGGAGCCTGCGCCCGCGTTCCATAATGGCACCCGCCATTGAGATTACGCCCGCATAGTTGAAATCGGCAGGCAGCACCGCCGCAGCCACATCGCCACTACAAATGGCCCACTCGGCTTGGCACACTGCAATACCTCCTGCACTGGAGCCCATCGTTACAATCTTCTCGGGATTTATGGCAAGTTGCGGGGCATTGGCAACAAGGTAGGCTGTGGCTTCCAGAAGGTCCTCGGCAGCCATATCAACCGCACTCATAAGCATAGAGCGGAAGTCGAACACGGAGCGTTTGACCGTGGGCTCTTCGATGAGTGGTCGGAGCCCAAGGCGGTAGTCAATGGCCACCACCTTCCACCCACGGCGGGCGAAATATTCGTAGACCTCCAACAGCCCCTCACTATCACGCGAGCCCGCAATGAAGGCTCCACCGAACACATAGACCAAGCAGGGTTGCACCTGCTCGGGCGAGGTGGTGTAGAGGTCAAGTTGCAACGGAGTGTCGCCACGGTGTGTAAAAGTGTAGGTTTTTCGCTCCACCTTTTGTCCACACACTGAGGGGAAAAGGGTGAGCAGGGCGAACAGTAGGAGGGATAGTCTTCGCATAGGTGTATACTATTTTGCACAAATGTATAGTTTTTTTGTTGGAAGTGGACACCAAAGGGAAAAGAAAAATTGTGCCCCGAGGCCAATTATACATTTATATTTATGTGGGAAACCGAAAAAATGTTGTACATTTGCGCGCTATGAATAGAACAATAACCCAATTACTATTGGCAGTGCTTCTGGCACTCGCCCCAAGCAACCTCTTCGGACAGCAAGGTCCGAAGGTAAAAGTGAGCGGTACGGTAGTAGACGGAGAGAGTGGCGAGCCACTCATCGGCGTTACCGTGCTGACCGAAACTTTCAGTGGTGTTACCACCTACATTGACGGCTCCTACAACATTGAGGCAGAGGCTGGCACAAGCCTCACCTACTCCTATATGGGCTACAAAGATGTGGTGTGGAGTGTGCCCACCGATGCATCCGAAGCCATCCACAACGTGCAGATGCACACCGACAGCGAGGTGCTGGAAGATGTGGTGGTGATTGCCTATGGTGTGCGTAAGAAGGGCACCGTGGCAGGCTCCGTATCGACCGTGAAGTCGGAGAAAATTGAGAATACACCCACAGCAGCCTTTGACCAAGCCCTGCAAGGACAGGTGGCAGGTCTGAGCGTGTTGTCCAACACTGGCGAGCCCAGTGCATCGGCGGTGATGACCATTCGTGGTACCAACTCCATAAACTCGGGCACTGCACCGCTCTACATCCTTGACGGTGTGCCCATCTCGGCAAGCGACTTCAACACCATCAACCCTGCCGACATCGAGTCGCTCTCGGTGCTGAAAGATGCATCTTCCACCTCCATCTATGGTGCAAGGGCAGCCAATGGCGTGATTGTTATCACCACCAAGAGGGGCCGCATTGCCGACCGCCCACGCATTGACTACCGTATGCAACTCGGCTTCTCGCAGGCCGATGGCAGCAAGTGGGACCTGATGACCACCGCCGAGCGCATCCGCTATGAGCAGGAGGTGGGTATGACCGATGGGCAGGACTACGCCTTCCTGTCGCAGACCGATGTGAACTGGATGAACGAGGTGTTCAACAGCACCGCACCGTTGCAGAACTACGAGATTGCAGTGTCGGGTGCTGACGAAAAGACCAACTACTACCTCTCGGGCGGTTTCTACTCGCAGGACGGTACGGCCGTGGGCTCGATGTTTGAGCGTTTCTCAATGAGGGCCAACGTGGAGCGCAAGGCCGCCGATTGGCTCAAATTGGGCACCAACACTATGCTCAACTTCCAGCGCATTGAGCAGGCCGATGAGGGTGCCTACACCCTTGTAACGCCCATTTCGGCCGCAAGGTTTATGCTCCCCTATTGGAATCCCCGCAGGGAAGACGGCTCGTTGGCCTCCATAGCCGATGGCTCGTGGAGGGGTAACGGACAAAACCCGCTGGAGTGGTTGGAGAACAACCCCGTGAGTTTCAAGAAATACAAACTGATGTCTACCGTGTTTGTGGAGGCCACCCCGCTCAAAGGGCTCACCCTTCGCTCGCAGATGGGTGTGGACTACTCCCACACCACGGGCTTTGGAGTGTCCTATCCGAGTTACGCCCCCAATCAGGGCCAAGGCTCGGCATCGCGTAGTTCGACCGATGGCTACACATTGAGCATAACCAACACCGCCAACTACAACTTCAAGGTAGACGACCTGCACGAATTCACCGTGTTACTCGGTCAAGAGGGCGTGGACTACCACTACGAGGCTTTCAGCCTGCTCACCCAAGGTCAGAACAACGACCGCCTGACCAACATCTCCACAGGTACGAGGGCAACTTCGTGGGACGACACCACCGACTCCGACTACGGCTTTGTGTCGTTCTTCTCGCGTGGAGAATACAACTACGACAACAAATACTTCGCCGAGGTGGCTCTGCGTGCCGATGGCTCCTCAAGGTTTGGTCGCAACAGCCGCTGGGCAGGTTTTTGGTCGGTGGGCTTGATGTGGAACATCCGCAGGGAAAACTTTATGGCCGGCACACTCGATTGGCTCACCAATGGTCAGATTGCCTTCTCCACCGGTACGAGTGGCAACTCCTCCATCCCCAACTATGAGCATATGGCTCTGGTGGGTGGCGGACTCGACTATGTGGGCGATGCAGGTGTGGGCCTGATGCAACCGGGTAATGACAACCTCAGTTGGGAGAAGCCTTGGACCACCAACCTCGCTTTCCACGTGGGTCTGTGGAATAGGCTCAATGTGGACCTCGAACTCTACTACAAGCGCACCTCCGATATGCTTATGCAGGTGCCCCTGCCCTACTCCACAAGTGGCTATGGCTACTACTGGGACAACGTGGGCGAGATGGTCAATGCAGGTGTTGAACTCAATGCCAACTACACCCTCGTGGCCACCGATGAATTCCTCTGGAACGTGAACGCCAACGTGTCGTACAACCACAACGAGATTACCGAACTCTATGGCGACGTGGAGGAGTATGAACTCTCCGGCACCAACACCAAACTCGTCAAAGGACACCCCCTCGGCGAGTTCTACATCAACCGCTATGCGGGCGTGAACCCCATCAATGGCGATGCGCTGTGGTACGACAAGGAGGGCAAGCTGACCACCGTGTTGAGAGATGAAGATAAGGTGCTGGTGGGCAAGAGTTACCACGCACCGTGGCAGGGTGGTTTTGGCACCTCGCTCTCCTACAAAGGCCTTTCGCTCAGCGCACAGTTCAGCTGGGTGGCCGACAGGTGGATGCTCAACAACGACCGCTACTTTGACGAGTCCAACGGTCGCTTTGCCACCTACAACCAGTCGCGCCGTCTGCTCACCGACAGGTGGAAAGCCCCGGGCGATGTGAAGGATATTCCCCGCCACGGAGTCTACACCGAGTTTGACAGCAGGTTGCTGGAAGACGCCTCCTTCTTGAGGCTCAAAAACCTTATGCTCGCCTACCAAATCCCCACTAATAGTGAGGTGTTCCGTAGCGCAAGGGTCTATGTGCAGGCCCAAAACCTGCTCACCTTCACCCACTTCTCGGGCCTTGACCCCGAGGGTACGGCCAACATCTATGCGGCGCAGTACCCAATGGCTCGTCAGTACACCTTTGGACTGGACCTCACTTTCTAAACCGATGCAACGACTATGAAGATGACAACACACATAAAACACCTGATAGTGGCCCTCGTGGTGGCCTTCACTGCCACCTCCTGCCTCGACAAAGAGCCCGGCTCGGCCATACCCACCGATGAGGCTATGCAGAGTTTCAACGATGCAGAGCAGACCGTTACGGGTATCTACGCACTGATGAAGAGTAGTGCACTATGGAGTGGCTACCTCACACTGCTGCCCGATGTACAGACCGACTTGGTCTATGCCGTGGAGGGCTACAGCAACGCTATGGGCCAATTTTGGCAGTGGAACATCCGCCCCACAACCTCCGAGGTGGAGTCGGTCTATGCCGCTCTCTATGGTATCATCGCCAACTGCAACCTCTACCTTGAACGTATTGATAGCGTGATGAGTAAGCAGACCGATGACGACAGCATCACCACGCTGGAGCAATACACCGGCGAAGTCTATGCCATCAGGGCTCTCTGCTACTCGGAGTTGCTCAAACTCTACTGCAAGGCCTACAACCCCGCCACCGCCGAGAGCGACCTCGGAGTGGTGTTGCGCAAGTCGTTCTCCAAGCCCGAGCCCGCACGCAGGGCCTCGATGAAGGAGTCCTACGACTTTGTGGTCAAAGACCTCCAGCAGGCCGAGGAAATTCTCGCCCGCATTGAGGAACTCTACAGCAAGCAGGGCAATCTCACCCTCTACAGTAGCTACTATATGACCAGCTACGTGGCCCACGCACTCCACGCAAGGGTGGCTCTCTATATGCAGGATTGGCAGAGTGCCATTGAGCACTCCACCGAGGTGATTGAGAGCAAATACTATCGTCTCTCGGCCGCCAACGAGGCCTACACCAACACGATGAGTTACTTCGACTATATGTGGACCAACGATGTGGCCACCGAGACCATCTGGCAGGTGGGCTTCACGCAGACCTCCTACGGGGGTGCGCTCGGTCAGAGTTTTCTGAACTTCACCACCGACTACCAATATTACTACCCCGATTATGTGCCGGCCCAGTGGGTGCTTGACCTCTATTCGGGTAGCGACCTGCGCTACGACAGCTACTTTGCAACCCTGCCAACGGGCTATGCACACGGTCTCTCGTGGCCTCTGCTGGTGAAGTACTACGGCAACCAGAACTTCATAAACAACGGCTTCATCTACCACGTGTCGATGCCCAAGCCCTTCCGCCTTGCCGAGCAGTATCTCATCAGGGCCGAAGCCTACTGCCGTAGCACCACGCCCAACTACTCGCTCGCATCGAAGGACCTTGTGGCACTTCGCAGCACACGCTTTGTGAGTGGTGGCGGCATCTCGCTCACCGCCGACAACTGCATTGAGCAGATTGCCGAGGAGAGGGTTAGGGAACTCTATATGGAGGGCCACCGCCTGCAAGACATCAAGCGTTGGGGCGACCTCTACCGTGGTGGCGAGGGCTTCACACGCACCCCGCAGGCTAACTCACTCGAGGAGGGAAGTTCGCTCTCCGTGAGGGCCGACCACCCCTTGTTTGTGTGGCCCATACCTCAGCACGAGATTGAGGCCCCGGGCTCCGAAGTGGAACAAAACAAATTGTAATGGCAGGAGAGAGAGAAAGGAATTATGATGAAACGCACAATAAACATACTTATCGCAGCAGCCACACTCGCCGTGGGGCTCATCGGTTGCGAGGAGCACTACACCACCTATGACGATAGGTCGTATGTGATGTTCTCCGAGCCCGCACAGCAGAAACTTGTTCTTCAAGACCAAGAATACTTCTCGGTGGTGGTGGCAGCCACCAAAGCCGCCTCCAAGGACCGCACCTTCGGTGTGGAGGTGATTGACAAGGGTAGCAACGCCATTGAGGGTGTGCACTACCGCCTGTTGTCCAACACCATAACCATCCCTGCGGGCAAAATGAGCACCGAGGTGAAAATCAAAGGCTACTACGACAACATTCAACCCTCCGATTCGCTCGGCTTCATCCTCCGTCTGGTGGTGCCCGAGGAGTTGGAGTGGGACCTCTACGAGGAGAGCCTCACCAGCAAGATTACCATCTACAAGAGCTGTCCCTTTGTGAGGGAGGATTTCACCGGTTGGTGCCTTGTAACCTCTCTGCTCATCTACGACTACCCGGGCGAAAACCGCTCCTACCAGCGACTCGTGAGGGCAGAGGCACACCCCACTCGTGAGAACTCGGTGGTGTTCCGCAGTTTCCTCTATGATGGTTATGATGTTGCCGTGGACTTCCAAACGGAGGACCCTGCCAAGTCATTCATAACAATTGAGCCACAAGTGGTTAGCGATGAGAAGAGCGTCTTTGGTATCGCTTGGGGCGACAACAAGTTGCGCATCAAGCACAGCCGCAATGCAGAGTCCTACTTCAACTCGTGCCAGCGTTTTGCGGCCATCTGGCTCAACGCCTACATTGAGGACCTCGGCACCCCTGTGGGCACCGTGGGCGACTACTACAACGTGGTGGAGTGGATTAGTGATGCCGAAGCCGAGGACATCAAGGCAAATATGTAGAGAGAATTCAAAATTCAAAATTCAAAATTGAATTACAGACTCCCCAACGACAAAGAAAGCACTAATGGCTAACAGCCAAAAAACATAGACAAGTTATGAAATACTTTAGCAGCATACTCAAATGGAGCGTGGCAGTAGTGGCACTCGCACTGTCCGCTTGCCAAACCCCCGAGCCCGAGGTGGTGGAGCCCAACTTCCCCACCCTCATCGAAGCCAATGTGGTGGCCGGTGAAACCTTCAAGTTCACCATCAACCCCAATATGGATTGGAAACTCAACATCCCATCCGAGCAATTCGCATACTTCAAACTCCTGCTTGACAACGGCAAGGAGGACCTGATGCAGAGGGGAAGCGCAGGCACCCACGAAATTAGTGTGGTGGTGGTAGACCAAACCGACTTCAACAAGTCGCAGGTGTGCGAAATAAGCCTCACTATGGGCAACCGCACCGAGGTGGTGGCAAGGCTCACCAAGGGTAAGATGGAGCGCAGTGCCAAGGTCTACACCGTGCGCTACAATCAGAGCGAAGAGGTCTTTGAGCAGGAAGAAGACGGCTCGTGGATATACGAGAGCGAGCCCACACAACAGGTGGCAATGATTTGGGACAACTCCCAGTCGCAGTGGATACACCACATCAAAGTGGAGGCCAACTTCAAGTGGACTCTGAGGGGTGCGCCCGAGTGGATGGACAGCAACGACATCTATGGTGGCGAGGCTGGCAGCACCCACATACTTCTCAAGGTACACAACGAGTTGTGGCCCTTGGAGTCGGGCGAGTACCAAATGGAATTGTGCGACATCTCAAGCGACAACAATGGTGATGGCACAATCAACACCGATGACATTGTGGTGGTGAGCCAACTAACTTTCTCGTTGGAGGGTTGCAAGGACTTTATGGGCTGGTCGCTCGGTGAGGAACTCAAGTTCAACTCCGAGGGCCTCTACTACCAACCCAGTAGTTACTCCTACTCCGAAGACGTGTTGGGAGTGCTTGTGGCCCCCTATGGAATGAAACTCTACAAACTCACCTATTATAATAACCGCTTCTGGGCCTCCGACAGCGTGGACTATTCCGAATGGGCCAATGTTGTGGTTGGCGACTATGCCGAGGGTGCAAACGACAAGGTGGGCGTGTGGGAGCGCACGCTAACCATCTCCGCACAACCCACCACTTATGCTACCGCAAGGGAGTGCTACATTGTGGCCCTGCCCGCAAACGTGGCCGACAAGGTGAGCAGCATAACACAGCTCGTGAAGGCCGACAACAGCGCAATGGTGGAGGAGTATGAAGAGTATGTGCTCTGCCGCCTTGTGCAGGCAGGCACCGCTGACGAGGAGAAGAAGGCTGTGGCTGTCGAGAACGAGAACGCAATGATGGCCACCGGTGGTCTGTGGGAGGAACTCACACAAGGCACCGCCCCTTGGAATGGGCAGTGGGCCGAGGTGCCCAATGGCTACCGCCTGACCTACAAGAACAACGAGGCGGGCTCCGAACTGCTCTTTGCCGATGAGTTTGCACGTTACGAAATCTACGGTCCCAAGGGACAGTACGATGTGGAGAGCTGCTGGATTGGAATTGCCCCCTGCGACCGCACATCGGCCGATGGAGTGCTCTACCGCATCACGATGAGGCTCGGTAGCGACTCCGAGGAGGACAAGGAGGCAGGACTTGTGCCCAACAGCCAGCCCACAGCCGATGGCGGCAACGAGGCCACCTTCATCTTCTACAACTCGGCAGGCACCGCCTTTGCGCTCGTGCACTGCGTATTGGACCCTGCTCTGGACCCCTATGCCAACTTGGAAGACCCCATCCAGTTTGCTAATCCCACCGAGGCATTTACAGCAGGAGCAACATTGGAGCGCATCCAAGCGGGCGAGGATAACTACGATAGCGACACGGTGTCGCGTGGCGTGGCCCTCTACCGCATCACCTGTGGTCCCAACTACAAGGAGATGGAACTCAAAGTGCCCTCCTACAACTCCATTTGGGACACCTATCAGCAAAACAAGGGCTACATCTCAGCCACCCAAGTGTCCAACAAGCGAGTGCGCATCAGCATCAACTCACAGGAGAATATCAAGGGCGGTCGAGTAACCCTCTACAACGGAAGTACCGATGTGGCACAGATTGTAATCTACTACAACGCCAACTAAGCAGACCGCAAACACACAAGAGAAGCAATAGAAACGTGTATATATGAAATTGAGAAACATTTTGATTTGGGCGCTATCCATTGCCACATTGGGACTCCTCTCGGTGGGTTGTACGGCCGACTCGGGAGATGAACTCCTTGTGGAAAGCGGCTATGGCTATGCGCAGTTCAAGCTCTACAAGCACGCCTCCTACACCCCTGCCGAGGAGCAGATGGAGAAGCAAAGCACCCCAACGAGGGCAACAGACGGCAGGCTCGACTACCTGCGTGAGGCCTACAAGGTGCAGGTAACGCTCGGCTATGACGAGAACTATGAGCGTACCATCATCCAAACACTCACTCTGGCAAACGATGGCTCGGAGGTTGGCGAATGGGGCCTTAGGAGCGACAAAATCAAACTCCTCGTGGGTGCCTACAAACTCCACGGTTTTGTGCTCTACGATGCCGAGGACAACTCGTTGGGCTCCTATGCCCCCACCATTGAGAACACCTTTGAGGTGGTGGAGGGAGGACTCACCGTGCAGGACATCACGGTGGATGTGCCCCAGCGTGGCTTGGTGTCGTTCAGACTCGTGAAAGCCTTTGAGCAGGTGGGCAAGGCTGCAACCACCGAAAAGGATAGGGAGTATACCTTCGATGAGATTGAGAAGGCGAATATTACGCTGAAGAACCAACTGAGCAACGAGAGTGTCATCATCCGCAACCTGCCTTGCGAGTTTGAGATTGACTACACGGAGGATGGCAACAAGACCTCCCACGTGGTGTGCGACAGTTTGGTGTGGTTGCCGGCCGGCGACTATGTGGTGTCGAAGTATGAGACATTCACCAAAAACGGTATTCTCTTGGAGAGCACCTCGGGTAACAAGCAGAACTCCATCAGGGTAAAGGATAACCAAATCTCCAAAGTGGATGTGAACGTAACACTCCACGAGGCCGACCTCTATATTCAGGACTACTACGCCCTGAAAGCCATTTGGGAGAGCCTTGACGGCCCCAATTGGAGTTACTTTGGCGAGGACTACGCCACCGGTGCCAACTGGAATTTTGAAAATAGAGATATTGATTTGTGGGGCGACCAGCCGGGCGTGATGATTCATTCCAATGGTCGTGTGGCTCGCATTGATTTGAGCAACTTCGGCTTCTCGGGCGATATGTCGCCCGAAATCGGCAGGCTTACGGAACTCGTGGAACTCTACCTCGGTACGCACAACGACCACAACGACTACTACGACCCCACGCTCGACAAGAGCCGCTCGGTGGCCGAGAAGAGCGCACAGCGATTGGACCTCCACGGAGAGTGGTTGCGCACCATCCACGTGCCGGTGCAGATGTCGGAGCCCATTGCAAGGGCACTGGCCGAGCACAACATAGAAATTCCCGAAGTGAGCCTCTACAAGACTATGAAAGAGAGCGAAATCTTCGACACCAAGAGTGGTAAGCCCAAGAGTGTGAAGCCTATGGACACCATCCACGGCACCATCTGCAACGGACTTCGCTCGCTGCCCGGCACCATTGGCAACCTGACCAAGTTGCAGTATCTCTACATCGCCAACAGCACCCTTGCGAGCCTGCCCGCCGAGGTAGCAAACCTTGTATCGTGTACGGACCTTGAAATCTACAACTGCCCCAATATGAAGGAGTTCCCCGTGGTCATCGGTCAGATGCCCGAGTTGGTCTCCATCAACATCTCCAACAACCGTCAATGGTCGCCCGAGGAGTGCTACAAGGGCATTGTGGCTCTGGCCAATGGCCCCAGCAAGGAGAAGATTCAAATCCTCTATGCACGCGAAAACCGTCTGCGTGAGGTGCCCGAAGATTTCAAAAACTTCAAGAAGATTGGCCTTGTGGACCTCGCCTACAACGAGATTGAGGTGTTGCACCCGTGGGGTAAGGATGTTGCACCCGTGCAACTCTACTTGGACAACAACCGCCTGACGACCATACCTCACGAAAAAGACCCCGAAAGCGGACTCAACTACTTCTGTGGCTATGACGATGTGGAGACCTTCTCGGTCAATAGCAACCTGCTCACCAAGGTCCCCAACATATTCAGCGCCAAGAGTTTGTACACAATGGCTTCGGTTAGTTTTGTGGACAACCAAATCACCGGCTTTGAGGGCGAGGATGACGGAACATTTCAGGGCCTCAAAGTGGGTACTCTCTCATTGAGGATGAACCCCCTCAAGAAGTTCCCCACCTGCTTGGCCGAGAGTAAGTCTACCGTAGACTTCATCAATGCCAGCCTCTGCCAACTGACCGAGATACCCAAAACGGCGTTCAAAGATATGGTCAATCTGACCTCTATGGACTTGTCGTACAACTACCTTACGGACCTTCCGAGGGAGTTGCACGCAGGCAACCTCCCCTACCTCTACGGTATTGACCTCTCCTACAACGCTTTCAGCGAGTTCCCCTACGAGCCGCTGGATTGCGCCAGCCTCACGGTGTTTGCTCTGCGTAGTCAGCGTAACAGCAAGGGCGAGCGCACCCTTAGCGAGTGGCCCACAGGTATCTATCAACACTTTGGTTTGAGGGGCCTCTACCTCGGCTCCAACGACCTGCGTGTGGTTGATGACACCATATCCACGCTGTGCTACTATCTCGACATCAGCGACAACCCCAACATCATCTTTGATGCAAAGGACATCTGCTATGCTTGGCAAGTGGGAGCCTACATACTGCTCTACGACAAGTCGCAGAATATTCTCAACTGCCCGATAATGTTGGAGTAGGTGCGCTAATGACATAGTAGAGAAAAGAGAGAGCGTAAGAACGAAGAGATATACATATATTTATATATAGCGAATAGAAGAAGAATGAAAATGAGGAACAAACATATAGTGGCGAGCATAGCAACTATGGCGGCTCTTGTAGGTGGCCTCGTTGGCTGCCAGCAGGACCCCAATGTGGAGTTTGGCCTTGATGTGAAGGAGCCTCTCAGCGTGGAGGCTGTGGGTGGCGTAGAGAGAGTGAGAGTCTACTCCGCCGAGAAGTGGACCGCCTCGACCAATGTGCCTTGGCTCACCATCTCGCCCGCCAATGGCAATGGCAGCACCGAGTGCCAACTAGTCATCGACTCGGCACTCACCACCGAGGGGCGCAACTGCAAAATCTACATCGAAAACCTCGCCAGTGGCAAGACCGAAGAGATTGTGGTGAACCAAAAGGGCTTCGACTATGCCATTGAGTTGGAAGAGAATGTTCAGAAATTGGCCAACTATGATATGCTGGAAAATCGCAAGTTCAGTGTTATGGTGAAGAGTAACATCGACTTTGACGTGAAAATTCCGGAGGGTATCAACTGGCTCAGCAACAAGAACCACACGCTCAACCTAAACCGCGGTGAGCGTCCGAGAATGGTGGAGATTGAGTTTGAATGGGACATCAACACCAAAGCCGAGGAGCGCATTGCAAGGGTGGAGTTTGTGCCCAAGAAGAGCGGTGTGGAGTTGGCCCGTCAGGATGTGTTGGAGGTGGTACAGAAAGCCGCAGAGCCCATTGAGGAGGGCACTCGTGCGGGCGATTCGGTAGCCCTCATCAGCATCCAGCGTGCCCTGCGCACACTCTCAATGTGGGACACCTCAATCCCGATGGAGAGGTGGGAAAATGTGGTGCTCTGGGAGGAGAAGCACGAGGGCTACAAAGAGGAGTATAAGGGCCGTGTAAAGAGGGTGCAATTCTATATGTACAACACCAACGAGCCCCTGCCCTATGAGTTCAAGTACCTCACCGCTGCCGAGGAAATCTACATCTTTGGCAACACCAACACCTTCCTCAAAGACCTAACCATAGGCGAGGAAATCACCACACTCACTCAGCTCAAACGACTTACCATCGGTGCCCACGGCCTTATCAGTGTGGATGAGAAGTTGGCCCGCCTGCACAACTTGGAGTATCTCGACCTTTGTGCCAACAACTTTGCCACTGTTCCCGAGGTGCTCACCAAGGAGAATTTCCCCAAGTTGCGTACCCTTATACTCAATGCCAACCAGCGTAGCACAATCAATGATTTGAGCAACACCACAAAGACCAACTTGGGTGGTTTCATTGAGGAAAAGGAGTTCCCCAAAGAACTTTTGCTGTGGGGGTTGGACACTTTGGTGCTGTCGGTGAACTACCTGCAAGGCGAGTTGCCCGACTTCCTCGATGACGACAGCGTTCCGTGCTACACCGAGGAGGACCGCATCAAGGGCGATAGTCTGCCGGAGTTCCTTGTGCAGAACAAAATCAAGAAGGTGATGCCCCACGCCAAGAGGTTCAGCATCAACTTCAACCGCCTCACGGGCGACCTGCCCGATTGGTTGCTCTACCACCCCTCGTTGGACTTGTGGTTGCCCTACAGCCTTGTGTTCCCGCAAGAGGGACGCAATCAGGCGGGCCAGCTGGCCAAGTTCAACAACGAGCCGCCCAACCTCGACTACTACTACAAACTCTACCCCTTCAAGAAGCAGCCCACCGATGGCGAAGAAGAGGGTGCCGAGGAGTAATAATAAGGGGCTCTAAAGGCACTAAGAGCACTAAAGACCTTAAAGACCTTAAAGACCTTAAGGTCCTTAAGGGGAGAAGCAGCAGAAGAAGAAAAAACATTGACAACAAAAACAACTCTAATGTATATTATGAAACGTAAAGGATTGGTTATGACCGTGGCTCTGGCGATGATGTTCGGACTGAGCGGGTGTCTGAACGACTTGGAAGTGGAGCAGGGTGCTCGCCCCGAGGAGGGTAAAGACACGGTGGTTAATGAGGCCTTCGAGTATGTCGAGGGCGAATTGTTTGTGAAATTCAGTCCGGAGGTGGAGGCTATGTTGGGAAACATCGGTCGCAGCGGTGCTTCCCGAAGCGGTGTGCCCTCGGTGGATGAGGTGCTCGACATCGTGGAGGGCTACCACATTGAGCGAGTATTCCCTGTGGACAGCCGCCACGAGCAGCGTACTCGCAACAGTGGCCTGCACCTGTGGCACATCGTCAAGTTCAAGGGCGAGAGTGCAGCAGAAGTTGCCAAGAAACTCTCCCGACTCGGAGAGGTGCAGAGCGTGGGACTCAACTACACCATCTCGCGCAACTACTCCGGTAAGTCCACTCCTCTCTCGGCCGAGAGCCTCTCGCGCTCCACAGCCAAAGCGGGTAGCAAGTGGAACGACCCCCTGCTGCGCTACCAGTGGGACATCATCAACGATGGCACCCTGCTCGTTAAGGATGGTATCTCCAAATCGGTTAAAGATGCCGATGTGCAGGTGGAGAAGGCTTGGGACAAGACGGTTGGCAGCCCCGAAATCATCGTGGCAGTGCTTGACGAGGGTGTGTGGATTGAGCACCCCGACCTGAAGAACAACATCTGGGTGAACGAGAACGAAAAAGCCTACACCAACGAGGATGAGAAAGCCGACAACGATGGCAATGGCTACTCCAACGACCGCTTTGGCTACAACTTTGTGGACCAAACGGGCAAGATTAACTGGGCCCGTAGTGGCGACACAGGCCACGGTACCCACGTTGCAGGTGTCATCGCTGCTGTGAACAACAACGGTGTGGGTATCAGTTCCATAGCCGGTGGCAACAACGGCACCGGAGGCGTGAAGATTATGCCCTGTCAGGTATTCTCGGGCTACAATGGCTCCACCGCCATTCAGATTGTCAGGGCAATGAAGTATGCCGCCGACAACGGAGCCGTAATCTTGCAGTGCAGCTGGGGCTACAACTCCGGCGCAAGCAACCCCTACGACTATGGCCAGAGTGGCTACACCTCGCAGGAGATGTGGGAGCAGGCCAACCCCCTTCAAAAGGAGGCTATGGAGTACTTCATTCACCAAGCAGGCTCGCCCAGCGGCCCCATTGATGGTGGTATCACCGTGTGGGCAGCAGGCAACGAGTTTGCTCCGATGGCGGGCTTCCCCGGCGCTGCCGACATCGCAGTGTCGGTGGCCGCAATCGCAGCCGACTACACTCCCGCAAGTTACACCAACTACTCCACAGGCGTAACCATCTCCGCCCCCGGTGGCGACCAAGAGTACTGCTGGGAGTATGACGAGAGCATCATCCAAGTGCCCGGTGCCGGCAACCTCAATGCCGCAATCGGCTCGTTGGGCGGTATCCTCTCCACTATGCCTATGGAGTTTTCCGAGAATGTTGGCTACGGCTATATGGACGGCACCTCAATGGCTTGTCCCCACGTGTCGGGTGTGTTGGCTTTGGCTGCCTCCCACATTGCCGACCAGCGCCGCATCGTAAAGGCCTCCGAACTCCAGCAGTTGCTCCACACCACCGCAACCCCCATTGAGAGTTTCTGGCCCGCCAAAAAGATGTTCTACGTCTACCTGCAAGAGATTAAGAACTATATGGCCGACTCTATGCCGCTCAACAAGTACAAGGGCGGTATGGGCTCGGGCCTTGTGAACGCCACCGCACTCCTCAACAAGTTGGACGGTGTGGGCACCCCGATGACCTTCCCCAACATCTACGTGGGCGTGGGCGAGAAATCGACAGTGTTGCCTGCTCGCTACTTTGTGGGTGGCGAGAAGATGACCTTCAGCGTGAGCATTGAGAACGAGGCTATTGCAACCTGCACCTCGGCCAATGGAAAACTCACCTTTGAGGGCCTCAAATCGGGTAGCACCTCGGCCGCCATCACCACGAGTGGTGGCACCACGCAGAAGTTCCTCATCACCGTAAGGCAGGGCGCAGGCGACCTCGGATGGATGTAGGGAGAATTCAAAATTGACAAAACAATGTTTTGTCAATTTTGAATTTTGAATTTGCAGGATGATGACTTGTGGAGTGAGAAATATGTTGATTGGCGTGGTGGCCTTTGGGGCGGTGGTGGCACTGCCCGCACAGGGGCGTGCGCAAATCAAAATCATTCCTCAGGCCACTCTCCAAGAGGCCGCAGCCCCCACCCTCACCGCACACGTAGGGGTTGAGATTGAAGGGGGCAGTGTGGTACAACTCGGAGTGCTCAACGAGAGCGACCAACCCAAGCATCTCACCGTGAGGTGGCTCAACCACAGCGGTCGCAAGGCAGCCATAACCCACATTCGCAGTGGATGCGGATGTCTGGTAGCCAACCACGACACCAAGCCCATCGGCAGTGGCGAGAGTGGCACCATAGGGTTAGTTTTCAGCCCCAAAGGGCGCAGTGGCAAGGTAAACCACAAGGTCTACCTCTACACTACCCTCTCGGACGAAGCCCCCTCGGCTGTGATTGAGGTGGTGGGAGAAGTTCGTAGCAGTGGAGATGCAAACCCTCTGTGGCCCCACTCCATTGGCACACTGCGGATGCGCACTGGGAGCGTGGCTATTGGGAGCGAAGAACGCATCGTGAGGATTGCCGTGCGCAACGATGGCTCCACCCCACTTGTGGTGCGCCACGACCGCAGACTCTCCTCGCAGGGCATCGCTGCCCACACCGAGCCCAAGGTGTTGGCACCCTCGCAGGAGGGAGATTTGGTGGTGGAGTTACCACCCGCAGCAGACACCGACAAGCCCTTGATGTTCTACATTGAGGGTGTGAACGCACCTCCGAGGGAACGCAAGATTGAATTGATTGTCAAATAGATAGAAACGAATATAAATATATAAACAAACAAGAGCGTATGAAAAAATGGTTTAAGATTATGGTAGCCGCCACCCTCGCATTGGCCGCTTGGAGTTGTGGCGAGCCCGAGAAGCCCGCAGAGCCTCAGTTGCCTATCACCTCGGCAAACATTGCCGGCGTGTGGCAGCTGACCGAGTGGCAGGGCGAGGCTGTGTCGGAGGATATGGTTGTCTACATTGATTTCGTCAATGTGGGGCGCACCTACACCCTCTATCAGAACGTGGACAGCTCGGTGATTGACGCCATCACCGGCACCTACAACCTCTACACCAACAAGTCGGGCCAGAGTATCCTCACCGGGCTCTACGACTACTCCGACAGCACCGAGTGGTCCAACCGCTATGTAGTGAGCAGCCTTACGGCCACCACAATGGTGTTGAAGGTCTACACCGAGGGCGCAACTTCCACTGCGGGTGCAGAGAGTTTTGTCTACAAGAAGTGCGACTCCCTGCCCGAAGGAATTGGCAAGTAGGCGCAATAGATTGTGCCCAACAGGTACAAAAACACAAGGCACAAAAAGCAACAATACCTCCGCTTTGGGCAGAGAACAACAAGAGAGGCTCCCCGTTTTTTCGGGGAGCCTCTCTTGTTGTTGTGGTCGGCCTGACAGCTACACTAAAGAGTAAAGAGTAAAGAGTTGTTGAGCTTGGGTATTTTTTTTAATACCCGTGCCGGAGGCACACCACAATTTTGAATTTTGAATTTTGAATTCCTATTCTGCCGCGAGGGCAGCAAAGTGTTTGTAGAAGCGGATAATCGTTTGGATACCCGTGTAGAACTGCTCCAAGCCGAAGCTCTCGTTGGGCGAGTGGATGGCATCCTGCGAGAGGCCAAAGCCAATGAGGATGGACTTCATACCCAAGATGCTCTCAAAGCCACTCACAATGGGAATACTACCGCCCGAGAAGAAGGGCAGCGGGCGCACTCCAAAGCTCTCCTCCACAGCCCTCTCGGCCGCACGGTAGGCAGTCATATCGGTGGGCGACACGTAGGGTTGGCCTCCGTGGAGCGAGCGCACCTCTACCTTCACCGTCTTGGGTGCAATGCTACGGAAATAGTCCTCAAAGAGCACCGCAATCTTTTCCCAGTTCTGGTTGGGCACAAGGCGCATAGAAATCTTGGCCGAGGCTTTCGAGGGAATGATAGTCTTGGTACCCTCCAAGGTGTAGCCACCCCAAATGCCATTCACATCAAGGCTGGGGCGCACGCCGGTGCGTTCAAGGGTGGTGTAGCCGCTCTCGCCGGCGAGTTCCTCCACGCCAATGCCACGCATATAGTTCTCCTTGTTGTAGGGGGCCTTGTTGAAATTCTCCCTCTCCTCGGGGGTTAGTTCCCTCACGTCATCATAGAAACCGGGGATGGTGATGCGCCCACGCTCATCCACCAGTCTATTCACAAGGTCGCACAGCACGTTGGCAGGGTTGGCCACAGCACCCCCAAAGAGGCCCGAATGGAGGTCGTGGTCGGGACCCGTCACCTCCACCTGCATATAGCACAGGCCACGCAGACCACAGGTGATGGAGGGTTGTTGCCACGACACCATACTCGTGTCCGACACCAGAATGATGTCGCCCTGCACGAGGTCCTTGTGCTGCTCACACCACCCATAGAGGCTCGGCGAGCCAATCTCCTCCTCGCCCTCAAGCATAAACTTCACGTTGCAGGGTAGTTCGCCCGTGGCCACCATAGCCTCAAAGGCCTTGGCGTGCATATAGAGTTGTCCCTTGTCGTCATCGGCACCACGGCACCAAATGCGCCCATCCTTAATCACCGGCTCAAAGGGCTCGGTGCGCCACTCACCACGTGGGTCCTCGGGCATAACATCGTAGTGGCCATAGACCACCACCGTGGGCTTCGCAGGGTCCACAATCTTCTCGGCGTAGACCACAGGGTTACCCTCCGTGGGCATAACCTCCGCACGGTCGGCACCCGCCTTCAGCAGAGAATTGCGCAACCACTCCGCCGTGCGCACCATATCGGCACGATGTTCGCTTTGGGCACTAATGGAGGGAATACGCAGAAGGTCGAAAAGTTCGTCAAGGAAGCGTTCCTTGTGTTGCTGTACAAATTCTTGGCTCTTTTTCATAGTCTATCGGTTCAATATTATAATATTTTCACTATATTTGTGGTTAGCATCCCCAAGTGGATGGTTTACAAATTTACAAATTCCCGCACGAGAAACAAAATTTAACAACAATATTTTTGCAATGAGAGTTATTCCAACATCCGAACTCATCATCAATGGTGATGGTTCCATCTTCCACCTCCACGTCAAGCCCGAGCAGTTGGCCGACACCGTAATCTTGGTTGGCGACCCCGGCAGGGTTGATTTGGTGGCAAGCTATTTTGAGAGCAAAGAGTGTACCATTGAGAGCCGAGAATTCCGCACCATCACGGGCACCTACAAGGGCAAGCGTATGACCGTAATCTCCACCGGCATCGGTACCGACAACATCGACATCGTGGTAACCGAGTTAGACGCACTGGCCAACATCGACTTCGCCACACGCACCGAAAAGGCCGAAAAACGCCGCCTCACGCTGCTCCGACTCGGCACCTCGGGAGCCATTCAGCCCGACATACCTCTGGGCTCGTTTGTGTTTGCACGCACTTCGGTGGGCTTTGATGGTCTGCTCAACTACTACGCAGGCCGCAATGAGGTGTGCGACCTCGCAATCGAAGAGGCCTTTGTGGCCCACACGGGCTGGAACAAGCAGTGCCCTGCACCCTACTTTGTGGATGCCGACAAGGAGCTCTACGACCACTTTGCCGACTCGGTGGTGGAGGGTATCACCATCGCCGCCAATGGTTTCTATGGTCCGCAGGGCCGTTGGGTGCGCCTGCAACCTGCCGACCCCGAACTGAACAACAAGATTGAGAGTTTCCGTTTCGGCGAGCGCCGCATCACCAACTTTGAGATGGAGAGTAGTGCCCTCTCGGGCCTCGGTGCGCTGATGGGCCACCGTGCGGGCACCATCTGCACAATCATTGCCCAAAGGGCCGTGAAGGATATGAACACCGACTACAAGCCCTTCGTGCGCCAAATGATTGAGATGGCACTCAACAAGTTAGCCGCACTGTAGAGAGAGTAAAGAGTAAAGAGTAAAGAGTAAAGAGTAAAGAGTAAAGAGTAAAGAGTAAAGAGTAAAGAGGGCCTTACCTTTCTGCCCTTTCTTAAACAGACGCCCCCGCCCTTCGGGCACCCCCTCTAACTTAGAGGGGGACGTGCACGGGGCCGTGCACACAATTTCGACCACCCAAACGAAGGAAAAATATTTACTAATTACTCTTTACTAATTACTAATTAAAAAGACGTTGACAAAAACAAAAAGGAGTAACGGTTCGTTACTCCTTTTTGTTTTCCTTATACCTTGATAGTTGCCAACTGTTGAAAAGGTTTTGCCACACAATGTAGGCCGCAGGGGCAACCGAAGAGAGCGGATTGAGGTAACTCTGAGCAAGCAGTATGGCCAGCAGGGTGTTCTTCTGGCCAAGCGATTGTCCTCCCGACACCTTGTCGCCACACTTGCCTCCCCACCAGCGACCTATGCGGAATTGGGCCACACATATCACACCCGCCGACAGCGCAAGCACCACCTCCGTGAGGATGGCCTCCGAGGGCTGTTCAAGGATGAAGTTGGTGGTGGAGCCCATAAGTATCACCAACGACACCACCCAAAGGTAGAACGACCACTGCTGGTGGCGGTGGACATAATCATATGCCTTCGGGGCAAACTTCTCCATCAGTGCCACCAGCGCAAAGGGTGCCACCACAAGCAGCAACAAACGGCGCAAGACCATCCAAAATGATGTGAGGAAGGGAAGGTCGGTGTGGGTGCCCACAAACGAAAAGAGCACAGGAGCCGTAACCGCCACAGCCATATTGCTCAACAGCGTGAAGGTGGTCATCGTGCCCACGTTGGCCCCCAGCATTGCACCAATAACCACCGAGGCCATAGCCGTGGGCATAAAGATGCATATCATCACACCCTGACTCACCACCTCGCCCACGCCAAGAGCCACAAGCAAAAAATAGAGCCCCACGCTCACAAGCAGTTGGAAGCCCAACTGCCCTGCGTGTATCTTGCGCAGGCGCAACTCCTTGACCTTAACCCTCGTGAAGGTAACAAAAAGCATTGCGGCAATCAGCCACGGCGAGAGAAATTTCAGTTCCCCCACCCAATCGTGAAGCAAAATGCCGATGACCATAGCCACCGGCATTGCGTATGTTCTAAACTTTGGACTCATAGTGTAGTCTTGTTGTCAAACTCAATAAGAGTATAATACTACTTTTGGCGGAAGTAAATCTGCATCGGCACACCGCAGAAATCCCAATGCTCCCTAATCTTGTTCTCCAAGAAGCGGCGGTAGTGGTCGCGGATGTACTGCGGCAGGTTCACAAAGAACGCAAACGAGGGCGACACGGTGGGCAACTGGGTTACATACTTGATGCGGATGTACTTACCCTTGGTCATTGGGGGAGGTGTCTCCTCAATAATCGGCAGCAGGAACTCGTTGAGTTCGCTGGTGGAGATGCGGCGGTTGCGGGCCTCATAGACCTGAATGGCCGTCTGCAACACCTCCATAATGCGCTGCTTGTTGATTACGGATGTGAAGATGATGGGCACATCGTTGAAGGGAGCGAGTTTGGCTTGCAGGGCCTCCTTCCACTCCTTCATAGTGTTGTTGCCCTTCTCAATGAGGTCCCACTTATTGACCACAATCACACAGCCCTTCTTGTTGCGCACGATGAGCGAAAAGATGTTCATATCCTGCGACTCAATGCCCTGACGAGCATCCAACATCAGCACACACACATCGCTGTTCTCAATGGCCCTGATGGAGCGCATCACGGAGTAGAACTCAAGGTCCTCGGTAACCTTACCCTTCTTGCGCAGACCGGCGGTGTCCACGAGGTAGAAGTCAAGACCATATTTATTATAGCGAGTGTTGATACTGTCGCGTGTGGTGCCTGCGATGTTGGTAACGATGTTGCGCTCGGTGCCGAGCAAGGCGTTGGTGAGCGATGATTTACCCACGTTGGGGCGGCCCACAATGGTAATGCGGGGCAGTTCATCCACAACCTCAGGCCTATCCTCGGGCAGGAGTTCCACAATCTTGTCCATCAGGTCGCCCGTGCCGCTACCACTCATTGAGCTGATGCAGAAGGGGTCGCCAAGGCCGAGTGCGTAGAACTCGTTGGAGCCGTAGATGAGGTCGTAGTTGTCCACCTTGTTTACCACCAACAGAGTCTTTTTGCCACTGCGGCGCAACACATCTGCCACCATTTGGTCGAGGTCGGTGATACCCGTGGAGACCTCCACCATAAAGAGGATGATGTCGGCCTCGTCAATGGCAAGGTGTACCTGCTTGCGGATTTCCTCCTCAAAGGCGTCATCGCTACCTACCGAGTAGCCACCGGTGTCGATGAGCGAAAACTCGCGACCATTCCAATCGGTCTTACCATAGTGTCGGTCGCGTGTGGTACCCGCCGTGGAGTCCACAATCGCCTGACGCATACCCACAAGGCGGTTAAAGAAGGTGCTTTTGCCCACGTTGGGGCGGCCTACTATTGCTACTAAACTCATAATCTTTCCATTAAATTCGGTGCAAAGATAACCAACTTTGTTAAAAAATGGTCGAGGGGAGAACATTTTTGCATTATTTGTGCTACCTTTGGAGCGTGGAATAGAACATTTAATCAGAAAAATCCATAGATTATGAAAAAATTTTTGCTCGCAATCGTAGCCATCACCACCCTCTCCGTGGGTAGTGCAGTGGCAGGAAACAACTTGCTCGGCCTCTTCAACGTGGGTGGCCGCATCGGCATCATCTCCTCCAGCGAGGGTATCCCCACCACCTCCGATGGTGTGAAGGATGCAATCAAAGCCGAAGGCACAGGCTGGACCGGCAACGTCTTTGCACGCATCAATATCCCCAAACTGCCTCTCTACATCCAGCCCGAGTTGCAGTACACCAACACCACCATCAACATCCCCTCCATTGACGATATTGTCGGTGGCGGCAAGGAGCAGACCACCGAGAGCCACAAGTACATCGACCTGCCGCTGTTGGTTGGTGCCGAGTTTGGCTTGGGTAGTTTGGTGAGCGTGAGGATAAATGTGGGCCCCGTGTTCCCCATCGCCTCCGAAAAGGGTTTCAAGGACCTCGGCAAGGAGGATTTTGAGGATGCGTGGAACAGCCTCAAAACCGACCCCAAGATGACTTGGACCGCAGGTTTGGGTGTGAAGGTGTTGAGCCTTATTGCCGAGATTCGCTACAATGGTAACTTCAATGGCGACACAGTGAGTGTGGACAACGTGAGCGTGAACACCGAGCGCACCAGTTGGAATTTGAGCCTCGGCGTGATGTTCTAAACCTCTGCTCCGCCCTTGCAAGTGGCGCAGAAAATGTGCAATAATCCCTCCAAAGGAGCAAAAAAAACACTCCTTTGGAGGGATTTTTTTATATTTTTTAACCTGTTGAGCAAAAAAAAGTTAGACATTGAGTGCATAATTGAGAAAAAGTTTTCTATCTTTGCCCACAGCAAGGGGTGTGTCGTTGCGCCACCCTGCGCAAAAATTGCCACACAACGAAACGTTAAATTAAGTTCAACTAAAAAAATATTTTTTGAGTTATGAAAAAGATTCTTCTCGCAATGGCAGTGTTGGTAATGAGCGTTGCTACCGTTAGCGCACAGAGCCACAAGTGGTTTTGGTTTGGTCCCAAGGCCGGTTTGACCTCCACCGCAGCCGAAGTTACTATGGAAGGTGACGGTATGCAGAGTGTTCTGGACGGTGCCGCCAGCTACAATGCCGGTCTGATGTTCCGTTTGAACGTGCCCATCTCCATCTTCTCGTTGCACTTGCAGCCCGAGTTGATGTACAACTGGCACAAGGGTGATTTGAAAAACCCCGAAACCGGCAAAGTAGAGATTAAGGATGTTACCCTCAACGAGTTCAGCGTGCCCATTTTGGCAGGTGTTGGTATGGACCTCGGTTTGTTTAACGCTCGCGTTCAGGCAGGTCCCGTTGTTGTGTTCAACTCCAACGCAGTAATCTCCGGTGAGAATGCCGACACCGCAGGCATCGACTGGAAAGATGTTTCCTACACTTGGGCAGCAGGCGTGGGTATCGACCTGTTCAACTTCATTATGCTCGACTTCCGCTACCTCGGTGGCTGGCAGCAGGGTATGGAGCCCAAGAACTTTGGTGAATTGTTCAACTTCGACAACATCAACAAAGAGACCAACACTTGGTACGTATCTTTGGGTGTAATGTTCTAATCTGTGCCGTAAGAATTTATGGCAGAGAAGATTATATCCATCGAAGGTATTGAACTTCTCGACTTTTATGGGGTCGCAAACTCTAACTTCAATAGAGTTTGCGACCTCTTTCCTAAACTGAAACTTGTAGCCCGAGGCAACGCCATCAAGGCCATTGGCACCGATGAGGAGATTGCCCGATTGGAGGGAAGAATGGGTGCGCTTGGGGAGTATTATGGCAAGTATGGCCACATCTCGCCCAGCGTAATTCAGCAGATTTTCAGCGGAGGATTGCCCGAGGAGGGCTCCATCTTGCCCAAAGATGTGATTGTCTACGGCAACAACGGACTCATCGTCAAAGCCCGCACCGAAAACCAGCGTAAGATGGTGGAACTCTACGGGAGCAACGACCTGCTGTTTGCCGTGGGCCCCGCAGGTAGTGGCAAGACCTACACCGCCATAGCACTCGCTGTGGGGGCTCTCAAAAACCGAGAGGTCAAACGCATCATCCTCACTCGCCCCGCCGTGGAGGCAGGCGAGCGTTTGGGTTTTCTGCCCGGCGACCTCAAGGAGAAACTGGACCCCTACCTGCAACCCCTCTACGATGCGCTGAACGATATGATTCCGCCCGCCAAGTTGCAGAAATTCTTGGAGGAGGGCGTGGTACAGATTGCACCGCTGGCCTATATGAGGGGCCGCACGCTCGACAATGCCTTTGTGATTTTGGACGAGGCGCAGAACACCACCCTACCCCAAATCAAGATGTTCCTCACACGTATGGGCCGCAATGCGAAGTTCATCGTTACGGGCGATATGACTCAGATTGACCTTCCGCACAAGAGCGATTCGGGCTTGGGGCGCACGTTGGAGATGCTCCGCGGGGTGGATGGCATAGGGATTGTTGAGTTCGGCAAGAAGGACATCATCCGCCACGCTTTGGTGAGCCGCATAGTGAAGGCCTTTGAAGGAGCCGAGAACAAAGAGTAAAGAGTAATTAGTAAAGAGTAATTAGTAAATATTTCGCTACGCTTGATAGCACCACCAAGTACTCCTCCCCTACGAAAGGGGAGGTCGGGAGGGGTGGTCGAAATTGCAATCAGCGGCTTTGCCGCAGAAAATGAGTAAAGAGTAATTAGTAAATATTTCTACTGCATTTGATAGCACCACCAAGTACCCCTCCCCTACGATAGGGGAGGTCGGGAGGGGTGGTCGAAATTGCGCTCGGCGGCCTCGCCGAGCAGGAGGCTGGGAGGGGTGGTCGAAATTGCAAACAGCGACTTTGTCGCAGAAAAAGAGTAAAGAGTAATTAGTAAATATTTTCTTGTTGGCTACATCGCTCCCTCAGAATAATAAAAACGCCCACACAGCGTTAGACAGCAGACAAATCAGACTAAAAAACATAAAAAAGACCTATGAATAAGAACATTGCAGAACTCGCTCCGCAGCGAGTGTGGAAAAACTTTGCAGGACTCACACAGTGTCCCCGCCCCTCCCACAACGAGGAGGCCGCACGAAACTTCATCATCAACTTCGTGAAGGGCTTGGGCTTGGACTACACCGTAGACGAGGCCCTGAACATCATCGTGCGCAAACCCGCCACCGCAGGTATGGAGAACCGCAAAACCATCGTTTTGCAGGCCCACGTGGATATGGTGCCCCAGAAGAACTCCGACAAGGTGTTCAACTTCGACACCGATGCCATCCAAGCCTACGTTGATGGCGATTGGGTAACTGCCGATGGTACCACCCTCGGTGCCGACAATGGTATCGGTTTGGCCGCAATTATGGCAGTATTGGAGGCCACCGACCTCGTTCACGGTCCCATTGAAGCCCTCTTCACCGCCACCGAGGAGACCGGTATGGATGGTGCTATGGGTCTGAAAGCAGGCGAACTCAAAGGCGAGATTATGCTCAACCTCGACTCCGAGACCGAGGGCGAACTCTACGTTGGTTGCGCCGGTGGTTTGGACTTCAACGCCACACTTCGCTATGGCACCGGTCGCATCCTCAAGAGCGATTTCAGTGGTTATAGGCTTGAGGTTAAGGGCCTTAAAGGTGGCCACTCGGGTATGGAGATTATCCTCCAAAGGGCCAACGCCAACAAACTCCTCTGCCGTTTCTTAAAGAACACTATGGACAAGTATGGCGTGCTGCTGTGCAACATTGACGGTGGTGGCCTGCGCAATGCCATCCCAAGGGAAGCCTTCGCCACGGTGGCTGTGCTGAAGCAGTACGAAAAGAAATTCCTCTCGGCTGTGAGGAAGTTTGAGAAGATTTACAAAGAGGAGTACAAGGGCATTGAGGATAGCATTTCGTTCAAGGCTGTGGCTGTGAAGTGCCCCGGCAAGTGCATCGACATCTTCGACACACAAGACCTCATAGACGCTGTGGTTGGTTGCCCCAATGGTGTAGCCAAGATGAGCCCCTCGATGGCAGGCCTCGTGCAGACCTCCAACAACCTTGCAAGGGTTGTGTCGGAGAAGGGTAAGTTCACCGTTATGAGCCTGTTGCGCAGTTCGGTGCGCTCCGAGAAGGAGGACCTCGCATTGCAGATGAAAACCATCTTTGAGATGGCCGGTGCAAGCGTGAAACTCACGGGTGGCTACGATGGTTGGAACCCCAACCCCGACTCGCCCATCCTGCACACAATGAAGGAGGGCTACAAGGCTCTCTATGGCAAGGAGCCCGCAGTGATGGCCATCCACGCAGGTTTGGAGTGCGGTATCATCGGTGGTGTCTATCCCAAGATGGATATGATTTCGTTTGGTCCCACCATTTGCTACCCCCACTCGCCCGATGAGAAGGTGAACATCGCCTCGGTAGAGAAGTTCTGGAACTACCTCTGCTACACACTTGAACACGCACCCGAAAAATAGGATAGATGAGTAAGAACAACCGATGGCTCGCCATTGTCAATCTGCTCTCGGGCAGTGGCAAGTGCGGCCGTGATTGGGACAAAATAGCCCAAATGCTCTACTCCAAAGGCATCGAGTTCGACACCGTGTTTACGGGCCACCGTTTCCACGCCATAGAACTCGCCCAGAGGGGTATTGAGGAAGATGGATATAGAAACCTTATTGCCGTGGGTGGTGATGGCACCGTTCACGAGGTAGCCAATGGTATCCTCACCCAGCAGAGTGTGCCCTCCACGGAGGTACGTATGAGTGTGATTGCCGTTGGTACGGGCAACGACTGGATACGCTCCTATGGAATTCCCACCGAGTATGAGAAGGCTGTGGATGTGATTGTTGCGGGCAAGAGCTTCACGCAAGACGTTGCCAAAGCAACCTTCGTTGGCCGCAGTGGGGAGGAGGAGAGCCGCTACTGTGTAAACGTGGCGGGCACAGGTCTTGACGCTGCCGTAAACCTCGAGGTGTGCAAGATGAAGGACAAGGGCAAGAATGGCAAGATGGCCTATATGTTGCAGTTGGCCAAGTCGGTGCTCGGCTACCGCTCGTGCAAGATGTCCATCAAGGTAGACGGAGCGCAGGTGCAGGAGGGGCTGATTATGAGTTCTTCAATAGGCATTGGCCAGTACAATGGTGGCGGTATGCAACAGTTGCCCCTCTCGCTGGCCGATGATGGGCTGTTGGACTGCACTGTGATTGACCGAATGTCGCTACCGAAGATTGTTACGGTGGTTGGCAGGCTCTACGATGGTAAGATTTACAGCGTCAAGAAAGTACACCGCTATCAGGGCCGCTTGATTGAGGTTGCGAGTGAGGATGTGCGTGAGGTGGAGGTCGATGGCGAACCACTCGGCACCACTCCCGTGCGCTACGAGATTGAGGACAAGAGGCTCACGATTATCGTACCATAAGAGGGGCGAATACCCACATAAAGTACAAGGGCACAACCTATTAAGGCTGTGCCCTTGTGCTATAATACATCTTCTATTACTCCTATCATTCCTACCGTTCACTCCTCAACTGCTCAATTCGCCTTGCGAGTTTGGAGAGGCGCACACGGCGGCGAAGGCGCACACGGCGGGCGCAGAGAGTGTCGTGGAGGGTGATGGGAGCAACCCTGTGGCTGTGGGTGGCCCACAGGCGGGCACACTCCTCGGGTCCACACTCCTTCAAAAAAGCATACCCCAAGCGGCAGCGGGCACGACAGTAGTCCCTCTCATAGCGGGGGCCAAACTCCTTGCGCAACACCTCAACCACTTCCAGCGCCTCAATGTGGCCCGCAATGTTGATGGTGTTGGAGCAACTCTGCTCGTTGGAGCGGTTGTAGACGTAGCAACGCTTGTGGGGCAGTAGTTTTACCCTATGGCTGTGGGCCACAAGGCGGGCAAACACAAGCCAGTCTTCGCCATAGCGCACCCCCTCGTCAAAGCGTATGTGGTGGTGCTGAAAGAGTGAACGGCGAAAGAGCGAAGCGCACACCGACACCATAGTGGCGTGGCCAAGTGTCTGGCGAAGAAGTTGTTGTTGCGAACAAGCCCTGCGCAATTTGCGTGGGCGGGTGGAGCCATCGGCAAAGAGGTCCACCACCGCAAAGCGCACAATATCACTATTTTGCAAGTGTGGCAGGCACACCTCCAAAGCATCGGGCGTGAGCGAGTCATCGGCATCCACAAACATCACCCACTCGCCCGTGGCGGCATCAAGTCCCGCATTGCGGGCCGAACTCACTCCCCCATTCTCCTTGTCAATCACCTTGATGCGTGCATCCTTTGCCGCAAAGGCGCCACACACGGCAAGGCTACCATCTCGGCTGCCATCATTGACCAACAGCAACTCAAAGTCGGCCACACCCCTCTGGGCGAGCACGCTCTCAATGGTCTGCGCCAAGTGTGCCTCGGCATTGTAGACGGGGATTATGATACTTATTTGGGGCATTGTTCAAACATTTTATCCAACGATGCAAACTGCCCGGCAGCCTCGGTGCGAAGTCGTGCAAGTGTGCCCTCATCGAGCCTATGCGGTTGCAACTCCTCAATGTCGGTACACGGATTGCGCAAGTCAAGCGTGTCGCCCAACCACCCTATGTCGTCAAGCACGTGTTGAGTCTTGTCGCTGTAGATTATGGGGATGGTGGGTATCCCAAAGAGGGCACCGAGTATGGTTGCGTGGAAGCGGGTGGCATAGAGCACCGAGGAGGAACGAATCGTGGCAAGAAAACTGTCGATGTCGCCCTCGTAGCGGGCCACCTCAACCTTTGTGCCACACTCCTCTCCGAGCATTGCCACAATGCGCTCACAAGCAGCCACATCTCCCTCGGCACTGCAAAACGAAAGCAACCTCACGGAGTGGCCTTGGGCCACATAGCGGCGCACAATCTGGGCCATCATCTCCTCATAGCGAGCCGTATAGCGGTCAAGCATTGGGCGAGTGGCAAGGTCAATGACCGAGAGGGCCACAGCCACTTGCGCTTTTTCTCTCCCCACAGCACTCCCCAACTCCTTGTGTTCCTTCACAGCGGGCGAGAGTCCGAGGTTGAACACCACATCGGGCGCACACGACACCACGGGGTTGGAGGCAAAGAGGTTGTAGGAGTAGGTATCGCGCATACATACCGACTCCACAAACCCCAACACGCTCTCCACCTCACGCCTGAATTGGGGCGTTTGCTCAGGGCCATAGTTGCACCCTACGATGTGCAGGGGCAACTTCGGAAATGCCTTGCGCAGCAGGCGCAAGTTGCGGGTGGTGGTACACATTCCACTCTCTCCCCTCTCCATAAATATGGAGCCTCCGATGTAGACCACCGCATCAAACTTGTAGCACCTATATTGATATGGAAGGTGTGCGGCAAAGATGCGATTTAGGCGGTTGCGGCGAATAAGGTGCAGGTTGGGGCGGTCCACAATGCGACCATAGTCGGTGGAGGTAAAGAGATAGAAATCAACATCGGGGTATCGCTCGGTCAGAATTCTCACCAAGAGGTCATCCCCAAGATTGACGTAGAGGTAGGCATAGACCAACACCCGGGGTCTACTCCTCTTGCGAGTGGTATTCACACCTTTGTTCTTCATTCGTTATGGTTTTGCCTTGCGCCTTGAGGGCCATATAGATTTGTCCCTCGGCTTTGAGTTGGTAGTAGGTGTCGGCATTGCGGTACTTGATGACACGTGCGGGGTTGCCTCCCACCACAGCCAGCGGTGGCACATCCTTCGTAACACAACTGCACGCTGCCACCACAGCACCCTCACCAATGCTCACGCCGGGCATAATCGACACATCGGCACCAATCCACACATTCTCCCCAATGCAGACATCTTTGACCACATAGACGTGGTCGTAGGGCAACATATCACCCTCGTAGCGATGGTTGGAGGTGTGGATGCGGCAACGCGGACCGAAGATTGTTCCGGAGCCGATGCGGCACTTGCCACGCAGACTAAACCACGCCTCGGGACCAATGTAGATGTGCTCGCCGAGGATGAGGTTTTGTGGGTTAGTGATATTGTGTGGGGCACATAGTTCAACGGTGGGATGTTGCCTTTTCCACGCTCTGCGCCACAGCAGTTTCTTCAGTTTGTTCATTCTCTCTTTTATGGGGGCTTTCGTTTGGGTATTTTAGCGGGCAGCCAAAGCCTCACTTGTGGGGTTTTAGTCCATCTTCAGCACGGCAAGGAAGGCCGATTGGGGCACCTGCACGTTGCCAATCTGACGCATACGTTTCTTACCCTTCTTCTGCTTCTCCAGCAGTTTGCGCTTACGGCTGATGTCGCCACCATAGCACTTGGCCGTAACATCCTTACGCACCTGACGCACCGTCTCACGAGCAATAATCTTCGCACCAATGGCCGCCTGAATGGCAATGTCGAACTGCTGGCGGGGGATGAGTTCCTTGAGTTTCTCACACATCTTGCGACCAAAATCGTAGGCGTGGTCGGTGTAGATGAGCGAAGAGAGCGCATCCACAGGCTCGCCGTTGAGCAGTATGTCGAGTTTGGAGAGTTTGCTCTCTCGGTAGCCAATCTGGTGGTAGTCAAACGAGGCATAACCGCGCGAGATACTCTTGAGTTTGTCGTAGAAGTCGAACACAATCTCCGAAAGGGGCATATCGAAGTTAATCTCCACCCTCTCGGGGCCGAGGAACACCTGATTTACCAGCGTACCACGCTTGTCGATGCAGAGTTTGATGACAGCACCGAGGTAGTCGGTCTTGGTGATAATCTGGGCACGGATGTAGGGCTCCTCAATCTTCTCCACCAGCGTGAGGTCGGGCAGGCCCGAGGGGTTGTGTACATCCACCACCTCGCCCCTCTTGGTCGTTACCTTGAAGGATACGTTGGGCACGGTGGTAATCACATCCATATCAAACTCCCTATAAAGCCTCTCCTGCACAATCTCCATATGGAGCAGTCCCAAAAAACCGCACCTAAAACCGAAGCCCAGAGCCAACGAACTCTCCGGCTCAAAGGTCAGCGAAGCATCGTTGAGTTGGAGTTTCTCAAGCGAGGCACGAAGGTCCTCATACTCGCTTGCATCCACGGGGTAGACACCCGCAAAGACCATAGGCTTGACATCCTCAAAGCCCTCCACGCCCTCCGTGCAGGGACGTTCCACGTGGGTGATGGTGTCGCCCACCTTCACATCCTTGGAGGCCTTGATGCCCGACATAATGTAGCCCACGTTGCCGGCCTTAATCTCATCCTGCTGCACAAACTTGAGTTTCAGCACGCCAATCTCATCGGCGTCATACTCCGAGCCCGTGTTGAAGAACTTCACTCGGTCGCCCTTGCGGATGGTGCCGTTCATCACGCGGAAGTAGCCGATGATGCCACGGTAGGAGTTGAACACGGAGTCGAAAATCAGAGCCTGCAAGGGGGCATTTTCATCTCCCTTGGGGGCAGGCACTCGCTCCACAATGGCGTCCAAAATCTCCTCAATACCCACACCCGTGCGGGCCGAGGCACACAATATCTCACTCTCATCGCAACCGAGCAGTTCCACAATCTGGTCCTTCACCTCGTCCACCATAGCCGACTCCATATCAATCTTGTTGATTACGGGGATAATCTCCAAATCGTGCTCCAATGCGAGGTAGAGGTTGGAAATAGTCTGAGCCTGAATACCCTGCGAGGCATCCACCACCAGCAGTGCGCCCTCGCACGAGGCTATGGCACGCGATACCTCATAGGAGAAGTCCACGTGTCCGGGGGTGTCGATGAGGTTGAGGGTGTAGGTCTCACTCCCCTTGACGTACTGCATCTGAATGGCGTGGCTCTTGATGGTGATACCCTTCTCCCTCTCAAGGTCCATATCATCGAGCACCTGATTTTGCAGTTCCCTCTCGGTGAGGGTTGCGGTTTGCTCGAGCAGTCGGTCGGCCAAGGTACTCTTACCGTGGTCAATGTGGGCGATTATACAAAAGTTGCGAATGTTTTTCATCTCTTTCTATTGAACATAATATCACGCAAAGGTACATTTTTTTTGCGGAGTTTCAAACCCCTCCTCCCCTCTCGCACACCATTTTAGGTTCCGAGCGGAAAAATAATTGCAAAACGGATGAATAAAAAATCGGTTCTGTGGGCTATTATTGAGAATAATTGCATATATTTGTAGTGAATTTGCACATAGGGGGTAATTTTTCAACCACCCCTGCGTTCAATTTAACACAACCACAAACCACAAATTAGTTACACACAAAATGATTTCTATTCCCGCTGCCGTGGAGGCAGCCATAAAGAAAAGACCTTTCTTGGAGGGTGCCCTCGTGGAGGGGCTCATCAATCTTTCGGCTCTGGCCCGCTCGCTCAAATCGGAGATTGAGCAGCAGGTGGGTAAGGAGGTGAACGACAGTGCAGTGATTATGGCGCTCAACCGCCTTGTTCCCCGCTTGGGGAGCATCTCGCCCACCCACATCGGGAGCGTAGTGGACAACCTCGGCGACATCACCGTGAGGTCCAACCTTGCCGACTACACCTTTGCCAACTCCGCCTCGCTCCACCACAAGCAGGCCGAACTGCTCGGCAGGGTCAATCAGATGAAAAACATCTTCTGCACCTTCACGCAGGGTATCTACGAAACAACCCTCGTGGTGAGCGACTCGCTTTCTCCACTGGTGGAGGAGCTTTTTGAGGAGGAGCAACTCACCTGCAAGAACAATCACCTCTCGCTCATTACCGTAAAACTACCCTCCGACAACACCTCCTGCCCCGGAGTCTACTACTACCTGTTCAAGGAGTTGGCGTGGGAAAACATCAACATCGTGGAGGTCATCAGCACCACCAACGAGTTTACCATCGTGGTGAACGACAGCGACATACAGCAAGCCTTTGCAGTGCTGATGAGCGCCAAGAGAGCATAGGGGCAAACCGGACATAGCGCAAACAGAGGAACATTGCGCAGAGAAAATAAGTTGGGAATGTGAAATTCTCAACTTATTTTTCTATATTTGTAGGTTGAAGATTTTTACGTTAAAACAAAATAGAACTATGTCGGAACAAAAACAAATCAAAAAGTTGGCCGAAAACGCCTATCGCCCCCTTGCCGAGGGCGAGGAGTATGTGCCCATTATGAAGGCCTCGGACAAGCCCAAAGAGGTTACCCCCTACTCGGTGGGTATGGGTGTGCTGATGGCCATAATCTTCTCGGCAGCAGCAGCCTACCTCGGACTGAAGGTGGGCCAAGTCTTTGAGGCCGCCATCCCCATCGCCATCATCGCCGTGGGCGTGGGCACCGTGGCAGGCAAGAAGAATATGCTCGGTCAGAACGTCATCATCCAGAGCATTGGCGCATCGAGTGGTGTGATTGTGGCAGGTGCCATCTTCACCCTGCCGGCACTCTACATTCTCGGCTTGGAGGCCCAATTCTACCAGATTTTCCTCTCCTCGCTGTTGGGTGGCCTGCTGGGCATTGTGCTGCTCATTCCCTTCCGCAAGTACTTTGTGAAGGAGATGCACGGCAAATATCCATTCCCCGAGGCTACTGCCACCACCGAGGTGCTCGTCAGTGGCGAGGGACAGAAGGGACAGGCCAAACTGTTGGCCGTGAGTGGTCTGATTGGTGGTTTGTATGACTTTGTGGTGAGCACCTTCGGCTTGTGGGCCGACACCCTCACCACCCGCATCACCGCTTGGGGCGCACACGCTGCCGAGCAGTTCAAGACCGTCTTCAAGATTAACACCTCGGCCGCTGTGCTCGGCTTGGGCTACATCGTGGGCCTCAAATATGCTGCCTTCATCTGCGCAGGCTCGTTCCTTGTGTGGTTTGTGGTGGTACCTATGGTGGGCTCGTTGGAGGGTAGTTTCGATGCCGCAAGGCTCGTGGCGCTGCTCGGTATCACCAACGAGAGTCTGCTGGCCAACCCACAGCAGATTTTCACCCCCGAGAACCTCTTTGCCTACATTGGTAAGCCCCTCGGTATTGGTGGTATCGCTATGGCAGGTATCATCGGCATCGTCAAGCAGGCGGGCATAATCAAGAACTCGCTCGGTATGGCCGTGAGCGAACTCAAAGGCAAGAAGAGTGGCGCAGAGGAGAAGCGTACCGACAAGGACATCTCGATGCGCACCATCTTGGCTGTGCTCATTGCCGTGCTCATCACCACCCTTGTATTCTTCCGCATCGGTGTGTTGGGCAACTGGTGGATGTCGGCCATTGCGCTGTTGGTGGTCTTTGTGATTGCCTTCCTCTTCACCACCGTTGCCGCCAACGCCATTGCCATTGTGGGTAGCAACCCCGTGAGTGGTATGACTCTGATGACCCTCATTTTGGCCTCGCTTGTACTTGTGAGCATCGGCTTGGAGGGCGAGAGCGGTATGACCGCAGCGATGATTATCGGTGGTGTGGTCTGCACCGCATTGAGTATGGCGGGCGGCTTTGTTACCGACCTGAAAATTGGCTACTGGGTGGGCACAACCCCCAAGAAGCAGGAGAGTTGGAAATTCCTCGGTACTCTGGTGTCGGCAGCCACTGTGGCAGGTGTGATGATGGTGCTCAACAAGACCTATGGCTTCACCGGCGAGGGTGCGCTCGTTGCACCTCAGGCCAACGCTATGGCCGCTGTGATTAAGCCCCTGATGACAGGTGGCGTAACTCCTTGGATGCTCTACTTTGCAGGTGCGGCTCTCTCGCTCATCCTCACTATGATTGGCGTGCCCGCATTGGCCTTTGCGCTGGGTATGTTCATCCCGTTGGAACTCAACGCACCGCTGTTGGTGGGTGGTCTTATCAGTTGGTTTGTTACCACTCGCTCGAAGGATGCAGAGGTCAATAAGAAGAGGGGCGACAGGGGTACCCTTATCGCTTCGGGCTTCATTGCCGGTGGTGCTCTGATGGGCGTGGTTAGTGCCGTGCTGAAGTACGTTGGCGTAGACCCATTTATGGGTGAGTGGTTCGCCTCGAATGGCGCACAGTGGGTTGGCCTTGCCACCTACGCAGCCCTGATTGCATACTTCATCTGGGACTCGAAGAGAGTGAAGAATTAAGAGAGGAAAACTATTCACCGATTTAATAGACGGTCGACGGTAGACGGTCGACAGTAGACTAATAACTATGGAACTGAAAGAGAGATTTCTGAAATATGTCGCCTACGACACGCAGAGCGATGAAAACAGCATAACATTTCCCTCCACCGACAAGCAACTCGTGTTGCTCCGTGCGCTCAAGGAGGAGATGATTGGACTCGGACTTACCGAGGTGGTGATGGACCAACACGGCTACGTTATGGGCACCATTCCCGCTTCGGAGGGTTACGAGAACGCCCCCGTGGTGGGCTTCATCAGCCACGTGGACACCTCGCCCGATATGAGTGGCGCAGCCGTCAAACCTCAATTTGTGAATGACTACGATGGTGGCGACATCGCACTAAACCCCTCGCTCACAATGACCGTCAAGGAGTTCCCCGAACTGAAATTCTTTGTGGGCCACACCCTCATTACCACCGATGGCACCACCCTACTCGGTGCCGATGACAAGGCCGGCGTGGCCGAGATTATGACTATGGCCGAGTATCTGCTTGCGCACCCCGAGGTGCAGCACGGCAAAGTACGCATCGGTTTCACTCCCGATGAGGAGATTGGTCGAGGGGTGGACTACTTCGATGTGGAGGCCTTTGGCGCACAGGTGGGCTACACCGTAGACGGAGGTATGGAGGGCGAGTTGGAGTATGAGAACTTCAACGCCGCAAGCGCCAAGTGGGAGGTGAGCGGTCGCAACATCCACCCCGGTATGGCCAAAGACAAGATGGTCAATGCTATGCAGATAGCAATGGAACTCAACTCGCTACTACCCGCCCACCAGAGGCCCGAGCACACCGAGGGCTACGATGGGTTCTACCACTTGGTGGGTATGCGTGGCGAGGTGGAGCACGCCGAGCTGAGCTACATCGTCAGGGACCACAACCGCGAACTCTTCGAGCAGAAAAAGGCCTTGATGGAGCAAATCACCGCCTACGTCAATGGCAAGTATGGCGAGGGCACCGTGAGGCTCACCCTCAAAGACCAATATTACAATATGAGGGAGATGGTGGAGCCCCATCCCGAGATTATCGAGAAGGCTATGCAGGCTATGGAGCAGGCTGGCGTTGTGCCCATCGTCAAACCCATTCGTGGCGGTACCGATGGCAGCAGGCTCTCCTATATGGGCCTTCCCTGCCCCAACCTCTACACGGGTGGTATGAACTTCCACGGCAAGTTTGAGTATGTGTCGCTCGACACGATGTACCGCTCGGTGCAGACTCTGGTAAACCTCGTGAGGTTGTGGGCTGAGTAGCGGTCAAACTGATTACTAATTAGTAATTAGTAAATAGTAATTAGTAAATAAACACAAACAAATAGACAAAAATATCCTTATGAAGAAACTGATTATCAGCGTGGTGATGGTGGTGGCAATGGCCGCTACCGCCAGCGCACAATTCAACCTCGGCAGCCTGAAAAACATTGCCAAGCAGGTGGCCGGCGACAAGATTGACGAGGTGGTGCCCGAGAGCGTACAGCAACTGCTCGGCATTGCCGTAAAGGAAGCCGACATTCCCGGCACGTGGACCTACGTGAAAGCCGCAGTGGAGTTTGAGTCGGAGAACGCACTCACAGCCGCAGGTGGCACAGTGGCAGCCGAGACCGTGGAGACAAAGATTGAGCCTATGTTGGCCAAGATTGGTATCAAAGAGGGCGCATTCTCATTCACCTTTGGCGAAGACGGCACCTTCTCCACCAAGTTGGGTAGCAAGGAGGTCAAGGGCAAGTGGGCCTACGACAAAAAGGCCGAGACCGTGAGCCTCTCGCTCAAAGAGGGCGGCAAGAGTTTCACCACACGTATGGTCGTAAGCGAGCAAAACATCAACATCCTCTTCAAGGCCGATGGCTTGTTGGAGTTGCTTAAGAGTGTCAGCAGCAAGTCGTCTAATACCACCATCGCTGCCATTGGCGCAGTGGTGAAGGGTTACGATGGTATGAACATCGGCTTCGAGTGCAAGAAGTTGTAGGGCTCAATGACAAATGACCCAAAAGGAAAGATTTACGAACAAGAAAATAGAGAAAAACACCAAATCAAAATGAAAAAACTTATCATCGCAATGTGCGCAGCCGCAGCCGTCTATGGTGCCGCCGCACAGGAGCAAGCCCCCAAGCAGGAGGATGGCTTCCAGTTTACCGTGGTGAAGGAGAACCCCATCACCAGCATCAAGAACCAAAACCGCGCAGGCACCTGCTGGTGCTACTCGGCTCTCTCGTTCATTGAGTCGGAGTTGTTGCGTATGGGCAAGGGCGAGTATGACTTCTCGGAGATGTACCTCGTGCACCACACCTACCTCGACAGGGCCGACCGTGCAGTGCGCACCCACGGCGATGTGTCGTTTGCGCAGGGTGGCTCGTTCTATGACGTAATCTACGGTATGGAGCACTACGGCCTCGTTCCCGAGGCAGAGATGCGCCCCGGTGTGATGTATGGCGACACCCTCAGCAACCACAACGAACTCTCCGCAGTGAGCGATGCAGTTGTTGCCGCCATCGCCAAGGGCAAACACCGCAGCCTGCAACTCGATGCCAATGGCCAACCCCTCTGGAAGAAGGCTATCAAGGCAGTGCACGACATCTACCTCGGCGAGTGCCCCGAGACCTTCACCTACGAGGGCAAGGAGTACACCCCCGCATCGTTCTATGAGTCCACCGGTCTGAACGCTGCCGACTACATTTCGCTCACCTCCTACACCCACTACCCCTTCTACGAGTCGTTTGTGTTGGAGATTCCCGACAACTGGCGTTGGGCCAAGTCCTACAACCTTCCCATTGACGAACTTATGGAGGTTTTTGACAACGCCATCGACAAAGGCTACACCATTGCTTGGGGTAGCGATGTGAGCGAGAGCGGCTTCACCCGCGATGGTATTGCCGTTATGCCCGATGTGGAGAAGGTGCAGGAACTCAGCGGCTCGGATATGGCCCGCTGGCTGAAACTCTCGCCCGCCGAGCGCAAACTCACCACCAAACCCCAGCCCCAGAAGTGGTGCACCCAAGAGGAGCGTCAGCAAGCCTACGACAACTGGGAAACCACCGATGACCACGGTATGCTGATTTATGGTAAGGCTGTGGACCAAGAGGGTACCGAGTACTATATGGTCAAGAACTCGTGGGGCAAGAGTGGCAAGTATGATGGCATTTGGTATGCCTCGAAGGCCTTTGTGCGCTACAAAACAATGAACATCATCGTTCACAAAGACGCCCTCCCCAAACCCATCAAAAAGAAATTGGGCATCAAATAAGGAATTGAGAATTCAAAATTCAAAATTAACTAAGAAGACTCTCGGGTAACGAAAATGTTACCCGAGAGTCTTTTTGTGTGTGCCTGTGGGTGTGGAGAGCGACCACGTGCACAATATGTTTGGTGGGTTGATAAATCTTTCATAACTTTGTGAAAACTTATTGATTAGAATTATGAAAAAACTTTTCCCCTTCATAGCCACCCTGCTCATTGTGTTGAGCGTTGGGTGCTCCTACGATGACAGCGACCTTACCAACCGAATGGACAAACTCGAGGAGGAACAAAAGCAGTTGGAAGAGGCTCTTGCCGATGTGCAAACACTCCTCGAAGCCTACGCCAATCGGCTGACTATCACCTCAATAGAGGAGAGTGCCGAGGGCTACACCATCCACTTCTCCGACAACTCATCCATCAGCATTCGCCACGGCAAGAATGGAGAGAATGGTAAAAATGGCGAAGATGGTAAGGATGGAGAGAATGGTAAAAATGGTGAAGATGGTAAGGATGGCAAAGACGGCAAAGATGGCGAAACGCTCATTGAGTCCATCACAATTGGCACCGAGGATGTTACCTTTGTGCTCACCAGCGGGCAGACCGTGATTATCCCCTTGGAGGGATACTACGACCAGCAAAATGCCCCCATAAACTTCCTCGACAACGACACCAAAGTGCTCTGCGTATTAGCGTGGGACACCAATGGCGACCAGCAACTCTCCTACAAAGAGGCTGCCGCCGTGAGCGACATAGGCACCACCTTCTCCGGCCACGATATCAAAGCCTTCCGAGAGTTCAAATACTTCACGGGCGTTAGTGCCATAGGGGCGGATGCTTTCTATGGGTGCGACTTGCTCATCGCTATCACCCTGCCACAGAGCATCAAAACCATTGGTAACGAAGCCTTCCGCAACTGCTCGGCACTCACCGAGATTGCCCTACCCGAGGGGTTGGAGAGCATTGGTGAGAGGGCTTTTCAGAACTGCACGAGCCTCAAACAAATTGAGATTCCCGCCTCGGTGCAGGCTCTGCCCACCTACCTCTTCTACTCCTGCGAGGCGCTCACCGATGTGGTCCTCCACGAGGGGCTCAAAGCCGTGGGCGAGAGGACTTTCCAGAGTTGCTATGCACTGAAAGAGATTGCAATTCCCAACACGGTGGCGACCATTGGCACCTACGCCTTCTACTTCTGCAAGGCTCTGGAAACCATAACCCTACCCGCAGGACTGACCACCATCGCCAACAGCACCTTCTACAACTGCGAGAGCCTGAAGAACATTGAGTTGCCTGCAAGCGTGGTTACTCTGGACGACTACGCCTTCCGCAACTGCACCGCCCTTGCAGAGATTGTTCTCCCCGATGGTTTGAACACCATTGGCGACTACTCATTCAAGAACTGCACCTCGCTGACATCCATCACCATTCCCAAGAGTGTGAAGGAGATTGGCGGCTGGGCCTTTGAGGACTGCTCGGGGCTTGTAAACGTGTGGTGCCCTGCTGTGGAGCCCCCGCTGCTGGGACCCGATGGTTTCGACTACAATGGCACCAACCGCACCATCTACGTTCCCACGGAGAGTGTCGGTGCCTACAAGTCGGCCCCCGTGTGGAGCGACTACGAGTTGGCTATCGTTGGCCACCAATTTTAAGTAGTTATCAGTTTTCTGTTTTCAGCTAACAACTGACGACTGACAGCAAAAAACTCTCGGGTAACGATTTTGTTACCCGAGAGTTTTTTGTTCGTATTCTGTGTTGTCGGTTAGAACTTGACCAACAGGCCCACGCCCGCAACCTCCTGCAACTGCAAGCGGCGGCCCAGTGTGCCATCGGGTTGGGGAATCTTGATGTCGTCATCGTAGATGGCGTGGAGGTTCACGTTGGCCGAGAGCCACTTGTTAATCTTCAGGTCGAGCCTCATTGTCCAATCAACATCCACATTCTGCGGATTATCCAAGAAGTTGGAGAAGAGGTTCAAACGAGTGTAGCCCGAAAGGTCGCCCACAATCTTACCCTGCACCTCAATCTTCACGTTGCCACCAAACTCGTGGCGCATCATCTGGTCGGCCTCCAAGCCATAGAAGGGACGCAACCCTTCGTTATTCACAATGGTAGCCTTCCAAGTAGCAGGCGAAGCATTGACCGAGAGCCACCCTTTGGGTTTCCACTCCACACCAAGACCACCACTGAAGTAGGCAGGAGCCATAAAGCCCGAGGTCTGCTTGTAGGAGCCGTTGTCGTTCTTGACAGCATAGTCGAAGCCATTGGCAAACTGGGTGTTGAACTTCACAAGAGCCGACACATAGAGCCCATCGTGCACCTTTTGACCATAAGACGAGGAGAAGTAAATCTTGTCGTTGGTCTTGCGGGTGCCGTTACTCTCGGTGCGGTTCAGACCATAGGCCAACTCCAAGCGGTTTTGCCACAGCGAGTTGTCCTTCTGATAGTCAATCGAATAGTTGAATTGAAAGTCGGCTGCCACGCTGGGGTCGCCACCCGCAGCCCAATTTGTCAAAGTCATTTGCGAGCCTGTGATACCTGCGCTACCTGCCATTTTCCAAGGCGAAGGCTCGGCTTGGGGCTCCTCGGCCCACAGCGACACACACGCCAAGAGTGCTGCCGCCGAAAGAAGAATTTTTTTCATTGTTCGTTGTGTTTGTTTTTTATGTGTTTATTGTTCGTTGTCGCTCCAAATCGGCCCACACCACACGCCCCTATGCGTAGGCATCGTAGCGGCCATCATCATCGGGAAGGTCCTCATCGTCCATTGCTGCCACCACGGGGAGGTAGTACTGCTCAATCTCGGCAGCCCAGTCGGTCAGTTGGCCCGACTTGTAACGCCCAACCACCTGATGCATAAGGAACTCCGAGCCCAAGCGAGCACCCTCGATGGCACAACTGGCTGCAAAACCATCGCTGTAGCCCTCAACCTCCTCTGCTGTAACCATCTCATACATACGCTCGTAGCACTCGGCCGAGCCCAAAATTGCGCCCTTTGCGTAGTAGGATAAGGCCCCCTTGTTGTTCTGCTCAAAGCCGTGGCTGGCGTTGTAGTAGGCATCGCCCAAGAACAGTGCCGCCTCCGAGGCACCCCAAGCGAGTGCGCTCTCCATTGCCTCCTTGATTGCTTGGTGAGCAGCGGCCTTCTCTTCTTCGCTGTCAAAATCATCATACCCACCCGCCACATAGTCGGCAAAGAGGTAGGTAGCAAGTCCATCCTCAGACTCTTCGCCAAGGTGGGCCAACTCTTCAAGGTAGGTGTCGGAATCGGCAAAATAGCCATCCTCCGTGAAGCCACCCGACCTTGCCAAAGCCAAGTCAAAGGTTGCCTCCTTAACCCCACCATCATAGGCCTTTTCAAACCAAGGCAGAGCCTCGGCAAAGTTGTCTTGCCTTTCGTAGGCAAGGCCCAGCAAGTAGTAGAAATTGGGGTTATCACTCTGTTTCACAAGCAGTTTGAGAGTTTCCACCGCCTTGTCCAAATCGACCTCAAAGCCGTCTTGACCATAGATAATCTTCTTCAAGTGGACCTCGGCTGCAAACTCGTTCTCCTTCTCAAGAGCCTCCATCAGGAAGTGCCTACCCTTGGAGCGGTCCACGAGTCCAAAATCGCCCCTGAACCACATTTGGGCAATGGCCACACCGGCCTCCACCACCCCCTCGGCTTTGGCCTTCATAAAGAGCACTGCTGCCCTCTGCACGGAGTCGGATTGTGGGCGGACACAGTAGAGATAGCGGCCCAACTTGTAGGCTGCCACGGCATCATCCGCAGCGGCCTGCGTTTCGAGTTCCTGCACCTGCTCGGCAGAGAGGTGGAACATATTGCTTGCCAGTGAAAAAAATCTCATAGCAGTAGGGGGTATTGGTTAATTTCCACAAAGATACAAAATAGTATTGAGAAATTTCAATTCTCCATTTTCAATTTTCAAATTTCAACTATAATAGGTATCTTTGTGGGCTGTTTGGCGTGGGGGTTTCATCGCTGCCTCCCTTTGGGAGGGAGAGGAAAGTCCGGGCAACACAGAGCACCGCGCTTCCTAACGGGAAGTTGTTGGCAACGGCAAGGTTCAAGGTAACAGAAAACAACCGCCTGCCCTTGTGTGGTGAGGGGCACGTTCTCTCACTCGGCAGGTAAGGGTGAAAAGGCGGGGTAAGAGCCCACCGCTCGGGTAGCGATACTCCGGGGACAGTACCACCGGCGGGTTGCAAGTTCAAGTATATCGGCAGTATGTAGGGTTGCTCGCCCGATGCCGAGGGGTAGAACGCTAACGTAGCCTGCGGGCGACCGCAGTGCATAGATTAATGATGAAGGCTGCTCCGCCGAGGGAGGTTGCGTGCAACGCTCCCAAGGGGGACCAAGCAGTACAGAACTCGGCTTATACCCCACACCAAACACTTTTTTTGCAATTCAAAATTCAAAATTCAAAATTGATTCTTCATACTCTAAATATCGCAGATTTTGATTACAATCTGCCCGATGAGAGGATAGCCAAGTTTCCTCTCTCCGAGAGGGACCACTCCAATCTGCTGGTGTGGCGCGAGGGTAACATCACCCACCGCAAGTTCCACAACCTGCCCGAAGAGTTGCCCGAGGGTGCGCTACTGGTGTTCAACAACACGCGCGTGTTCCGTGCACGCCTGCTGATGCATAAGCCCACGGGAGCACTGTTGGAGGTCTTTTGCCTTGAGCCCCACGACCCTGCCGACTATGAGAGGGCCTTTGCAGCCCGTGGCGAGAGCCGGTGGAGGTGCTTGGTGGGAGGTTTGAAGAAGTGGAAGGAGGGCCCACTGGTAGTGGAGTTTGAGATGGGCGGCAAGGCCTGTCGCCTTGAAGCCACAAGGGGCGAACAGGTGGACAAAGCCCACGTCATCACCTTCCGTTGGGATGCCGATGCGACCTTTGGTCAGGTCATCGAGCACCTTGGGCGCATACCAATTCCCCCCTACCTTGGTCGTGAGAGTGAGGAGATTGACAACACCCGCTACCAAACGGTCTACTCCCGTGTGGAGGGCTCGGTGGCGGCACCCACTGCAGGGCTCCACTTCACCACAAGACTCATTGATGAACTACACCACAAAGGAGTTGGCACCGAGGAGGTTACGCTCCACGTGGGAGCAGGCACCTTCCTGCCCGTAAAGGAGGCCGATGCCACCAACCACACGATGCACACGGAGCATTTCATCATCACACTTGCTGCCCTACGTAACCTGCGCAACCACTTGGGGCGCATCATCTCGGTGGGTACCACCAGCACCCGCACCATTGAGTCGGTGGCGGCTCTGGGTTGGAGGGTGTTGCAGGAGGGCTCGCCCGTGGTGGAGCGTACCGTTGGGCAGTGGGAGATTTACGACATACCGCAGGAGGTGGAGAGTGCCGCCCTCTTGGATGCACTCATCGGGTGGATGGAGCATGAGGGGGTAGAAGAACTCTCGGCTGCCACGCAGATTATGATTACTCCCCACTACCGCTTTCGCATCATCGAGGGCCTTGTTACCAACTTCCACCAGCCGAAGAGCACACTATTGTTGCTCATCTCGGCAGTGGTGGGCGAGGATTGGCGCAGGATGTATGCCTACGCTATGGACAACGGCTTCCGCTTCCTCTCCTACGGCGATAGTTCATTGCTCTTTGTGCCAAAAAATAAATAAATTCCCTTATGCCCCACTTTCTTCCCACATCGGTCAAAGAGGTTGAAGCCCTCGGTTGGGACTACATTGACGTAATTCTTTTTAGTGGCGATGCCTACATAGACCACCCCTCGTTTGGCGTGGCCGTTATTGGTCGCCTGTTGGAGGCCGAGGGTTACAGGGTTGCCATCGTGCCCCAACCCAACTGGAGGGACGATTTAAGGGATTTCAAGAAGTTGGGTGCCCCGCGACTATTCTTTGGTGTGTCGGCCGGCTCGATGGACTCAATGGTCAATCACTACACCGCCGCCAAGCGACTGCGCCACGATGACGCCTACACCCCGGGTGGAGTGTCGGGCTTCCGCCCCGACTACGCTGTGAGCACCTACACCCGCATACTCAAAAGGCTCTACCCCCACACCCCCGTGGTGATTGGTGGTATTGAGGCCTCGCTGCGTAGGCTCACCCACTACGACTACTGGAGCGACTCGCTCAAGCCCTCGGTGCTCATTGAGAGCGGAGCCGACCTGCTGATGTATGGTATGGGCGATGAGAGCATTGTGGAGGTGGCAAAGGCGATGAAAAATGGGTTCAACGCCAAGTTGTTGCGCAAGTTGCGACAGGTGGCCTTCGTGGAGGGCGAGGACTACGTGCGCAAACTTCCCGCCGAGCAGACCATTGTGCTACATAGCTTTGAGGAGTGCGCCCGCAACAAACACGCCTTTGGAGAGAACTTCACCCGCATTGAGGTGGAGAGCAACCGTATGGAGCAAAACAAGACCATCGTGGAGAGGGTTGGCGAGAGGTATGTGGTGGTGAACCCACCCTATGCCCAAATCTCCACCGAGAGCCTCGACAGGAGTTTTGACCTACCCTACACACGCCTACCCCACCCCCGCTACAAGGGTAAGACCATACCCGCCTATGAGATGATTAAGCACTCGGTGAACATCCACAGAGGGTGCTTCGGAGGGTGCTCGTTCTGCACCATCTCGGCCCATCAGGGCAAGTTCATCACCTCGAGGAGCGAGCGCAGTGTGTTGGCCGAGGTGGAGAAAATCAAGCAGTTGCCCGACTTCAAGGGCTACCTGAGCGACATTGGTGGTCCTTCGGCCGATATGTACCGCCTCGGTGGCAAGAACTTGGAGTTGTGCCGCAAGTGCATCAGGCCCTCGTGCCTCACTCCGAGGGTGTGTCCCAATCTGGACCGCAACCTCACACCCCTACTCAACCTCTACCGCAAGGTGCGCGAGGTCAAGGGAGTAAAAAAGGCCTTCATCGGCAGTGGCATTCGCTACGACATACCCGATGATGGGGGCCGCTATATGCGAGAGGTTATCCTACACCACACCTCGGGTAGGCTTAAGGTTGCCCCCGAGCACACCGAGCCCCACGTGCTCCGACTGATGCGTAAGCCCCCCTTTGAGGAGTTTGAAAAGTTGCACAGGGAGTTCTACAAGGTGTGCAGGGATAATGGGCTCAAGTACCAACTCATCCCCTACTTTATCTCCTCACACCCGGGGTGCAGGGAGGAGGATATGAAAAAGTTATCAACAAAGGTCCGTGCCCTGCGACTGATGACCGACCAAGTGCAGGACCTCACTCCAACCCCTATGACGCTATCCTCGGTGATGTTCTACACGGGCGAAAACCCCTACACGGGCGACAAACTCTATGTTGCTAACACCTATGAGGCAAAGTGTCAGCAAAAAAGTTACTTTTTTGGCGGCCCCAAAAGTGGCAGGAGTGGAGAAAAAGCCGTACATTTGACCGAAAGAAGAAAACATAAATAACCCACACAATGGCAAACGACTATAAGAACAACCGCAGAGATAACAACCGAGCAGCCTACAACAACCTTGTGGGCGAGGGCTCCGGTGGGCACATTCCACCCCAAGCACTCGACCTTGAGGAGGCTGTGCTCGGTGCGCTGATGTTGGAGAAGGATGGTATCATCACAGTGCAGGAGTACCTCACCGCCGATGCCTTCTACAGCGAGCAACACCGCATTATCTTCAAGGCCATCGAAGAACTCTCCACCGAACTCAAACCCATTGACCTGCTGACCGTAACGGAAAAACTCAAACAGCAGCGACAACTCAAAGCAGTGGGTGGAGCACAATATCTCACCAACCTCACACAAAAGGTGGCTTCGGCCTCCAACCTCGAGTTCCACTCCACCATTGTGGCGCAGAAGTATGTGCAGAGGGAGCTCATTAGGGCCGCAGGCGAAATCCTCGCTCGTTCCTACGATGAGAGTGAGGAGCTGACCGACCTGCTCAACTTTGCCGAGCAGGAGATTTTCAAGGTGTCGGAGGGACACATCTCCAAGGAGGTGCAGAGTTCCAAGAGCATCATCGGTAAGACGCTGGAGATGATTCAGGAGGCCATCAAGAAGGGTGGCAAGATTAACGGTGTGCCCACAGGTTTCAGGGACCTCGACAAACTCACCCTCGGTTGGCAGCCCTCGGATATGATTATCATCGCCGCAAGGCCTTCGATGGGTAAGACCGCCTTTGTGCTCTCTATGGCCCGCAACATTGCGGTGAACGAGGGCAAGGGTGTGGCCTTCTTCTCGTTGGAGATGAGTTCGGCCCAGCTGATGATGCGTCTGCTGGTGGCCGAGTCGCAACTCTCCAGTGCCGATGTGCGCAGTGGTAGGCTGACGACCGAGCAGTGGAATCACCTCGAACTCTCGGCCAAACCACTTGCCGAGGCACCAATCTACATTGACGACACCCCCGCACTGCCTGTGTCGGAGTTCCGCTCGAAGGTGCGCAAACTCAAAGCGCAGCACGACATCCAACTCGTCATCATCGACTACCTCCAGCTGATGACCGGCCCGAAGGACACCAAGGGTAACCGTGAGCAGGAGGTGGCCTACATATCCCGCACGCTCAAAGCGGTGGCCAAGGAGCTCAACATCCCCATCATTGCCCTCTCGCAGCTCAATCGCTCGGCAGAGGCTTTGGGTGGTAGCAAACGCCCCCAACTATCCAACCTGCGTGAGTCGGGTGCCATTGAGCAGGATGCCGACATTGTGGCCTTCATCCACCGCCCCGAATACTATGGTTTGAAGGAGATGGAAGACGGAACATCCACCGAGAACTTGGCCGAGCTGATTGTGGCCAAGCACCGTAATGGTGCCACGGATGTCATCAAGATGAAGTTCCGCAAGGAGTTTGCCCAGTTCAGCGACTTCGACCCGTTGGATGGCACACTCTACAATGGCGACCGTGAGTTTGGCAGTTCGTTGGATGGCGATGGTGGCTTTGGCGGTATGGACGGCAGCGCATTTGAGGCCCTGCCTCCCACCTCTATGGGTGCCGATGGCTCGCAGGCTCGTGGCACCGCAAGGAGCACCTACGAGGAGAGCCCGTTCTAACCCACACAGCACCTCCGCCCCGCACACACAAACACAAAACCACACTGCCCTGTACATACAAACACAAGACTAACCCCCGTATACACGCACGCACATAATGTTCACAAGGGTCTACACAAGCACCGTTATCGGTATCAACGCAATGACCGTGGAGGTCGAAGTAAACGTATCGCCCGGATTGGGTATGTATATGGTGGGCTTGCCCGACAATGCCGTGAGGGAGAGTCAGGAGCGCATCCGCTCGGCCTTTGAGAACAGCGGTCAGAGGATGGTGGGCAAGAAGATTGTGGTCAATCTGGCCCCTGCCGACCTCAAGAAGGAGGGCTCATCGCTTGACCTGCCCATCGCCATTGCCATATTGGCTGCCACGGAGCAGTTGGATGCCGAGAGCACTCGGGGCTACGTGATGGCGGGCGAACTCTCGTTAGACGGCACCGTGAAGCCCATCAAGGGTGCCTTACCTATGGCTGTGGAGGCTATGGAAAAGGGCTTCAAAGGGCTTCTGCTCCCACGCGAAAATGCCGAGGAGGCTGCCGTGGTGGAGGAGTTGGAAGTTATCGGTGTGGAGTCGTTGCGCGAGGCCATAGATTTTCTTTCGGGCAGCAAGCCCATAGCCCCCACCAAGGTGGTAGCACAGGAGTTGTTCGACCAAAAGGCCAACCGTTATGCCGAAGATTTTGCCGATGTGAAGGGCCAAGCCTATGTCAAAAGGGCCTTGGAGGTGGCTGCCGCAGGTGGGCACAACATCATTATGGTGGGCGCACCCGGCTCGGGTAAGACTATGCTCGCAAGGCGTATGCCCACGATTATGCCACCTCTCACGCTTGAAGAGGCACTCGAAACAACCAAGATACACTCCGTAGCGGGTAAACTCGGCACCGAGAAGGGGCTCCTTACCCAGCGTCCTTTCCGCTCACCCCACCATATGGCTTCGGCCGTGGCGATGGTGGGTGGCGGCACCAACCCACAGCCGGGTGAGATTTCGCTCGCCCACAACGGCATCCTTTTCCTTGACGAACTCCCCGAATTCAGCGGCTCCATATTGGAAGTTATGCGTCAGCCTTTGGAGGACAAGCAGGTAACCATTGCGAGGGCAAAGTATCGTATCTGCTACCCCACGAATTTTATGCTCGTGGCAGCGATGAACCCTTGTCCGTGTGGCTACTACAATCACCCCACCAAGGAGTGCAGTTGCTCACGCCACGCCATTAGTCGCTACTTCAACAAGATTTCGGGCCCGCTGATGGACCGCATCGACATACAAATTGAGGTTACTCCCGTGGAACTCGGCGAGATGACCGACACCACCCCTGCCGAGCCGAGCAGTGCCATTCGTCAGAGGGTTGTGAGGGCCAGAGAGATACAGAACCGAAGGTTTGAGGGCATTGAGGGAGTCTTCACCAACGCAATGATGAACAACGCAATGCTCAGCGAGTTCTGCCCCCTTGACGAGGCTTGCACCGCCCTACTGGCGAGGGCTATGGAGCGTTTGTCGCTCTCTGCAAGGGCCTACAATCGCATCGTGAAGGTGGCCCGCACCATTGCCGACCTCGAGGGCTCGGAGCAAATCCAAGCCACCCACATTGCCGAGGCCATCGGCTACCGCAACCTCGACAGAGATACTTGGGGGAATGCTTAGAGCAAAAGAGTAAAGAGTAATTAGTAAATATTTTTTCCTTCTTAAGGGGTATGTTAATGTTGAATGTTGAAGTTTGAATTTTGAATTTTGAATTTTCCCCCTACCACCCTATGCGCCCCGTGCTTCCACCCTTCGTAAAGATTTTGCCACTCGTAGTGGTGGGTGTGTTGTTGGCTGGTGTAGCCGAGGGCGTACCTTGGTGGGTTACGGCCATCGCCTCGGCTGTGTGCATCGTGGGAAGTCTACTCAGTGGGCGCACCAAGGCCATTGCAGCAGCCTATGCCGCCTTTGCCATTGTCTTTGCGGCAATGAGCACCACCGCTATGCGCACAACCCCAACCGACCTCCCCTACGACAAACCCATCATCGCCACCGCCACCATAACCTCCCACCCCACTCTGCAAGGCCATCGCCACAGGTGCGAAGGGCGCATTGAGGTGGAGGGCAAGGTGCGCACGGTGGAAATCAATGCCGACACTGCCCTACACGCCACCCTCGGTAGCCGAGTAGCCCTACGCACGGTGGTGCGCCAGTGGCCCGAAGGTAGTTATGGCCAACTTATGTTGCGCAGGGGTGTGAGTGGTCGCTGTTGGGTGGACAATGAGAACGACTGGGCTCTTATCGGCAGGGCACAAACCACTCCGCAGATAGCCTTTGCAAGGGCTCAGGCGTGGTTACTCGGTCGCTTCGACAGGCTTGGGCTTGACGGCGACACCGCAGCGGTGTGCAAGGCTATGGCCTTTGGGCACAGGGGCGAGATGAGTCGCACCCTACGCACGGCCTACTCCCGCGCAGGAGCCTCCCACCTGCTGGCCATATCGGGCTTGCACGTGGGTATTGTGGCTATGTTGGCGTGGGCCTTTTGTGCGCTCCTACCGCTTGCGGGGCGCAGAGGACACATTTGGCGCAACGTGGTGTGTGCGGTCGTGATGATTGTCTATGCGCTCACCACGGGAGCCTCTCCATCGGTGGTGAGGGCAACCCTGATGTTCTGCATCGCCCAGTTGGCTCTGGCCGAGGGTGGCGGAGGTCGCTCGGCGGTCAATGCGTTGTGTGGGGCACTTGCGGTGATGTTGATTGCCAACCCCAACAATCTCTACGACATAAGTTTCCAACTCTCGGCCGTGGCCGTAGCGGGCATATTGGTGGGCTATGGGCCCCTGATGGAACGGATGCGCACGCGGTGGAGAGTGGCAAATTGGGTGCTCGGAGTGGTTATCGTGGGCCTTTGCTCCACGTTAGCCACGCTTCCCCTTGTGGCCAACACATTCGGGGTGGTGAGCCTTGTGGGCGTGGTGCTCAACCCCATTGTGATGCTCACTGCCAACGTGATTGTGCTGGGCTCCATTGTGTGGGTACTCCTACCCGTGGGGGCTCTCCACGGAGTGGTGGGAGCCATTGTTGGTGGGGCTGCCGAATTGCAGAACAGGTGTGTGGAGGTTGTGGCAGGCTGGCCGTGGAGTGCTGCGCAGGTGGAGGTACCCACGTGGCTAACCATTGGCTGTTACCTACTCGCTGCCGCCCTGCTCGCCACACTACCCACACTCAAAAACGACAAACGACTATGGAAAAACAAGAGATAGAGTTGCTCCAAAGCACTCCCCTAAGAGAAGAAATTGAGGCCAACATCGAGCGCAACCCAACGGAAATTGCACTCGACAAACGCCTGCGCTACCCACGTGAGGTGGCCTCGCAAGTGAAGTACCTCCAAAGGGCTCGCCGCAAACTCCCCTCCTACTATACCGCAAGGGCCATTCTGCCCTCGCTCGCCTTTGAGCAGTCGAGCAGTGAGGAGTGTGCCGCCCACAAGGAGTATGGGGGCCACTTGGCTGTGGATATGACCTGCGGGTTGGGGGTGGATACTCTCTATCTCTCACGCCGCTTTGAGCGTGTGGTAGCCATTGAGCGCAACCCCGAGTTGGCCGAAATCACCCGCTACAACCTCGCCCTTATGGGTGCAGAGAACGTGGAGGTGGTTGTGGGCTCCTCGGAGGAGTACATCGCCACCCTACCCCACGCCGACCTCATCTATGCCGACCCCGACCGCCGAGGTGCCGAGGGCAAGAAGATGGTTTGCTTGGAGGACTGCTCGCCCAACATTGCCGACCTACTCCCTCTGCTCAAGCAGAAGTGCGACCGCTTGTGTGTGAAACTATCGCCAATGTTCGACACCACCGAGGCCCTGCGTGCCTTTGGTGAGGGTGCGAGCGTGGAGGTCGTGTCGCTCGGTGGAGAGTGCAAGGAGGTGTTGGTTGATTGGGAGTGTGGGCGCACGGAGAGAGTCGTTAGGGCCACAGCACTCGGCGTGGGCACCTTTGCCGCCCCTACCGACAATCGCACTGCCACAACAACCGCCACGGCCCCATTTGAGAGCGCAAAGGAGTCCTACCGCTACCTTGTGGTGCCCGATGCGGCACTACGCAAGGCGGGCCTTGTGACGGAGTGGTGCTACAGTTGCGGCCTTGCCTGCTATGGGGGTTATGGTTTTGCGACCACCGAGCCGTCAGGCCCCACCATAGGGCGCACCTACGAGGTGGCGCAAATTGTCCCCTACCGCCCCAAAGAACTCAAACGCCTTGTGTCCAAAAAGATTGAACTCATACGCCACGGCTTCCCCCACTCCTCGGCCGCCATCTGCAAGGCACTCGGTGTGAGGGAGGGCGCAGGTCAGAGGTGGGCTTTTGCCGAAATTGGGCACTCGCTTTGGGCAATTCGCCTAAAATGAGTACCTTTGTGGAACGTGGGCAGACGACTCACTCAACAATTTAGGATTATATTATAATTTAGGTATATGGGAAATTTCAAAGAAGATATTGCAAAGGTGGAGGCCTTTGTGTTTGACGTGGATGGCGTCTTTACCGATGGTGGCATCATCCCCTTGGCCAATGGCGACTTCATCCGCAAGTACAACGCCAAAGATGGCTACGCCGTGGCCTATGCCGTCAAACACGGCTACAAGGTGGTAATCATCAGCGGAGGCCGTGGCGAAACCCTCGCCAAGCGCTTCAAGCACCTCAATGTGAGCGAACTACACATCGACATCAGCGACAAACTCGGTTGCCTCAACGAGGTCATCGAGCGCAATGGGTGGAACAGAGAGAACGTGCTCTTTATGGGCGATGATATTCCCGATTTGGAGTGTATGCGTGCCGTGGGCCTACCCGTAGCCCCTGCCGATGCTGCGTGGGAGTGCATTGAGGCTTCGCGCTACGTGTCGGAGTTTGCCGGTGGCAAGGGTTGCGTGAGGGACATCATCGAGCAGGTCTTGCGTGCCCACGGGGTGTGGGCCAAAGACTCCGAGGGAGTAACTTGCAGCAAAGACGTGGTGTCGGCTTAGGCTTAGGGCGGGGCACCACACATACTACCCCCACACACAATAACAAAGGTGTGTCTAAAACATTAGACACACCTTTGTATTTTATTAGAAGTTGTATAACAAGAGGGATTTCAAGGCTTGCGTGGCCCGAAAAACCGCAGTTTACTCGGCGTAAATGAGGATTTTGAGGGCGAGCGTAACGCAGAAATCACCTTGTTAGACGGCTTCTCGTTTTGCGCTCTCTACCAGAGTTTTGCAGGATACTCGCCCTTGCGGATAAGTTCTCTGATTTTGGCCTCCACATCGGGTTTGTCCTCCTTGTAGGTTACGCCAAACCATTGTGCATCGCAAGTGAGCACCTTCATTTTGGCAGCACCACCATTGATGAGGGTGTTCACCACCAGAGGAATGAAAAACTCGCTCTTGGGGTTGGTCATAGTCTCCTCCTTGGAGAGGAAGTCCACAAAGAGCCTCTCGCTGTGGGTGAAATAGTCGGGAGTGAAACCAAACATATTCATCGACACGGTTGCATCCTCGGCAATCTCCTTCTGCTCACCGGCATCCTCATAGACAACCCTACCATCGGCAAGGCGTTTGATACCAAGCCTCTCGGTCATACCACACAGGTTGCCCTCGCTGTCCACAACACACTCGCCCCTCGACACGCTGCCGAAGTCGCTCAAAGTGTTGCACAATTTGTAGCCCACCATACAGTAGGCACCCTTGCTATCCTCGGGCAGTGAGGTGAGGTAGCCTGCCATAGTCTTGAAGGCATCGTAGCCGTAGAAGTCGTCTGCATTGATTACTGCAAAGGGGGTGTCGATAACCTCTGCACCCATCATCACAGCGTGGTTGGTACCCCAAGGTTTAACACGGCCCTCAGGTACGCTAAAACCCTCGGGGAGTTTGTCAAGTTCCTGAAACACAAAGCCTACCTTGATTTTACCACCAAAGCGCGACTCGGGAAAAGCAGCCTTGAAAGCCTCCGCAAAGGTCTGGCGGATGACAAACACCACCTTGCCAAAACCTGCACGAGCAGCATCATAGATGGAGTAATCGAGGATGGCCTCACCGCAAGGGCCCACGCCATCCATCTGTTTGAGCGAACCGTAGCGCGAAGCCATACCGGCTGCCAGAACAAGAAGAGTTGGTTTTTTCATAGTGTAAATATTTATTTTATAGTCGTTTGCTCAATCTCACCAACAAGGCTTTGCCTCGTTTGGGTGCCGCAAAAGTACCGCTTAAAAATCAAAATTCATAATATAAGAGGGCGTTTTTGCCAAACTAAAATGTATCTTTGTGGGTTAATTGGTGAAAAGTCGCCCCTTAATTGGAAAAATTGCATATGGGAAGTGGAAATTTGAGATATTTTTTGCGCCACCTGAAAGTGCGTCATCGCATCAGTATGACCGACCCCGAAGGTAGGGAGGTGTGGTACTCCTACCAAACCGCTTGGAAGATTATCGGTCGTGTGGCAGCGTGGGTGGCTGTGGTCTTTGTGGCCTCGTTGCTGGTGGCCGCATTCACAAAAGTGCTCGACATTGTGCCCGGATATGAGGGTATACGCTCACGCGAAACAATGATTGAGAACATCATCCGACTCGACTCGCTCGAAAGAGAACTCGCCTATATGACCGTCTACACCGACAATGTGGCCCAAGTAATGGAGGGCAAAGGCCCCGTTATCCGCAGCCTCAACCCACAAGAAGATGAGCGCATCGTGGAGGAAAAAGAGGTCGTGGCTCCTTCGGCCATCGACTCCGTGTTGCGCAAACAGTTGGAAGGCAGCGGTCGCTATGGACTCAAAAAGGAGCGTAAAAGTGGCAATAACAAAGAGGCTAAAATATCCAATATGGAGATGCTCCTGCCCGTGAAAGCCACGGTGGTGGAGAAATTTGCACCCGCCGATGGTCGCTATGGGCTCACCCTCTCGGTGGCCGACATCCAGCAGGTGTGTGCCGTGCAGGACGGCACGGTGGTACTCTGCATCTGGGAGCCCGAGGGCTACACCATACAACTCCAGCACTCGGCCAACCTGCTCACCATCTACCGAGGACTCGGACAGGCCCACAAGCAGGTGGGCGACCGAGTGAAGGGCGGAGAGGCCATTGGTGCCACTTGGAACGAGGAGACAGCCGCAGGAGGTGCCACCACCATAGGGTTGGAGTTGTGGTATGATGGCAAAGCCGTAGACCCCGAGCAGTACCTCGTGTTCTAAACGCCCCCAAAAAAACGAAAACAAATCAATTCACACACACGATAGATTTTTAGAGCATTAAGCAATGAAACAACGATTGGCACTTCTTGGCTCCACAGGTAGCATCGGACAGCAGACCCTTGACATTGTGCGACAGCGACCCGATGAATTTGAGGTAACAACCCTCACCGCCGCCCGCTCGTGGGAGAGGCTCGTGGAGCAGGCCAAAGAGTTCGGGCCCGACAATGTGGTCATCGCCGACAAAAGCCTCTATGGGGTTGTGAGCGAGGCACTTCGCAATGAGCCCGTGAAGGTCTATGCGGGCGATGAGGCCCTTTCGCAGGTGGTAACCTCCGGCGAGGTAGACACGGTGGTCAATGCCCTTGTGGGCTATGCCGGTATGATGCCTTCGCTCTCGGCCGTGAGGGCCGGCAAGCGACTTGCGTTGGCCAACAAGGAGAGCCTTGTGGTGGCCGGCGAGCACATTATGCGCGAGGCTGCCGAGCGAAACGTGCCCATTCTGCCTATCGACTCCGAGCACTCGGCCATATTTCAGTGTCTACTGGGTGAGGTGTCGCCCGTAAGGAGGGTGATTATCACCGCCAGCGGGGGGCCCTTCCTGCGCACCCCCGCCGAGGAATTGGCCAATGTGACGGTGGAGCAGGCTCTGGCCCACCCGAACTGGTCTATGGGTGCGAAAATTACCATCGACTCCTCCACCCTCGTGAACAAGGGATTTGAGGTAATCGAGGCCAAGTGGCTCTTTGGGCTGAAACCCGAACAGATTGACGTGTTGGTACACCCGCAGTCCATCGTACACTCAATGGTGGAGTTCGATGACGGAGCCATCAAAGCACAACTCGGTGCCCCCGATATGCACCTGCCCATTCAGTTTGCACTGCGTTTCCCCTTGAGGGGCGAGTGTGGCGAGAGCAGGTTTAGTTTTGCCGACCACCCCACGCTCACCTTTGAGAGGGTGGACAACGAGCGTTTCCCGATGTTGCAGACCGCCTATGAGTGTCTGCGCAAGGGTGGCAACAGTTGTTGTGTGATGAATGGGGCCAACGAGGTCGCTGTGGCATCTTTTTTGGCAGGCAGGATAAAATATATCGACATTGCCCACGTTATACAACAAACCCTCTGCCGTGCCACCTTTGTGGCCTCGCCCTCGGTGGAGGACTACGCACTCTCCAACAGCGAGTCGCGCCGCATTGCACAGGAGATTGTGAAAGAATTGTAACCAAATTAAACGCTTGAAATACTGATGGATATTGTAGTAAAAATAGCCCAATTCATTCTGAGTTTCACCCTGCTGGTGTTGATACACGAGTTCGGGCACTTCTTCTTTGCCAAACTCCTCGGAGTGAGGGTTGAGCAGTTCCGTATCTTCTTTGGCAAGGCGTGGGTGAAGTGGCATTGGGGCGAGACGGAGTTCGGCATCGGTTGGTTGCCCTTTGGTGGCTATGCCAAGTTGTCGGGTATGGTAGACGAGAGTATGGACACCGAGGCACTGGCCAGCGAGCCCAAAGAGTGGGAATTCCGCAGTAAGCCCGCTTGGCAGCGACTGCTGATGATGTTGGGCGGTGTGCTGATGAACGTGGTGCTCGCCTTCGGCATCTATGTAGGCATAAGCCTCCGTTGGGGCGACACCTACATCTCCAACAGCGAAATGCCCTACGGCTATGTGTTCAACGACTACGGCCACGAGGTGGGCTTCCGCAATGGCGACAAGATTATCTCCATCGGTGGCACTCACGTGGAAGACTTTGCCAAGATTTTGACCTCACTTGCCATTGAGAGCGACAAGACGACCATTGTGGAGCGTGGTGGCGCACAAGTGGCCATTGAGATACCCACCCAATCGGTTATGGACTTTGTGGAGCAGACCGACTTCATCACTCCCCGTGTGCCCTTTGAGGTTGCGGGCGTTGTGGAGGGTGGCGGTGCGGCCGCAGCGGGCTTGCAGGCTGGCGACAGGTTTGTTGCCTTTGAGGGCGAGAGCGCAGAGTTCTTCGACCAATACAGCCCCCTGCTGATGTCCCACGCAGGCGACACCGTGAGGGTGAGCGTGCTCAGGGGCGAAGATATTGTAGACGTGGAGGTTGCCGTGGACAAGGATGGTAAGATTGGCGTGGGGCTCAACTCGGCCTCCTACATCCCCATCCGCACCCGCACCTACAACTTCTGGCAGGCCCTGCCACGTGGCGCACAGAGGGTTGGCGAGGAGATGAGCGACTACTGGAAACAACTCAAAATGATTGTGCAGCCCCAAACGGAGATGTACAAGGCCCTCGGTGGCCCCATTGCCATAGGTCAGATATTCCCCACCGTGTGGAATTGGGAGTACTTCTGGAAGATTACGGCCCTGCTGTCGGTGATATTTGCGGTGATGAACGTGTTGCCCATACCGGCACTTGACGGTGGCCACGTGTTGTTCCTGCTCATTGAGGTCATCACTCGCCGCAAGCCGAGCGACAAGGTGCTGATGTATGCCCAAATGGTAGGTATGGCCTTGCTCTTTGCGCTGATGTTCTACGCCACGTGGAACGACATCTCGCGCCTTTTCCACCCCTAAGAGGCGATAGGGGCAATAAGGAGGAATAAGAGTGATAAGGCCCTTTCTGCCCTTTCTTCTCATTCTGCCCCTTGGGTATCTTTTTTAATACCTGCGCCATTGCCATTAAGGTCCTTAAAGTCCTTAAAGCCCTTAAGGCCCCTACTTACTCTTGGGTATCTTTTTTCATACCCGAGATAAAAATGCGCCGCAGGCACCTTAATTGTCAATTTTCAATTCCAATAACATCCCCCTTGAAAGGGGGTGTTCGGAGGTCGCGGGTTCGAGCGGATAACTCACAACAAAAAAGGCCGAAAGTCAATAGACTTTCGGCCTTTCTGCGGTATGGACGGGACTCGAACCCGCGACCTCCTGCGTGACAGGCAGGCATTCTAACCAGCTGAACTACCACACCGTGTTTTGCTTAAAGCGGTACAAAAGTAATACTAATTTTTGATTTTGCAAACGTTTCAGTAACTTTTTTCTCATTTTTTGAAGAACGAAAATTGAACACTTCCGTAACTTCTTGATTGCCAAAAATTAGGGTGCTCCGAAAAATTTTTGTCCTTCGAGTGCTCAAAAACCAAAAAGCCATCCTCACGCAGCAATTCACGCCCCAACACAAGGTCAATAACCTCCTCGCTACCCTCCAAATCGTAGGGCGCATCCGAGAAAATCACATCAAACTGTTTGTTGCAACTCTTCAGGTAGAGGAACACATTGGCGTGGGTGGCGTAGAGATTGGCAAAGCCCAACTCACGTGCCGTCTTGCGGATGAAAGCATTGTGTACCGCATTGACCTCCACACTCGTAACGCTCCTCGCCCCACGAGAGCAAAACTCATAACTGATAGACCCCGTGCCCGAAAACAAGTCCAGCACATCCACCTCCTCAAAGTCCACCAAGTTGCCCAGCACATTAAACAAATTCTCCTTGGCAAAGTCGGTGGTGGGCCTTGCTCGCAGGTTGCGAGGCGGAGTGATGGTGCGGCCCCTATATTTTCCGCTGATAATTCTCATTCTCTACCCTTCTTCTATACCTATTTATTATATACATCTGCCCACTCCTTCTCCCACTTGCAGTGGCGGAAGTAGCGGCCCAGCCATTTGGTGCGCATCTTGCCATCCACACCCGACACAAACAGGTCTGCCTTGCGCAGATCAAAGTCGCCATTGAGCACCGTCAGCAGTCGCAGCAGCGACTCCTCACCCTCCACAATCACAGCCTCGGCAAAGAGCAGTTGGCCCTTGGCAGCCAGCGCAACGTAGACCTCCCCACGCCCAAACTGCAACGCCAGCGACCTCTTGCGGCGGCCACCAACCACAGCCCTACGCACCGAAGCGGCCAAAGGTGTGGCATAGGCGAGTTCCAAGCCCCATTGGGTGGCCCACTCTCGGGCCTCCTCAAGCAGGCCGGAGTTCACCTTCAAGGCGTAGCACAGCGGGCTCTGGTCGCAAGCGACAACCACGTCCTCTCCCTCGGACACCACGACACCCTCACTCCTCAGGAGTTCCTCCACGTTCACCTGCTCGGCAATCGCTCGGGGGAAGGCCACACAATCCACGCCCTCAATCACCAAACGCACACTCTGCGGAGCCGAGGTGAGCGTAGGTAGGGGCTCACAAAAAGATTGTCCACCCTGCCAAAGCCTGATGGACAACCCTTTTGATGTGTCGGAATTTCTATTTTTACTCCCAGTTACCAGCATCGTTGGTTGCCTGATAGAGGTCGCCCACTTTGATACCGGGGTACCTGTAGAGTACGTTCTTCTGCTCGTCAATGAGGTTTATGAGGAGCTGCTCATTAAGGTCGAGGAGGAATGCTTTGTAGGGAGCCCTTGCCTCAAACACGGGCACCTTCACGTTACCAACCTCTACCATACCTGCGCCCATAATGAACTCCTTAACCTCACCGCCATTGGCCTGTGCCGAATAGGGGATGTAGCGGAGTTGCTCAATCTGTGCGGGGGTGAGTTTCTTGGCACCAAACACGGTATCAATAGCCTTCACAGTGAACTTCTCAATGTTTTTCTTGCGAGCCCTTTTCAGTTTTGCCAAACCCACGGAGTCATCCGAAGATACCAACTGACGCTCAAACTCCATCTCGGCAGTGAGAACGAAGTTAATCAGAGTGTCAAACGAGCCGGTGTACTTACCATACACCTGTTTGTAGCCGCGCTGAGCCGAGCGGATGTCGCTGATGCGCTCAATCACTGCTTTCTCACGTGCAATCTTGGTGTCGTCAAAACGAACAGGTGTCATAATGCTGTCGTAGAGCAAGTAAGCCATTGCCACAACAACAACTGCAAGAAGGATTTGAATAATAGTCTTTTTCATTTCTATTTTTAATATTAAGTTTGTAGCGTAAAAATGTAACAACTATGCTTAACGAGCACATTGCGACCCAAATTTACGCCAAATTTGCGTTTACTCCAACTTTTGGGCAAAAAAAAATTATAGAATCTTTGTCGGAGTGGATTACCGATGACGATTTTGAGCGCATTTTCATCCTCAATGGCTACGCCGGAACGGGTAAAACCACTCTCGTTGCGGCCTTCGTGGAAGTGCTCAAGGAGTTGAAAATCAAACCTATACTCCTCGCACCCACCGGCCGTGCCGCCAAAGTGCTCTCCAACCACACCGACTCCACCCCAGCCTACACCATTCACAAGCGCATCTATCGTGAGCGCAGTGGTGCATCGCTCGACAGCAAGTTCGACCTCAACTTCAACCGCGAAAAGGATGCTTGTTTCATTGTAGACGAGGCCTCGATGATTGCCGACTACTCCGATGAGGGCTCCATCTTCGGCTCCGGCTCGTTGCTTGACGACCTCTTTGAGTATGTTCGTCAGGGCCAGCGGTGTCGCATAATGTTTGTGGGCGATTCGGCGCAGTTGCCACCCGTGGGGCACGACCTCTCGCCCGCTCTCGACCCCCGCAAGATGGCTCTCTATGGTCCTGTGAGTTACAACACCCTTGATGAGGTGGTGCGTCAGGAGCAGCAGAGTGGCATACTTTTCAACGCCACGATGGTGAGGTGTATGATTGAAAACCGCATCTACGAAACACCTCTCTTCGATATGAGTTATCCCGACTTCCAAGCCATCGGTGGTGGTGATTTTTTGGAGAAGGTGGAGGAGTGTTACTCTCGCTACGGCAAGGAGGAGGTCATTGTCATCACCCGCAGCAACAAGCGTGCAGCCCACTTCAATCAGGGCATCCGTGCCCGGGTGCTCTATGCCGAGGAGGAGATTGACTCGGGCGATATGGTAATGGTGGTAAAAAACAACTACCACTACACCGAGCGTGATGAGGAGGCCAAGGCCGCCTTCATTGCCAATGGAGATGTGGCCTGCCTGCGCCGCATACGAAGGATTAAGGAACTCTATGGTTTTCGTTTTGCCGAGGCCACCCTGCGCTTTGGCGACTACGATGACTACGAGATTGAGTGCAACGTGCTCCTCGACACGCTCAACTCCACCACTCCCTCGCTCACTCGCGACCAAATGAAGGAACTTTTCTATGCCATTGAGGGCGATTATAGCGACCAAAAGTGTAAGGCCAAACGCTACAAGGAGGTGCGTGAGGACCCCTATTACAACGCAATGCAGCTCAAATTTGCCTATGCCGTGACGTGCCACAAGTCGCAGGGCGGTCAGTGGAGTGCGGTGTTCATCGACCGCCTGTTGTTTGGCGAGGAGCGTATGAACAAGGAGTTTATGCGCTGGCTCTACACCGCCATATCGCGTGCCACCGAGCAGGTCTACCTCGTGAACTTCGATGATAGTTTCTTCGACCCAACCACCTACACCCCAGAGGATTAGGGGGAGGATTCAAAATTCAAAATACAAAATTGACAAACCCCTCCGGCCTTTGGCCACCTCCCCTAACTTAGGGGAGGAGCGGTCGTAGGTCCCCCTCTAAGTTAGAGGGGGTGCCCGAAGGGCGGGGGCGTCTGTGATTGAATTGAAAATTGAAAATTGAAAATT
>JAFQNC010000034.1 GCA_017396085.1 Tidjanibacter sp. | reverse complement strand
TATTTGCATAGTTATCCTCCTTGTTGTGTGGAAGGTTTGGCTATCCAAGCCCGAAAATATTGGCAAGATGGGGGAAAGGCGTGTGGCTCGAAAACTTAATTGGTTATCAGAAGAGTACATCACGCTTAATGATGTGTTGTTGCCCACACGATATGGAACTACGCAAATTGACCACATTGTGGTATCACCCTACGGAATATTTGTAATCGAAACCAAGAACTATAAAGGTTGGATATTTGGTCATCAAGACTCGGAAGAGTGGAAACAAAGTTTGCTTGGCAAGAAAACCCTTTGGGGTTGGTCAAGTGAACAGCACAAATTCAGAAATCCCATTCGTCAAAACTTGGCACATTTTAGAGCAGTTAGAGACATTCTAAAAGATGTTGGCGAGTTTACGATTATCCCTATTGTGGCGTTTTCAGATAGAGCAGATTTGAATATAACCACACCAAATCACATTGTGATAAATTGGTGCAATTTGCGCTCCGTGATAAAGTCGTATAGAACCCCAACAATATCCCCCGACAACATTCAACGCATCGTAACAAAACTTTCGACTGCAAACATTACCACAGAGGGAAGCAGAGAACTCCATACACGCCAAGTTCAGTCAATCCAGCAAAATATAGATTTAGCAATAGCAAATCGCCGATGCCCTAAATGCGGAGGAAATCTTGTTGAGAGAAGAGGGAAATATGGTGATTTCTGGGGTTGCTCAAATTATCCAAATTGCAGATTTACACATAAAGATTAGAATGACTTATGCTCGCCTACACATATATATCCCCCAGCAAGTTTGAACTTATCGACAAGCCGAAGCCCGAATTGCAAAGTCCGCGTGATGCCATTGTGCACATTACGCTCGGCAGCATCTGCACCAGTGACCTACATATCAAGCACGGCAGTGTGCAGCGAGCCTTGTGTACAGCAAGAAGGAAATGTGCAGTGGGCTTTGTGGACAACAGAGGGGATTGTGCAATGGCAATGTTGCACAATCCCCTCTGTTTCTTCGGCAAATGTATGGGGTAAAATCACCCTATTTTTTTGATGTAGAGCCTTAGGAGGTTGATGGCTGCCGAGGCTGCACGGTCGATGTTTTGGGCACGCAAGCGGCCGTGGACCTTCATTTGCGCAACGGTGCCCTGCGGGCCTGCCACGGCGGTCCACACGGTGCCCACCGGCTTGTCGGCACTACCACCCGTAGGTCCTGCAATGCCCGTGGTGGCCACTCCGTAGGTGGTGCCGCACACTCGGCGCACCCCCTCGGCCATCTGTCGGGCCACCTGTTCGCTCACGGCTCCATATTGTTCCAAGTCGCTGTGGCTCACGCCCAACACGTTTTCCTTAACACTATTGTCGTAGGACACCACTGCGCCCCAAAAATATTCCGAAGCACCACTCATAGCCGTAAACTTTGCGCTCAAAGCACCACCCGTACACGATTCTGCCGCAGCCAGTGTTTCGCCCCTTGCGGTGAGCATTTCGGCCACCACGCTCTGCAACGTGTCGCTCTCCCACCCCACGAAGAAGTCGCCCAGCAGGGGCATCAGAGCCTCAAATTGGGCGTCAATCTCCTGTGTGGCCTGCTCGGCATCCACATCATAGGCCGAAAGGCGCAGGCGTAGTTGCGAGGGCGAGGGGAGGTAGGCAAGGTGGAGGTAGTCGGGCAGTGCATCCTCCCAAGGAGCAATGCGCTCGGCGAGCATACTCTCGGCGAGTCCATAGGTTATGGCTGTGCGGTGGACCACCGACTGGAGGTTGAAGTGGCTCCTAAGGCGTGGCAACACGCTCTCGGTCATCAGTGCCTCCATCTCAAAGGGCACACCGGGGAGCGACACCACAACCCTACCCTCACGCTCAAACCACATACCCGGGGCGGTACCCTTGTGGTTGGGCAACACCGTGCAACACTCCGGCACAAGTGCTTGGCCCTGATTGAGGGCGTTGAACTCAATGCCTCGCGCAGTCATCATACGCTCCACACGTGCGTAGGTCTCCTCGTGGCGCACGAGGGTGGAGTGGAAAATCTCGGCCAGCACCTTCTTTGTGATGTCGTCTTTGGTGGGGCCGAGTCCACCCGTAATGAGCACCACCTCGGAGGCTGCCAAGGACTCCTCCACGGCGGCGACAATCTCCTCCCTGCGGTCGCCAATGGAGTATTTGCGGCGCACCGAGAGGCCTATTTCGCCCAACCTTTGGGCCATCCACGCGGAGTTGGTATCAACAATCTGGCCGATGAGAATTTCATCGCCAATGGTTATGATGTCTGCTTTCATTGTGTTTGAGGGAAAATGATTTTTGCTTCGATGGAAAAAACAGTAGTGCCCATATTGTAGCGGGCAAGGTCGGGGGCACCTACGTTATCTATGCCTGCGCCTGCTCTTCGGTGGCAGCCTTTGCCGAGAGTCGGCGGCACACCCTACCTGCAAAGCCGGGGCCCTCATAGACCACAGCCGAGTAGCATTGCACAAGGCTTGCGCCCGCAGCGAGGAGTCGCTCCACATCCTCGGCCTTCATCACCCCACCAACTGCAATCACAGGGTAGCGGTACTCCATCTTGCGGCACACGTAGTCCACCAGTTCCACGGTACGTTCCAACAGCGGAGCACCCGAGAGCAGGCCACCGCTCATACGTGCGAGTCGGCGCTCGCTCATACGGCCACCAAGTCGGGTGGAGCCTCCTGCCACAACAAGGCCATCCAAGGGGGTATCTATGAGGATATCGACCATATCGTCAATCTGCTCCGTGCTCCAGTCGGGCGACACTTTGAGCAGTATGGGGCGGTATTGGTTTTGGCCCCTGCGGAAGTCAAACAGCGCGTCCAGCACCTCCTTAACCTTGGCCTTATCCACCTCCGAATAGCGCTCTGCATCACTCACAAGGACCGACACATTGACGGTGAAATACTCCACGTATTGATAGAGGTTGCGGAAGAGGCGAAGGTAGTCGGCCGTGAATTTGTCGGGCGAGGTAATGTTGCCTGCCGTAATGTTGGCACCCACCACCACCTTTTGACCATAGGCCCTGCGGCGCAGGTGCTCAATGGCCTTTTCGAGTCCACAGTTGGGATTTTCCATACGCTCCACTATGGCCCTATCCTTGGGCAGAGCAAACATTCGGGGCTTGGGTGCGCCCACTTGTGGCTTCGGGGTGAGCGAGCCTATCTCCACAAAACCATAGCCGAGCGCTCCCCACTGGCGGTAGAGTTTGGCATTGGTGTCAAGGCCGGCAGCAATGCCCACAGGATTGGGGAATTTCACACCGAAGACCTCCCTCTGCAATGAGGGCGCACGCCACGCAAAGAGTTTTTTCAGCAGCCACTGCCCCACAGGGCCACGCCCCACAACACCCAGTAGCCACAAGGCCACGTTGTGTACCTTCTCTATCGGGAGGAGAAAGAGCAGCGGACGAGTTATTTTTGTGTAGAAAGACATCCTTATTGTTTCTTGTTTGCAGCAATCAAAAATTACGCAAATATACCAAACATTTGTTAGGTTTCCATCAGCAGGCATTTTTTTTGCATATTTTCCTCTCTCCATTTGGGGCTTTGTGGGGGAAATTGTATCTTTGAGGATATGAAAATCGTGATTGACAAGTTTGTACCCTATCTGGCCGAAGTCCTCGCCCCCTATGCAGAGGTGGTGGAGGTAGACGGCAGGGAGTTCCCCAAGGAGATACTCGGCGATGCCGATGGACTTGTGGTGCGCACCCGCACAAGGTGCAATGAGGCTCTGCTCGGAGGTGCCTGCAAGTTGCGCTTTGTGGGCACGGCCACCATTGGCTATGACCACATAGACCGCCCGTGGCTTGCCTCACAGGGCATTAGGTTTACGAGTGCCGCAGGGTGCAATTCAAGGGCTGTATTACAGTGGGTTGCAGCCGCTCTCGCTCACCTCTCTGCCAAGCAGGGGTGGACTCCGCAGGAGCGCACAGTGGGCGTTGTGGGCGTGGGCCACGTGGGTAGGCTTGTGGCCGACTATGCCCGCAGTTGGGGCTTCAAGGTGCTGTGTAGCGACCCCCCACGTGAGCAGGCCGAAGGGCTCGGCAGGGGCGAAGGCTTTGTTCCTTTGGAAGAGTTGCTCTCGCAAAGCGACATCGTTACGCTCCACACCCCTCTGACCCGCACGGGCGACCACCCTACCCTACACCTTGCCAACCACACCACCCTTGCACTGATGCACGATGGGGCCACACTGCTCAACGCCTCACGTGGCGAGGTGGCCGACACAGCCGCACTGCTTGACAATGCCCACCGCCTGACCCTCTGCATCGACACTTGGGAGGGGGAGCCCGACAACATCAACCGCAACCTGCTGCAAGTGGCCGAGATTGCCACTCCCCACATTGCGGGCTACTCGGCACAGGGCAAGGCCAACGCCTCGACCATAGTACTTGACGCTCTGGCCGACACGCTCGGCATCGGCGAACTCAAAGGGTGGTACCCAAAGGAGGTTGCTCCCTCCTGCCCCCGCCCCATAGGTTGGAGTGAGATGTGCGCCCAAATAGGAGCCCATTGCCCCCTTGCCGAGGAAAGCCAGAGGATGAAACAAAGGCCCGAGGAGTTTGAGCATAGGCGCAACACCTACCCCCTCAGAGAGGAGTTTTTCTAACCTCCGAGGGGTAATTTGGGGCTAAATTTGGTGGGTTGGGAAAAATTTACTAAATTCGCACGCTTGTCTTGTAGGGCCCCTTATGGGGCTATGTGGGACAGCAGATAAAATCGTTTTGCACGACAAATAAATTTATACACAAATATAACACAAACAATTTTCACAAAACACACATTTATGGCAAACGTAAAAAGAGTTTACACCTTTGGCGATAGGAAAGCCGAGGGTAATGGCAAAATGAGAGAATTGCTTGGTGGTAAGGGTGCAAACCTTGCAGAGATGAACCTGCTGGGTATGCCCGTGCCTCCCGGATTTACCATCACCACCGAGGTTTGTAGCGAGTACTACAAAGAGGGTGAGGCAAAAGTAATCGAGCTCATCAAAGCAGAGGTTGAGGCTGCAATCAAGAATATTGAGGAATCGACCGGTATGAAATTCGGTGGCGAGGCTTCGCCCCTGTTGCTGTCGGTACGTTCCGGTGCAAGGGCTTCGATGCCCGGTATGATGGATACCATTCTGAACCTCGGTATGAACGACCAAGCCGTTGAGGCTGTGGCCGCTCGCTCGGGCAACGACCGCTTCGCTTGGGACTCCTACCGCCGTTTCGTACAGATGTATGGCGATGTTGTGTTGGAGATGAAACCCGCATCGAAGCAGGACATCGACCCCTTTGAGGCTATCATCGAGGAGGTTAAGGAGGAGAAAGGCGTTAAGAACGATGCCGACCTGACCGCCGAGGACTTCAAGGAGTTGGTCGTACGTTTCAAGAAGGCTGTGAAAGAGCAGACCGGTAAGGACTTCCCCGTAGACCCTTGGGAGCAGCTTTGGGGTGCTATCTGCGCTGTGTTCCGCAGCTGGATGAACGAGAGGGCTATCCTCTACCGCAAACTCAACAACATTCCTCAGGAGTGGGGTACCGCAGTTAGCGTTATGGCAATGGTGTTCGGTAATATGGGCGACAACTCGGCTACCGGCGTTTGCTTCTCGCGTGATGCTGCTACCGGTGAGAACATCTTCAACGGTGAGTACCTCGTGAACGCACAGGGTGAAGACGTTGTTGCAGGTATCCGCACTCCCCAGCAGATTACCCTTGAGGGCTCGCGCCGCTGGGCAAAAGCTCAGAACATTGACGAGGCTACCCGTGCCGCACAGTTCCCCTCGTTGGAGGAGGTTATGCCCGAGGTTTACAAAGAGCTCTGCGACATCAAGGAGCACTTGGAGAACTACTTTACCGATATGCAGGATATGGAGTTCACCATTCAGGACGGCAAACTCTGGATGCTCCAGACTCGTAACGGTAAGCGTACCGGTGCCGCTATGGTGAAAATCGCAATGGATATGTTGGAGGAGGGCCTCATTGACGAGCAGACCGCTGTTCTCCGTCAGGAGCCCGAGAAACTCGATGAGCTGTTGCACCCCGTATTTGACAAGCAGGCTATCAAGAGCGCCAAGGTTATCACCAAGGGTCTGCCCGCCAGCCCCGGTGCTGCTACCGGTCCTGTTGTATTCTTCGCAGAGGATGCAGAAAAATATTTCCAAGAGCACGGCATCAAGGCAGTATTGGTACGTATCGAGACCTCGCCTGAGGACTTGAAGGGTATGTTGGACGCTGCAGGTATCCTCACCGCAAGGGGTGGTATGACCTCGCACGCTGCTGTGGTTGCTCGTGGTATGGGTAAGTGCTGCGTTTCGGGTGCAGGCGAACTCAAAATTGACTACAAGACCCGCACCATTGAGATTGACGGTCTGGTAATCAACGAGCACGACTGGATTTCGCTCAACGGTTCGACCGGCGAGGTTTACCTCGGTCAGGTTGCAACCAAAGAGGCTGAACTCAGTGGCGACTTCGCAAAACTGATGGACCTCACCACCAAATATGCACGTCTGAAAGTGCGCACCAATGCCGACTCGCCTCGCGATGCAAGGCAGGCCGTAAGTTTTGGAGCACAGGGTATTGGTCTGTGCCGTACCGAGCATATGTTCTTCGAGGGCGACCGTATCTTGGCTGTTAGGGAGATGATTTTGGCTGACGATGAGGCCGGCCGTAGGGTTGCTTTGGCAAAACTGTTGCCTATGCAGCGTGAGGACTTCGAGGGTATCTTCGAGGCTATGCAGGGTCTGCCCGTGACTGTTCGTCTTTTGGACCCCCCCTTGCACGAGTTCGCACCCCACACCGAGAAAGAGCAGCAGGAGTTGGCTAAGGTTATCGGCGTGAGCGTTGAGAAGATTGCTGCCAAGGTGGAGGCTTTGGCCGAGGTTAACCCAATGTTGGGCCACCGTGGTTGCCGTCTGGGTAACACCTATCCCGAGATTACCGAGATGCAGACAAGGGCTATCTTGGAGGCTGCAATGAACGTAAGGGAGAAAGGCGTGCCTGTTAAGGTTGAGATTATGGTTCCCCTTGTTGGTAACCACAAGGAGTTGCGCTACCAGAAGAACATCATCGACCGTGTTGCCGCTGAGATTTTCGCAGAGCGTAACGACAAGATTGACTATATGGTAGGTACTATGATTGAGATTCCTCGTGCTGCTGTTACTGCCGACCAGATTGCAGAGGTTGCAGAGTTCTTCTCCTTCGGTACCAACGACCTTACCCAGATGACTTTGGGCTTCTCGCGTGATGACATTGGCAAGTTCTTGCCCATCTACCTTGAGAAGAACATCCTGAAGGCTGACCCCTTCAAGATTTTGGACCGCAATGGTGTAGGCCGCCTCGTGCGCGAGGGTGTAACCAAGGGCCGTACTACCCGCAACAACCTCAAGTGTGGTATTTGTGGTGAGCACGGTGGTGAGCCTTCGAGCGTTGAGTTCTGCCACTCGGCAGGTCTTGACTACGTGAGCTGCTCGCCCTTCCGTGTGCCCATCGCACGTTTGGCTGCTGCTCAGGCTGCACTCAAGCAGGAGTAGTTACACAAGACTCCATACACTGACAAAGGGCTCGGCACTGCGCCGAGCCCTTTGTGTTTCGGAAGGAAGAGCAGAAAATTCAAAATTCAAAATTGACAAAACGTTGTTTTGTCTAAAATGCTCCCGCTCGGCAGAGTCTGCAAGCAGCCAATGCCCTCGCTTACTCGCATTTGCCAAAATTCAAAATTGACAATGGGAATAGGAGTTATGGGAAGAATAAAAATAGGCTATCTCCCCTACCTCCCGTCAACTAAAAAAAACAAACGAGCCACTCCCCCGAAAGCGGAGTGGCTCGTTGTGTGTGCGCACGGGTGGCACCAAACAATCAATCAGTGCTTGTGGCCGGCGTGGGAGTGGTCGTGGCCCTTGTGGGAGTGGTTGTGGTCGTGACCTTTGCACTCGGCATCCTTGCACTCCGCACCCTGCTTGGCACAATCGGCGCCCTTGCAATCCTTCTGCACGTGTACGTCAATCTTCTCCAAAGCCTCCACGAGGTTAGCCTCGGTGGTCTTGCGGGGGTCGTAGGTTACCGTGATAGCCTTGGTGGGCACATCCACAACAACATCCTTAACGCCCTTCTTGAAGGGAATAACGTCCAGCACCTTCTTGGCGCAACTCTCGCAATCAAGGTCGGTGGCGAAAGTTACGGTTGCTCTCTTTTTCACCTCTTTCTTCTCCTGTGCACACACGGTGCCGAGTCCGAGGGCGAGGGTAAGCATTACGACAAATAGTTTTTTCATAGTTGTAAACAGGTATTAGTATAAGTTAAATCTTGCTCCAATGTAGAACTTGCGGCCCATAAGCGGTCCCCACACCACCGAGGAGTTAAACTCGGGCGAGAAGGGTGCATCGGCGGCAATGATGGGGTTGTGCTGCATAAAGTCGAGGATGTTCTCGCAACCAACATAGATGTCCCACTGACCGATGCGGTGGCTCACCTGACCATAGAACATCGGGTAGACGGGCGAATATTCGGCCTCCATCACATCGCCATCAAGTGCGGGCAACCTCATCGGGCCATTGAGTTGGGCCGTGAAGTCGAACACCCAGCGGCGGAACTTGGTGGCATACTGCACATTCACAAGGCCCTTGAACTTACCCACCAGCGGGCGGTCCACAAGGTGGTCCACCCCGTTCAACTGCTTGGTAATCTTGGAGTCGGTGTAGCGGAAGGTGGTGAAAATATCCAGTCCCTCCAACGGAGTCCACTGCACATCCAACTGCCAGTTGTGGGCAAAGGCTGCACCACTCTGGGCGAGGTTGTAGATGCGGATGGAGTTGTCCGCCCACTCTTGGTCGGCCACCACTGCGTTGGTAAATCGGGTGTGGAAGTAGTCAAAACTGATGGTGAGGTCGTTGTAGTCCACTGCGCTCAACGTGTGGGTGAGGCTTGCACCAATGGTTGCAGCCTTCTCAATGTCCTCGCCACGCTCCAACTCGTTCACAATGGTGCGGTTGGTGCCGAGCATCCAGATGTTGTCCGTAAAGGGCATAACCCTACGTGAGCCCAAACCTGCCGAAGCCCTCAGTGCGGTCTGCTCGGTGAAGTTGTAGCGCAGGTGCATACGAGGAGTGAGCAGGAAGTCGCTCTGCGTGGGGACCAATTCGCCCCCCTCGGCCACTCCGCCGGGTATGGTTGAGAGGTCGCCACGGATACCTGCCACCAGCGAGAACTTATCCTTTATGTTGTAGGTATACTCCGCAAACAGGCCCGGCTCCACCATATCCATATAGTTTTGCAAAGGCAGGGCTCTCTGCATCACATCCTCCTCCACGTGGCGCACCCACATAGAGCCACCGGCCATCAACGAGGAACGGCCCGTGAAGTAGTGCTGATAGGAGAGGTTGCCCCACACGGATTGCTCCACGCCATTGTAGGTGTTGCGGCCAAAGTAGGAATCCATTGCAAAGTTGTCCATATCCATCACAAAGGCCACACTGGAGCGAGCCTCCTCCTGATTCTCCTCGTCCCACACGGCTGCGCCAACGGGCTTACCCACCTTCAGGTAGGCGTTCAGCCCTCGGTTGTGCATATCGGAGCCATAGGTGTGTGGTTTGTCGCTCACAAGTTGGTCGTACATCTTCTTGTGGTCGTAGCCCATCTGGCCACCCTCACGGTTTTCGTCTACATACCTCCACCCCCAACGCCATTGGGTACCATTGGGTTGCTGATAGAGCCAACGGTTGGCCACGTTCATCTGGCGGGCCATAGGCAAATCTCGGAAGCCATCCTCGTTGTGGTCATACTCGTTGGTATCGCCCGAATAGTGGAGCAACACGGTGGTGGTGAGGCTTTTATCCTTCGTGAGCGCAATGGGCACTGCGATGTTGGCCTCGGGTTTGAGTTCGTTGTCAAAGTAGAGATTGAGGAAGAACTTTTGTTCGTCAGTGGGTTTGCGGTATTCAAGGTTAATTTGGCCCGTGATGGCCTCGTGGCCTGCAGTAACGGAGGCGATACCCTTCGACACCTGAATGGAGTTGAGCCACATACCGGGGGTGTAGTTCAGTCCGTAGGGCGAGCCGATACCGCGCATTATGGGCCTATTCTCGTCAAGAATTTGGGTGTAGGTACCCGCCAAACCGAGCATTTTTATTTGTCGGCTGCCGCTCACGGCATCGCTATAACCCACCGTAACCGATGCGGAGTTCTCAAAACTCTCGGCCAAGTTGCAGCACGCCATCTTGCAAAGGCCCGCAAAACTAATCATCTCGTCCTTGGCGATACCGCCCTGACGGATGAAGTTGCCACCCATAGAGCCCTCCACCACAACCTCCTCAATGCCAACACCATTGGTGAGGGTGAAATCGACCACCTTGCGGTCGGCACTCACCTCCACGGCGGCATCGGTATAGCCCAAGTAGGTGGCCACCAACACGTTGTGACCCTTCACTCGGTAGACCTCATAGCGGCCCTCGGTGTCGGTAACCGTACCCACCGTGGTGTCGTTCCAAAAGACCGTGGCACCCACCAAGGCGTTACCCTCGGTGTCCACCACACGCCCCGAAACATTCTGCGCCACAGCCACAAGCGAGCCGCAGAGCACCATCATTGCCACCACAAAAAATCTTTTCATCTTCATATCCTTTCACTAACCATCATTCACCGAGCCACCCTTGCTCCGAGTTGTTTCTGCCATACATAACCCTCTCCGTTAGAGGTTTTCGAGGCAGTAATCAACCATCTTCTGCCTTACGTTCCTGCGACCATAGGGGACCATAGAGTGGTTGTCATCGGTGTAAATCATCATATCAATCTGCTTTCCGGCCTTGACAAACTCATAGGCCATAGCGTGGGTATTTTGCACGTGTACGTTGTCGTCTGCTGTGCCGTGCATCAGCAGCAGTTTTCCCTTGAGGTTGGCGGCATAGCCAATGGGCGAAGGCTCGTCATAACCCTCGGCATTGCTCTGTGGCAGGCCGTTCACACGCTCGGTGTAAACCGAGTCGTAGTACCTCCACGATGTTACCGGAGCCACTGCAATGGCCATCTTGAATACATCGGCCCCTTTGAGGATGCAGTTCAGGGCCATAAAGCCACCATAACTCCATCCGTAGATACCGATGCGCTCTCCATCGGCCCACTCCTGCTCTGCAACCCAACGTGCAAGGCTTATTTGGTCCTCGGTTTCGAGTTGCCCCATAATACCGTAGGTGCTCTTCTTGAAGGCTGCGCTACGGAAGCCCGTACCCCTCGGGTCGCAATCCACCACCACGTAGCCCTGCTGTACCAGTGCATCCTCCCAATCAATGGTCCACCTATCCCTCACATCCTGCGAGCCGGGACCACTATATTGGGTAATCAACACGGGGTATTTCTTGCTTGGGTCAAACCCTGTGGGCTTTTTAATGTAGGCATTGAGGGTATCGCCACGCTCGGTGGTGAAGGTGAAAAACTCCTTTGCAGGGAGTTGCACCTCGGCAATGTAGCGCCTCAAGGCCTCATTGCTCTCCAACGTATCGACCAACTTGCCGTTACCCTTGTGGAGGGTTACGATGTTGGGCGTGGTGGCATTGGAGAAGTAGCTCACATAGTAGCGGCAGCCCGCACTCGGAGCGATACGGTAGGTACCCGAAGTGGTCGAAAGTCGCTGTTTACCCTTGCCATTGACACCCACCGAGTAGAGTTCCCTACGCAGGGGCGAGCCCTCGGTTGAGAGATACCAAATCCGCTTATCTGTGGCGCACACCACCTCCGTTACGTTCCACTCGCCCTCGGTCAGCGGAGTGAGTCCGCCTTTGGAGAGGCTTGAGAGGTAGATGTGGTTGTAGCCCCCTCGCTCGCTCAAAACCAAGAAGCGGTCGGAGTCGGAGAGGAAAGTGATGGTACCCAGACCTATACCGTCAATGTATTTGTCGTCAATCTCGGCATAAATCTCCCTCTGCTCGCCATTGTGGTCGCAAAGCACCACCGAGAGGTGGTTTTGAAGGCGATTGATGACAAAGTAGTAGAGCCTGCCATCGGGAGTCCAATCAAAGAAGGGGATGTAGAGGTCATCTTGGGGCGTATTGCGGCTCACCGTAGCCGTGGTGCCACTCGCCACGTCAAACACGTGGAGCGATACCGAGGAGTTCTCCTCGCCCGCCTTGGGGTACTTATATTTGAATAGTTCGGGATAGGGGCTACCGGTGAGGTACTTCATAAACCCAAACTCCTTCACCCTGCTCTCATCGCTACGCAAGAAGGCGATTTTGCTCCCATCGGGCGACCACTCAAAGGCGTTGTCGATACCCCACTCCTCCTCATATACCCAGTCGGGCATACCGTTGATGATGTGGTTCCACTCGCCATCGGTCGTGAGCGGGTAGGTAAAATCGCACTCCAAGTCGCGAATATAGAGGTTGTTATCCTTCACAAAGGCCACCTTTGTTCCGTTGGGCGAGAACTCGGCCCAGCGCATACTATGGCTCTCATCCACGCTCTCCAACTCTCCACTTGTGAGGTCATAGACAGCGTAGTGGGAGTGGTGGCTGCGGCGATAGAGGGGCTCGGAGTCGATGCGGAACATTATTCTTCGCTCATCGGGCGAGAAGGTGTACTCCTCCACCCTACCCTCAATGCCGAGGCTCTTCACATCGAGCAACTCCACGCTCTGCTCCCTACCCTCGTAGGCGTGGCGCACGATGACACCATTGCGGAAGGTGGTGTAGTGGCGGCCATCGGCCATAGAGCGCAGACCTGCCACACTCCTCTGGGCAAACTTGCCATCGGCGATGTCGTCATACACAAAGCGAGGTTGGGCCGAGAGCGCACCCACAGCCACAACCAACATTGTCCATATTGCAATCGTTCTCTTCATCATCTCCTCTGTTTTCCCACACAAAGCCACCGCAAATGTATCCCTGCCGAGTGGAAATATCAATACTCAAAAATGACCATTTTGCGCCCCTCTTTGTGGGCACAAACATACACAAGCCTACCTATTTGCACGCTTTGAGGCTCAAATCAAGGCTCTTGATTTGGTGTGTGAGGGCACCCACCGAGATGTAGTCCACACCGGCCTCGGCATACTCCCTCATAGTTTCAAGCGTGATGCCGCCCGAGGACTCGGTACTACACCTGCCTGCAACCTTCTCCACCGCCTTACGGGTCATCTGAGGAGTGAAGTTATCAAACATAATGCGGTCCACGCCACCTGCCTCAAACACAAGGTCAATGTCCTCCAACGAGCGCACCTCGCACTCAATGGGGATGTTCTTACCCTTCTCCGCCAAGTAGGCCTTCACGCTCTTGATAGCGGGCACAATGCCACCCGCAAAGTCGATGTGGTTGTCCTTCAGCAGCACCATATCGAACAGGCCGATGCGGTGGTTTTCGCCACCTCCAATCTTCACAGCCATCTTATCCAGCACCCTCATACCGGGGGTAGTCTTGCGGGTGTCGAGCACCTTGCAGCCCGTACCCTCCAACGCCTTGGCATAGACAGCCGTTTGGGTGGCCACGCCACTCATACGTTGCATAATGTTGAGCACAATGCGCTCGGCCTGCAACAAGGTCTGGATGCAGCCCTCCACATAGAAAGCCACATCGCCCACCTTCACGTGGTCGCCATCGGCCACCAGAAGGTCTATGGAAATGCTCTCGTCAAGCCTGCGAAATACCTCCACAGCCACCTCAATACCTGCGATGATACCCTCCTGCTTCACAAGGAGTTTCATCCTACCGCGTGCATCGGCGGGGATGGTCGAAAGGGAGGTGTGGTCGCCATCGCCGATGTCCTCTTTGATAGCCAGTTCAATCAGTTCTTCAACGAAAGGAATATACTCTGTCTTCATATTTTTGTTTGGTTATTTTATAACATTCTCTCCTAATGTGTACTCAAAACGAGTTTTCACCCCACAAAGATACGAATAAAATTTGTGCAACCGAGTTGCAAAGAGAAAATCAAGCCTACAAATACGCAAATGAGGTATTTGTGGCTTGACGCAACATTTACACGTCTGCGTGCGTGGGGGCTACAATTTACCCTCGGCCAGCAGTAGTTCTTGCAGGGAGGTGATGCGGTGGAAGGTGGTGTCGATGTGGTAGGTGTTGCCATTGTAGCGCACAAGGGCATAGCCACCGTGGAATGAGCCTGCCTGCTCGTAGATGAAGTCGGTGCGTTTGACACCATCGGTGGTGTAGTAGCCAAACTTACCATTGTGTTGTGCCACGATGTAGCCCTCGCTTGGGGTACCAAAGCCTTGGGTAGCATAGTAGGATATTTGGTGGCCCATACGATTGTAGAGGTGCCACGTGGTGCCATCCTCCGTGGCCGCAATCACATTCTCCTCGCCGTGCCACACGATGTCGGCCCAGCGGTCGGCCATAACCCACTCGCCCAAGGTGTTCACCACCCCGAAGCCACTCTCGGTGCGCACCACCGCCAACCCTTCATAGAAATCGGTGGCGTAGGTCAGCGGGCGGTCTATGTGGATAATGTCGCCCCTGTGGGAGGCAAAGCCCCACAGACCACTCTTGCAGAAGCGGATGTAGGTGTCGGCCGGAGCACCCACAAATTCACACGTTTTGAGGTCGATGCGGTCGGGCACAACCAACCTGCGCACCTCTTCCACAGGCACAAGGCAATGATTTGCACCAAGTTGTGCCGCCTGCGCAAGGAGGTTTTCCAATAGTGGCAGAGGGCGGAAGGGCTCACGACTCAATCCCGCAATGGCCATACAATAACTCTCCACATCACTATCCTCTTGTGCACACACGGAGGCTGCCACAACCACCCCATCGGCACCGTAGTATTGTGCGGCTGCAACGATGTATTCATAGATTTTTGAACGCTCAACGTGGGCCAGTGCGCCACCTGTCAGCAAATTGTAGGCACGTTTGCTGCACGCTGCCACAAAGATTAGCAGAGCACAACGTGCCAACGCACAACAATCGCCACGTGGGTTGGTGGCACGGTGGGCCAAGGGATAGTCGGCCAAACGTAGCGAGCCCTCGGGAGTGAAGCCCACAACACCCCTTGCGAGGCGACCGTGGGTGAGAGTACCATCCAAGAAGGTTGTGATGTTGAGAGCAATGCTATGCAAAGCGTTGCGAAGGCGTTGTTGGTGGCGTGCAGAGATATTGTGTCTGACAAAACAATCCAACGGCACAAAACGCTCCTGCACCATCACCGCACAGGTGTGCAGTACTCCGTTGCTGTCGTTGTAGGAGAGTGCAGCGGGGAAGAGTTGCGCATTGGAGAGCACCTCCAACGAGCGTGTAAGCGGAATTCGGGAGGCAATCTCGTTGCACTCGGCCACTTTGAGGTCGGGCAACAACGTGAGCCACACCTCCCTACCACCACACAAAGCCTCAACGACCACCCCATCCGAGGTGTGCCAAAATGTGGGCCTACCGTGGTCGGTGTCGGGCACCACGATGGTTGCCAACTCGCCTTGTTGCCACAGGGTTGTGTGGAGTAGCAGGGCATTGATTAGGTCGGATATGGGTGTAGTCAGGGCTTTGGGTGTCATTCAAACAAAGAGAAAGGTTAGATAATCTGCCCAATGGAGAGCGAGCCAATGAGCATTGCCCCCACGAGGTCATCGCACGAGGAGTTGTAGCACACGGCACGATAGACCTGCGAAGGCTCCTCTCCCTTGATTTGTGCGATGTGTGTATTGTAGAGCGGTGGCAGAGGGCTCGCCATTGTGTAGAGAGTGTGGGCATTGCGGCTATCGGGGAGAGTGCTCACATCGGCAGGCCACTTAACAACCGTCTCCTCCTGCGAGGGCTTGGCATTTACGTGGATGTTGAAGAGTAGCAACGAGCCATCATCGGTGCCGAGCGATTTGAGCCTATCGGCCACACACAACAACTCCTCGGCAGTAGCATCGGTAGCCTCGCCATCGGTGATGTTGATAACAATGGGCGGAAAACTACTCGGGTGCTTGCGACACCACGCTGCCGCCAAACGATGCGCCATTTGCAGGGCGGCCTTCATCGGCGTGCGCCCTTTGGCCACCGGCTCCACCCACTGCCTCCTTTGGAAGAGGAAGTCCAACTTCTCGCCTGTGGCAAGGGTGTGGAAGGAGTGCTGTTGGGTGGTGGGCACATACATCGAATCTATCTCCACAATGGAGCGAAAGCGGTTGCCCAAGAGCGACTTGGCCTGCTCACCACCATATCCGATGACAGCCACATCGAAGTAGTCTGCCACTCCCCTCTCGCGGTTTGAGCGATTGATGAACTCCTCAATGAGTGAGTTGGCGATGTCGGCCACGGCAGTTGCTTTGGTTGTCGTGCTACCGTTGAAGGTGGTCTCCTCGGCCATCGAGCCCGATTGGTCGATAAGCAACACCACGGCTCCTTTGTTTTGGCGTGTTATATGTGCGCTGTACATAGTGGTGTGAGCATATCTTTGAGGTTTGCGATACAATGGGAGTGCGGGTCGGCAAGGGCGGCACAGAGGGGCTCCATTGCGGGCACTTTGGAGGCCAACAGGTGGGCTACCCTACCGAATACCTCGCCACCCTCAATGGCCTCCGTTGGGGTAAAAAGCAACCCATTGGAGGCAAGTGGCAGGTCGGGATGCAATGCGAGGGCACAGAGATTGGTGGCTATCAGAGCGATGGAATAGTCGTCAATATGGCTGTCGTAGGCCGCACCACGCAGAGGATGCACAAACTCGGGTGTGCCCACCTCCTCGCTCACGGGTAACGACTCGGCCCACAGGGCGTCAAGGTCCACAAGCGCCATACGCCCATCGGGGCCCACGATGATATTTTCGGGTTTGAGGTCGCCGTGTCGCCAAGGCGAGTTGAGAATGTCGAGGGCCAGCGAGGCGAACTCCGTGGCCAACCGGCCCAACATTTCGGCATTACCATTATGTGCGTGCCGCCTGATTTCAAAATCGAGTGTGCGCCCCTCCACCCACGGGTACAACGACACATCGGCCCACTCAACACCTCCTTGCACCGGCACAGCCAACTCTTGTGGGTAGAAAGTGGGGCGAGGCAGACGGTCGGAGCCGATGTTGCACACATACTCACACACCTCCGCTGTCCGCTTGGCGGGCTCGGAGTAACATTTCAGGGCGCAATGGTTGTTGTCGATGACCACGTCTAAGAGTAGGCCCTTTCTGCCGGCGCAGAACTTGGGCTGCCCTTCGGGCGTTCTGACGGGCCGAATTCTGCCAAGATTCTTTGTGTTCCGAGAGGACTCTGAATTTATGGTCCCTATTATGCTAATGCCTGATATATGCTTTAACATAAGGTTGGATTTTGATTTTACAAGGGGTACAAAATTAACAAATCCCTCGACAAAAAACAAAAGGCCACAAAAAAAAGTTAGCGTGGCCCGCTGTGGACCACGCTAACTTTTTCATTCAAAGTCGCCAATTAGAGAACGAGGGGGCGACCCAAGCACTCCCAACTTGCATCGGCATCGTTGTACATAAAGCTCATCTGAGCCTGAACGGTACCATCACCATAGAGAGTATAAACTACGTTATAAATCAAGCCACTATCGGGAGTAGTTACAACCACGGGAAGAACGGCTGCCATAATAACCTCTGCCAAACGCTCCTCTGCCAAGAGTTGCAACTCCTCATCAGTAATCGTACTGGGGAAGTTGAAATCACCATCGTTGTAATATTTCCTCCAAGTCGAGAACTTGTTATTGATGTTGTTATACGAAGACGAAGCACCGCTATAATACTCACTGCGTTTACCTTGAGTATCATTGTACTGTTCACCTTTGTTCTCCAACACCCAAGTATACATTGCTTCATACTCGGCATTAGCCAAAGCAATAGTCTTCGAGCCACCAACCAAACGACTCATAACCCAAGCGGAGCCATCGTAGGTACACTGAGCAGTCTTGGTCTCAACAACAACGCTCTCAACTGCGGTGTAGGGGTCATAAGCAACCCAAGCACCATTCTCCAAGCGCCAGAAGCCAGTCATATCAGATGCAGTGCCCGCATACCATTTATAAGTCAAAGCAACAACAGCACCATCTTTCTCGTAGGGATATTTCTGAGCCAAGAACTTGGGAATATAAAAATTAACTGCGTTCTTATTGTCGAAGTTGTCATATTTACCGGGCTCTCCGCTATCAGTACCCATAGCATCGTAATCCTCAGTAGTGAGAGTGTAGTTGATGTCGGCATTAAAAAGGTTCAAATCCAACTCAAGTTTTTCCCAACTTGTGCCAACCCTCTTGTAGGTGGTGCTAACGGTACCTGTTTTGTATATCTCATAAGTAAGAGTCAGAGTCTTACCATCGGCATAGTCAGCATACTTCTCTGCAAGGAAAGTTGCCAGATTGGTAGCAGCCTCTTCAGCATCATTGAAGTTGTTATACTTCTGACCAAGAGTTACTTTGTAGTCATCACTAACCAAAGTGTAAGTCTCATCTGCTGCAAAAGGTTTGTCATAAACCTCCGAAGTAGTAACAGTACCAAACTGAATACCAGCTACGTTGGCAGTTGAGCCCTCATCGCAGAAGGTGTAGATACCTTTCAGGTAGGTGTTCACAGCAGCGGCAACCTCCTCCTTGCTGGAAAAGTAACCGGCAGCGGGATATTCGCCTGCATAAACACCATCGAAGTTCACCTTGTCGGCAATGGTGGTATCAACGGGGGTACCCTCCATAGCCTCCTCAAGATATGCATCATTGCAAGCACCCAAACCGAGGACTGCAAATGCAATTGCTATTGTCTTAAATAAGTTTTTCATACTATATATAATATATTAGAGGGTTAGATTAGAATTTAACACTGAGTTTAACCGAGTAGGTGCGGCCCAAAGCGAAGAAACCATAAGCCGAGTTCCACTTGCCATCGCCACCATCTTTCATATAGGTGATGTACTCCTGATTGAAGAGGTTGTGAACGTTACCGCTGAGGGTAGCATCCAAACCTGCAAACTTGAAGTTCTGGCTTGCGTAAACATCCAACTGACCACCCACAGGTGCCATCCAAGGCTCTGCAACGGTAGTAGTCTTACCAACCTGAATCATACTCGACTTGATAGAGTAGTCGGCATAGAGACGACCAACGAGGTTGTAGGTAGCACCAATACGAAGAGTGCGGTTGGGTTTGAAGGTTGCGCCCAACGAAGCGGTAGTCTGAGGCGAGCCACCAACGCGGATACCCTTCAAATCAACAGTTGCTTTCAAGTGGTCCTCTGCACCGATAGCCGAAGCAGCTTTACCGGTCTTCAGGTCTGCCAAAGCGTAGCCCTTTGCGCTATATACGTAGCCATCGCTGATGCTTGCCCAACGCCAGTCACCAATCGACAACATTGCGTTGATGTCCAACCAGTGGGTAGGCCTTGCGTTCAAGTCAATCTCAACACCTTTGTGAACTGCATTCACACCGGTCATATTGATTACCCAGCGGTCATCAACCTTTGCACCACTCGCATCCTCATAGCTGTACTCGCTGCTGGTTGCCATAGTCTTATCCATCCACTTGGTGTAGTAGGCATTCACGTTCACGTTCAACCACTCGTTGCGGAAACCATAACCAATCTCTGCCGAGAATACTTTCTCATTAACTGCTTCGGGGTTGATAAGGTTACTTACGGTGCTATTGAGGAACACGCCACCCGAGAAGAAGGGAGCACGCGAGATGTAACCAACGTTAGCAAACACGTTGCTGCGGTCGGTGATGTTGTAGTTTGCACCGGCCTTCAAAGTGAAGCCATTGGTGTTGAAGATGTCGCTCTGAGCGTGGTCTGCATCATAGTAGAAACGGTCGTAGCGGCTGTAGGTGTGGTTGCTCCACGAACCCGAAATGAACGAAGTGAGTTCCTCGGTGCTGTACTCCAACTGACCGAACAAGCCAATCTGGCCGATGCGGCTGTCGTAGTCACGATACACAACGTCACCAACCTGCAATTTCTCGTTCTTCCAGTTGGGGTCTGCTGCGGCTGCATTGTTGGCAGCGGAAACCTTACCACGGCTGCTATCGTCAATATAGTATGCACCGTTGTAGAGGTCAATAATCTCATTGGTGTGGGTACCAACGTAGTAGCGAGCGTCCAAACCACCCGAGAAAGTCAACTCATCGCTAATCTCCTTGGTGTAGTTCGACATAACGCCATACCACAAGTGGTCATTCACGCTCTTCGACATAATCAGGTTAGAACCGGTGGTGCTCATCTCATTCATCTCCTGAATGGCTGCGTAGTCACGGGTACCATCGGCGTTACGGAACAGAGGATTGATGGTACCACTGCTGCTACCATACCAGCTGCTGTAGGAGAGGGACTGACCATTGTAGGAGCCACGGCCCTGACCGCTGTAGCCATTACCACGACCAAGCGAGAGATAAACTGCGGTCGAGAGGTTCGAGTCGTCCGAAATCTGCCACTGGTGGTTCAGAGTCATCAGAGGTTTGTGGTACTGGTTGTAAGACGAGGTCTTACGCTCACCGTTCTTACCAAAACCATAGGTAGCGTTGTATTTGTACTTGTTGTCGTTACCCATATAGTTCTGAACCTGACCACTCTGCCAGTTGGCGATGGTCAGACCATCGTTGCTATCACGTTTGTAGTGCTCCTGAGGTGCACCAAATGCGGTGAACGACAACTGGTGTTTGCTGTTCAGACGTTTCGAGATGTTGAAGAAGTAGTTGTACGACTCAAACTCGGTACCCTGTACCCAGCCGTTACCGGACTTCTGCGAGAACAACACGGTCATTGCCCAGCCATCCTCGCTCATACCGGTCGAGTAGCTGAAACCAACGTTGTTCATACCATCGTTACCCATACCATAGAATACCTTGCCGCCCTTCTTGGCCTCCAAACCGGCAGTTACGATGTTAATCGAACCACCAACCGAGGGCGAAGAAATCTTCGAAGCACCAAGACCACGCTGAGTCTGCATACTGCGAGTTACATCGGCCAAGCCCATCCAGTTGCTCCAGTAGGTACCGCCCCACTCCATATCGTTGATGGGCACACCGTTAATCATAACAGCAACGTTGGCCTGCTCGAAACCACGCATACGAATCTCCGAGTCACCAAACGAACCACCCTGCTTGTGAGCATACACACCGGGAGTGGTGTTCAGCACCTCGGGAAGTTCCATAGTACCGATACGCTCGGCAATGTTCTCCTGAGTCAGAGTCGAAACAGCAACAGGAGTCTTACGTGCAACTGCCACACTCTGGGTGATGATGATGTCCTCCAAAGCGGTAGCGTCCGACTCCAAGCGGATGTTGCCCAATTTGCCCTTTACGGCAACGGTCTTGTCCTTGTAGCCAACGTAGCTGACAACAAGGTCTTTTGCCTGAGCATCAACCTTGAATACAAACATACCGTTGATGTCGGTAGTTGTACCATAGGTGGTACCGGGAACGGTTACCGAGGCGCCAACCAAAGGAAGGCCCTGCTCGTCAACAATCGTTCCGCTGACACTCGTCAGGTTCTGTGCGAAGGCTGCACCAACAACCATCAACGAGATGATTAATGAGTAAAGTCTCTTCATAAAGAATTGTTTTTAGTTTGTAAAAAAGTTAATATGTTAGTTAAAAAAATGTTGTCTGCGTAGCCTACAAAATAAAAAAGGGGGCAGGACACCACACGTGTACAACCCTCTCCTATACTGCCGTCAAAGCATTTCCCAATATTCTACAATATCGAAACCCAACAAAAAAGTTCTGTGTATCAAACATTTGCTTATTGGTAAACATACTCTCTTTTGGCACATCTTTCAACAGCACAAATATATTACTTGTTCCCGATTGTGCAAAACAATTTAATCAACATTTTTTCCACAAAAATCACTTTTTTTTCGGCCTATGATTTCACCCCAACGGCACCCACCCTCGGCCACAAATATCACCTTGCAGAAAATCAGAACATTGCCTTTGGCAATTCCGACACCGTGTTGATGTAGACCACCTCCACACCCTTGGGCACTTTCACTCCTCGGCCTGCCAGATAGCCACTCACAATCACCCTCCTAAAGCCCAGCCTTGCAGCCTCGGCTATGCGTTGTTCGGTCCTCGGTGCGGGCCTAACCTCGCCCGACAGGCCAATCTCGCCGGCCATACACACGCCCTCGCCTATGGCCCTATCGAAGTAGGAGGAAATCACTGCTCCCACAACTGCCAAGTCCAAGCCCGTGTCCTGCACCTTGAAGCCGCCCGCAAAGTTGAGGAAAACGTCTTTCTGGAACATCTTCATTCCCACGCGTTTCTCCAACACAGCAAGGAGCATATTGAGCCTGCGGTAGTCGTAGCCCGTGGCAGAGCGTTGGGGTGTACCGTAGGCAGCATTGCTCACCAGCGCCTGCACCTCAATCAGGTAGGGCCTGATGCCATCCACTGCGGCACCCACACCCACCCCACTCAGTGGCTCGTCAAAATGGCTCAAAAGTATCTCCGAGGGGTTTTCGACCTCGCCGAGGCCCTCGTCTTTCATCTCAAACACGCCAATCTCAAAGGTGGCTCCAAAGCGGTTCTTTATGCCACGCAATATGCGGTAGACATTGTTGTTGTCGCCCTCAAAGGAGAGCACCACATCCACGATGTGTTCCAAAATCTTCGGGCCCGCAATGGCTCCATCTTTGGTGATGTGGCCGATAATCAGCACCGAGATGTTCCTCTCCTTGGCCACCTTCAGCAATCTTGCTGCGCACTCCCTGATTTGGGACACGCTACCTGCTGACGACTCAATCGCCTCGCTGTAAATCGTCTGTACCGAGTCAATCACCACCAAGTCGGGCTCCATCGCCTCAATCTGCCCCAAGATGTTCTCCAACAGGGTTTCGGGGTAGATGTAGCACTCCTCGTTGGCGGTTCCGAGTCGTGCGGCTCTCATTTTGATTTGCGATGCCGACTCCTCGCCACTCACATAGAGTGTCTTGATATTCATCGTAGAGAGTGCAAGTTGCAGGCTGAGTGTGGACTTACCGATACCCGGCTCACCACCGAGCAGCACCATAGAACCCTTCACAAGGCCTCCACCGAGCACCCTATTAACCTCGGCACTACACAGTTGGATGCGTTGTTGGTCGGCCTCCTCAATCTCGGCCACCTTGCGGGGTTTCACAGCCCCCTCACGGCGCAACGAACTCTCGCCCACCGAGCGGCTCACAACCTCCTCCGAGCAACTACCCCACGCTCCACACGCCGGGCATTGTCCAAACCACTTGGGAGCCTCGTTACCGCACTCCTTACAAAAATATGCTTTCTTAACTTTTGCCATAATGCCTTGTAATACTACAAAAAGTCAGCCCTACTTTTCCTCTCCTCTTTTTTTTCTGCACTCCCACCCCACAAGTTTTGTAGGGCGGCAGGGAACACATTGTCGGCCACATTAAGTTTTATTAGCCCTAATTCACGCCGCCACCCAAGGCATAGTACAAACTGATGATACCCTGAATTTCGGCATAGCGGTCGGAACTCTCCGCCAACTCCGCATTGAGCAGGTTTTGCTGTGCGGTGAGCACCTCAAGGTAACTTGCCGAGCCATATTTCATCAGCAGCTGTGTGTTGTAGACCGCAGCACGCAGTGTAACCACCTGCTTGAGGTCAATGGCGAGTCGTTTTTGGGCCGACTGCCACAACATCACCGCATTGTTCACCTCGGCACCCGCATTGAGCAGTGTTTGGCGATACTGCATAATGGCAGCCTCCTGCTGGGCCTCGGCAATTTTCAGTCGGGACTTGTTGGCACCCTTTGCGAAAATGGGTTGCACGATACCACCCACCATTCGTGCGATGAACTCCCCGGGGTTGGCAATAGCCCTACCTGCCGCATCGCTCCAACCTGCCGAGCCGGTGAGAGTTATGGAGGGGTAGAAGGCCGCCTTGGCCTCATTCACCGCATAGAACTTGGTGGCTAATTCAGCCTCAGCCACCCTCACATCGGGGCGCAGAGCCACCAACTCCAAGGGTACACCAACCGAGAACTCCTCAGGGAAGGTTTGCTCCTTGAGCGTGCCCCTTGCAATCTCAAAGGGCAACACACCCATAAGGGTTGCCAAGGCGTTCTCCTGCTCGGAGATTTGTCGCTCCAGAGTGAGCACCGAGCCCTCAATGCTATACTTGTTCGCCTTGGCCTGCAACACGGCCGCCTCGGTGGCCTTACCTGCACGTTTGAGTGCCGTAAGAGTTCGGATGTTCTCCTCCCAAGTGTCGAGTGTGCGCTGGCTGGTTTTGAGTTGCTCGTCAAGCATCAGCAGGGTGTAGTAGCTGTTGGCAATGGTTACGATGAGTTTGCTCCTTACGGCTTGCTCATAGAACACCATAGCCTCGTGGGAAGCCGCTGCTCCCCTCTCCGCATTGCGCAACCTACCAAAGGCGTCTACCTCCCACGAAGCCGAGGGAGTAAGGTCATACGAAAAGGTCGCCCCATCGCTACCACTACCGCCACCGAGTGTGGCATTCAGCGAAGCCTTCACGCTGGGCAGGAAGGCGAGTTTGGCTGCTTCAAGGGTAGCCTCAGCCTGCACCACATTGGCGTGGGCCTTACGCAGGTCGATGTTATACTCCAAGCCTCTGGCGATGTAGTTCTGCAACAATGTGTCCGTGAAGAACTCCCTCCAGCTGAGGTCGGCCAAGCGACTATGCGTAGTGTCGGCCGGATAGAGTTCGTGGAGGTTACGCACCTGTGGACGTTCAAACTTGGTGTAGAGGCTGCAACTGCTCGCCAGCAGTGCCACAGCCACACACGCTACGATATGTGATACTATCTTTTTCATCCGTTCCAATGAAAAAAAATATTTTTTGTTATTTACTAATTACTCTTTACTAACTACTCTTTATTCCACACTATTCCGCGCTGCTCTCCTCGGCAATCTGCGGCTTCTCCCTCTTGGGCATAACCTTCTCCTCGATGGTCTGGAAGATGATGAACAGTGCCGGCACCACAAAGAGCAGTGCGATGGTACCGATGAGCATACCGCCCACGGTGCCCACACCGATGGATATGTTACCATTGGCACCCACACCCGTGGCGAACATCATAGGCAACATACCGAACACCATTGTGAGCGAGGTCATCAGAATTGCCCTCAACCTTGCCTTGGCTGCCGACAGGGCCGCCATAGGTATGGACATACCCTCTGCCCTGCGTACCGAGGCATATTCGGTAATCAGAATGGCCGTCTTGGCCAGCAGACCGATAAGCATAAGCAGACCGATTTGGAGGTAGATGTTGTTCTCCAAGCCAAACATATTGGCAAACAAGAAGCTACCTGCAAGACCAAATGGCACAGCCAAAATCACCACAATGGGGATGAAGATACTCTCATAGAGTGCGCACAGGATGAGGTAGATGAACACCACGCATATCACAAAGATGATGGCCGTGGAGCTACCTCCCGAGGCCTCCTCACGCGACATACCGCCAAACTCATAGCCATAGCCTGCGGGCAGCACATCGGCCGCAACCTCCCTCACAGCCTTGATGGCCTCACCCGAGGAGTAGCCGTTGGCTGCCTGACCATTGACCGAAATGGCCGAGAAGAGGTTAAACCTCGAAATAGACTGCGGGCCATAGATACGTGTGAGAGTTACATATTGGCTGATGGGCGACATCTCGCCTGCCGAGTTGCGCACAAACATATTGTTCATAGCCTCCGTGTCGAGCCTGCTCTCGGCCGAAGCCTGCACCATAACCCTGTATAGTTTTGAGAAGCGGTTCATATTGGAAGCATAGGAGCCACCCACATAGCCCGACACAACACTCAGCACATCACTGGGCGACACGCCGTTACGCTTACACCTTGCAGCATCTACCTCCAGCAGGTACTGCGGATACTTGGTGTCAAACGAGGTGCTTGCCCTACCAATTTCCGGCCTCTTATTGAGTTCCACAATGAGGTTGTCGGTGATGGTCTTGAGGTCCTCAATGGTACCACCCTTCTGGTCCTGCACATAGAGTTCAAAGCCACTACTTGCGCCATAGCCGGGAATCATACCGCGCGTGAAGACCATAATCTTAGCCGAGGTAATGTCGGCCGTGGCGGCATAGATTTGCTCAATCACAGAGTCGATGTCATCGCCCTCTTCGGTACGCTCTGCCCAGTCGTTCAACCTGATGTTGAAACCACCGCACGAGGAGCCCACACCACTCATCATACCGAAACCGGTGGTGTAGGAGTAGGCCTCAATCTGCTCAATGGCATCCAAGCGATTGGATATTTGCTCCATAACCCTCACCGTTTCGCCCAAGTTGGTACCCGGAGGTGTCTGCACGTCAATGTTGATGGAGCCCATATCTTCCTTGGGCACAAGACCCGTCTTGGTGGTGCTCATCATATAGAACAGGCCACCAACCGCTGCAATCACCAGCAGCCAAGCCAGCCAGCGGCGGCGGAGCATAAAGAACACACCCTTCTTGTAGCGGTTCACAAGCCCCTTGAAGCCCGCATCAAAAGCCACGTGGAAGCGAGCCGAGAAGCTCATCTTGCCATCTTCGCCCACCGTGTGGGGCTTCATCAGCAGGGCACACAGCGCAGGGCTCAAAGTCATTGAGTTCACAAGCGAGATACCCACAGCCACAGCCATAGTCAGACCAAACTGGGTGTAGAAAGTACCCGTTGTTCCGCCCATAAAGCACACAGGGATAAACACCGCCATAAAGACAAAGGTGGTTGCCACCAGCGCACTGCTAATACCCTTCATTGCATCCACCGTGGCGAGGTAGGGCGAGCGGTAGCCCGCATCAAACTTGGCCTGCACGGCCTCCACCACCACAATGGCGTTGTCCACCACCGTACCAATCACAAGCACCAGTGCGAACAGGGTAATCATATTCAAACTAAAACCTGCCACCGAAAGGAATGCAAAGGTACCAATCAGCGACACAATGATAGCCAGCGAGGGAATGAGCGTGGAACGAAAACTCTGCAAGAAGACATACACCACCAGCACCACCAAAATGATGGCCAAGAGGAGCGTTTCAATCACACTCGCAATGGAGGCGTCAAGGAAGTCTTTGGTACTCATAAGGTCCACAATCTCCAAACCCTTGGGCAGGTTTTTGCGAATCTCCTCAACCTCACGGTCCACAGCCTCAATAATCTCATTGGCGTTGGAGCCCGAGGTCTGGGAAATCATCAGCGTGGTGCCCGGGTGGCCGTTCACCTTACCGATGTAGTCGTAGCTCATTGAGCCGAGTTCAACCCTCGCCACATCCTTAAGCCTCAACACCGTACCATCGCTCTCGGCCCTAACGACCATATTGGCGTAGTCCTCCTCACGGTCGTAGCGGCCCCTATATTTGAGCACATAGCGGAAGGTGTTCTCCGAGTCGGCACCAAGCGTTCCCGTGGGAGCCTCCAAGTTCTGCTCGGCAAGCACCTTGCTGATGTCGGAGGGCATAAGGGAGTACTTGGCCATCTTTGCAGGGTCGAGCCAAATGCGCAGCGAGTAGTCGGCACCCCTAACATCGACCTCACCCACACCCGCAATACGCGAGAGTCGGGGCTCAATATTGATTTTCAGATAGTTACTAATAAACCTCTCGTCAAACGAGTCATCGGGGCTATAGATAGCCAGCGTCTTGATGCGGCTGGTCTGCCTCTTGCGCACGCTCACACCACTGCGGGTTACCTCGGCAGGCAGAAGGCCCTGAGCCGAAGCAATTCGGTTCTGCACATTCACCATCGCCATATCGGCATTGGTGCCTTGGCGGAAGTAAATCTGAATGTTAGCCGAGCCGTTGTTGGTGGCCGATGAGGTCATATACATCATATTCTCCACACCGTTGATGGCCTCCTCCAGAGGAATAACCACACTCCTCTGCACCGTCTCGGCATTGGCTCCGGCATAGTTGGCCGACACACTAACCGTGGGTGGAGCAATCTCGGGGAACTGCTCCACGGGGAGTCCCACAAGACAAATGCCTCCCAGCAACACGATAATTACAGAGATGACACCCGCAAAGATGGGACGGTCGATAAATGTCCTAATGTTCATAATCTGCTCCTTCCCTCTCTGTTTACTCGTTCACTACACTCAAACTATCGGCCAAGGCCTGAGCAGCCTGCTGTGCTGCGGCCTGCTCGGCGGCCACCTGCTCGGCGGTTTTGATGACTGCACCCTCACGCACAAGACCTGCACCCTCGGCCACAATCACATCGCCCACACTGAGGCCCTCGGTTACGATATACTCCACACCGTTATTTTGGGCCATAACCTTAATCTGACTCGAAACAGCCCTACCGTCTACAACCTTGTAGACAAAGATGCGCTCTTGAAGTTCATAGGTGGCTGCCTGAGGAATTACAATGGCATCCTTCAACACCGAAGGAATCACCACCTGACCACTACCACCATCACGCAGCAGTCGCTGGCGGTTGGGGAACGATGCACGCAGACTCACAGCACCGGTGGTGGCACTGATGGTACCACTGATGGCGTCAATGTGGCCCTTGTGTTTGTAGGTCTGTCCGTTGCTCATAACGAGTTCCACCTCGGGCATCTCCCTCATAGCCTCACGCAGAGAGCCATATTGCTGAATCATATCGAGCATAGTGTTCTCCGCCATAGAGAAGTAGGCGTAGACCTCGCTATCGTCAGACACCGTAACCAGAGGCATATTGATGTTGCTGCTCACCAGTGCGCCCACACGGTAGGGAATCATACTCGCAACGCCATTCACAGGCGAGCGCACCTCGGTGTAGGAGAGGTTGTTGGTGGCGTTAATCTCCTCTGCCCTCGCCAGTGCCAAGCGGGCCTCAGCCTCGGCAAGGTCGTTACGAGAGGTCATCAGGTCAAACTCCGACACCACATCCTGCGCAAAGAGTTCCTTGTTGCTGTCGAGAATAAGTTGGGCCGTGGCAAGGCTTGCCTCGGCACTCTTTACGTTGGCCTGTGCAATCTCATAGGCTGCCTTGTAGGGAGTCTGGTCGATGACAAAGAGTACCTGACCTTTGCTCACGAAGTCACCCTCGTTGATAAGAATTTCGGTAATCATACCGCTCACCTGCGGGCGAATTTCCACTGTTTGGCAACCGTTGATGGTGGCACTATAACCCGTTTTGAGGGTACGGTCGGCCGACTCCACGGTCATAATCTTGTAGGTTTTCTCCACGGTCGGCTGTTTCTGCGCACGTTCTCCACACGAAGAGAGCGTTGCAAGGGCCGTTAATGCAACAAAAAATAGAACTACTCGTTTCATCAATATTTAACTGTTTTTGGATATTAAATACGTTTCTCACAACGCTCAATGCCACCAATTTATTGCCCACACGCCCACACAGGAGAGCTATTTTTGGACCCCTCGGCATTGCACGTCTTGCGTGCAAAGATACCCATTTTGCAGGGTTTTAGCAACAAGTTGTGTGAAATAAAGCACAACTTCAGCGTTTTTTTGCTACCTTTGTATGAATTTCAAACTCACACATACTACAAACTAAAATGAAAAAAATCAGTAAAACCCTACGTACCGTCATTGAGTGTACGCTGGTAGTACTCATCGGCGGCCTCCTCATCTCACTCATCAACCACATTCCCACCGAGAAGGAGCCCGAAGTAAAGAACATCATATTTATGATTGGCGATGGTATGGGCATTTCGCACATCACCGCCACAATGATTGAGCAGGACTACGCCCCCCTCGCACTCGAAAGGGCAGAATACATAGGGCTCCAAAAGACCTATTCGGCCAACAACCTCATCACCGACTCCGCAGCAGCAGGTACCGCCCTTGCCGCAGGCACCAAGACCTACAACGGAGCAATAGGTGTGGACTCCGACAAGCAGCCCGTGGAGAACATCCGTGAGGTGGCCGAAAGGCTCGGTATGGCAACGGGCGTTGTGGCCACCTATGCCGTAACCCACGCCACACCCGCCTCCTTCGTTGGACACGTTGAGAGTCGCCACGACCAAGACCGCATAGCAAAGCAATTCCTTGATAGCGACATTGACGTATTCTTTGGCGGTGGCCAAAAGTTCTTCTCGCAGAGGGCTGACAGTCTGGACCTTGTGGCCAAACTGCAAGAGAAAGGCTACACGATGAGCACCTCGCTTGAGGGGCTTGCCGATGTACACTCCGGCAAAGCAGGCATACTCGCCGCACGCAAGGGGCTTCCCTCCATCCTCAAAGGTCGCGACACCTTCCTTCCCGATGCAACCACCAAGGCCTTGGAAATCCTCACGGCCAACGCCAAAGCCGCCAAGAGCGGTTTCTTCCTGATGGTGGAGGGCTCGCAAATTGATGGCGAAGCACACGGCAACAACCTTGAGGGTGTGGTGGCCGAGATACTCGACTTTGACGCTGCCGTGAAAATTGCCTTCGACTATGCCGACACCCACCCCGGCACCCTCGTGGTGGTTACGGCCGACCACGAAACAGGAGGTCTTACCATTATAAATAATAACAACAGGTTTGACGTGGCCCAGAACCCCTACGAATACCACTTCTCCACCGGTGGGCACTCGGGCGGTATGGTCCCCATCTTTGCCTATGGCGCAGGTGCCGATGCTTTCAGCCGAGTGCTGGAAAATACCGACATCCCCACCATTATGAAATCGCTCCTGACCGAATAAGAGAACCACAGCAAAAACACATACACCAGCAATGAAACGCATCTTACTCCTATCGACACTCCTGCTCGGAGTGCTAACCGGTGCCCTTGGTGCCGACCAGCGCAACCTGCTTCAGAACGCTGCCAATCAGCAGCAACTGAAAGAGTTACTCGTTCCCAAGAGCGAGTGGGTTCCCTACCCCGCCTACACCGACCGCACAGCGTGGGAGGCCCTCGTTGGAGAGGCTAAACCTGCCCTCATCAAGAATGGTGAAAAACTCCTCAAGCACAATTGGCCCACCGTCAAAGCCACCGACTATTTGGCCCTTGAGCGCACAGGCAACCGTAAGATTATGGAGAACATTCACTACCCCAACTGTAAGGCTCTTGCCACCCTTGTGTTGGCTGAGTTGGCCGAGGGTAAGGGGCGTTTTATTGACCAAATCATCAATGGCTCGTTCTACCTCTGCGAGATGACCACGTGGGCCAACTCTGCCCACGCCCGAAGTATGCAAAGTACTCGCACTTCGGTGCCCATCAAAGACCAGCACGTTTTGGACCTCGTGGCGTGCGACACGGGCTCCCTAATGGCTTGGGTGGCCTATTTCTTCGGTAGTGAGATTGAGGCCATCTCGCCCATCATCAACGAGCGCATCCGCACCGAGGTGAAGGAGCGCATCATCGAGCCCTACATCTCTCGTCCCGAGGACTTCTGGTGGGCCGGTGCAAAGCACTACCCCAACCACTCAATCAACAACTGGAATCCGTGGTGCAACTGCAACGTGCTCCAATGTATGCTCCTACTCGAAGAGGACCCCGAGAGGTTGGCCGAGGGCGTCTATCGCACAATGCAGTCGGTGGATGTCTACCTTAACTATGTAAAAGAGGATGGCGCTTGCGAGGAAGGCCCCGCCTATTGGGGACACGCTGCGGGCAAAGTCTACGACTACCTCTCCGTGTTGCATCTTGCCACCGCAGGCAACATCTCATTTTTCGACAACAAGATGGTCAAAAATATGGGCGAGTACATCGCCCGCTCCTATGTGGGCAACAACTGGGTGGTGAACTTTGCCGATGCGAGTGCCAAAAATAGTGCTCCCGTGTCGCTCATCCACCGCTACGGAAGCGCAGTGGGGAGCGAAGAGATGTGCCAAATGGCCGCCTATGTGGTTGCCCTCAATGGCTCCACCCCACAAGCCGAGGCCTGCAAGAGCGGACGCGATATGTGGCGCAGGCTCGAAGCCCTGAGAGGGCTGAACTCCTTTGCTGCCGCCACTCCCGCAGTGCCCAACTACGACTTCACTTGGTACCCACAGACCGAATTCTGCTACATCCGCAACGGCTCCATATTCCTTGCTACAAAGGGTGGACACAACAAGGAGAGTCATAACCACAACGACATCGGCACATTCTCACTCTATGTGGACAACAGCCCCGTGTTGATTGATGCCGGAGTGGGCACCTACACCCGACAGACATTCGGCAAAGAACGCTACTCCATTTGGACAATGCAGAGCGGCTACCACAACCTGCCCACAATCAATGGCTACTCCCAAAAGTTCGGCCGAGAGCAGACCGCACGCAACACCAAGGCCGACCAACAGCGTAAGACCTTCACCACCGACATTGCCGGTGCCTACCCTGCCGAGGCAGGCATCAACGAGTGGGTACGCACCATCAGCGTGAAGTCCAACAAGGTGGTTGTGAGTGAGCAGTTCAGCCTCAAAGAGGCCACCGCTGCCAACCAACTCCACTTCCTCTCGTGGGGTGAGATTAGCACCGAGCGCAGGGGCATCATCGACATCACCACACCCGAGGGCAAACGAGTAGAGTTGCACTACAACGCCAAGGCATTTACCCCTACCGTGGAGGTCATTCCTCTGACCGACCCTCGCCTGTCCAATGTGTGGGGTCCCGAACTCAAACGCCTGACTCTCACCGCAACCTCACTCACCAAGAGAGGTCGCTACGGCATTGAAATCAAGGTTGTCAAGTAGCACTTTGGTTTACAAAGAGTAATTAGTAATTAGTAAATAGGTCTTTAAGGACTTTAAGGGCTTTAAGGGCCTTAAGGCCACTAACAAAAAAAAAGCGGACCCTTCGAAAGAAGAGTCCGCTTTTGGTTTACACCGTCCAACAAGAAATTACTTCCTGTAACGAGCGTAACGCTGCATAAACTTATCAACACGACCAGCGGTATCAACAAGTTTCATCTTACCGGTGTAGAAGGGGTGCGAAGTGTTCGAAATCTCCATTTTGTAAACGGGATACTCAACACCGTCAACAACCAAAGTCTCTTTGGTGTTCACTGCCGAGCGGCAGAGAAATACGTGATCGTTGGACATATCCTTGAATGCAACGATACGATAGTTCTTAGGATGGATATCTTTTTTCATCTCTTTGTCTTGTATTAAAAAGTTACTCTGCTACAACCGAGAAGTGAACGGTTGCTTTAACCTCCTTGTGGAGTTTAACGGTTGCCTCATACTCACCAAGAGTCTTCACTGCATCGAGAGTGATGGTCTTGCGGTCAACCTCGATACCCTTCTCTGCCAAAGCAGCTGCAAGGTCTGCCGAAGTGATGCTACCGAAGATTTTCTCCTCCTCTGCCTTTGCGGTGAGGGTGAACTGAAGGTTCTCAATCTTCTCTGCCAAAGCCTGTGCATCAGCAAGGATTTTTGCATCCTTGTGAGCCCTCTGGCGAAGGTTCTCTGCCAATACTTTCTTTGCCGACTCGGTTGCTACCTTTGCGTAGCCCTGAGGAAGAAGGTAGTTGTTTGCATAGCCGGGTTTTACGTCTACGATGTCGTTAGCGTAACCCAATTTCTCAACGTCTTTAATAAGAATTACCTGCATAGTGTTGTCCTCCTTCTCTAATTATTTCATCAAATCGGTTACAAAGGGCAGGATTGCAAGGTGACGTGCACGCTTAACAGCCTGAGCCACTTTCTTCTGGTATTTCTGCGAAGTACCGGTCAAACGGCGGGGAAGAATCTTACCCTGCTCGTTGAGGAACTTTTTCAAGAACTCGCCATCCTTATAGTCGATGTACTTGATACCGCTCTTTTTGAAACGGCAATATTTTTTCTTCTTAACGTCTACTGCGACTGGATTCAGGTAGCGGATTTCGCTATCGTTTTTTACAGGTGCTGCCATAGTTTATGCCTCCTCTACTGCTACGGGTTCAACTTCTGCCTCGGCTGCTGCGGGAGCCTCCTCGGTGGTTACTTTGCCGGCAAGTTTGTTGCGGCGTTTGATGCTGTACGCAACTGCGTCCTTGTCCTGACGGAACGAGAGGAAGCGAATCACGCGCTCATCACGACGATACTGCTTCTCGAGTGTCTCGATGAGGCTGCCCTCGCCGGTGAACTCGATAAGGAAATAGTAGCCGGTGGTCTTCTTCTGGATAGCATAAGCGAGTTTTTTCAAACCCCAAGCCTCTGCATTTACGATTTGACCGCCGTTCTCGGTGATAACACCTTGGAATTTGCCAAACAGCTCCTCAAGCTGAACCTCCGACAACACGGGGGTAGCAATGAAAACGGTTTCGTAATTGTTCATAATGTTTTGTTAATTAGTTAATTGTTGTTTTTGCATACCAAATGCGGGCGCAAAGATACAAATAAAATTGAGAATTGAAAATTGAGAATTGAAAATTTTTACTTTTTCTCCCTTTTTCATCCCCAAAAACGCATTTATGCAAATACGCCGGCAGCAATAGTATGCTCTTCAATACATTTCTTTGTAGTTTCAAAAAATATAATTCCTAATTTCCTTCAAAGCCGGGGGCTGTGAGGGGCAGTTCGCCACCATCGGGGGTTACCAGCACCGCACCCGCCTTCGTAACGTGGCCGATAACATCCACGCCACCAAAGTGCAGCACCTTATCCCTCATCTCCAAGGGCACCGTAAACATCAGTTCGTAGTCCTCGCCACCATTGAGCACCGCCACAATCGGGTCGGCATTGAGTTCCTCGGCCATAGCCCTCGTTTCGGCAGCGATGGGAATACGCTCCAAGTAGAGCCTCACGCCCACGCCCGAACTCTTGCAGAGTTGCAGTGCATCCGAGGCAAGGCCATCGGTGAGGTCAATCATCGAGGTGGGCACAATACCCTCGGCTGCAAGTGCTTCCACAATGTCGGCCCTCAAATCGGGTTTCAGCCAGCGGCGCAGGATGTACTCACGCCCATTGAAGTCGGGTTGTGGGTTGTCGTGGCCCGCAAAAGCAATCTTCTCTCTTTCAAGCAGATGCAGGCCCATATAGGCGGCACCGAGGTCGCCCGTGATGCACACCAAGTCGTTCTCCTTGGCCCCACTGCGCCGAGCGAGCCTATCCTTTGCCACCTCGCCCACGGCCGTGATGCCGATGGCAAGGCCATTGACGGAGGCGGCGGTGTCGCCACCCACGAGGTCCACACCCCACTCTTCGCACGCACTACGCACGCCCGCATACAATTCTTCAAGGTGTTCCACCGCAAACTTGGCCGACACGCCAATGGAAATGGTAATCTGCTTGGGCTTGCCGTTCATCGCCACAATGTCGCTACACCCCGCCACGGCAGCCTTGTAGCCGAGGTATTTCAGGGGGAAATAGGTTAGGTCGAAGTGAACGCCCTCCAAGAGGAGTTCGGTGGAGAGGAGCAGGTAGTGGTCGCCCGCATCAATTACCGCAGCGTCATCACCCACCCCGAGAGTGGTCGTTGGGTTGGTGTTTTTGAAGGGCGAAGTGAGCCTTTCGATGAGGCCAAAGTGGCCCAAAGTTGCTATTTGTGTGAGTTGTTTCATTTGAAAAAAGCCAATTTGGGACAAAGGTAGTAAAATATTTTTAAGGTTGGATGACCACATTTGGCATAATTTTGTATATTTGCACTCGAAAATTTATTTCGGCGTTAATGAAAAACATAGTTTTATTCGGCCCTCCGGGTGCAGGAAAGGGCACTCAGGCCGAGAAGTTGGTTGAACGCTACGGCTTCAATCACATTTCAACAGGTCAGGTTATTCGCAACGAAATCAAGGCTCAAACGCCCGCCGGAAAACAGGTTGAAGAGCACATCGCTCGTGGGGAGTTTGCACCCGATTCGTTGGTCATCGAGATTGTCAAAGAGTACATCGCCAAACACGACTCCGGAGCGGGCAATATTTTTGACGGTTTTCCTCGCAACACCTATCAGGCTGAGCAATTTGACGTGATGTTGGCGGAGTGCGGCCAGAAGGTTGATGTGATGCTTTCGCTGCGTGTTCCGGATGAGGAACTCATCAAAAGATTGTTGCTTCGTGGCGAGGTCAGCGGCCGTGCAGACGATGCAAACGAGGAGGTCATCGGCAACCGCATCCGCATCTACAAGGAGCAGACGGAAATTGTGGAGAACTACTACTCCGAGCAGGGTAAATTCGTTGCCATTGACGGAGTGGGCACGGTGGAGGAAATTTTCGAGAGGCTTTGTGCAGCCGTGGAGCGATTGTAGAGTTTTTGTAGAGAAAAAGAGAGAGGGAGCACTGCTACTCCCTCTCTCTTTTTTGTCGTTTATCGTATAATTTTGAATGTTCCATCCTCGTGGAGTATCATAATTGAGGAGGCTGTGCGGGTAGGCTTGCCCTCCACTGCGGGCGACACCACGTGGTCTACCCCACTTTTTATGCCCTCGGCAATCTCCCCAAAGGTGGTCGGAGTTGGCTCGCCGGAGAAGTTGGCCGAGGTGCTCACCAGCGGACGGCGCAGGCGGCGCACCACCGAGCGGCAAAATTCGTGGTCGGCAACTCTCACCGCCAAGGAGCCCTCCTCGGGAATGAGGTTGGGGGCAACTCCCACGGCTCCGTCAAGGATGAGCGTGAGGGGTTTGTCGGAGAGTTCCAACAGGTCCCACGCCACCTCGGGCACGCGGCGGATGTAGCGACCCACGGAGGTGGGCTCATCAAGGAGCACAATCATACCTTTCTTATTCACAGACCCTTTGAGGGCGTAGATTTTCTCCACAGCCTCGGCATTGGTGGCATCGCACCCGATACCCCACACGGTGTCGGTGGGATAGAGAATAATCCCTCCCCTCTTCAGCACCTCCACAGCCTTGTTTACCTCTTCGTGCATCATACGTTGCTCTCTTTTTTGTTTGCGTACTCCACGCAAAGGTAGTAAAAAATGGTGTAGAATTACACACAAGCAGTAGCATTTTAGACAAAATTTCATTTTGTCAATTTTATTTTGTACTTTTGCGCCACTTGATAAAACGTAAAACTAAAAACACATAACAACATCCAGACTATGGGAAGGGCTTTTGAGTATCGCAAAGCGCGCAAACTGAAACGCTGGGGCAATATGGCTCGCACGTTCACTAAGATTGGTAAAGAGATTGAAATCGCAGTAAAGGCAGGTGGTCCCGACCCCTCCGGCAACACTCGTCTGCGCGTGCTGTTGCAGAACGCAAAGGCCGAGAATATGCCCAAGGAGAACGTTGAGAGGGCCATCAAACGTGCCATCAGCAAGGATACCACCGACTACAAAGAGATGGTCTATGAGGGTTATGGTCCCTTTGGTGTGGCCATCCTCGTGGAGACCGCAACCGACAACACCACCCGTACCGTGGCAAACGTGCGCTCCTACTTCAACAAGTGTGGCGGTACCCTCGGTACCAGTGGTAGTGTAACCTTTATGTTTGACCACCTCTGCGTGTTCAAGACCGCAAACAAGGAGAGCATCGACCTTGAAGAACTCGAGCTTGACCTCATTGACCTCGACCTGACCGAGATGTTCGTGGATGACGACAATGTAATCAACATCTACGCCAAATATGAGGCCTTTGGTGCCATTCAGTCCTACCTTGACGAGCACCAGATGGAAATCGTCAGCGGTGAGTTCGTGCGCATCCCCACCGACACCAAGGAGGTTACTGCCGAGCAGCGTGAGGCTCTCAACAAACTCATTGAGAAACTTGAGGAGGATGACGATGTAACCAACGTCTACACCACAATGGCCGAGGAGCCCGATGCCGAGTAAAGCAAGGCGCACCGCTCCCGACAAAAAGACAAATCGGATATGAACAAAGGAGGGCTCGGAGCAATATCCGAACCCTCCTTTCTTTTTGGCCAACACCTAGCGGCTAATTAGTAAAGAGTAAAGAGTAATTAGTAAAGAGTAATTAGTAAATATTTTTTTGCGTTATAATCAAAACGGCGAATGGCGAACAGCTAACAGCGTAAAATGAAAAAGTTTGCAATCATAGTGGCGATGGTGTTGCTGGGGGCGCAGGGGCTCTCGGCACAACGAACACACACCTATGTGCCCTACTCGCGCTACGGAGGCGGCTATATGGCAGGTACCACCGTAGACGAAATTACGGGCGACACCACCTATGTTGTGCAACTCTCCGATGTCATCGCCTTCCGTAGCATTGGCGACATCAAGCGACACCGCAGGCTCATTCGCAACGTGAAGGCCGTCTACCCCTACGCCCTTGACGCACGCCGCTACTTCAACTCCCTCAACGCTCAACTCGACACCGTGAGCAACAAGAAGGAGCGCGAGCGCATAACCAAAAGCCTCGAAAAAGAGATTATCAGGCGCTACACCCCCGTGTTGGAAAATATGACCTACACGCAGGGTAAAATCCTCATACGACTCATTGACCGCGAGACCGAGCGCACCTCCTACCAACTGCTGGAGGACTTCAGAGGTAAGTTCTCCGCCAAGTTTTGGAACACCATAGCCAAGATTTTCCGTGCCAACCTCAAGCAGGAGTACGACCCCACGCAGGGCGAGGACAAACTCATTGAGCAAATCATCATCCTCTACGAAGCAGGCTTGTTGTGAGAAAATCAAAATTAAGGGAAATATTAAAATTTTTTAAGAAATAATTTATACCTTTGTGGGGTGCAGAGTACCCCAGTGGGCACTCTCGCAAGGCAACACAAAAGCAAAAACGGACTACATTACAAATTCAACACTTAAAATAAATCACTATGAAACAAGCAATTGCAATTCTCACAGGTGGCGGTCCCGCACCCGGTATGAACACCGTTGTGGGCTCGGTAGCCAAGACTTTCTTGGGTAAAGGTTTTCGTGTAATCGGTTTGCACGAGGGTTACAGCGGTCTGTTCAAGGCCGAGGCTCGTATGGAGGACATCGACTATCGTTTGGCCGATGACATCTTCAACCGTGGTGGCTCCTATCTTCAGATGAGCCGTTTCAAACCCACCGATGCCGACTTTGAGAACAATTTTAACCTTTCGTTCTTCCAAGACAACAACGTGAAGTTGCTGGTAACCGTTGGTGGTGATGACACCGCATCGACTGCCAACCGCATTGCCAAATTCCTTGAAGCAAAGCAGTACCCCATTGCCAACATCCACGTTCCCAAGACCATCGACAACGACCTTCCTCTGCCCGCAGGTGCTCCCACCTTCGGCTATGAGTCGGCTATGGACAAGGGTGCCGTAATTGGCAGGGCTGTATATATGGACGCTCGCACCAGCGGCAACTGGTTTATCCTCGCCGCTATGGGTCGCTCGGCAGGCCACTTGGCTTGCGGTATTGGTGCCGCTTGCCACTATCCTATGATTGTTATCCCCGAGATGTTCAACAAGACCGAGATTACCATCGACAAGATTGTAAACCTCGCCATCTCCTCCATCATCAAACGCAAGATTATGGGTATGGACTACGGTGCAGCAATCGTGTCGGAGGGTGTGTTCCACAGCCTCTCCGAGGAGGAAATCAAGAATGCAGGTGTGAACTTCACCTTTGACGAGCACGGCCACCCCGAACTCGGTAAGGTTTCGAAGGCTCACGTGTTCAACGAGATTTTGGAGAAGAAGCTCAAAGCACTCAAAATCAAGGTTAAATCGCGCCCCGTGGAGATTGGCTACGAGGTACGTTGCCAGACTCCCGTTGCAAGCGACCTGCTGTATTGCACCACTCTCGGTATGGGTGTCTACAAACTCTTCAGCGAAGGTAAGACCGGCTGTATGGTCTACGTTGCACAAGACGGCCAGATTAGCCAGCTCTACCTCAAAGACCTTCAGGACCCCACCACCGGCAAGATTCCTCCCCGTTTGGTTAATCCCGATGGCGACCAGTTCCAAGGCCTCGTGAACAACATTCTTTGCTACATCACCCCCGAGGACTACGAGGCAGCAAAGGCCTATGTTGAGCACCCCGAGGAGTACGACTTCAAGAAGATTCTCAACTGGTAGTTTCGGCTACTGCACACCGAGTGGTGGAGTTCTCGCTCCGCCACCCGCAAACAACAAGAGCCTGTCTAACAAGTTTTTTTGTTAGGCAGGCTTGTTTGTTGTTGTGGATTTATGGAGGTAAAATTTCAATAGACGGGAATCGTAAAAGTTTCGATAAAATAGCATTAAGCGATGCAGACTTGCGTTAAATTGATGTT